>NZ_AOUN01000003.1:390000-601243 GCF_000371385.1 Sphingopyxis sp. MC1
ATGGATGCTGCCGTCGTTCGATTTTCGCGGCGCCGGCACGATCGCGCGCTATGGCGGGCTCGTCGCCATCGGCCAGTTCTTCGGCTTCATCCAGTCGCAGGCGGACATATTGGTCGCGGGGCGCTTGTTCGACGCGCATTTGGTCGGCGTTTACACGACCGCGCTGTTCCTGACGCAGATCTTCAATAACAAGATCATTCCGCCGCTCAACGAAGTCGCCTTCACCGCCTATTCGCGGCTGCGCGACGAGGCCGAGGGGCTGGCGCGCCCCTTCGCCCGGGCGGTGCGCGCGATCATGGCGGCGGCGATGCCCTTCTTTCTGGGCCTCGCGGTTGTCGCCGAACCACTTGTCCTCGTCCTGCTCGGCGACAAATGGGCCGGCGCCATTCCGCTGATTCGGCTGCTCGCGATCGCCATGCCCTTCTGGACCCTCTTCACCCTGCTGCAACCCGCGACCGATGCGATGGGCCGACCCGAGATCGCGCTGCGCAACGCCGCGATCGGCGCGCTCATCATGCCGGTCGCCTTTCTCGTTGGGGGCCATTGGGGAATCGCCGGGATCGCGGCAGCCTGGATCGCCGCCTATCCTGCGCTGTTCGCCTTCGCCGCGTGGCGATCGCTTCCGGTGATCGGGATGCGCGCGGACGCCCTGCTCGGCGCCATCCTGCCTTCGGTTCTCGTGGCCATCGCGATGGCAGCCACCGTGATGGTCGCCGGTCACCTGCTCGCCCCGGTTTCGATGGCGCCCCGCTTGGCGCTGCTCGTGGGAATCGGCGCGCTGACCTATGCGGGCGGGCTTATGCTCTTCGCGCGCGAGACGATTGGCGACTTGATCGCGATGGCGCGCTGCAATCCCGCGGCCTGACCCGGCGCCGCCGCGTCAGCGCGGCAGCATCGCGACGGCGCGTCGCGTCGCGTCGGCATAGGCGTCGCCGGTAAAGCGGTGCGTCCCGATGAAATGGATGAAGCGCGCATCGGGCGGCACGCCTTCGTTCCAGAAATTGATGTAGCGGTCATAGGGCAGCAAAAGCGGGTCGGGCTGATTCGCGATGACGAAGTTCGACGTCACCTGCTCGCTGCCCCATTGTGCCCAGCGTTCGGCACCGAGCAGCGCCGTCGCCTCGCGCGAAAAGGCTTCGGCGATTCGCCGTCCCTCGCCGCTCGGCGCGAAACCCGCGAACCCCGAACAGCCGCGCACATAGGCCGGCGCCGCCAGCTCGGGCAGATCGAGCCGGTCCATCCCCGATTCGATCGCCCCCTGCACATGCGCCGCGGGGTTGGTGAAGCGCTGCGATTCGAGCGCCTGCGCGGCGATCGTCGCCAGCGGCAGGATCTGCGACGCGGCCTCGCCCTTCAGCGTAAAGCTGCGCCCGGCATTGATCGCCGCGGCGACTTCGGGAAGCGGGCCGACCGTCACCGTGTCCGAATCGACCTGGATGACATAGGCGTCGGCGCGCAGATCAAGGATGGTCAGCAGCCGCTCCCACGTCCCGCCGCGCGGACATTCGCCGGTATCGACCGCCGCGATCGCCCGGATCTCGGGATCGCCGAGATGATAGGCGAGCAGCTTGCGGTCGGCATCGGTCAGCGTGCCGTCATCCAGAATCACGACACGGCCGCGCGGGACCTGGTGCCACAGCGATTTGATCGACACCAGATAGGGCAGCAGCACCCGCGTACCGATCATAGAGAAATAGATGACGCCGTCGTCGGCGGGCACAATGGGCCGCGCCTTGAGCACGCCGGCGGCCAGCCGCCGATGCGCCCATTGCTTGCGATGCCACTGGATCCGGTCGACGACGCGCTTCATAGGCTCCGCGTTACCGCCAACCGATTAATTTTCAATAGGAGGCAAAGCAGCGGGTCAGCCGGCGATATAGTCGCGCATCGCCGCCGCCTCGGCTTCGATCTTGTCGATTCGATATTTGACGAGGTCGCCGATCGACACGAATCCCACCAGGCGGCTGTCATCGACCACCGGCAAATGGCGAATCCGCTTTTGCGTCATCTGCGACAGCGCGCCGATCACCGCCATGTCCGGACCGCAGGTCACCGGCGATCGCGTCATCACCTCATCGAGTCGGCGGTCGAGCGCCTCGGGACCATAGGAAGCAACGAGGCGCACGAAATCGCGTTCGGAAAATATGCCGACCAGCGAATCGCCGTCGAGTACCGGCACCGCACCGATCCGATGCTGGGCAAGCAGATCGACGACCGCGCGCACCAAATCGTCGGTCCGCGCCGCGATCACCGCACCGCTCCGCCCCTGAAGAATCGCTCCGATCGTCATGCGCTGGCGCTCCTTTCCCGATTGTCCTGTCGTTGCCCGCACAGTCTATCATGATTCGCGGTGGGCGCGAAACGAACGGAACGCCGCCATTACCGCTTGACCTTGCCCGCGGCTTGGTTCATGGAGGCGCGCATGGTCAAACCTTCGCCACTCGACAATAGCGACACGTCGAAAGTCGCTTGGGCGCGCTATCGCCGGCTGATGCGCGGGATGAGCATCGTCTCGCTGCTCGCCGTCGTCGGCGCGCTGAGCTGGCTGCGTTTCACCATGGGCGAGGCGCTGACGATCCACATGATGATCGCGACCGCCGCGGGCGTCGGCCTGTCGGTCATGCTCGGCGCGGCACTGATGGGACTTGTCTTCCTGTCGAGCGGCAGCGGCCACGACGAATCGATCGACGACCCCTTCAAGGACGACCCGGACCTCAACCCATGACCGACAATCCCCGCGACCCCATATTGCGTGTCGTGCCGCAGCCGGCCGACATCAACAGCAACGGCCATATCTTCGGCGGCTGGGTGCTGGCGCAGATGGATATTGCGGGCGGCATTGTCGCCGCGCGAATCGCGCAGGGTCCGACCGCGACGGTGGCGATCGAGGCGATGGAATTCATCGCGCCGATCCTGCTGCGCGACATCATCTCGGTCTATGCCCATCTCGAACGGCGCGGCCGCACCTCGATGGGCATCCGGATCGAGGTGATCGCGACCCGCGGCCGCGGCGAAGAGCAGGTAAAGGTCACCGAAGGACTATTCACCTTCGTCGCACTCGACGAGAATCACCGGCCGCGCCCGCTGCCGCCGGCCTGATCGGCCTCAACCGCCCTTGCGGTTTTCGCGAAAGCTTTGTTCGATGCGGTCGTTCGCAGGAACGCGGACGCGCCAGACCCAGCTGTTGCCGCGCCGCTCCCATCCTTCGGGTGCGGGGTCGATGGCAAAGGGGATGAGCAATTCCACCTCCGCGTCGGTCGGGCGCGCGTTGGTCAGCGTCACCTGCCACAGCCGGTGGTCGGCATCCGAATCGGGGAGGACAGCGGCGCGATACTGGACCGCAGGACTCGCCCCCAGATCATAATCGACGCGCTCACCCTCCGCCTTGTCACCGATTTTCGCTTCGCCGACCAGCAACGGCTCGCCCGCCACCGTTTCAAAGATCATCGCCGCCCCGGCAGGAAGCGCGAGGCCAAGCCCGTCCGCCTTGCGATTCTGCACCCGCAGCCGCGTCGTCAGCGGCTGGGGTCGCCCATTGCCATAATTATAGAGCGACCCCGCATAGAGCTGTTCGGCCGCAACCCCGCCCCGCGCGAGCAGCGCCACCTGCTTCTGCCCCTTTGCCGCGACATCGACGCGAAAGGGGATGCGATAGAATTTGAGGTCGCCAAGATCCTCGGGGGGCGGAGGTGGAGGCGGCGGCGGGGGAGGCGGGGCCGCCGGAGCGGGCGGGGCGCGCAGGTCCGCGCCCCGGCGCCGGGCGGTCACGACAACCTCCTGCACCGCATCGGCGGCGTAATTTTCATACTCGTCGATCGGCGGCAGCTCCCAATAGGGGTGCGTACTCGTGACATCCATCGGCCAGCATTTGAGCACCAGCGGCCCCGGCGTGCTGCGCGGCAGCGGGGGGCTGTACATCTTGTTGAGCCGTCCCGCGATGACGTTGAGTTGGGCATTGGGAAAACTCGTCACGCCGCCATTGGCGACCGTGACCCAGCCCGTGAGGTCGAGCGTCTTGCCGTCGGCACCGCGATTCGCGACATAATTGGCTGCCCAGTCGAACCCTTCGGCCAGATAGAGGAGCTGGATGGTGACGGTGCGCGCCGCCGTGCTTTCGACAAGCACCGACAGCGTCGGGCGCGGCGACAGATCCTTGGGGACGCGCGGATAGAGCATGCGTTCGGGCAGGCCCGAACAGCCGAGCGCTTCGATCCCGTTCGCGGTTTCCACGATGACCCCGCCATTCGGCCCGGCCTGGATCACCGCCTCCTGCTCCACCGCCTTGCCGGTCTTCAGATTGGTGCGGCGAAGCGTCACGCTGCGCTTCAGATAGGCGTCGACCAGCCCGGCGGGGGAAAGCAGGCGGGAATCGCGGTTCTTTTCGATTACCCCGTCGGGAAGCCCGCTGACCACCGCGGTTTCGGGGAGCAGTCCTTCGGCCACGCCTTCGAACCGCACCACCGACACCCCGGCGGGCAGCGTCACGCGTCGGCTTTCGGTGATGAAGGCAAAGCCGCGCGGCCAGCGCGGATCGATCGGCCCGCTACCGCGATTCGGCGCACGATAGACGGTGACCGCGACATCCTGCGCCGCCGCCGAAACGACGATCGGCCGCTCGGTCTGCGCAAGCGCCGGCGGCGGCGCCAACAGCGCCGCGGCCCAGATCAACAGCGGCCAGCCGCGCGCCACGCCGCGGCTCAATAGCGGGTGTCGAAAGTGACGGTGACGTCGGCCTTGCCGTTGGCGGGGACCGGCACCTGCCATTCGACGCGGTCGGCGGAGACGCGTTCGCTCTTCAGGCTTTCGTCGACGATCCGCACATCGCCCCACAGCCCGTCCTGCGCCAGTTGGACCGTGATCGGACCCGGCCGCGCGTTGCTGAGAGTGTATTTCATCTTCGTCACCCAGCGCGAATCGCCCTTGCGCGTGCGCGAGACGATGGTGGGCAGCACCTTCACATCGAACGCATCGCCAGTGCGCAGCGACATCGCCGAACCCATCGGGGTATGGTCGATGCGATTTTCGCCGATGAATTGCGGATCGCCGCGCGCGTCGCGCATGTAGACGCGGATCGTTCCGGCGGGCAGCTGGTCGCCGAGCCCGCCCTGGCGCGAGGTCGAAAAGCGCAGCACACTCGCCGCGCTGACCGGATCGTTGCTGCTGCCGAGCCAGCGATTGGTGAACTCATAGGTCGATTTCGCCGGCGCCCCCTTCACGTCGAGGAAGCTGACCTGTTTCTGCTGCGCATTGGCGATCGTGGTGCGTGCGGGCAGCGGATAGAGATAATAGTCGCCCAGCCGCTCGCGGTCGTTCGATTCGGTGCCCGCGCTGTCCATCGTCCCGGCAAGCCGGGTGAAGCCGCCACCGCCGCCATTGGGATTGCCCGCCACCAAAAGGGTGTGCGCATTGGTGAAGGTCGTACCGGTCGTGTTGGTCAGCGTCACCCAGCCCTGAAGGTCCATCGCGCCCTTCGCCGCGTCGAACAGCGCGACATAATCGGCGGTCCAGCCCAGATTGGGCGTCAGATAGGAAAGCCGAGCCGGCACCGCGCCCGCTTCGGCAGCGTCGACCGTCACCGACAGCGTCGGCCGCGCGCGCAAATTGGGCGGCAGGCGGTCGAACACGGTGCGCACCGGCAGGCCGTCGTCGCGCAGCACCTCGATCCGGTCGCCGATCTGCAGCACGATGCCGCCGTTCGCCGCGAGCACCTTGGCCCGCTCGCTCTTTTCGGCGCCGGTCGCGGGATTGGTGCGGACCAGCGTCACCGACTGGCCGATCGCCTTGTCCATCAGCTTGTCGGGGGTGAGCAGGTCGAAATCGAAATTCTGCTCGACGATCGAGAGCCCGGCGCCCGAGAGCGTCACCGTCTCGGGCCGGATGCGCGCCGATACGTCGGGAAATTCGATCCGGTTGCGGCCGCGCGCGACCGAGAGCTGGCGCGCATCCTGCACCAGCGACTGACCATTATTATAGATGGTGACCGCAACATCGCCCTGCGCGGTGGCAGGGTCGCCGTCCTGCGCCAGGGCCGGATATGCAAGGCCGGCGAGCATCACCGGACCCAAAGCCAAGACCAACCGGCGCATCGATATTCTCCCCCAGCCATCGCGAACGATGGCGGGAGGCTAGGTCATGTCGCCGGTAAAAACCAGTGCGAAATCGCGGGCTTATTCGGCCGCTTCGACCCCGGTGTCGCGCGCGGCGAGCGTGCGGCGGGTGCGGCGCGCCTTCGGCGCAGGCGCATCGGCGTCGGCGGTTTCGGCCTCGGCGGCGCGTTCGCTGCGCCCGATTGCGGGGGGTAGCGCGGCGCTGTCGATGCTGCTGCTGTCTTCGGCAGCGGCCTCGGGCCGGGCGCGGCGCGGGCCGCGGCGGCGCGGCGCCGGTGCAGCCTCTTCGGTCGCTTCGGCTTCGGTCGTGCTTTCGCCATCGCCACCGGCGTCGTCATCGCCGCGTGCCGCATCGCGATTGTTGCGACGGTTGCCCCGGTCGTTGCCCCGGTCGTTGCCGCGATCATTATTGCGGTCGCGATCGCGGCGGTTGCCGCGATTGTCGTCGCTCTGGCGCTCGCGGCTGTCACCCTGATCGCCGTCGCCGTCATTGCCGTCGCTATCGAGATCGGTGTCATCGTGCGCGTCGAAATCCTCGACGCCGCGGATTTCACGCTGGCGATCGTTGCGATCCGACGGGCCGCCGTTCCGTTCTTCCTGGCGGGCGCGGAAATCGCTGTGCACGCGGAAATAATGGTCGGCAAACTGAAGATAATATTCGGTCTGGACACGGTCGCCCGAAAGCTGGGCGTCGCGCGCGAGATTTTTGTATTTCTCGATCATCTGCGCCGCGTTGCCGCGCGCCCGGCTGTCGATACGATTGGCCTGGTCGACACCGCCGCGGCCGCCACCCGACTGCGAACGGTTGTTGTTATTGTTGCGGCCGCGACGGCGACCGCTCTGCCGGTTGTTCATGTTCAACTGAGACATCCTGATAAGCTGATAAGCTACGCCAACCCCTTTTGGCCGACCGCGCCATTTGCGCGCCGCGCCCGCGCTTGCCGCGCGGTTTTTGCCCTTACCGCCTGCGCCGGGCCAAGGCCCCGCACCAGCATCGCAAGTGGGAAGCAGACCGGCCGGACCAATGAAGGTTCCCGCTCGGGTCTGTAGGCCGCCCCTACAGGGCTTTGCGGCGGAAACCAAGCAAATTCTTGCGCTGCATCATTCGGGCCGGGTCAGCACCAGAGCCCGATCGCGGCCGCCGAGGTCGCGGCGACAGGCGACGGCGAAACCCGCCGCCTCGGCCAGTTCCGACACCGATATGCGTTGCGTGTGCCCGATTTCAAGGATCGTGGCCCCGCCCGGAGCGAGCAGCCGCGGCAGATCGGGAATGATCCGGCGATAGTCGTTGAGCCCGTCGGCACCCGCAAACAGCGCCTCGGCGGGTTCATGATCGGCAACGTCGGACATCAGCGCCTCGTCGTCGGCGATATAGGGCGGATTGCACAATATGAGGTCGAACGCGCCGTCGAGCCCCGCCGCCCAGTCGCCGGAGCAGAAGCTTGCCCGCGGCGCGACGCCCAGCGCTTCCGCATTGTCGCGGGCATAGGCAAGCGCCTGTTCGGACGCATCGACGCCCAGCCCGGTCGCGCCCCGAAAGACGTCGAGCGCCGCGAGCAGCAGCGTTCCCGGACCGGTGCCGAGATCGAGAATGGCGCGCGGCCAGCCCGCCCCACGCTCGCGCGCAATGTCGATGGCGACCTCGATCAGCGTTTCGCTGTCGGGCCGCGGAATCAGCACGCCGGGCCCCACTTCGACGCGGATCGTCCAGAAATCGCGATAGCCGACAATATAGGCGATCGGCTCGTTACCCATGCGCCGCGCGACCAGCTGCACGAAACTCTCGGGCACCTCATAGCGCGAAGAATCGAGCAACAGGGCCTGGCGGTCGATCCCGAGCGCATGCGCCATCAGCAATTCGGCATCGAGCCGGGGCGTGTCGCTCGTCGCCGACAGGAGATTGGTCGCGGTGCGGAGATTATTGTCCACCTCGCCGCGCCGGTCAGCCATCGGCGAGCCCCGCCAGCCGCTGCGCCTGATCCTCGGCGATCAGCGCGTCGATCAGTTCGTCCATCTGCCCTTCCAATATCTCGGGCAGACGGTGGAGCGTCAGGTTGATGCGGTGATCGGTGACGCGGCCTTGCGGGAAATTATAGGTGCGGATGCGCTCCGACCGGTCGCCCGACCCGACCATCGACTTGCGCGCCGACGCCTCGGCGCTGTGGATCTTCTCGCGCTCCAGATCATAGAGCCGCGCACGCAGCACCTGCATCGCCTTGGCGCGATTCTTGTGCTGGCTGCGCTGGTCCTGCTGGATCACGACGAGCCCGGTCGGAATATGTGTGATGCGGATCGCCGAATCGGTCGTGTTGACGTGCTGTCCGCCCGCGCCCGACGCTCGGTAGATATCGATCTTGAGGTCGTTGTCGTTGATCGCGACGTCGACCTCTTCGGCCTCGGGCAGCACCGCGACGGTCGCAGCGCTCGTGTGGATGCGTCCGCCGCTTTCGGTGACGGGGACGCGCTGGACGCGGTGGACGCCGCTTTCGAACTTGAGCTTCGCGAAGACGCCCTGCCCGCTGACCGACGCGACGACTTCCTTGTAGCCGCCGACCTCGGCCTCGTTGGCCGAGATGATTTCGACCTTCCAGCCCTGGCTGTCGGCATAGCGGCTGTACATGCGCAAAAGGTCGCCCGCGAACAGCGCTGCTTCGTCGCCGCCGGTGCCGGCGCGGATTTCGAGCATCGCGGCGCGTTCGTCGGCAACATCCTTGGGTAGCAGCTTGATGGCAAGATCATGCTCGGCGGCGGGCAGCGCTTCCTCGACCGCCGCGATCTCCTCGGCGGCCATCGCCTTCATCTCGGGATCGGCGAGCATTTCGGTGAGCAACACCAGCTCACCGCGCAGCCGCGTCACTTCGGCCGCTGCCTTGGCGACCGGTTCAAGCTCGGCAAATTCCTTCGACGCCGCGACAAAATCAGCGGGCGCCATATCGCCCGTCGCCATGCGAGCCTGCAGCGCGGCATGCCGTTCGATGATCGCGTCGATCTGCTTGGCGGAAACGGTGGTCATCAGAGCGCGCGGACGAGCGCCTCGATCGCGCGCGCGCGTTCTCCGTCGCCGCGCACGTTGGCGTGCGGCGAACCGTCGCGCGCGCCGATGGACACCAGCGCTCGCGCCGGAATTTTTGTCGCCTTGTCGAAACGCTTGCGCGGCGACCCGGTCGCCACAATTTCGGTTGCAAAGCCTCCGGTACGAAGCGCCGCAAGAGCCCGCATTGCAAGCGCAAGCTGGCCATCGTCCTCGACCGCAATCACCGCGTCGAGTCGCGTGTCGATCACATCGTCGCCAAGCAACATCGCTAACCGCTCGATCCCCGCCGCCCAGCCGACGGCTGCGGTCGGCGGGCCGCCGAGTGCTTCGATCAGCCCGTCATAGCGGCCGCCGCCGAGCACCGTGCCCTGCGCGCCCAGCCGGTCGGTGACGAATTCAAACGCGGTGTGGCGATAATAGTCGAGCCCGCGCACCAGCCGCGCGTTGCGTTCCCACGCGACGCCCGCAGCGTCGAGCCCGGCGGTTACGGCGCCGAAGAAATCCTGAGCCTCGCTCGTCAGAAATGCGTCGATATCGGGCGCGCTGTCGGCGACCGGGCGGTCGCGCGGATCCTTGCTGTCCAAGATCCGCAGCGGATTCTTGTCGAGCCGCGCCAGGCTGTCTTCGGACAGATCGGCGCGATGGCCCATGAAATGCTCGACCAGCGCCGAGCGCCAGGCATCGCGGCTCGCCGCATCGCCGAGCGTGTTGAGCGTCAGCGTCACGCCTTCGGCGACGCCAAGCTCCTTCAGAAGCTGGTCGGCGAACACCAGCAGTTCGGCATCGGCGAGCGGGCTGTCGCTGCCGATCACTTCGGCGTCGAGCTGGTGAAACTGGCGGTAGCGACCCTTCTGCGGGCGCTCGTACCGGAACAGCGGCCCGTGCGTCGCAACCTTCAGCGGCGCGAACTGCTGCCAGCCATTGGTGATATAAGCGCGCGCGATGCCGGCGGTGAATTCGGGGCGCAGCGTGATCGATTCGCCGCCGCGATCCTCGAACGAATACATTTCCTTCGACACGACGTCGGTCGTTTCGCCGAGCGAGCGGGCGAACACCGCGGTCGGCTCGATCACCGGCACCTCGACGCGCTTGAAACCATAGAGGCGGCGCACCCGGTCGAACGCGTCGACGACATGCGCAAAGCGGTCGGCGAAATCGCCGAGCATGTCCTGGGTGCCGCGCACCGGTTGGGGGACGCTGATCTTTGCGTTTTTGTCCTTGCTCATGCGCCGCGCGTCTAATCTTTTTTCGTCGAAAGGCAAAGCGCGCTTGCGCAAGCCCGCGCTGGACGGCGGCGGCAATTGGCGGCAGAGTCGCTGCCCATGAAAAAAGCACCGTTCGTCGCCGCCGCGCTGATTGCGGCCCCCGCCCTGTTCGCATCCGCCACCGCTGCCCAGGATGCCAACAGCCGCCCGCAGCCAGTGGTGCAGCCGCACGTAATCCCGCTGCCCGCGGACAAGCCCTATCCCGGCACGATGCTGCTCAAGGTCGACGCGACCGACTTCGCGCGCGGCATCTATCGCGTGCGCCAGACGATTCCGGTGCCGCGTGCGGGCAAATTCACCCTGCTCTATCCGCAATGGCTTCCCGGCAAGCATGCGCCGCGCGGCGCGATTGCCGAAATCGCCGGGTTCAAGGCAAGCGCCGGCGGCAAGCCGCTCGGCTGGACGCGGCAGCCGACCGACGTCTACGCCTTCGACATCGACGTGCCCGCCGGCACCAAGAGCATCGATATCGCCTTCGATTTCCTGTCGCCAACGCGCAGCAGCGAAGGCCGGGTCGTGGTGACTCCGACGATGATGAACCTGCAATGGGAACAGGTCAGCATGTACCCCGCGGGCTATTTCACCCGCCAGATTCCGGTCCAGCTCGACCTGACGCTTCCCGAGGGCTGGACCGGCTCCGCCGCGCTCGACGGGCTCAAGATTTCGGGCAACCGTTACAGCTATGCGCCGACGAGCTATGAAACGCTGATCGACAGCCCGATGTTTGCGGGGCGCTATTTCCGCAAATGGGATCTGGGTCAGAATGTCACGCTGAACGTCGTCGCCGACGAGGCCAAATATCTCGACGCGACGCCCGACCAGATCGCGCGCCACGCGGCGCTGGTGTCGGAAACGCTGGCGCTGTTCGGGACGAAGCATTTCGACCGCTACGAATTTCTGCTCGCCCTGACCGACGAGCTGGGCGGCATTGGCCTCGAGCATCATCGCAGCAGCGAGAACAGCCGCGGCACCGACTATTTCACCAAATGGGATGATGGCGATTCGGATCGCGGGCTGCTGCCGCACGAATTCGTGCATAGCTGGAACGGCAAATATCGCCGCCCCGACAAATTATGGACCCCCGACTATCGCACCCCGATGCAGGGCAATCTGCTGTGGGTCTATGAAGGGCAGACGAGCTTCTGGGATCTGGTCCTCGCCGGCCGGTCGGGGATGCAGTCGAAGGACACGATCCTTGGCGAATGGGCGAGCAACGCCGCCTTCTACAGCGTCCAGCCGGGTCGCGCATGGCGATCGGTCGAGGATACGACGCTCGATCCGGTGATCGCGGCGCGCAAGCCGCGCCCCTTCCCCAGCGCGACGCGCACCGAGGATTATTACAACGAAGGCTCGCTTGTCTGGCTCGAGGCCGACATGCTGATCCGCGGCGCGACCAACAATGCCAAGAGCCTCGACGATTTCGCGCGCGGCTTCTTCGGCGGCCGCGACGGCGACTGGGGCGAGGTTACCTATAATTTTGCCGATGTCGTCGCGGCGCTCAACGCCGTCTATCCCTATGACTGGGACAAGTTCCTGCGCACGCGGCTTCAGGAGCCCGGCCAGCCGGCGCCCATCGGCGGTATCGAGAAGGCGGGCTATCGCCTTGTCTGGCGCGATGCCCCCAATGCCTATGACCGGGCGCGGATGGCGCGGGCGAAGAATTTCGACCTCACCCATTCGCTGGGCATGACCGTGGACAAGGACGGCGTCGCCGGCAGTATCCTGTGGGACGGCCCCGCCTTTCGCGCCGACATCATCAACGGCACCAAAATCCTGGCGGTCGACGGCATGGCCTATAACCGCGAGCGGCTGGAGGCGGCGATCCGTGCCGCCGCCGACGGCAAGACGCCGGTTCGGCTGCTCGTCGAACGCGGCGGCCGCTACCGGACGGTCGAGATCGACTATCATGGCGGGCTGCGCTGGCCGCACCTCGAAAAGGTCGGCACGGGCCCCGACTGGTTCGACCAGCTGCTCGCGCCCAAACGCGCGCTCTGATCGCGCCGGCCTATCTTTGGTCGTAATGGCCTCGACTTTCGGCGCCCACGGGCGCTAAAGGCGCGCGCAAATCACGAAACAAGGAAACTCTCCCATGCGCATCGACCTGATCCCCGCCGGCGACAGTCCGCCCGACAGCCTGAACGTGCTGATCGAGGTGCCGATCGGCGGCGAGCCGGTGAAATATGAATTCGACAAGGCTTCGGGCGCGCTGTTCGTCGATCGCTTCCTGCACACGCCGATGCGCTATCCCGCCAATTACGGCTTCATTCCGCATACGCTGGGCGAAGACGGCGATCCGCTCGATGCCTTGGTGGTTGCGCGGTCGCCGGTCGTTGCCGGTGCGGTCGTCAAATGCCGCCCGATCGGCGTCCTCAAGATGGAAGACGATGGCGGCGGCGACGAAAAGCTTCTGTGCGTGCCGGTCAATTCGACCTTCCCTTATTATGCGAACGTCGCAAGCTACTCCGACATGCCGCCGATCGTGCTGCAGCAGATCGAGCATTTCTTTGCCCACTACAAGGATCTCGAACCCGGCAAATGGGTGAAGCTCGGTGGCTGGGGCGACGTCGACGAAGCCAAGGCGATCATTCTTCAGGGAATCGAACGCGCCAAGGCCAAAGGATTCTAGACTCGCGCGGCGGTATCGCTCAGTCCGGCTTTCGGGACGCCCGCTTCGGCTTTGCCGCAGCGGGCGTTTTTTCGGGCAGCGAGCGGACATGGACGTCGCGCTGTGGAAAGGGAATTTCGATTCCCGCCGCCTTGAACTTGTCCCAGATGCGCAAAAAGACGTCGCCCTGGATATTGCCGAGCCCGCCTTCGGGGTCCGAAATCCACAGTCGCAGCTCATGGTTGACCGCACTGTCGCCGAAGCCGGTGATCCAGCACACCGGGGCGGGTTTTTTGAGAACGCGCGGCGCTTCGTCAGCCGCCTCGAGCATCAACCGCTGCGCCAGCCGCAGATCGCTGTCATAGCTGACGCCGACCGCCATCTTGATTCGCACTTCGCGGCTCGAATAACTCCAGTTCTCGACCCGCTCGGTCATCAGCAGCTCGTTCGGAATCAGATGTTCCTTGCCGTCGCGCGTGATGACCGACACCGCGCGCACCCCGATCTTGTTCACCCGTCCCACCGCATCGGCGACGACGATGACGTCGCCCGGCTTGATCGACCGGTCCATCAGCAGGATGATCCCGGCGATCAGATTGCCGAACGTCTTTTGCAGGCCGAAACCGACCGCCAGCCCGAGCGCGCCCGAAAAGACCGCAAAGGCGGTCAGGTCGATGCCGAGCAGGTCGATGCCGACGAAGAAGGCGGCGATGACGATCACGACGCTCGCGATCTTTTCGACCAGCAATTGCTGCGTGGGATCAAGGTCAGGACCGCCGCGCACGACGCGCCGCACGACCCGGTTGGCGATTCGCACCAGCAGGAACAGCACCAGCGCCGTCAGCGCGATATTGATGAGCGACAGCAGCGAAACATGCATGCGCCCGGCGCTGAAGCCGATCGCATCGAGCCGGTCCTGCAGGGTCGCCAGTCCGCCGACGACATGCGACAACAGCGCCACGAAAAGCCCCGCCGCCAGCATCAGCGCCGGTACGCGGCCCAGCCCGACACCCAGCACCAGATTGCGCGCCGTCGCCGCGGCCGAGAAAGCGAGCACCAGCCCGAGCAGCAGCGCGGGATAGGGCGTCCAGGCCCAGACGCTCCAGCCAATTCCGGCGATCAGAAGCGCGACCAGCCAGCCGAGAATCGCGGGCGCTCGTTCGGTCAGCGGCCCGCGCGAATGGAGTTCGCGGCCATGGAGCCAGTCGGCCAGCCGCGGCCCGAGCCGGACCTTCAGCGTCCAGCCAACGATCAACGCGGCCCCGGCGATCATCGCGGCGACGCCGAGCTCGGCCAACTGGGCCTCCGCCATGCGCGGCAAGCCCAGCCGGACGAGCAGCGCGTCCATCATGATGCGCCCCCGAGCGCCGCGAATCCGCGTTCGAGATCGGCGATCAGGTCGGCCGGATCCTCGAGTCCGATCGACAGGCGGATGAGCGCATCGGGGTCGGTCCAGTCGGTCGCGGTGCGAATCGTCCGCGGATCGCTCGGCACCACCAGGCTTTCGAAGCCGCCCCAGCTGAAACCGATGCCGAACAGGGTGAGCGCGTCGATAAAGCGCGCGCGTGCAGCATCGTCGGCGCCTTTCAGCGTAAAGCCGAACAGGCCGCTCGCTCCCGAAAAATCGCGCGTCCAAAGCGCATGGCCCGGATCGTCCGCCAGCGCCGGGTAGAGAACCCGCCCGACCTCGGGCCGCGCCGCAAGCCATCGCGCCACCGCAAGCGCATTGGCGCCGTGTCGCTCCAGCCGCACATCCAGCGTGCGCAGCCCGCGCAGCATCAGCGCGCAATCGTCGGGCGATACCGCATGGCCGAGCTGATAGGTCGCCTGCCGCAGCCGCGGCCAGAGGCTGCGCGTCGCGGTGAGCGAGCCCATCATCGCGTCTGAATGACCGCCAACATATTTGGTCAGGCTCATCATCGTCACGTCGATGCCATGCGCGATCGCCGGAAAGAGCAGCGGGGTCGCCCAGGTGTTGTCGAGCATCGTCACGATGCCGTGTTCACGGGCAATGCGCGCGATCGCGGGTACATCCTGCACCTCGAAGGTCAGGCTGCCCGGCGATTCGAGGAAGATCAGCCGCGTTTCGGGTTCGATCAGATCGGCGATGCGCGCGCCGACGCACGGATCATAATAGCTGGTCCGCACCCCGAACCGCGCGAGCATGCCGTCGCAAAAGCTGCGCGTCGGTTCATAGGCGCTGTCGACCATCAGCAGATGATCGCCCGGCGCGAGCAGCGCGAGCAGCCCCGCCGATATCGCTGCAACGCCCGAAGGATAGAGCAGCGTGCCCTCCGCACCCGGTTCGAGTTCGGTCAGCGCGTCGGCTAGCGCCCACACCGTCGGCGTACCGCGGCGGCCGTAATAGAGCTTGTCGTGCGTCGCATGGCCGCGCGCCTTCAGATCGGCGATGCTGTCGTATAGGATCGTCGAGGCACGCCAGACCGGCGGATTGACGATCCCCCCGCCAAGCCGCGGGTCGCCCGTCCATTCGGGCCGCCGCCCGCCCTGGACGAGCTTCGTCGCGGGGCGGCGTCGATCATCCTTGTCCGCCGGGCCGGCCACCGCCCGGTCAGGCCGCGCCGGTCGCTTTCGGGGTCGCCGCGTCGGCGCCCCATTCGCTCCAGCTGCCGTCATAAACGGCGACATCATCCTTGCCGAGCAGATGCGCGCCAAAGGCAAGGACGGTCGCAGTCATGCCGCTGCCGCAAGTTGCGACGAGCGGCTTGTCGAGATCGATCCCGGCGGCATCGAAAGCCGCCTTCAGCGCATCGCCCTGCTTCCACGTGCCATCGTCATTGAACAGCTGGCCGTGCGGCAGGCTGCGCGAACCGGGGATATGTCCCGGTGCCATGCCCGGACGCGGATCGCGTTCCTCGCCCGTGAAGCGCGCCGCCGGGCGCGCGTCGACGACCTGTTCGGTGCCGCCATCGACATTGGCGAGCATCTGATCCTTGGTGCGGACGGCCTTCGCGTCACCAGGCGCGCGCCGCGCTCTTGAGCGGGCTGTCGTCATAGATCACGATCCGGCTGCCGTCGCCGAGGCCGAGCGACTGCATGCGGCTTGCGAATTTTTCGGGCGGCGGTGCCATATTTTCGACCGCGCTCGTCGTGTCGGCCAATTCGGTCAGGTCCATGAACACCGCGCCGGGGATATGGCCGGCTTCATATTCGGCGCGCGCGTCGCGGTCGGTTCCCGCCATGAATTTCGTCGCATCGACAACCCGCAGGTCCGATGCCCCCAGTTCGCGTTCCAGCCATTCGGTAGAAACCAAGGCGTCCATGTCATGCTCCTGTTACGACCGGGCGGTGGACCTTCTATCCATTCCCTCCGCCGGCCATCCTGCTGTGGCTCTTAATCTTTCCGGGGAACATCAGCCTATGCCCCCACCTGCGCTTTTTCAAGCGCAGTGGCGCTCTGCCCCAGTCAATGCTGCGCCGCAACACAAAAGCGGAGGTAAAGCGGAGCGTGGCGCCCGCGCGACGCGGGGAATCACTGCATCCGGCGCACGGCGGTCGTGCGTGCACCGGGGCGGTCAATGACCAGCATCGGGCGATCGAAGGGCAGCGGCGCCAGCTTGTCGCTGCCGCTGGTCCCCTGTTCGCGGCCGAGCACGAAACTGCCGGCATTCTGGCCAAAAGCCTCGCCCGGGCCATCCCAATGATAGGTGACGTCTAGCGCGATGACCGGGATGAGCATCGGGCGGCCGCCGATCACCAGCGGCTCGACGATCGCGCGCGGCAACATCACCTCGGTCGTCAGCGCCTCGCCCGCGCCCGCCGCCAATGTCATATCGTCGCGCAGCACGCTGCCCCCCGCGCCGTCGAAAAAGCGCGCGAGCACCGCTTCGGGCATCGCCGACGCCTGATGGAGCGCAATACGGACGAGCAGACCGGTGGCGTCGAGCAGCCCCTCGTTGAGCAGGTTGAGCGTGAAGGACACGACCAGATGTTCGGACGTCAGGCGAATGTCGCGTACCTCGAACGCCATCGACACCTGCGCGCGCCGTTCTGCCGCGGGGCGCGTGACGAGCGGGGAGGGAACGGGCGGCGAGGCAATTGGAAGCGGCGTCGGCCGGAATTGCGGCTGGGGCGCACGATCCGGTTGCGGCGCGGGTTGCGGTGCCGGAGGAGCAGGCCGCGGTGCTGGCTGCGGCGTGGCGGCGCGCGGCGCAGGAACGGCGGCACGCGGTGCGGGCGGCGGCGAGGGCTGATCATAATCGGCCGGGGCGTCAGCGGCGGGCGCCGGACGGCGGCGCCAATACCATAGCCCCGCCCCGGCAGCGGCGAGCCCCGCGAGCAGCCAGGCCCAGATCGGCACCGCGCCCTTGTCGATCGGCGCCGCCGGACCGGCCGCCTCGTCCGACGGCTGCACCGGCGCGTCGAGCGTGCCCGCCGCGCTCGTCGGATCGCTGGTGAAGCCCGGCAGCGTGGCGGCATCGTCGGACGGCGGGGTCGCAGCGGGCGCGTCCTGCGACGCGGTCGGTGCCGGGGTCGGCGCGGGCGTCCGCGTCGCGGAAGGCGGGCGCGTCGATGCCGCGGCGGGCGTATCGCGGCGCGTCGGGGTGGGCGCGGGGGTCGGCGCGGGCGTAGTCGCGGTCGGACGCTGGGTCGTCGGCGCGGTCGCAGGGCGCGTCGGGACGACCACGGTCGGCGCAGGCGCAGGCGTCGGTGCCGGAGTCCCGCGGCGCTCGCCCGGCGCAAGCGGCGGAATACCATTGTCCGCCGGACCTTGCATCCCCGTGGTGCGGCCATCGTTGGTCGACGGCAGGCGGAAGGTCGACGGACTGGTGGCCGATGGCGCCGGGGTCGGGGCGGGCGTTTCGTCCTGTTGCGCCAGCGCCGGCGTCGCCGCCGCGCCCGCAATCAACACCGCCGCCAGCGCGGCGGTCGATAGCCGCGCCATCTTCGCTGTCCGCCCGAAACTCCGCTTCGTCATGATGTTATGCGATCCCGAAAACTCTGTGTGGCCTGCGCCTTGCGTACCGCACGGGCGCTTCGCGCCGCCATCCCGTCCCGATCGACGGTGACATCGGCTGCGCGCCGCACTAGACGAAAGCCATGAGTGATTCCAGCCATACGCCGCTTCAGCCCAAACATCTTGGCCAATCGAGTGAACTGCCTGCCTCGCCCGAGGCGGCATCGCTCGACTATGTACCCAATCCGCGCCCCGGCGAGCTGTATCTCGTGCGCTTTGCCGCGCCCGAATTCACCTCGCTCTGCCCCGTCACGGGGCAGCCCGACTTTGCGCATCTGGTGATCGACTATGCGCCGGGCGAAACGATCGTCGAATCGAAAAGCCTCAAGCTGTTCCTGGGCTCCTTCCGCAATCATGCGGGCTTTCACGAAGACTGCACCGTCGGTATCGGCCGCCGCCTGTTCGACGAGATGCAGCCGCAATGGCTGCGCATCGGCGGCTATTGGTATCCGCGCGGCGGCATTCCCATCGACGTTTTCTGGCAATCGGGCCCGCCGCCCGAGGGTCTGTGGCTGCCCGATCAGGGGGTCGCCCCCTATCGCGGCCGCGGCTGAGTGCATTCTTCGCCGCCGTCGAAGATGGCCCTTCCCGAGACCGGACCAGAAAAGAATCGGATTTCATCTTTCCGTCACGAATTGTTGACACTAGTGTCAACGATATGAGCAGCGCTGCGCTTCCCCACGACCATGACATCACCGTCGGCCCCGACGTCATCGACTTCATGGGCCACGTCAACAACGCCCATTATCTGAGCTGGGTGCAGGATGCCGTCCTGTCGCACTGGCGCAAGATCGCGCCGCCCGAGGCGGTTGCCCAGCATCTGTGGGTCGCGCTGAAGCATGAAATCACTTATCGCCGCCCCGCCTTTCTGGACGATGAGGTCATCGCGACGGTGATCCTGGAAAAGGTCCAGGGCGCGCGCGCCTTTTACGAAACGATCATTAAGCGCGGCGAAGAGGTGCTTGCCGAAGTCAAATCGAGCTGGTGCTGCATCGACGCCGAAACCCTGCGCCCCGCGCGCCTTGCCAGCGACGTGATCGCACGCTTCTTTCCGGGCGAGAGGGTTTAGGGCAGCGTCTTTGCGACAGCTTCGTGTTCCCCGGCGAAAGCCGGGGTCCAGAGCGTCGAACGCCGACGTTGGAACTCTAAAGCCCTGGACCCCGGCTTTCGCCGGGGAACACAATACCGTCGCGGGACTCTCATTCCTTCGGTGAACCTGGCAAACTTCGGTCGCTTGCAGCTCCCTACGCCGCTTCGAACCGGATCGGCAGGCGCTTCAAGCCGCCGACGAACACCGACTCGACGCGCGCCGGCTCGCCAGCGAGTTCCAGCTTTTTCAGGCGCGGCAGCAATTCTTCCATCATGATCCGCATTTCCATGCGCGCCAGATGCTGGCCGAGGCACACATGCGCGCCGAAACCGAAGGCGATCTGCTGGTTCTTCGCGCGGTCGGGGTCGAATGCAAAGGCGTCGCCGAACACCGCCTCGTCGCGATTGGCCGAAACATAGTTGAGCATCAGCCAGTCGCCTTCGCGGATCTGCTGCCCGCCGATCTCGACATCGGCCCGTGCGGTGCGCATGAAATGCTGCACCGGCGTCGTCCAGCGGATCGCCTCTTCGATCAGCCCCGCCTTGTCGCTGTCGGCGGCGCGAAAGCGTTCGAAAAGCGCCGGATTCTTTGCCAGCTCCATGATCGCGCCGGCGGTCGACGCACTCGTCGTGTCGTGCCCTGCCGTCGCGATGATCATATAATAGCCCGCAAGTTCGCGGTCGGGAATCTGGCCGCCATCGATCGTCGCATTGGCGATCACCGTCGCAATATCCTGACGCGGATTGGCGCGGCGGTCGGCGGTCAGTTCGCGGAAGTAATTTTCGAAATCGGCGATGACATAGTGGAGCATCGCGATCGCCTGTTCGGCGCTGGTGATCGCCTCGCGGCTGCGGTTGAGGTCGGGGTCGGTCGATCCGAACAATTGCTGGGTCAGCATCAGCATCCGCGGCTCGTCTTCCGGCGGCACGCCCAATATGTCCATCACGACATGCAGCGGATAATGCGCCGCGACGTCGCGCGCGAAATCGCATTCGCCCCCGGTCGCGAGCAATTTGTCGACCGTCTCGCGCGCGATCTGACGGATGCGGTCTTCGACCTGCTTCAGATTCTTGGGCATGAACCAGCTCTGCGTCAGCAGCCGGTATTTCATATGGTCGGGCGCATCCATCTGGACGAGCGAGCGGATCAGATGCCCATCATTGCCCGGCGTCGCGGCACGGGCGAGCGCCTCGCCATCGCGATTGGTGAGCACGGTCGGGCGCACCGCATTGGCAAAACGCTGCGGATCGCGGCCGATCGCCATGACGTCGGCGTGCCGCGTCACCAGCCAGAAGGGATCATGGTCCGGGTTCTCGGCCACCGCGAGCGGCGCATTGGCGCGCGCCCAGGCAAGCTGTTGGTGCAAGCCATCCCATGTCCCGTAAGCGACGGGATCGACGACGGCGGCGGCTACCTCTCCAGGCAATATAGGTTTTGTCATGCAACCAAATTGCCCGAAGCCTTGGCCGCTGTCGAGATGCAATAAAGCGCGCCGCGCGCTGGCTTGGGTCAGCCAGCTGCCCGGCGGCGCACCTCGGGAAGCGCCGCCTGCCATTCGGCGAGCGCGCGGTGGATCATCGCCTTGAGCGCCGCGGCCTGACGGCGCCACGCGGCGTCGCAATCCGCGTCCCATGCGGCGCCCGCCGCCACAGCAAGCGCATCGACCGCCATATCGACGAAGGCGTCATATTCGGCCGCCGTCAGCGTCCCATAGTTGCGATGCGTTACCACCAGTTCGGCAATCTGCGGCCAGACCCAGCCCTCACCCTGCGCCAGCCCGAACATCGCCTGCAACGTCTCGTCGGTCATGCGCCGCGACGCGGCGTCGAGGTTCAGGAAGGCCGCACGGCGATGTGGAAAGGCCGCAAGAAAGCGATCGAACAGCGCATGGCGGATGTCGATGCCTGCGTCGGCAACGGCAAGCAGCGCCGCCTCCATCCGCGCGGCATCCCTGGCGGTCATTTGAACAGGCTGCCCAATATGCCGCGCATCAACTGGCCGCCGAACTTGCCCGCGACCTGCCGGCCGAGGCTCGTCGCGGCGGAGCGTGCCGCCGATTGCATCATCTTTTCGGCCATGCTCGGCTTTGCCGCCTCGCGCGCCGCGGCGCGTTCCTGTTGCAGGCGGACGCGCTCGTCGGCGGCCTTGCGCTTGGCCTCTTCCTTCGCTGCGATTGCCGCCGCTTTGTCGGCTTCCTCCTGCGCCTTGGCTTCAGCAGCGGCCGCCTGCGCCTGCTCGGCCTTGGCGGCGAGCAGTTCTTCGGCGCTTTCACGATTGACCAGCGTGTCATATTTGCCCGCGACCGGCGAGATCGACTGGATGATCGCACGCTCCTTGGGGTCGAGCGGACCGGCGCGCGAGCAGGGCGGCTTGATCAGCGTGCGCTCGACCGGAGAGGGCGCGCCGTCGGGCATCAGCAGCGAGACCAGCGCCTCGCCGACCTTGAGCTCGGTGATCTCGCGCGCGACGTCGACCTTCGGATTGGGACGAAAGGTGTCGGCCGCCGCCTTCACCGCCTTCTGGTCGCGCGGGGTAAAGGCGCGCAGCGCGTGCTGCACACGATTGCCGAGCTGCCCCGCGACCTCTTCGGGCACGTCGATCGGATTCTGCGTCACGAAATAGACGCCGACGCCCTTCGAGCGGATCAGGCGCACGACCTGTTCGATCTTGTCGACGAGCGCGGGCGGCGCGTCGTCGAACAGCAGATGCGCCTCGTCGAAGAAGAAGACGAGCTTCGGCTTGTCGGGGTCGCCGATTTCGGGAAGCGTCTCGAACATCTCGGACAGCAGCCAGAGCAGGAAGGTCGCATAAAGCTTCGGACTGGCCATCAGCTTGTCGGCGGCAAGGATGTTCACATAGCCGCGGCCCTTGTCGTCGCACTGGATCATATCCATGATGTCGAGCGCGGGTTCACCGAAGAAATGGTCGCCGCCCTGGCTTTGCAGCGACAAAAGCTGGCGCTGGATCGTCCCCACCGTCGCTTTGGTCACATTGCCATATCTGGTCGACAGATCGCCGGCATTTTCGGCGCACCAGGCGAGCATCGCCTGCAAATCGCCCATATCGAGCAGCAGCAGATTCTGTTCGTCAGCGACGCGGAAGGCGATCGACAAGACCCCTTCCTGCACCTCGTTGAGATCCATCAGCCGCGCGAGCAGCAGCGGCCCCATCTCGGAAATTGTGGTGCGAATGGGATGGCCCTGTTCGCCGAACAGATCCCAGAAGATCGCCGGATTGTCGTGATAGGCCCAGTCGCTGTCGCCGATTTCGGCCGCGCGCTTGGCAAAGACCTCGTGCAGTTTCGACGTCGGACTGCCCGCCATCGCGAGCCCCGAAAGGTCGCCCTTCACGTCGGCGACGAAGACCGGCACGCCGACCGCCGAAAAGCCCTCGGCCAGTCCCTGCAGCGTCACCGTCTTGCCGGTCCCGGTCGCGCCCGCGATCAGCCCGTGGCGGTTCGCGCGCTTCAGCACCAGCGACTGGCGCGGCCCGTCGGGCGCACCGCCTCCGCCCAAGCCGATGTAGATTTCGGTCGCTTCGCTGCCGTCGCTCACTGCTGCATTCCTCCGCTATGGGCACCCGACCAAGAGCCTAGAACGGCGCAGGAAATCAGGCAATCGGCAAAGCGGCGGCGGCCCGTACCCGGCCGACATGCAAAGGGACCGGAAAGATGGCTTTCCGGTCCCTTGCTTGCGGTTCCGCGTGCCTTACCAGCCCGACGGCTTGCCCTTATTCTGTTCGTCGAGCCATTTCTTGAGCGGCGCGAAATATTCCATCATCGCCTTGCCCGACATGTCGCGGCTGCCGGTGAAGACCTCGAGCGCGTCAGGCCAGGGCTTGGAGGCGCCCATTTCGAGCATCGCGTTCAGCTTCTGCCCCACCTCCTTGTTGCCATAGAAGGAGCAACGGTGGAGCGGGCCCTTCCATCCCGCCTGCTTGCACGCCGCCTGATAGAATTGGAACTGCAGCACGCGCGCCAGGAAATAGCGGGTGTAGGGCGTGTTGCCGGGGATATGATATTTGGCGCCCGGGTCAAACGCGGTGTCGGGGCGCGCGACCGGCGGCGTGATGCCCTGATATTGCAGGCGAAGCTGGGTCCAGGCCTTGTTGTAATCGGCGGGCTTGATCGACCCGTCGAACACGCCCCAGCGCCAGCGGTCGACGAGCAGGCCGAAGGGCAGGAAGGCGACCTTGTCCATCGCCTGACGCAGCAGCAAGCCGATATCCTTGTCGGCGCTCGGCACCTTCGCCTTGTCGAGCAGGCCGATGTCGACCAGATATTGCGGGGTGATCGACAGCGCGATGAAGTCGCCGATCGCTTCGTGGAAGCCATCGTTGGCGCCGTTCAGATAGAGGAACGGCTGCTTGTTATAGGCGCGCTGATAATAGTTGTGGCCAAGCTCGTGGTGGATGGTGACGAAATCGTCGCTGTTCACCTTGATGCACATCTTGATGCGGATGTCGTCCTTGTTGTCGACGTCCCAGGCCGAGGCATGGCACACGACTTCGCGGTCGGCGGGCTTCAGGAACTGGCTGCGCTTCCAGAAGGTGTCGGGCAGCTTCGCGAAGCCGAGCGAGGAATAGAAATTCTCGCCCGCCTTGACCATGTCGAGCGGCGCCTTGCCCTTTTCCTTGAGCAGATCGCCGATGTCGTAACCCAGGTCACCCGATCCCGGCGGCGCGACGAGCGGGTAGATATTGCCCCATTCCTGCGCCCACATATTGCCGAGCAGGTCGGCGCGGATCGGGCCGGTTTTTGGCTGCACCGCATCGCCATATTTCTCGTTGAGTTTCCAGCGGACATAGGTGTGAAGCGCCATGTAAAGCGGCTTCACTTCCTGCCACAATCGCTCGGTCGTCTTGGCGAAATCCTCGGGCGACATGTCATAGCCCGACCGCCACATCGCGCCGGTGTCGGCAAAGCCGAGTTCCTTTGCGCCTTCGTTGGCGATCGTGACCATGCGCGCATAATCATCCTTCATCGGGGCGCCGACATTGTCGTGCCAGCTCGTCCACATTTCGGCGAATTCGGCGGGCGTGTGCTGAAGATTGCCCATCTCCGCCTCGATATCCGAGCCCGAGATTTCCTTGCCGTCGAGCGTGCCGCGGCCCTTGCCATATTGCGATTGGAGGTCGGTCGCGATCGTGTTGAGCTCGGTCGCGGCGCCAGGCTTCGTCGGCGCGGGAAGGACAAGGCCGGTGCGCAAGATGTCGAGCTTGCGCTTCGTATCGGCGCTGAGCCCCGGCACATCCATATATTTCGCGGCTTCGAGTGCATATTTGACCGACTTTTCGGTCCCCACGGCATTGATCCTCGCGGCCATCGCGTCGGTGTCGTCGGTGATGTAGGTGGCGTTGACCCAGTTCACCTGGCTCGCCTCGACCGTATAGTCGAACAGATCCTTCTCGACGGCGGCGATGAAGGCATCGGCGTCGGCCGCGGTCGGCGTGGCGGCGGGGGCCGCGGTCGCGGCGGCATTGTCCTGCGCATATGCCGGTGCGGCGAGCGCGAGCGACAGGGCAAGCGACATAGTCGAAATCATTGCTTTCATGGGGTGCAATCCTCTGGACTTTGGGGGTGCGCTCTGCGGCGCCGTAAAACCAGCTTGGCGCGTCGGCGCCGGAGGGTCAAGCGGTCAGAAAGGCCGCGATCGCCTCACCCAGCTCGGGCTCGGTGACGCTCGACATGTGCGTGCCGGGGATCGTCGCGAGTTGGGCATCGGCCAGCGCCGCGACCAGTTCGGGCGCTGAGCCATTGTCCTGATCCTGTTCGCCGCACACCACCAGCGTCGGCATCGTGATCGCCGCCAACGCTTCGGGCGGCGTGTCGGTGAAGCTGTCGAGCAGAAGCCCCGCCGCGACACGGTCGATCTTCATCGTTTTCATGAACTGGATCGACAGCCATGTGTCGTCGCCGCGCTTCGCGCTGTCATATTCGGCGATCACGCGCTTGAAGAACTGCCCGCGCCGCTGCCACCCCGCGAGTCCCGCCAGCCCCATACCGCCAAGGATCAGGCGCGCCGGGCGCATCCCCGCAACGACCGCGCGCACGCTCGTCCGCGCGCCGAGCGAGAAGCCGCCAAGGTCGAAATCGGCAAGATCGAGATGCGCGACCAGATCCTGCAGGTCGTCCACCAATATGTCGGAAGGATAATGCTCCGCCCCATGCGGCGCCGCGCTCGATCCGTGGACGCGCAGGTCGGGCATGATGACCTGATATCCCGCGCGCGCGATCCGTGCTGCGGTGCCGAATTTGATCCAGTTGACCTCGGCGCTCGAAAACAGGCCATGCAGCAACAGGATCGGCCGACCTTCGCCCATTTCCCGCCAGGCCAGGCGCACCCCATCGCGCGCGTCGAAAAATTGCGGTTCGATGCTCATGCCCGTCCTTATGCGGGGAAGACGCGCAAGGGCAAGCGGCCGCGACCTTCATACGGCGTTCGCATGGCCTTGCCGACACCAACCGCGCCGCGTGCATGGCGGTTTTGGGGTGGGAAGCGGACTTCGCCGCTAACCGCTCGTGCTCCCCGGCAAAAGCCGGGGCCCAGAGCGTCAAAAGCCGCCGTTGGTGCTGTAAAGCCCTGGACCCCGGCCTTCGCCGGGGTACACAACATCGACGCAGGACTTTCATACCTTCGTCATCCCGGACTTGATCCGGGATCCATTCGTGCGGCGTTGGAAGAATGGATCCGGATCAAGTCCGGGATGACGAAGAGGATCGAACGACCGCAATCGGTCGTGTCCAGACTGAAGCCGGCCGCTTGCAACCGCGCGCTCCGTCTATCGCGGCCGCAGCCCCTTTTGTTCCATGCGCCACTTCGCCATTTCGATGCGGTCCTGTCCGAAGAAGGGCTCGCCTTCGAACACCAATGTCGGCACGCCCCAATGGCCGGCGATTTCGAGCGCGACCTGGTTGGCGGCGATCTCCTGATCGAGCGTTTCGGCGTCGCTTTCCGCCTCGGCATCGAGTTCGGCGAGATCGAGCCCGGCGCGCTTCGCTGCGCCCGCCAGATGGTCGCCGAGGTGCCAGTCCTGCGCGCCGCCCCAGATGAGCTGCGCCACCTCGTCGCAAAAGGCCAGGCTCTTGCCGCGCCGCGACGCCGCCTGCCCCAGCCGGGTGAGGCGGTAGATATAGGGTTGTTCGGCGGCGATCTCGCGCGTCATCACATTCTGGACGATCGGGTCGGGACGCGGTGGGCCAAAGGGGATGCCGTGGAACTGCGCGACGCGGATCATGTCGCGCATCGTGTAGCTGAGCCAATTGGGGTGGTTGCGCTCGAAAAAGTCGGGCTGGCGCACGGCCAGCGGATAGACCGGGCGCAGGTTGATCGTCACATCGTGGCTCGCCATCAGCGCGCGGTAGCGGCCGATCGCCAGATAGCTGTAGGGAGAGCGGAAGGACCAGAAAAGATCAGCAGACAGACTCATGCGCGGCATCCTGCAAAAAATGCGGCGCCGCGCAAGCGAAACGGCAATTTTTTGCTCCAAATCAGATGCTTCGCACATGCAGCATAATCGTCATTGAATATTATAGCAGTTGCTATTATATCGCATGCCATGAGTGAGACGATCGGTTTCCTGCTCAACGACACCGCGCGGCTATTTCGCCGCGCTTTCAACGCGCGCACGAAGCACAGCGGAATCACCGCGCTCCAGTGGCGGCTGATCAGCTATCTGAAGCGGCACGAGGGGATCCGGCAGGGGCCGCTCGCCGAACTGATCGAGGTCGAACCGATCACCCTGTCGCGCATGGTCGACCGGTTGGTCGAGGCGGAGCTGGTCGAACGCCGCGCCGATCCGACCGACCGCCGCGCTTGGCGGCTGTATCTGACGCCGCGCACCGGCGCGATCGTCGGCGGCATGCGCGACATCGCCGATGCGCTGACCGAAGAGGCGACCGAGGGGCTCAGCGCAGCCGAACGCGCGCAGCTCATCGAGCTGGTCGAGCGCGTCCGCACCAATCTTTCGCGCCGCGAATGCGGCAAGGAACCGACAAAAGAGACAATGTGATGGATCAGCTCTCCCCCTCCCGTCCCCCCGCCGCGCCCACCGCTCCCGCCGCTCCCACGGGCGAAGAGGTTTCGGTGCCGAAGGCGAAACCCAAGGCCGATCCCGTGCCGCCCGCGCCCGAGGCCGAAACCGACGAGGCCCGCAAGCCGGGCTGGCGCACCCGCCTGCTGATGTTCGGCGTGCCGCTGGCGCTGCTCGTCGGCGGCGGCTGGTACTGGCTGACAAGCGGCGGTGCGGTGTCGACCGACAATGCCTATGTCCAGATGGACAAGGTATCGATCGCGGCCGAAGTCGGCGGACGGATCACCGAGGTTGCGGTGCGCGACGGCCAGATGGTCGACAAGGGTCAGCTGCTCTTTCGTATCGACGGCGAGCCTTATGCGCTGACGGTGGCGCAGGCGAATGCCGCGATCGACGCGGCCAAGGTCAATGTCGGCAATCTGTCGGCCAGCCTCGCCGCGACCGGCGTCGACATCAAGGCGGCGCAGGAAGCGGTGGGCTTTGCCGAATCCAATTTCGCGCGGCAGGCGGCGCTGATGGAAAAGGGCTTCACCACCAAGGCGGCCTATGATGCATCGAAGCATGCGGTGGAACAGGCGCGCGCCGGCCTCGCGCAGGCGCGCGCTAACGCCGCGGAGGCGCGCGCCAAGCTCGCCACCGGCGGCAGCGGCGTGAATCCCGAGGTCGAATCGGCAAAGGTCCAGCGCGCGCAGGCACAGGTCAACCTCGGCCGCACCGAAGTGCGCGCGCCGAGCGCCGGGCGAATCGCCCAGTCGGACCGGCTGCAACTCGGCCAGATGATGGTCGCGGGGCTCCCCGCGGTGACGCTCGTCGATACGCTGCACCCCTATGTCGAGGCCAATTTCAAGGAAACCGACCTTGCCGACATGCGCGTCGGCCAGCGCGCCGAGATCCGCTTCGACGCCTATCCGGGGCTCAAGGTACGCGGCCATGTCGAAAGCATCGGCGCCGGAACCGGCAGCGAATTTTCGGTACTCCCCGCCCAGAATGCGACCGGCAACTGGGTGAAGGTGACGCAGCGCGTGCCGGTGCGCATCGCGCTCGACGAAACGCCGTCGCGCGACATGATCGCCGGCCTGTCCGCCGACGTCAAAGTGATCACCGCGAAATAGGGGCGGGCCGATGGCGAGCCGCGCCCTTCCCCGCCGGTCGCCCAGAGCGGCATCGCCGGTCGATGCGTCGATCCCGCTCTATCAACAGGTGCGCTATCGCGGCCTGCTGACGGTGGCGGTGATGGGCGCGTCGGTGATGCAGATTCTCGACACGACCATCGCCAATGTCGCGATCCCGCATATGCAAAGCGCGCTCGGCGCGACGAGCGAGACGGTCAACTGGGTTCTCACCAGCTATATCATCGCCTCGGCAGTGGCGATGCCGATCACCGGTTGGCTCGCTGACCGGATCGGGCGGCGGCAATTGTTCCTTGCGGCGATCATCGGCTTCGTCCTGACCTCGATGGCGTGCGGCGCCGCGCAGAATCTCGAGGAGATGGTCGCCTTCCGCTTCCTGCAGGGGATCGCCGCCGCCTTCATCAGCCCGCTGTCGCAATCGGTGATGCTCGACATCAACCCGCCCGAACGGCACGCGCGGGCGATGTCGATCTGGGGGATGGGGATCATGATCGGCCCGATTCTGGGGCCCATCCTGGGCGGCTGGCTCACCGAATCGGCGAATTGGCGCTGGGTGTTCTACGTCAATCTGCCCGTCGGGCTGATCACGCTGGTGCTGATGTGGGCGCTGCTGCCGCGGACGCACACCCGCGAGCGCAAGTTCGACCTGTTCGGCTTCTCGATGCTCGCGCTCGGCCTCGCTGCGCTGCAGCTGATGCTCGACCGCGGTGCGCAGCAGGACTGGTTCGAGAGTGCCGAAATCTGGATCGAACTCGGCGTTTCGGTTGCCTGCCTGTGGATGTTCCTCATCCACCTGCTCACCGCGCCGGTGACCCTGTTCAACCGCAAGATGCTCGCCGATCGCAACCTCGTCATGGGCATGGGCTTCATGATCGTGATCGGGGTCGTCATGTTTTCGTCGATGGCGCTGCTGCCGCCGATGCTACAACGCCTGTTGGGCTGGCCGGTGATCGACACAGGGCTGGTGCTCGCGGTGCGCGGGATCGGCATCCTGATGAGCATGTGGGTCGCCGGGCGCCTGCTCGGCAAGATCGATGCGCGCTGGATGGTCGGTTCGGGACTGCTGATCGCGGCATATTCACTCTATCAGATGAGCCAATGGTCGCTGATGATGGGCGCCGGTCCCGTGGTCGTCAGCGGGCTGGTGCAGGGACTAGGGATGGGGCTGATCTTCATCCCGCTCAACACCATGGCCTTTGCCACGATCCCGGTGCAGTTCCGCACCGACGGGTCGAGCCTGCTCAATCTGTTCCGCAGCATGGGGGCGTCGGTGGGCATTTCGGTCGTCACGACGCTGCTCGGATCGAATACGCAGACCAGCCACCAGGATCTGGTCGCGCATGTCACCAACAGCTCGGTCAGCCTCGTCGATCCCTCGACCGCCGACCGCTTCGGTATCATCGGCGACGTCGCGATGCAGATGGTCAATGGCGAAATCAACCGGCAAGCGGCGATGGTTGCCTATATCGACGATTTCTGGCTGATGATGTGGGTCACGCTCGCGGCCGTGCCGCTCGTCGTCCTGCTGCGTCCGCCCAGACCCGGCGCGGCCAAGGCTTCGGCCGCCGACATGGGACACTGAGGGGACCCTGATGGGGCCGCGCCCGCGCGGTGTCAGCAGGCCCATCGCAAGGCGCGTCGAAGCTCCGCTGCCCCATCCCGCTCATATGGCAGGCCGTGCGCCATCACGACACGCTCGCAATCCCAGCCCAATATCGCAGCGACCGCCCGGCGAACACGGGAACGGCGCGGCCAGAAGGTCAGCCGCAGGTCGATCGGCGCCTTGCCGTCGGGATGCGCCGCGCCCGAGAGGCGGACGAGCCCGCGATAAAGGCGGCTGCGTATTCGCTGCGGCTCGAAATTCTCGATCAGGTCGGTCAGCACGACGGTGCGCGAGGGCCGGTGGAAAAACACCGCTTCATTGACCAGCGTGCCGGGAACGAAAACCGTCTCCAGCTCTTCGGGCAGCACCGCGTCGCCGTCGAGCGTTGCGTCGATCCGGAAGGGCCGCTTCGCGCGCGTGGCGAGATCGGGCACCGCGAGCGTTCGCGCGCCGGGATAAATCGCCTGCCAGTCGGCGATATGCCAATAATGAAGGCTGTTCGGCGCGACGAGCCAGGCCACCGGACCGAGACCGTCGATGGCGGAAAGCAGGTCCTTGTCGGGAGCGATCGGCGAATGAACCCACAGCGTGCCGTCGGCAAGCCGCGCAATCGTCATCCGGGTTGGAAAGGGAATTGAGGTCGGCCCGTAATCCATGCGGATTTCGGGACCATCGACGATCCACAATTGGTCACCAAAGGCTTTGGGCGTGTTGAGCGGCGCATAGGGAAGGAAAGCCGACATGGCGGCAGACTAGCCCCGGCAACGCCGTCGATCAAATCTCGCCGGCGATCCCCGTGACTGTCAACGGAAGAAGCAATTGGCCCCGGCGAACAGCGCTTCGATCTTCGCATCCTTGCCCGGCTCGGCGAACATGCCGCCGATCGCTGCATCGCCGGTGCCCAGGCTGAACTCCTCGCCCAGCGTGCTGTCCTTGTGATCGACGACGGTGGCCGATGCGGACGCCTTGGCGCGCGTCGTGCCGATACCGATGCCGCTGACCGTCGAATAGAATTCGGCGCCCGCCTCGTCGCCCAGAAACCAGCCGACAAACTTGTCGTCCTGAAAATTGAGCGTCATTGCATCGAAGCGCGAAAATTGCATCGGCCCCGCGCCGCACTCGTCATTGTCGCTGCGGTCGTCGACCACCCCCGCAACGCGCGCCAACGCCTCTTCGGCCTGTTTGCGCGGGATGCCGAACGCGAGCAGGCTGGCCTTGCCGCTGGTCTTGTCGATGAAGCGCAGCCCCGCACCGTCGAGCGCGACCGACAGCGACGCCGCGGCCGGACCGTCGAGCTTGGCCTCGGGCACGTCGGGCACGACCGGCGGGCGGTCGTCGGCGGCCGACTTGTCGGCGGCGGGCTTGCACGCCGCAAGCAGTGCGAGGAGGACGAGGGCGGGCAGCTTGCGCATGGCAGGACTCCGAAGGGGACGCGTCGCTATACGCCAGAGCGCGGGGCGATTACCAGCGCAGCGACATGCAGCTTAGCCCGGCGTCGATCCGCGCGATCTGATCGGTGGGCAGCGCGCGGAACGGGACGCCGCGCGCCGCCAGCAGCGCTTGCGTTGCAAGCCAGTGCGCGCCGATCAGCACCGTGTCGCGGACGCGCAGGATATTCGCCGCGCCTTCTTCGCCCATCGGCGTCAGCACCACCTCCAGCCCCGCAAATTCGGGGCAGTCGCGCATGGCGGGGACGGCGAGCACCGTGCGGTCGTCGATGAGGCCGCAGCCGGTCTTGAAATGCAGCACGTCGGGCGGGGTCTGCGCGATCTGCGCGCGGTGGCCGAGCTCGCCGAGCAGCGCAGTCAGCGTTTCGGCGCCCGCCCGGTCGGTACGGTCGGACAGGCCGATGATCACGCGATCGGCAAGGCGCAGCACATCGCCGCCGTCGACATGCCCCGGTCCGGCCAGCTCGAGAACGCGGCCGTGCCGTTCGGCGAGCGCGGCGCGGATATGCGCGGCCTCGCCCGCGCGGCTCGGCGCACCGGGACGGAGCAGGATCGCGCCTTCGGCAAAGGTCAGCGCGACGTCCTCGACGAACAGGGCATCGGGAAAGGCATCGAGCGGCGGCAGGACATCGACCGTCAGCCCCAGCTCGCGCAGCGCCGCGACATAGGCGGCATGCTCGGCCATGATTCCCGCCAGCTCGGGATCGGGGCCGCCGCCCGCGCGGATGCCGTTGACGGCCGACGGTGCCGGGGTCCGGCAAAGCGCGTGGGTGAAAGCGAAGGGCGCGGTCATGTCACGGGCATAGTCCGGATGCCCCGATCTCGCCAAGGCAATCCTCCCTGCCGCGCAGCGGTGGGGAGGGGGACCGTCCGCGAAGCGGATGGTGGAGGGCCGCGAGCGCACCGGCGTCAAAGCCCCTCCGTCAGCCCTTCGGGCTGCCACCTCCCCATCGCTGCGCGACAGGGAGGATAACAGGATCAGCCCTTCTTGAGGTGCCGGCGGCCGAGCAGTTCGGCGATCTGCACCGCATTCAGCGCCGCGCCCTTGCGCAGGTTGTCGCTGACGCACCAGAGGTTCAGGCCATTGTCGACGGTGCTGTCGTCGCGCACCCGGCTGACGAAGGTCGCATAGTCGCCGACGCATTCGACGGGGGTGATATATCCGCCGTCCTCACGCTTATCGACCAGCATGACGCCCGGCGCCTCGCGCAGGATGCGCTGCGCTTCCTCGGCGGGCAGTTCCTTCTCCATCTCGATATTGATGGCTTCGGAATGGCCGACGAAGACGGGAACGCGGACGCAGGTCGCGGTGACCTTGATCTTCGGATCGAGGATCTTCTTCGTCTCGGCGACCATCTTCCATTCTTCCTTCGTCGATCCGTCGTCGAGGAATTTGTCGATGTGCGGAATGACGTTGAAGGCGATCTGCTTGGTGAACTTCTTGATGTCCTTTTCGTCGCCAACGAAGATCTGGCGCGTCTGGTTCCACAGCTCGTCCATCCCCGCCTTGCCGGCGCCCGACACCGACTGATAGGTCGAAACGACGACGCGCTTGATCTTCGCCGCATCGTGCAGCGGCTTCAGCGCGACGACCATCTGCGCGGTCGAACAGTTCGGGTTCGCGATGATGTTGCGCTTGGTATAGCCGTCGATCGCGTCGGGGTTCACCTCGGGCACGATCAGCGGCACGTCGGGGTCCATGCGATAGAGCGACGAGTTGTCGATCACGACGCAGCCGGCGGCCGCAGCCTTGGGCGCGTGAATCGCGGTCGCGTCGCTGCCGATGGCGAAAATCGCCATGTCCCAGCCCGACCAGTCGAAATTCTCGATATTCTGACATTTCACGGTCTTGCCGGTATCGCCGATCTCGACTTCGTCGCCCTGGCTGCGCGACGACGCGACCGCCGCCAGTTCGGCGATCGGAAATTCGCGTTCGGCGAGGATGGCGAGGACTTCGCGTCCGACATTGCCCGTCGCACCAGCGACGACGATCCGGTAACCCATGAAATATGTCCTTTGTCTTGGCGTGAAATGAAAAACGACCGGTTCTGCGCTTTGGCGGAACCGGTCATTTTGGAAAGCTGTTTCGGCTTTGTGGGGAGAAACCTCTCCTCAGCCTTCGCCGGCTTCCGACCGGTAATCGCGGCGCTCCGCAATACGAGCCGATTTACCGGTGCGGCCCCGCAGATAGTAGAGCTTCGCACGGCGCACGGCGCCCTTGCGGACGACGGTAATCGAATCGATGTTCGGCGAATAAAGCGGGAAGACGCGCTCGACGCCTTCGCCGAACGACATTTTGCGCACGGTGAAGTTCGAGCCCATGCCCTTGTTCGAGCGCGCGATGCACACGCCTTCGAAATTCTGGACGCGGGTGCGTTCGCCTTCGACCACCTTCACGCCGACGCGCAGCGTGTCGCCGGGGCGGAACGTCGGAATCTCTTTGCCGGCCTTGGCAATTTCTTCGGCTTCGATCGTCTGGATGAGGTTCATGCCTCTAGTCCTTCTTCTTTTGCCGCGCGCCAGAGGCAGGTCGGGCCCGAGCGTCCTCATGACGCTCCCAAAGGTCCGGCCTGCGTAACCGTGTATGATCTTGCGCCTGTTGTTTCCGCCAGGCGGCGATCTTCGCATGATCCCCCGATCGCAGCACTTCGGGGATCGTGCGCCCTTCCCATGTGACGGGCCGGGTATAGTGCGGATATTCAAGCAAACCGTTCTCGAACGATTCGTCGTCGCCGCTTGAAGCCGCGCCCATTACGCCGGGAAGCAGCCGAATGCAAGCGTCGAGCAGCATCAGCGCCCCCATCTCGCCGCCCGAAAGCACGATGTCGCCCATCGAAAGCTGCTCGATCGGCCGTGCGTCGAAGATGCGTTCGTCGAAACCCTCGAACCGGCCGCACAGGATGATCGCCCCCGGACCCGCGGCAAGGTCGCGCACGCGCTTCTGCGTGACCGGCGCACCGCGCGGGGTCATGGCGAGCAGCGGCAACCCCGGATGCGCCGCCGTCGCATGATCGATCGCAGCGCCGAGGACATCGGCCTTCAGCACCATGCCGGCGCCGCCGCCCGCGGGCGTATCGTCGACGGTGCGATGCCGGTCGGTGGCAAAATCGCGGATCTGGACGGGCGCGCACGCCCATGTCCCGCTTTCGAGCGCGCGCCCCGCCATGCTGTGCCCCAGCGGACCGGGGAACATGTCGGGATAGAGCGTGAGCGGGACGGCGGTGAAGGTCATGACGGCGGCTGCCATAGCGCCTCGGGCAGCAGGTGGCGATCCTTCTTCAATTCGGCGTGTAGCCATTCGCGGAAGCGCTCGATCTTGCGCACCCCGACGCGATTTTCGCGGTGGACGAGCCACAGGCCGGCATCGGCGACATAGAGCGTATCGAAGGGCTGGACCATCCGGCCGCTGGCAAGGTCGGCCTGCCAGAACAGCGGGGTCATCATCGCGACCCCGAAGCCCGCCTGCACCGCGCTCGCCTCCTGCAACTGGCTGTCGAGCTCGATGCCAAGGCGCGATGGCGCCAGCGGAGTCGCGACCCCCGCGGCGACGAACCAGTCGGCCCACCAGCTGTCGTTCGGGGCGAGCCGCTGGACGCGCAGCAGATCGGCGGGCTCGCGGATCGCATGCTCGGCGATGAACGATGGTGCGGCGAGCGGTGCCAGCGTCTGGCGCATCAGAAAGTCGCTGCGCAGGCCGGGCCACGGCCCCATTCCAAGGCGGATCGCAACATCGACGTTCGACGCGTCGAAGTCGACCAGATCGTTGCTCATCGACATGCGCACGGCAAGGTCGGGGTACGCGAGCTGGAAGCGGCCGATACGCGCGCTCAGCCACGCGCCGCCGAAGCTCGTCACGGCGCTGATCGTCAGCACGTCGGTCTCGTCGCTGCCAAGTGCAGCGAAGGCATCGTGCATTGCGGCAAAGGCGGCTCGGATCGCGGGAAACACGCGTTGCCCGGTCTCCGACAACCGCACGCGCCCTTTCTCACGCACGAACAGCGCGCGGCCGAGCCTGTCTTCCAATTGGCGGACCTGATAGCTGACCGCCGCCTGCGTCATCCCCAGTTCCTCGGCAGCGCGCGAGAAATTTTCCAGCCTTGCAGCCGATTCGAAAGCGCGGACGGCAGCGAGGGGCGGCAGCTTCGGCATCGCCAGAGTATAAGGCAAGCTTATACCTCGGTGCAAAGCTTTAATTGGCGAAGGCGCCAGCGAAGGCGCATCTGCACCCTATCGCAACCGATGGAGACAGACGATGATGGATGAAATCTGGATGCGGAGCTGGAACGCCGATCATGCGCGCTTCAGCGCCGACCTCGACCGCGGCTTCGCGCAGCTCGGTGCTGCCTTGAAGCCGCTTTTCGCCCGGCGCCCGCGCGGCGCGGCCAAAGCGGCTCCGGTTCGCCCCGCGAGCTAATCGCGTGCCGACCGGAGGCGCAGGGCCTGAACCGTCAGCGGACGCGTCGGGGCCAGCAGAATCTGACCGTCGAGCCTGCCGTGTTCGCAATTGAGCCGGAACACCGCCCCCAGCGCGCCGCGCGCGACCGGCGGCTCGGCGGTCGGACATGCGCCCAGCTGATCTTTCAGCGCCGCCAGATCCTTCGCCCATAGCGCCGCCGAGCGGTCCATCAGGAAGTTCATCGCCAACCGGTCCTGCATCGGCGTCAGGTCGCCCGCGTCATAGACCGCGCGCGCCACCGCGATCATCGCGACCATATCGGGCGTCACCGGCACTGGCCGGTCTTTGAGCAATCCCGCCCTCTCCATCGCCACCGCCGTGTCCCAGGCGGGCGCCGACGGCCCGGCATAGGTGCGGTTCGACAGTGCAAAGACGCCGGCGCCGAAGTCGGGCATCAGCATCACATGGCTGCCATAGCCCGGATAGCCACCGCCGTGCGACAGGGTGAGCCCGAGGTCGCAGTCCTGCGCAACGCGCCAGCCCATGCCATAGGCCGCGGCCTGCTTGCACGCCGTCTCGCCACTCGCGCCGGCGCGCGTCGCCAGCGAGACGAAGTTCAGGCCCTGCGCGATCTCGCGCACCGTCGCGCGCCGGATCGGCCCCGCGTCGGCGTCGTCGCGTGGCGGCCAGGCCGACAGCAGAAAGGCGACCCATTTGGCATAATCCCTCGCGCTGACCTGCAGCCCGCCCATGCTGTTGAAAGCACCGTCGGCCATTTCGGGTTCGGGCACCCACGCCTCGCCTTCCCAGCGGTAGCCGCGCGCATAATGCGCGCGCAGCGCGCGCGTCACGTCATAGCCGCTGGCCTCCATCCCCAGCGGGCGGAGGATGGTGATGCGGACATAGTCGGCATAGGGCATCCCCGACGCATTGGCGACGATGCGGCCGAGCAGCGCATAGCCGAAGTTCGAATATTCGAAGCGGCTCTGCGGCGCCTGTGTGAACGGGACGCCGGCGGCCAACATCTTCGTGAAATCGTCCTGCGACAATATCTGCTGGCGGTCGCCCCACGGATCGTCGGTGACGAACCCCGCGACATGGTGGAGCAGATCGCGCACGCGGATGCGCGGACTGTCCGCGGTCGGATAGGTCCAGCGCTTCATTTCGGGCACATAATCTTCGGCCAGATCGTCGAGCCGCAGCTTGCCCCGGTCGCGCAGGTTGAGCACTGCCAGCGCGGTGAAGGCCTTGGTCATCGAGGCGATCCGGAACAGCGTATCGCCGTCGACCGGCGTTCCGGTCGTCACATCCTGGACCCCGCGCGCCTTCAGATAGACGAGCTTGCCGTCCTGCACGATGCCATAGACGAGGCCCGGGATATGCTGATCGGCCTGATAGCGGGCAAAGAGCGCGTCGATCTGAGGCGCGACCTCATCGACGCTCTGCCCTGCGCTTTCCTGCGGGAGCGCAGGCGACGCACAGCCGAGCATCACCGCGACACCAACGGCCGATTTCCAACGCATGACGATCCTTTCGCAAACGGACGAGCGCCGCAGGCTAACAGCCGGCCGGTACAGCGGCAATCCGCCGCGGCCGGCCGTTAGGACTGGCTATGGCTGCAACGCCCGTGCGCGTCGCCGACGCGTCGTCACCCCATGACGAACGCGTTAAGCTTGTTGCCGTCGGGGTCGCGAAAATAGCCCGCGTAAAAGCCTTCGCCGCGCGGACCGGGGGCGCCTTCGTCGCTGCCGCCATGCGCCAGCGCGATATCATAGAGGCGCTGGACCTGATCGGTGTCGCTGGCCTCCAGCGCCACCATCACGCCATTGCCGACGGTCGCGACGTTGCCGTCGAACGGCTTGGTGAGGCCGATGCCCGCGCCGCCGCCTTCCTTGCCCCAGGCGATGAAATTGTCGAATTCCATCATCCGCGGCACGCCCAGTTCGGCGGCGATCGCGTCGTAAAAGGCCGCCGCCTTGGCAAGGTCGTTGGTGCCGAGCGCCACATATCCGATCATTGGTCGTCTCCCGATTCGTTGAAGCAAGAACATATCAGGAACAATGCGCGCGGCAAGCAAAGAAAAGGGGCGCCCGGTCGATCCGGGCGCCCCTTTTGAAACGCTGAAGATGCCGCGCGATTACGGCTTGATGCGGATCGCGATAAAGGCAGACGGACCGCCGCGGCGGAGGATTTCCATCAGCACCGCGTCGCGGCCAGCCTTCTTCGCTTCCGCCACCGCCTTGGCCAAACCCTCGCTGGTCGTGACCGGGGTGCGGTTGACGCTGAGGATCACGTCGCCGCGGCGCAGGCCCTTGCGGCCGGCATCGCTGTTGCTCGACGCGGCGCCGATGACGAGGCCCTTGGTCGAGGCATCGACGCCGACGGCGCGCGCGATGTCGGGGGTCAGCGTCTGCACCGCCAGGCCCAGATTGTCCTGGACCGCCTTGTCCGAAACGCTGCCGCTGTTGTCGTCGGGCGTCGCCTGATCGTCTTCGGGGTCGAAATCATTGCCCGCGAGCTGGTCTTCGGGCGGACGCGTTCCGACGACGGCGTTGAGCGTCATCGTCTTGCCGTCACGCACGACCTCGATCGGGATACGCGTCCCCGGCTTGGTGTTCGCGACGATGTAGGACAGCGTCTGCTGCGGCGTCACATCCTTGCCGTTGACCTTGGTCACGACGTCGCCGCGCTTGATCCCCGCCTTCGCCGCGGCACCGTCATCCTCGACGCGCTGGACAAATTCGCCGCGATCCTTGGGCAGGCCGAGTGCCGCCGCCATATCCTCGCCGACCGGCGCAATGCCGATGCCCAGATAGCCGCGCTCGACGCGCTCGCCGGCGCGCAGCGCGTTGATCACCGGGATCGCCGCATCGGCCGGGATGGCGAAATTGACGCCGATGTTCGCGCCGACGGGCGAGATCAGCATATTGTTGATGCCGACGACATTGCCGTGCAGGTCGAACAGCGGACCGCCCGAGTTGCCGCGATTGATCGCCGTGTCGGTCTGGATGTAGCGGTCATAAGCGCCGCCACTGCCGATATTGCGCTGCACCGCCGAGATAATGCCCGCGGTGACGGTCGAGCCGAGGCCGAGCGGGTTACCGATCGCGACCACCCAGTCGCCGACGCGCGCCTTGCCGCTGTCGCCGAATTTCACGAACGGCATGCCGGTCGCGTCGATCTTGAGCAGCGCGAGGTCGGAGGCGACGTCGCGGCCGACGATCTTGGCCTGAAATTCCTTGCCGTTGGTCAGCGTCACCGTGACCTGGTTCACCTGCTCGCCGCGCGGGCCGCCGGTGACGACATGGTTGTTGGTGACGATATAGCCGTCGTCGGAGATCAGAAAGCCCGAACCGCCGCCCTGCTGCTCCTGCGTGACCGGTTCGCGCGTTCCCGCGAACGGATCGAGCCGGACGCCCAGCGTGACTTCCTGCTTGGTCGAGATGTTGACCACTGCGGGCTGCAGCTGCTCGACCAGGTCGGCGAAGCTTTCGGGCGCGCCGGCGCGCGGAACCGCCTTCGCGATTTCGCTGCGCTCGTTCTGCGCGACCTGCGCGATAACGGGCGACTGGGTGACGAGCGCGAGCGCTGTGCCACCCACCAGCAAAGCCGAAGTGATGCCATAAACATAACGCACGATCGCAAATCCTTCTCTCTTGCGAAAAAACCCAAGGACCCCGGCAGGCTTCATTTGGGGCCGTGCGGCTGAACGGCAATTGAACATGAACGGCGAATGCACGTCCGGTTCATCCGCCGTCCGGCCCCTATCCGCCGCTGAAGCGCTTCAGATATTCATTGTCGGGCGACATGATGATCGACGTTCCGCCCTTGTTATTCTCACCCAGGAATGTCTGACGATAGCTCTGCATGGCGCGATAGAAATCGTAGAATTCGGGATCCTTGCCAAAGCTGGCGGCATAGATGCGCGCGGCTTCGCCATCGGCGTTACCGCGAATGATCTGTGCTTCCTTCTGCCCTTCGGCGCGGATCGCGATCGCTTCCTGCTGGCGCGCGGTGCGCATGCGGTCATAGGCCGCCTGCAGCGTCGCGCCTTCGGGGAGGTCGGCGCGCTTGATCCGCACGTCGATGATCTCGGCGCCATATTTGTGCGCCTCGCGATTGAGCGCGACCTGGATATTGTCCATCACCGCACCGCGTTCGGGCGAGAGCAGGGTCGCGAAGGTCCGCTTGCCCAGTTCGTTGCGCAGGGAAGAGCCGAGGATCGTCGCAAGCTGCTGCTGCAATTTATCCTCCGTCCGGATCGCGGTGTACATGCGCACCGGGTTGGTGATGCGGAAGCGTGCGAAGGCATCGACCTGCAGCCGTTGCTGGTCGGTCGAGAGCACCTGCTGGCGCTCCATGTTGATGCCCAGGATGCGCTTGTCGATATATTGGATCCCATCGGTGAACGGCACGCGCAGGACAAGGCCCGCACCCGACCGGCCGAATTCCTCGTTCGGCTTGTAGCGATTCACCGTGCGCTCGATTTCGCCGAAGCGCAGGATCAGCGCCTGCTTGTCTTCGGGAACGATCGCCAGCGTCTGGGACAGGATGACGAGAATGGCGACGAGGCCGACGAGCAGCCGCATCGGATGGCGGGTGATCGATTCGAACATCACTGGCCTCCCTTCGCCGCATCGGACGCGGCGTCGGACGCCGCGCGCGCGCGCCGCTGGACTTCGCTCAGCGGCAGATAGGGGGTGACGCCGCGCGCCTCGACAATCGTCTTGTCGACGTTCGACAAAACATTCTCCATCGTTTCATAATATAGCCGCTTGCGGGTCACGCCCGGTGCCAGCTTATATTGTTCGTAAATCTTGTCGAACGCCGAGGTGTCACCGCGTGCGCGTTCGAGCACCTGTTGTTCATAGGCGCGTGCCAGGTTGATCGACGATTCGCGTTCCTGCCGCGCCGCCGTCACTTCCTTGAACGCCTCGTCGACCTGCTTCGGCGGATCGGCCTGGCGGATCGCGATGCCCTGGATTGTCACGCCGGCGCGATATTGATCGAGCAAGGCCTGCATGCGCTGCTGAACCTGCGTCTCGATCTCGACGCGACCGGGGCCGATCGCCTGCACCAGGTCGAAATTGGCGACCGTCGCGCGCATCGCGCTTTCGGCGACCTCGCGGATCGTGCCGTCGGGATCGGCGAGCTGGAAGATATAGAGTTCGGGGTCGCGGATCGACCAGCGCACTTCATAGGCCAGATCGACGATGCTCTGGTCGCGGGTGAGGACGAAATTCTCGTCGCTCGCATTGGGCGAGCCGACCTGCATCGTGCGGATCGCGCGCACGTCTTCCATGCGGATGCGCTCGATTGGCGCCGGCCAGGTGAATTTCACGCCGGGGCCGACGGTGCGCGAATAGCTGCCGAGCCGGGTGACGACGCCTTCCTTTTCGGGCGGCACGATGTGGAAGGAGGAAAAGAGGAACCACACCGCGACGAGGGCGCCAACGCCCCATTTCCAAAGCCGTGCCGATTCGGGCATCTGCAAATTGCCGCCGCCGCCACCCGAACCGCCGCCGCCGAAGCCGCCGCGTCCCTTGCGCAGAAGTTCGTCCAGTGCGGAGGGGCCGCGCGGCTTGCGCCCGCGCAGTCCGTCGGCGGGATCGGGCGTCACCCAGGGATTGCGCGGACCCGACCGGTCGTCGCCGTCGCCGCCATCCTTCGGGCCATTGCCCCACGGACTGTTCGCCATCAGCGCAATCTGATGGAAAAATTGCCGCACTCCCTGCGGGGCGCGGCCTCCCATGCTGCCATCACTTTTGTTGCTCATGAATGCTTTTATAGGGGCGGCGCGCGCGATTAACAGGGGGGCCAGGCGAAAATGGGTGGCAATCGCCCCGCTTATCCCTATCTGCCGCGGACATGACCGATATCGCCATCCTTGCCAGTCTCGCCACCGATCTGACCGGCGGCCGCACGTCGGGGCTTCGCTATCTCGACGATCAGGGCACGCTCGCGATCGTGCTCGACGTCACCGGGCTCGCCGAAAACGACCGCAAGCCACTCGAGGAAAAGCTCCGCGCGGGCCTGCTCGCCCGTTCCGGCGTCACCAGCGTCCGCGTCGCCATGACCGCCGAACGCAAGGCGATGACGATCATCGCGGTGGGCAGCGGCAAGGGCGGGGTCGGCAAATCGACGCTTGCCGCCAATCTTGCCGTCGCGCTGCGCCGCGCCGGTGTGAAGGTCGGACTGGTCGATGCCGACATCTACGGTCCGTCGCAGCCGCGCCTGATGGATAGCGAGGGCGTGAAGCCCGAAGCGCGCGGATCCAAGCTCTCGCCGGTGCAGAGCGCCTATGGCGTTCCGATGCTGTCGACCGGCCAGATCGCCGCCCCGGGTCAGGCCATCGCCTGGCGCGGCCCGATGGCCGGCCGCGCGCTCGAACAGCTGATCGACGCAAGCTGGGGCGATATCGACACGCTCGTCGTCGACCTGCCCCCCGGCACCGGCGACGTCCAGCTCACGATGATCCAGAAGCACAAGCCCACCGGCGCGGTCGTCGTCTCGACGCCGCAGGATCTGGCGCTGATGGACGCGGCGCGCGCCGTGTCGCTGTTCGAGCAGGCCGAGGTGCCGATCATCGGCGTCGTCGAGAATATGGCCGGCTATGCCTGCCCGCATTGCGGTGAGGTCAGCGACCCGTTCGGAAGCGGCGGCGCCGAGGCGGCGGCGAAGGAGATGGAGCTCGATTTTCTCGGCCGCGTACCACTGTCGATGGGCATCCGCCTCGCGAGCGACGGCGGCGTCCCGCCCGCCGCTGGAACCGATCCGCTGGGCGAGCCGTTCCACGCGATAGCCGCGAAGGTCGCGGCGTGGCTCGCGGCACGAAAGGGCATATGATGGCGATCAACGACGAGGCTGAAATTCGCGCCCTGCTCGAAAGGCCGCGGCGCATTGCCATCGTCGGCGCCTCGCCCAACCCCGCACGCCCCTCGAACGGCGTTCTCGCCTTCCTGGCCGCACAGGGGCATGACGTGATCGCGGTCAATCCCGGCCATGCCGGCAAGACGATCCACGGTGCCCCCGTCGTCGCGACGCTCGCCGATGTCGAGCCGGCGGCCGAGATCGTCGATATCTTCCGCAACAGCGCCGACGCGGGCGCTGCTGTCGACGATGCGATCGTCCACGGCGCGAAAGCGGTGTGGATGCAACTCGGCGTCATCGACGAAGCCGCCGCGCGCCGCGCCGAAAAGGCGGGGCTGGCCGTCGTCATGGACCGCTGCCCCAAGATCGAGATTCCGCGGCTGGGCCTGCTGCGCTAGCGCTTACGAAAGGCTTTGCGTCGCCGACTCGCCGCGATTATCAGCAGCGGGGATGACCGGCATTCGGGACAAAGTGGGGACCAAGAAATCGCGCCTGCCGCATGTCAGCCGCCGGTCGCTGCTCGTCGGCGCCACCGCGGCGGGCAGCCTTGCGCTGGCTTGGTCGTTTTGGCCGCGTCATTATGCACCCAATCTGACCGCTGCGCCCGACGAACATATCTTCAACGCCTTTCTGAAGATCGGCGACGACGGGCATATCGCCGTCGTCGTGCCGCAATGCGAAATGGGGCAGGGCGTCACCACGCTGCTGCCGCAGATCATTGCCGACGAGCTCGGCGCCGACTGGCGCACCATCGCCGTCGAAACCGCGCCGATCAGCCCGCTCTATACCAACACACTGCTCGTCGACGAGGATAGCGCCACCTTCATGCCGCGCGCGCTGGTGCCCGATGTCGTCGCCGACGTGCGTAGCTGGGTCCGACGCGAATGGGCGGTGCGCCATGCGGTGATGCTGACTGCCAACAGCTCGTCGGTCCGCATGTTCGAGGGGCCGTGCCGCGACGCCGCGGCGCAGGCCCGCACGCTGCTGATGATGGCCGCGGCGAAGCGGTGGGACGCCGATTGGCAGGATTGCGACACGCAGGACGGCTTCGTCACCTGGAAGAACCGCAAGCTGCGCTTCGGCGACGTCGCGGCGGTGGCCGCAACGCTCGATCCGCCCGCCGAACCCGTCTATCGCGCCAACAACAATGACCCGCTCTACGGCAAGGAACTGACGCGGCTCGACCTGCCGGCAAAGGTCGACGGCTCGGCCAATTTCGCCGGCGACATCCGCCTTCCCGACATGGTCTTCGCCGCGATACGCCAGGGACCGTTCGGCGCCACCCGGCTCAAGAGCATCGACCGCAAGGCGGGGATGGCGTCGCCCGGCCTGCTCGACATCGTGCTGCACGACCGCTGGATCGCGACCGTCGCGCGCAACTGGTGGGCCGCGAATCGCGCGCTCGATCGCTTTGCGCCGCAGTTCGAAACCGCCGGTCCGCCGATTTCGAGCGCCGGCATCGACAAGGCGCTGAAGGCCGCACTGAAAGCCGACGGCTATCGAATCGCCAAAAAGGGCGATGTCGCCGAGGCGATGGAGGGGCGCCCGAAGATTTCGGCGCATTACGCCGTCGCGCCCGCGCTTCATGCGCCGATCGAGACGCGCACCGCAACCGCCGCCCCGGACGGTGAACGGCTGCGCCTGTGGGTCGCGACGCAGGCGCCCGCACAGTGCCGCGAAGCGGTCGCGCGGGCCGTCGGATTGCCGCCGGGCAAGGTGACGCTGTTCCCGATGATGGCAGGCGGATCGTTCGACGCCTGCCTCGATCACAGCGTCGCGGTGCAGGCGGCGATCATCGCGACGCAGATCAAGCGCCCGGTGCAGCTCGCCTGGTCGCGCGCCGAGGAAATCATGCGCGACATTCCGCGCGCGCCGGCGCGCGCCAAAATCTATGCGACGCTCGACGCCGCGGGCGGGATCGACGCGCTTGTCGCGCGGATCGCGGTGCCATCGACCAACCATGAATTCCGCGCTCGCCTGTTCGACGGAACCCCGGCCGACGTCGCGCAGCGCGAGGCGGCGGGAACGCCCGACGCCGCAGCGGTCGAGAGCGCGGGCGGACCCTATAATTTCCGCCATTTCGCGGTCGATCATTGCCCCGCCGACATCGGCCTGCCGACCGCGCGCTGGCGCGGCAACGCCGATAGCTACACCGCCTTCTTCACCGAATGTTTCATCGACGAAATGGCGGCGCGCGCCGGTTCGGACGCGCTGTCGTACCGGATGGCGATGCTTGGACAGGCGCCGCTGCTCGCGCGCTGCCTGCTCACCGCGACCAGCCTTGCGGGATGGGAGGGGGGCCTGTCGGGCACGGCACAGGGCCTTGCCTGCCATTCGATGCGCGGCAGCCACATCGCGCTCGTCGCCACCGCGCGGCCCAGCGACCGGGGGTTGCAGGTCGAACAGATCGTCGCCGTCGTCGACGCCGGGCGGCTCGTCAATCCGGCGATCGCACGCCAGCAGATCGAGGGCGGGCTGGTCTTCGGTCTCGCCGCCGCGGTCGGCGCGACGACCGATTATGACGGCGGCGTCGCGACCGCGCGCAAGCTCGGCCAGCTTGGCCTGCCTCGCCTGTCGCAAGTGCCGCAGATCGTCGTCGAATTCATCGACAGCGACCGCGATCCCGGCGGCGTCGGCGAAATCGGCGTGCCCGTCGTTGCGCCGGCGATCGCCAATGCAATGTTCGCCGCAACCGGTCGCCGAATCCGCCGCATTCCGCTATCGCCCGACCCGCTATGATCGAACGCCCCCCTTCCCATCCCGCGGTGCCCGCGCCGCGCATCGGCGTGCTGCTCGTCAACCTCGGCACCCCCGACGCGCCCGAACCCGGGCCGGTACGCCGCTATCTGCGCGAGTTCCTGTCCGACCGGCGCGTCGTCGAAATCCCGTCGCTGCTGTGGCAGCCGATCCTGCGCGGCATCATCCTCAACACGCGACCGAAAAAATCGGCCCATGCCTATGCACAGGTTTGGACCGACGAAGGCTCGCCGCTCGCCGCGATCACCCGGCGCCAGGCCGGAGCGTTGCAGGCGGCGCTCGGCGACGATGTCCGCGTGTCCTGGGCGATGCGCTATGGCGCTCCGGCAATCGGCGGCGCGATCGACGAACTTGTCGGCGAAGGGTGCCGCCGTATCCTGATTGCCCCGCTCTATCCGCAATATTGCGCCGCGACGACGGCAACGGTGGTCGATGCGGTCGGCGCGCATCTTGCGCGCCTGCGCTGGCAACCCACGCTGCGTTTCCTGCCCCCCTATCACGACGATCCCGCTTATATCGCGGCGCTTGCCGCGTCGGTCGAGGCGGGGGTCGCCGCGCTCGATTTCGCGCCCGATACGCTCGTCGCCAGTTTTCACGGCATGCCCGAACGGACGCTGCATCTGGGCGACCCTTATCATTGCCAGTGCGTGAAGAGCGCGCGGTTGCTGTCCGAAGCGATCGGGCGGCCGGTCGAGATTGCCTTCCAGTCGCGTTTCGGACGCGCCAAGTGGCTCGAACCCGCGACCGACGCGCTGCTCGAACGGCTCGGCCGCGAGGGGCGCCGCGTGGCGATTTTCGCGCCGGGTTTTTCGGCCGATTGCCTCGAAACGCTCGAAGAGCTCGCGATCCGCGGCAAGGAACAGTTCGAGGCGGCGGGTGGGCGCGACTTCGCCTATCTTGGCTGCCTCAACGACACCCCGCCGGGGATGGCGATGCTCGAGGCGCTCGTGCGGCGCGAACTCACCGGATGGCATTGAAATAGCGGGCGCTTACCTCCTGTTTAACTCTGCGCCTTAAGCTCTGTTTCCAGCGGCTTCCGGCATGTTGCGCCGGCACCCGCGCGGAGATATGCGATGAGCGAACTCGACCGGGCAGCCATGACGCTCGCCGGCCTGACCCTGGCCTTTCTGCTCGCCGTCGCCATCGTCTGGTGGATACGCCGCCCCCGCCCGCAGGTTACGCTGCCCAAGAGCCCCAAAATGCCGCGCGAAATCCGCATGCCACGGCTGTCGCGCCGCGCCGAACCCGAAATCGAGCCGGTCGAAATCGCGCCCGCGCGCCTCGCGCGGCTGCGCGCCCAGCCGGTCTATGATCCGTTGCCCGACGACGAACCGCCGACCGAGGTGGCTCCGATAGCCGCCGAAACCGAATCGCCACCAGACCCTCTGCCGCCCGAACCGATCGAGGCGATGCTTGCGGCGCAGGTTCAGGCGGTCGAGGCGCAGGCCCATGCCGCACCGGAGCCGTCGCCCATCGCGGACAATCCCATATCCGGTCACGCCGTGCCTGTCGGCCAGGCGCGACTGGTCGCGCAAATCCCGCCGCGCGACGCGATACTGACGCGCAACTGGGTCGGCGGACGCCCGCGCCTGCCGGACGCAATGCCCTGGCCGCGGATCGATGGTACCGATGCCGACTTCATCGCGCAGATCGCCTGCGCCGACCTGCCTGCCGGACTCTGGGACGGGTTGGGGCCGCGCACCGGGGCGCTCGCCTTTTTCGTCCATCCCGAAACGGGCGCGGCGACGGCGCTCCATTTGCCCGAGGTGGGACCGCCACGCGCGGCGCCCAAACCCGTCGGCCGCGCCTATTTCCGTCCCGCCGGGCTCGATGATGATGCGCTGCACCGCCTCGCGGTGCGGGCCTTTCCCGAATGGGCGGTCGACGTCCGCGGCCCCGATGCGCCCGACACGCCAGCCGGGGTGGACGCCGCCGACGCCTTTTTCGCGGCCACGGGCTATGATCTTGCCGACCCGGCCTTTCATCCGTTCGACTGGCCGACGATGACCGCGCTGGCGGCACTGCTCGCCGCCCGACTTCCCGCACTCGAAACCGGTACGCCGCCGCCGCCCGACGCAAGCGACGAACTGACCGAGGCGCTGGCCGATGCCGCGGCAACCAACCGCGACGCGGCCGAGCGCGCGCGCGAGATATTGGCGATCATCGACGAAAGCGCGGGGCAGGCCGGCTTCTCGGCCTCCGACGCGTCCGCGGTGATGACCGCGCTGCACGCGATCCACTGGTCGCGGGTGGTGGTCGAAAGCGACGCCGAAAGCGGCGAAGACCGCACCGAAACCATCACTTTGCCGCTGACGCGCCACCATCCGGATGCCGATCTGTGGGTCAGCGACTATCGCGCGCTGCTCTTTGATCACGCGCGTCATCGCTGGTGCGCCGACCCCGATTCGCTTTCGGCCCCGGCCCGCGCGCTGTTCGAGCCCGTCTGGGCCGCACTCGCCGCCGCCGAGGCGCCTCTCGTGGGCGGGCAGCCGCGCCACTATGCACCCGGCTTCGACGAGGAGCGCGACGCGATGCTCGTCGAATTGCCCGCAAGCGCCCTGACCGGCATCGCGCCCGCGCAGGGCGCCAGCCTGATCCTCGCGATCCGCAAGGCCGATCTCGCCGTCGGAAATTTTACGACGCTGAAGGCACTGACCGGAAACTGAAAAACTTTCCTCGCAAAGCCGCGCGATTGACGTTCCGGTCAACTTGCGGCCGCTTCGCGCGCGCCCTAATCAAAAACGAAGCAAGATTGTGTGGGAGAGCGATTTCATGACACGCGTAGCAATCGTCACCGGCGGCAGCCGCGGCATCGGCGAGGCCATTTCGCTGGCGCTGAAGGATATGGGCGTCCGCGTCGCCGCCAATTATGCGGGCAATGACGAAAAGGCGCGCGCCTTCACCGACCGCACCGGCATCCCCGCCTATCGCTGGGACGTCGGCGACCATCGGGCCTGCCTCGACGGCTGTGCACAGGTCGCCGCAGACCTCGGCCCGATCGACATCGTCGTCAACAACGCCGGGATCACCCGCGACGGCACGCTGGCGCGCATGACCTTCGACGACTGGAACGACGTCATGCGCATCAATCTGGGCGGCTGTTTCAACATGGCCAAGGCGACCTTCGGCGGCATGGTCGAACGCGGCTGGGGCCGTATCGTCAACATCGGGTCGATCAACGGCCAAGCGGGCCAGTATGGCCAGGTCAACTATGCCGCCGCCAAATCGGGCATCCACGGCTTTACCAAGGCGCTGGCGCAGGAAGGCGCCAAGAAGGGCGTGACCGTCAACGCGATCGCGCCGGGCTATATCGACACCGACATGGTCGCCGCCGTTCCCGCCCCGGTGCTTGAAAAAATCGTCGCGAAAATCCCGGTGGGGCGCCTCGGCCACGCCGAAGAAATCGCCCGCGGGGTCGCCTTTCTGTGCAGCGAGGATGCGGGCTTCGTCACCGGATCAACGATGTCGATCAACGGCGGACAGCATATGTATTGACGGGCCGAGGGTGCCAGTGAAGGCGTTCGCAAAGCGAACGACGAGCTGGCAACCGGTGGCGAAGCCACGGCCCGGCTCGGCGAGCGGGGCGGCGATCCGAAAGATCGCCGAGCCCGTCTGACGTCACGGCGACGGCTTTGCCGTCGCCGCCAGGCGCGGCGCCGGTTCGACAATCCCTCGACTTCGCGCGATGCGAACGGCAAACAGGATGCATGGCTGCCCCTCTCCACCCCCCCGTCAAACGCTCGGTGACGATTGCCGGGCACCCGACGTCGATCAGCCTCGAACCGCTATTCTGGGACGCGCTCGAAGCCGCGGCGGCGCAGCGCGGCCTGCCGGTCAATGCGCTCGTCGCGCGGATCGACGTCGAACGGATGGAGGCCGCCGATCCGCCCAACCTGACCTCGGCCATCCGCCAATGGTTGTGGCACGCGCGCAGTGCTGATCAGACGGCGGCGTAAACCGCCCGACCGAAGGCCGCGCCCTTGTCTGCGGCATGATGCAGGAACAGCGACGGCTCGATCAGTTCGAGTTCCATGATGTGCAGCACGCCCGCCGCGTCGCCGACCATGTCGACGCGCGCATAGATGGGGGGCGCGGGAGCGGCGGCCAGCGCGGCGGCGGCGAGCAGGCGCGCCGCGGCGCTCGCCTCCCATCCGGTCTCGCGCCCGCCGAACTGTTCCTGGACGCGGAAATCGCCCGACGCGGGGCGCTTGACGATCGCGTGGCTGAAGGCGCCGCCGAAAAAGAAGAGCGAATATTCCCCGTCGGCGAGGATGCCGGGCATCAGCGGCTGGACAAGGCGGCGCTGTCCTAGCGCATCGGTGGGGACCGGCGCGCCGGGCGCGACACGGTGCGTACCGTCGGCACCGCCCGAAACGGCGGGCTTCACCACCACCTCTTCGGCACCGAGCGCCGCGCGCGCCTGCGCCAGCGATGCGTCGTCCAGCGCCGCGACCTCAACCGTCGGCACCACCGCAACGCCCTTCGCGCCAAGTTCGGCAAGATAGGCCTTGTCGCTGTTCCAGCGCAGCACCGGCACCGGATTGACGACGGGCAGTCCCGCGAGCCGGTCGAGCAGCGCATACCAGACGGCAACGTCGCGCTGATAGCCCCAGGCGAACAGCGGCAGGATCAGGTCGAACCCCGTCAGATCGCCGGGGTCGGTCCAGACGCGCTGCTCGACCGCAAGCCCGGCCGCCGCCAGCGCCGCCGCCTTGCGCGCGAAGGCGGGCCGCCAATTTTCCTCATAATCGGGTGCCGGGACGAGGATCGCGACGCGCGGTTGGAACGGCATAGAGCCTCCTGAAGCCCTCCCCCGAAGGGGAGGGTCAGACCTGTTACCGGCCGAGCAGCCCGCGCGCCTGCCCCGCAATGTGCGACAGCATCGCGCCATTGGGATTGGGGATGGTGCGCGCGCGGTCGACCGTCGTGCGGAATTGCGCGACGCGCGGTGCGTTCGCTTCCAGCCATTTGCTGACCCCGGCATCGAGATCGCCCTTGGGCAACCCCGCGAGGAAGCTCAGCCGCATCTGCTGGAAATCGCGCGCCAGGCTGTTGACGAGCAGGCGTTCCCACGGGTCGGCAGGGCTCATGTGCGCCGCCAGCGTCTGCGCCCAGTCGAGCCCGAGCGCGTCACCCAGATGGGTGAAGGCCCGCGTCACCCCGACCTCGTCGTCGCCGCGACGTTCGGCAAGGTCGACGATTCCGATCGCGCCATCGGTCTTGAACAGGCGGACGACCGCCGCGGTCAGCGCCTCGGGCGCGCCGGCATCGAGCAGCTGCTGCGCCAGCGCGTCCCACTGACGCCGCACTGACGCGCTGAGCAGCGTGTCGACGGTCGCGGTCAGGCGGTCGACGCCGGGTTCGAGCCGCGCAACGAGCGCGCCCGGCTGCGCCAGGCCGGGGCTGACGCGGAGCAGGTCGGCCATCTGCGATGCCATCGCCGAGGCGGCCTGGCTGAACAGCGACAAGCGGATGGATTCGTTGATCCCCGCGCTGTCGAGCGAAGCCCACAGCCCCTTCATATCCAGCAAGCGTTCGACGGCGACGAATGCCGCCGCGACCTCACCCAGCGAGCAGCCCTCTTCTTCGACCAGTTCGAGCGGGTGGACGATGCCCATGCGGTTGACGATGCGGTTCGCAAGCTTGGTCGCAATGATCTCGCGGCGCAGCTGGTGATCGGCGATCGCGCCGGCGAAATCGCGCTGCATCTCGGCCGGGAAGGCCGCGGCAAGATCGCTCGCCAGAGCGGGATCGTCGGGCAGCGCGCTCGCTTCGATCGCATCCTGCAGCGCCAGTTTCGCAGTCGACAGCAGCACGGCGAGTTCGGGCCGCGTCAGCCCGCTCCCTTCGGCCGAGCGGCGCAGCAGCTCGTCGTTCGCCGCCAGCCCTTCGACCTTGCGGTCGAGCCGGCCCGATGCCTCGAACGTCTCCATGATCCGCACCAGCGACGGCACCGCGGCGGCGCCGCCCTTTTCGGCGATCGACAGCGCGAGTGCCTGCAGCCGGTTGTCCTCGAGCACCAGCGCCGCGACATCGTCGGTCATGCGGACGAGCAGCGCGTCGCGATCGTCCTGGCTCAGCCGGCCTTCGGCCATCTCGCGGTTGAGCGCGATCTTGATGTTGACCTCATTATCCGAACAGTCGACGCCGGCGCTGTTGTCGATGAAGTCGGTGTTGATGCGCCCGCCCTTCGCCGCAAAGGCGATACGTGCGGCCTGCGTGACGCCCAGATTGGCGCCCTCACCCACCGCGCGGACGCGCAGATCCTCGGCATCGACGCGCAGCGCGTCGTTGGCGGGATCGCCGACCTCGGCATTATTCTGGCCCGCGGCCTTCACATAGGTACCGATACCGCCGAACCACAGCAGATCGGCGGGCGCACGCAGGATCGCGGAGATCAGCCCGGCCGGGTCGATTTCGGCGACCGACAGGCCCAGCAGCGCCTGCACCTCGGGGGTCAGCGGGATGCTCTTCTGGCTGCGCGCGAAAACGCCGCCGCCCTTCGAAATCAGCGTCTTGTCATAATCGTCCCAGCTCGACCGCGGCAGTTTGAACATGCGGTCGCGTTCTTTCCAGCTCTTGGCCGGATCGGGATCGGGATCGAGGAAGATGTGACGATGGTCGAAGGCCGCGCACAGCTTGATCGCCTTGGACAGCAGCATGCCGTTGCCGAACACGTCGCCCGACATGTCGCCGCAACCGACAACACGGATCGTGTCGGTCTGCACGTCGATGCCCATTTCGGCGAAGTGACGCTGGACCGAAACCCACGCGCCCTTGGCGGTGATGCCCATCGCCTTATGGTCATAGCCTTTCGACCCGCCGCTCGCGAACGCATCGCCGAGCCAGAAGTCGCGCTCCATCGCAAGACCGTTGGCGACGTCGGAGAAGGTCGCGGTGCCCTTGTCGGCGGCGACCACGAAATAGGGGTCTTCGCCATCGCGGATCACGACGCCCTTGGGGTGCACCACCTTGCCGCCGACGATATTGTCGGTGATCGACAACAGCGACCTGATGAAGATGCGATAGCATTCGGTGCCTTCGGCGAACCAGGCGTCGCGATCCTCGGCCGGGCTCGGCAACTGCTTGGGATAGAAGCCGCCCTTCGCGCCGGTCGGGACGATGACGGCGTTCTTGACGCGCTGCGCCTTCATCAGCCCCAGAATTTCGGTACGGAAGTCGTCGCGCCGGTCGGACCAGCGCAGGCCGCCGCGCGCGACCGGGCCGGCGCGCAGATGGATGCCCTCGACGCGCGGGCTGTACACCCACACCTCGCGCCACGGCAGCGGCTTGGGCAGGCCCGGAACCAGACTCGAATCTATCTTGAACGCCAGCGCCTCGGCGGCGGCGGGCGCAAAGGCGTTGGTACGCAGCGTCGCGCCGATCACCGCATGGAACAGACGCAGGATGCGGTCGTCGTCGATCGACTGGATCGCGGCAAAGCCGGTCCGGATTTCGGCTGCGAGCGCTTCGGCGCGCGCGGCATCCTTTGCCTTGGGGTCATGGAGCGCACGGAAGCGATCGACCAGCGCGGCGGTCAGCGCCGGGGCGCCGCGCAGCGCCGCCACCACCGTATCCATGCCATAGCTCGATCCGCCCTGGCGCATGTAGCGGAACCAGGCGCGCAGCCACACAATCGCCTGCGGATCGGTCTGCGTCACCAGCACGAGCTGGTTGAAGGCGTCGTTTTCGGCCTTGCCATCGAGCACCGCGGCAATCGCGCCCTCGATCGTCTCGACATGCGGCATCAGCGCGGTTTCGTCGACATTGGCGGGCAGGCGCAGCGAAAAATCGTGGATGAAGGTTGCCTCGGCATCGCCCTCACCGCCGCCATGGACGTGCAACTCGGTCGGGATTTCCTCGAGCACCTCGAATCCGAAATGTTCGAGCGCCGGAACCACGTCCGACAGCGCGAGCGGTCCGGCCGCGCTATAGACTTTCAGCCGCAGCCGGTCGTCGCCGTCGAGGCTCTTTTTCGCCAGCCGCACATTGCGCGGGCGGTCGGCATCAAGGTCGCGGAGACGCAATATATCGCGCGCAGCCTCTTCGGGATTATAGAGATTGCGGTAATTGGCGGGGAACAGCGGGGCGAACCGCGCCGCGAGCGCCGCGGCGCGGCCCGGATCGCCGCGGCGCGCCAGTGCGCCCTCTACCTCGGGCTGCCAACCACGCACCATCTGCTCCAGCTGAGCGTTCAGCGCTTCGGTATCGGGCACGATGCCGCCGCCGCGCAGGTCGAGCGTGTAGCGCAGCAAGGCAGCGCCGCCGTCTTCGAGCGCCATCGTCCAGCCGATGACACCCGCCTTGGCCTCGCGCACCAACAGCGATTCGATCGCCAGCCGGCGTCCCGTCGACACCTCGTCGCGCGGCAGCCAGACGAAGGTGAAGAGATGGCGGCCGAGCGGGCTGCGTATCATCACCAGCTTCGGGCGCGGGCGATCGGTAATCGACATCGAGGTGAGCACCAGCTCCTCGAGCGATTCGGCGTCGAACGCGATCAGCAGGTCGTGCGGCAGCGCGGTCAAAGCGTGCGCGAGCGCCTTGCCGGCGTGGCCGCCAGGGTCGAAACCGAATTTGGTCATCAGCGCCTCGAGTTGCGCGCGCAGCACGGGCACCTTGGCGGGCGGCGTCGACAGCGCGGCGCTGGTCCAAAGGCCCGCGTGGATCGACAGGCGCTCGACCGTCTTGCCCTTCATCTCGGGAACGACGACCAAGTCGAGCAGCACGCGGCGATGCACCGACGACAGGCGGTTCGACTTGATGAGAAGCGGCGCCGTGCGGCCCTTTTCGAACCAGGCGAAGGCCGCTTCGAGTGCGGTTTCGGACAGGATTTCGCTCGTCCCCGCGGCACAGATGCCCAGCGGGTCGTGGCGCTTGCCGTCGCGCGTGCGCCATTCGTGGCCAAGCTGCGTCATCGCGCCGCTTTCGAACCAGCGCAGCAGCTCGGCGCCATCGCCGTCGGCGCGCATCGTCGAATCGGCGAGCATCGCGGCGCGCATCGCCTTCCAGTCGGCGACCGCGGCGCGCACATCGGCGAGCGAGGCTTCGAGCGCATCGAGCAGACGGCGCCGGGCGCGCGCGTCGCCGCGTTCGAGTTCCATGTAGATGACCGACTCGCGCGCGCCGTCCTTGCCGGCGTCGACCGCGGTCAGATGATTTTTCGCGTCGCGCTCGACCGACACCACCGGGTGGAGGATGCGGTGCACGGCGAGACCCTGCGCGCCCGCGATCTGCGAGGTCGAATCGACGAGGAAGGGCATGTCGTCGTTGACGACGACCAGGCGCATCCGGCGGTCGGTGCCGTCGGCCGCCACCGGTTCGAGCAGGAACGACGGTTGGCCCGGCGCGCGGTCGAGCGACGCGCGCGCGGCGAATTCGCCCGCTTCGGCGAGCGCCTTGGCATCGAGGTCGTCGCTCTCGCCGGGCAGCGCGCTGCCCTGCAAGGCGGCCTGATAGGCCTTGGCGAATTTCGCAGGAACTTGCGCCGCCGACGACGTGCCGGCTGCGGTGTCTTCAGTCGATTTTTCAGGCATAGGGTTGCAGCATCCCGGACCAAGTTGAAGCGAGCATCCGCCGGGGGGACGGCGGCGCCTTGCGCTACGGCTCCCTATGCGCCCGCGCCGCGAAAGGCTCAAGACCCCCCGCGCATGCCGCGCAAAATTATTTCAACTTTTGGATTGTCTGTTACGCTATGCGGGTCAATCGGCCGGGGTGATCGCGATTGCCTTCTTCGCCAGCTTCGCAACGAGCGCCGGATCGTCGGCCGCCTTGGCGACGATGCCGATATGTCCGCCGGGCATCGCGCGCGCAATCAGCACCACGAATTCGGCATCGCCCGCATCATGTTCCAGGATCAGCGCCGGGTGCGCGGTGCGCAGCGCCGCCAGTTGCTCATCGACCTTCGCCGCTGCATCGCCCGCGGGCTTGCGGCGCGCGCGCACATCCTTGACCAGACCCTTGAGCCCGCCCGGATAGCGGTCGAGATAGGCAGGAAGCGACCCGCGCTCCAGCCCCGCGTCCTTCGCATGGCCGAGCACGCAGGCATATTCGGCGAGGCGCGTCTTGTCGTAGGAGGCGCCGAACACCAGCTTGACGACTGGCGTCATCGGCGCACGCTCCTGCGCCTGCAGCCCCGCATCCTCGAGCAATTCGGCAAAGGCGTCGGGCTGCGCTTCGGCGGCGAGGGCGAAATCCCACGCCTTGCCGACCGCCTGATAGAGCGCGCTGCGGCTGCGGCTGTCGGCCGCCATCGCGCGTTCGGCGGTCTCGCGCGCCAGGGCCAGCCAGTCGGCCAGCTCGGCATCGTCGCCCGGCCCGGCCGCGCCGTCGTCGGCAGTCTCGTCGGCGGCTTCGTCGCTTTCGGAAACCGGTACCGCGGGATCGTCGAACCGCTCGGTCAGCAGCATGGCGTCGCCGAACGCAACCGCTTCGGGCTCGGCGTCGCCGAGCGCGGCGAAACCCGGCGCCGCTTCATCGTCGATATGCTCCGAATCGGGGCCGTCGGCCCACACCGGCACGGGTGCGGTCAGCGGCGCCGCGCTGCGCAGCGCCTGCTCGACCGACAGTTGCAACTCTTCGGCCTGCTCTGCGGCAACCGCTTCCTTCCAGTTGATGACGCCCATGATGAAATCGATGGTGTCGTCGTCGGACGAGAAGGGCAGCAGGATGCCGCGGTACATGATCGTGGCGCCGCGATCGTTGACGAACTCGGCCTCGAAGCCGATCGGCGCGCGATTGGCGATGATCTGGAGATAATGGTCGGTCAGCCGCGACAGCAGCGACCGCCCCGGAATCTGGCTGATATAATGGACATCCTCGTCGATCTGCGATTCTTCGCGCAACCGTTCGCCGAGATAGGAGATGCCCGGATTTTCGATACCCGCGGTAAAGTCGAGCAGCACCGCATTGGGGCCGAAGTCGGCGCCATCGAGGTCGAGATCCTCGACCGACGGATAGGCGCGGTCGGCAAGCAGCGACGCCCAATGATTATAAGCGCGCACCTGCATCCGCCGTTCGTCGACACCGACAGCCGGCGGCGCATCGATCGCGCCATCGTCCTGATCGTGGCTGCCCGAAAGCAGTCCGCGCATGCTGTCCATCATTCGTCCCCAGTCGCAAACATCGGGGATGTCATGCACCGACAGTGGTAAAAGTGGCGTAAACGATGCGCTCCGCAGGCACCGCGCGCCGCGCCGTCAGGCGAGCGTGGTGGTGATCGGCAAACCGGCCTTCAGCGTCAGCGTGACCGGCGTACGCTCGGCGATGTCGGCCATGCGCGCGCGCTGTTCGTCGTCGAGCCCGACGATCGCCAGCGAGCGGTCGATCCGCTTCTCCTCGCGCCCCGACAGACGCAAACCGACCTCGACCGATTCGAGCGGCCAGCCCTTGCGATCGGCGTACATGCGCAGCGTGATCGCGGTGCACGCGCCCAGGCTCGCGAGCAGCAGATCGTAGGGCGCCGGGCCAACCCCGCCGCCGCCGAGCGCGGGCGGCTCGTCGGCGATCAGCGCATGGCCGCCGACATCGATCTCGGTGCGATAGCGGTCCTTGCCGATTCGCGCGCTGCCCTGCGCCATGCCATCCTCCTGCATCCTGCGTCGTGCGCAGCCTATCAGATGCACCGCCCGTTGCCAGCCGCCGTGCGCGGCTGGCATAGACGGCCCCGCAGGGAGGCGAGGATGCAGACAAAAATGGGAGCAGGACCGCTGCTCGACGCGCGCGGGCAGCTCGCCGAACGCGGCTGGGCGACCGCCGAGGTGCGCCGCTACGACCGCGCGCGGATCGCGGCGGGCAAGCTGCGGATCAAGGAGTGGGACTATTATTGCATCCTCACCGACGCCTTCGGGATCGCGCTGACCGTCGCCGACAATGGCTATCTGGGCTTCCTCGGCGTGTCGTGGATGGATCTGGCGGCTGGAACGGCGATCAACGACGGCGCGGTGATCCCTTGGCCGATGGGCCGCATGCGGTTGCCCGAAAGCGCCGATGCGGGCGATATCGAACAGCGCCGCGGCGGCATGTTGCTGCGCTTCCGGCACGAACCGGGCGGCCGGCGCCTGACGGTCGAGGCCCCGAATTTCGGCGGCGGACAGGGGCTCGCAGGTGAATTATGGCTCGCGCAGCCGCCGATGGACCGCATGGTGATCGCCACACCTTTCTCGGGAGCGCCAAGGGCCTTCTATTATAATCAGAAGATCAATTGCCTCGCCGCCGAGGGCGAGATTCGGGTGGGGAACACCCTCCATCGCTTCAGCCCCGACCGCGCCTTTGGCGTGCTAGACTCGGGGCGCGGCGTCTGGACCTACGACAATGTCTGGTATTGGGGGTCGGCCTCGGGAATGGCGGACGGACGCCGCATCGGGTTCAACATCGGTTACGGCTTCGGCGACACGGCGGCGGCATCCGAGAATATGGTGTTCGTCGACGGCACCGCGCACAAGCTCGACCGCATCGCCTTTCATATGCCGGCGGGCGGACCCGACGCAGGGCCGTGGCGCTTCACGAGCAACGACGGACGGTTCGAAATGACGATGGACCCGATCGTCAATCGCCACCACAGCACCAACCTCGGCCTGTTCAGGACGGTGCAGGATCAGGTCTTCGGCCGCTTTTCGGGGCGCATCATCCTCGACGACGGCAGCGCGCTCGACATTGCCGGGCTCACGGGCTTTGCCGAAGAAGTGCGCAACCGCTGGTAGCCGGCCCTGTGCGCCTGCGCACAGCAATGCACACCCTTGCGCCCTATCCCCGAATGCGAGACTATCGCGGTCCATCGGGGGAAACATCCGGGGTCGCGGTTCAGCCATTGGGTGGAGACCGACTATGACAGGGAATGACCAGCAGCCGCGCTCGATCGTCGATCGCGTGAAGAATATCTTGCTCCAGCCCGCGCGCGAGTGGGAGGTGATCGAGGGCGAAGCCGAAACGATCGGCGGCCTCTATCGCCGCTATATCATCCCGCTGGCGGCGATTCCCGCGGTGGCGGGGCTGATCGGCATGCTCGCCTTCGGCTTTTCGGTAATGGGCTTCACCTATCGCCCCTCGGTCGGCTCGGCCGTCGCCTCGGCCGTCGTGCAATATGCCACGACCTTGATCGGGGTCTTCATCCTCGCGCTCATCATCGACGCGCTCGCCCCCAGCTTCGGCGCGACGCAGAACCGCGTTCAGGCGTTCAAGGTCGCGGCCTATTCGGGCACCGCGAGCTGGGTCGCGGGCATTTTCGCGATCCTGCCCGCGCTTTCCTGGCTGTCGCTGCTCGGCCTCTACGGCCTCTATCTCCTTTACCTCGGACTGCCCCGCCTGATGCGCGCGCCGCAGGACAAGGCGATGACCTACACGATCCTGATCGTCGTCGCGGCGATCGTCGTCGCACTCGTCATCGGCGCGATTACCGCCCCGATCACCGCGACCTTCATGCGGGGGTTCTAGGCAAGAAGGCGGGCCGGCGACGGAGGGGGGCGGCACGATCGCCGTCTCCCGCCGTCAGTCCGCCAGTTGATCGAGCGCCCATCGTGCGGCATCGGCGACCATCGGCGATTCGTCGCTCGCCAGCGCCATCAGGCGCGGCCGCAAGCCGCGATCGCCGCTGTTGCCCGCCGCGATCGCGGCGTTGCGCACCATGCGGCCCCGCCCGATCCGCTTGATCGGCGAGCCTGAGAAGACCTGCCGGAACCCCGCATCGTCGAGTGCGAGCAGATCGGCGAGCGCGGGCGCCGCCAGTTCGCCGCGCGGCAGAAAGGCCCGGTGCCGCGCCGCGGTGTCGGCAAACTTGTTCCACGGACACACCGCCAGACAATCGTCGCAGCCATAGACGCGGTTGCCGATCGCGCGCCGGAATTCGGTCGGGATCGGCCCGTCATGCTCGATCGTCAGATAGGAGATGCAGCGGCGGGCATCGACGCGATAGGGCGCCGGAAAGGCCGCGGTCGGGCAGGCCTGCTGGCAGGCGGTGCAACTGCCGCACCGATCGCGCCCCGGAACCGACGGCGCGAGATCGAGCGTCGTGTAGATCGCGCCCAGAAACAGCCAGCTGCCATGCGCGCGGCTGACCATATTGCTGTGCTTGCCCTGCCAGCCGAGCCCCGCGGCGGCGGCGAGCGGCTTTTCCATCACCGGCGCGGTGTCGACAAAGACCTTCACTTCCGCCCCCGGCGCCTCGGCGACGAGCCAGCGCGCGACATGCTTCAGCGCCTTTTTGACGACGTCATGATAATCGGCCCCTTGCGCATAGACCGAGATGCGGCCGCGGTCGGGCGCCCCCGCGAGCGCCATCGGATCGGTGCCGGGGGCGTAGCTCATGCCGAGCGCGATCACCGACCGCACCTCGGGCCACAGCCCTTGCGGCGATCCGCGCTGTTCGGCGCGGCTTTCCATCCAGATCATGTCGCCATGGCATCCGTCGGCGAGCCATTGCTTCAGCCGCGCCGCGGTTTGCGGTGCCGCGTCGGCGTGCGCGATGCCGAACGCCGCGAAGCCATGCGCGCGTGCGGTGGCCGCGAGCCGCTCTTCGATCGGGGGCAAGGCATTGGAAAGCATTGCGCCCCTATACGACAGGCGGCGGGCCGTGCCATAGAGCGATGATACAGTGATGACATGCCGGCCGATTCAACGAGCGGGGACCAGCGTTTGACCGATTATTGCGTGGAGGCGCGCGGCCTCACCAAATATTTCGACGAATTCAAGGCGGTCGATCATGTCGACCTCGAGGTGCCGGTCGGCAGCATCTATGGCGTTCTCGGTCCCAATGGCGCGGGCAAGACCACCAGCCTGCGCATGACGCTGGGCATCATCGATCCCGACGAGGGGACGAGCCGCCTGTTCGGCAGCCACAAGCCGCAATCGGTGCGCCACCGCATCGGCTATCTGCCCGAAGAACGGGGCCTCTATCCCGGTATGAAGGCGCGCGAGGCGATCGCCTTCATGGGGGCGCTGCGCGGGCTCGACTGGGGCGAAGGCCGCCGCCGCGCCGCGACCTTCATGGCCGAACTCGGGCTCGAGCGCGTCATCGACGAAAAGATCCGCAAGATGTCGAAGGGCATGGCCCAGATGGTTCAGCTCATCGGCTCGATCGTCCATGCTCCCGACCTGATCGTGCTCGACGAACCCTTTTCGGGACTCGACCCGGTCAATCAGGAGCGACTTGAAACGCTCGTGCGGCGCGAACGCGATCGCGGCGCGACGATCCTTTTCTCCACCCATGTCATGGCGCACGCCGAGCGACTGTGCGACCGGCTCGCGATCATCGCGCGGTCGCAGCGCCGCTTCGAGGGCACGGTCGACGAGGCGCGCGCGCTGCTGCCGATGCAGGTGCGCTACGCGCCGCGCACCGGCGCCGACGATGGCGTGATCGCGGCGCTGCTGCCCGCCGATGCGCAGCGGCGCGGCGACGCCTGGCATTTCGCGATCGACGACGCGGGGGTCGAACCGCTGCTCGCGCGGATCACCGCCAGCGGGCACGGCGTCGCCGGCCTCTCGATCGCGCGCCCCGGCTTGCACGATGCCTTCGTCCATATCGTGCGTCAGGTCGACGCGGGCTTCGCCGCCGACGCCGCCGAAGAAGCCGCTGCGGAGGCAAGCGCATGACCCCCTTTCTGAAAAATATGGCGGTCGTCGCGCGCCGCGACTTTCTCGCGATCGTGGCGACGCCGACCTTTCTCCTCTTCCTGCTCGCACCGCTGTTCATGCTGGGCATGAGCCTGGTCGGCGGCCTCGGCGCATCGCAGCTCGCCGACAGCGCGCGCGGCGCAGGGCGCATCGTCGTCGTCGCCGAAGCGGGCGATGTCGCGGCGCTGCGCAGTGCCGACACGCGCTTGCGCGACGCGCTGGGCGGCCGCGGTCCCGCGACGCTCGACGTGCGGATTGCCTCGCCGAAGGGCAACGATCCGCTGGTCATCGCGCAGGAAAAGGGCGCCGACACCTATGCGGTGATGGTCGGCCCGCTCGCCGCGCCGCGCATCGTCGAACGCGAGGAGGGCAGCCGCGCGGGTCGCTATCTTGTGCTGCTCGCGGAAGAGGTGCTGCGCGACCGCGCTGCCGGCGCGGTGCCGCCGGTCGCCCCGCATTTCGAATCGATTCGCAGCGGCGGGACGAGCATCGCGGTGCAACAGTCGATGGGCTTCGGCGCGGTCTTTGCAATCTTCCTGATGACGCTGCTGCTCGCCGGACAGACAGTCAGTTCGCTCGCCGAGGAAAAGGGCAACAAGGTCATCGAAATCCTCGCCGCCGCGGTGCCGCTCGAAAGCGTCTTTCTCGGCAAGCTGCTCGGCATGCTCGGCGTCGCGGTGCTGTTTATCGCCTTCTGGCTCGCGATGGCGGCAGGCGGCGGACTGATCGCGGCAACCCAGATCGACCCGGCCACGCTCTCTGCGGCAGGCGCGGGCAAGCCGGTTGCGGCGATGCTCGCGGTGCCCGCTACCGGCTGGGGCTTCTTCGTCGGCATCTGCTTCGTCTATTTCATCATGGCTTTCCTCCTGCTCGGCGCGGTGTTCCTCGGTGTCGGCGCGCAGGCGGGAACGGTGCGCGAAATCCAGATGCTCAGCCTGCCGATCACCATCTTTCAGGTCGGCATGTTCAGCCTCTCTTCGGCCGCCGCGAGCGCGCCGGGCAGCCCGCTCGCGCGCTTCGCCGAAATCTTTCCCTTTTCGTCGCCCTTCGCAATGGCGGCGCGCGCTGCGACCGACGATGCGAAGGCCGTCCATCTGCTTGCGCTCGGCTGGCAGTTGCTCTGGGTCGCGCTCGTCATCTTCCTGTCGGTCCGGATGTTCCGCGCCGGGGTGCTGAGCGGCAAGGCGGGCTGGAAATTCTGGAAACGGCGGCAGCGCGCCTGATGTCCGGCGACCGCTGCCATTTCTAGGGTGATCGCCCCAAAGGTTCATTGACAAAACTGTAAATAGTGGCATTCTGCAACCCAATCGGCCGCGCCCGACGGCCTTGAGAGGAGCTGCCCCCTTATGGCCACCCAGATTCGCGTCGAACCCGAAACCGTCAATCCGCTCGACGTGAGCCGCGCCGACATGTGGCGCGAGGATCGCTGGCAGCAACCGATGGCGCAGCTGCGCGCCGAATCGCCGATCTATTATTGCGACGATTCGAAATTCGGTCCCTATTGGTCGGTGACCACCTACAAGCCGATCCAGCATATCGAGGCGCTGCCCAAGATCTTCTCCTCCTCGTGGGAATATGGCGGCATCACCGTCGCGGGCGACGGCATCGAACATCTGCAGGAGGGCGAAATCCCGATGCCGATGTTCATTGCGATGGACCCGCCGCAGCACACGGCGCAGCGCCGCACCGTCGCGCCGGCCTTTGGCCCTTCCGAAATCGAACGGATGCGCGCCGACACGCTGCGCCGGACGAGCGAAGTGCTCGATTCGCTGCCCATCGGCGAAACGTTCGACTGGGTCGAAAAACTGTCGATCGAACTGACGACGCAGATGCTCGCCATTCTGTTCGACTTTCCCTTTGAAGAACGCCACAAATTGACCGCCTGGTCCGACGCGCTCGGCGACATCGAAAGTTTCAATACCCTCGAAGAACGCCAGGCCCGCCTCGCGATCGCGTTCGAAATGGGCGCCGCGTTCAAGGAATTGTGGGACCGCAAGGCGCAGAATCCCGGCACGCACGACCTGATTTCGATCATGCTCCAGTCGGATGCGATGAGCCACATGAGCCATGAGGAATTCATGGGCAACCTCATCCTGCTGATCGTTGGCGGCAATGACACGACGCGCAATTCGATGTCGGCCTACGCCTATGGCCTCCATCTTTTCCCCGAGGAGCGCGCGAAGCTGGAGGCGAATCACGATCCCGAACTCGCGGTCAACGCGATGCACGAGATCATCCGCTGGCAGACCCCGCTTGCCCACATGCGCCGTACCGCCACCGAAGACACCGAATTGTTCGGGCACCAGATCAAGAAGCGCGACAAGATCGCGCTGTGGTATGCGTCAGCGAACCGCGACGAGAGCATCTTCCCCGACGGCGACCGGATCATCGTCGATCGCGAAAATGCGCGGCGTCACCTCGCCTTCGGTTACGGCATCCACCGCTGCGTCGGCGCACGCGTCGCCGAGCTTCAGCTTACCGCACTGATCTCCGAAATGCAGCGGCGGCGGCTGCGCGTGAATGTGGTCGGCGAACCCGACCGGGTGAACGCCTGCTTCGTCCACGGCTATCGCCACCTGCCCGTTGTGCTCGAGAAATATTGACGCGGCACTGAAACCGGGATCAGACCGGCATCGTATCTAGAAGGCAGAGGAGCCTGCCATGATCGAACGTCGTTATCTGCTTTCGGGCCTCGCCTTGGGCGGCGCGATGATCGCCGCGCCGATGCTGTTCGCCAAGCCCGGCAAGCGCCCGCTGGCGCAGCCGGGTTGGCGCCTGTCCGATGCCGAGTGGAAAAAGCGCCTCACCGCGACGCAATATGCGGTGCTGCGCGAGGCCGCGACCGAGCGCCCCTACACCAGCCCGCTCAACAAGGAGCATCGCGCCGGCACCTTTGCCTGCGCGGGCTGCGCGTTGCCGCTGTATTCGAGCAAGACCAAATATGACAGCGGCACCGGCTGGCCGAGTTTCTGGGCGCCGCTGCCCGGCGCGATCGCGACGTCGGTCGACCATGAGCTCGGCTATCCGCGAACCGAGGTCCATTGCCCGCGCTGCGGCGGCCACCTGGGCCATGTCTTCGACGATGGGCCAAAGCCGACGGGCAAGCGCTATTGCATGAACGGCGCCGCGCTCCGCTTCGTCCCCGCCTGACCCCGCGCCGATTGACGCACGCTCCAAACGAAAAGGCCCGGCGGATCGCTCCGCCGGGCCTCTGCCGTTCCGATGCGCCGCCGCTTAGTCTCGGCTGCCCATCAGGTTGAGCAGGAAGGTGAACATGTTCACGAAGTCGAGGTAGAGCGTCAGCGCGCCCATCACCACCGACTTGCCGACAAAGTCGGTGCCGCGGACATAGAAGTACATGCTCTTGATCTTCTGCGTGTCATAGGCGGTGAGGCCGGCGAACAGCAGCACACCGATCACGCTGATCGCGAGGTTGAGCGCGGTCGACTGCACGAAGAGGTTGATCAGCATCGCGACGAGGATGCCGACGACGCCCATGATCAGGAAAGTGCCGAAGCCCGACAGATCCTTCTTGGTCGTATAGCCGTAGAGGCTGAGACCGAGGAAGGCCGCTGCGGTCGCGAAGAAGGTCGTCGCGATCGAGGTCTGGGTGAAGGCGAGGAAGATCGTCGACATCGACAGACCCATGATCGCCGCATAGCCCCAGAACAGCGCCTGCGCCGCGCCGGTCGACAGCTTGTTGATCCCGAAGCTGAGCACCATCACGAAAGCGAGCGGTGCAAGCATGACAACCCACATCAGCGGGCTGCCGATCAGCGACAGGGTGAAACCCGTCGAATAGGCGAGCATCGCGACGATGCCGGTAAGCAGCACGCCCGAGCCCATATAGTTATAGACCGACAGCATGTACGACCGCAGGCCGGCATCGACGGCCTGATCCATCGCGCTCGCGCTGCCAGGAAAGCCGGACGCCGCCATATTGGGGTCGTTCCAATTAGCCATTTTCAAATCTCCATCACCGGCCAGCCCATACCGGCCGTACTGCCAATATCAGTATTTTCGCCCTCCGTTTCAAGCGAAACCGGTCCGGGCGCCTTCGGCGCTGTCGCGCGCGGTGCAAAGGCCCTATGACGGGCGCACCATGTCCACGCACCGTCTGTTCGTCGCCCTGCGGCCGCCGCGGCCGATTCGCGCCCGGCTGATCGCCGCGATGCACGGCATTTCTGGCGCACGCTGGCAGGATGACGACCAGCTTCACCTGACCCTGCGCTTCATCGGTGAAGTCGACCGCCATCGTGCAGAGGACATCGCCGCGGCGCTCGGCGCCCTGCACGCCCCCGCCATCGCCGCGCGCATCGCGGGGGTCAGCCTGTTCGAGCGGCACGGGCGGCCGCATATGGTATGGGCGGGGGTTGAACCCGCCGAACCGGTCGCGGCACTGCACCGCAAGGTCGACCAATTGCTGATGCGCGTCGGGATCGAGAAGGAGACGCGCGCCTTTCTGCCGCATGTCACGCTGGCGCGGCTCAATCGCGGATCGGGGCCCGTCGCGCCCTTTCTGGCCCTGAACGGCGATCTGGCGACGCCCGATTTCCTCTTCGCCCACGCCACCCTCTATGAAAGCGAGCTTGGCCATGGCGGATCGCGCTATCACCCGATCGCGCGCTATCCGCTCGACGCCCCGGTCGCGGCAACCAGCGCGGCGGCGACCGCGCTGACATCGGCCCAGGTTTCGGCAAAGCCGTCGTCGGCGCCATAATAGGGATCGGTCACGCTCTCGCCCGCCCGTCCGGGTACGAGATCGAGCATCAGCATCAGCCGCGCCGTCGCGTCCGCCGGGGCGAGCGCACGTGCGGTCCGCAGATTGTCGGCGTCGGCGGCCAGAATCAGATCGAAGCGGTGAAAGTCGCCGCGCACGAGCTGGCGCGCGCGCAGATCGTCGATATCGACGTCATGCCGCCTCGCCTCCGCCTGCGCGCGGGCGTCGGGCGGGTGGCCGACATGCCAGTCGCCAGTCCCCGCAGAATCGAGCCGCACCGCGATTCCGGCGTCGGCAAAGGCGGCACGCGCCGCGCCCTCCGCCAGCGGCGAGCGGCAGATATTGCCGAGACAGAGAAAAAGGATGGCGGGCGCATCGCCCCGGTCGTCGGTCATGTCATGTCCTTCTTCACAAAGTTGAACCGGTTTTCAACTTGCGCTGCCCGGCGGCTCTGCTAGCCATGGCGGCCAACGATAATGACTGAGGGAGCGCGGTGCCAGATGGCTGAGACGAGCAACGATCCGGGGACAGGCGTCGAAAGTGCGGAGACCGAACCGCGCGCGACGGGATACAGCTGGTATGTCCTCGGCGTCCTCGTCGTCGTTTATATCCTCAACTTCATCGACCGCCAGATCGTCAGCATCCTCGCGGTCGACATCAAGGCCGACCTCGGCCTGACCGACGCCGACATGGGCTTCCTTGGCGGTGCCGCCTTCGCGGTCTTCTATGCGCTGTTCGGCATCCCACTCGGACGCCTCGCGGACAATTGGAACCGCGTGAAGCTGCTGTCGATCGGCCTCGCACTGTGGTCGACGATGACCGCCCTGTCGGGGTTCGCACGCAATCAGGTGACGCTGACCTTTGCCCGCATGGGCGTCGGCGTCGGCGAAGCGACCGCCAGCCCGACCGCCTATTCGCTGATCTCCGACTATTTCCCCAAGCGGCAGAAGGCGACCGCGCTCGCCATCTATTCGTCGGGGCTCTACCTTGGCGGCGGCGTGTCGCTGTTCATCGGCGCCTCGATCGTCGAGGCGTGGAACCGCACCTGGCCGAACGGCGGGCCGATGGGGCTGGTCGGCTGGCACGGCGCCTTTCTGGCCGTCGGCATTCCCGGCCTGCTCGTCGCGCTGTGGGTCGCAACGCTGCGCGAACCCGCGCGCGGCGCGATGGACGGAGTCGCGAGCCACAGTTTGCCCCATCCCTTCCGCGAATTCTTTCGCGACCTGTCGACGATCGTCCCGCCCTTCACCCTTTTCGGCGCTGCACAGCGCGGCACGACCGCGCTGGCGGTAAACATCGGCTTCGCCGCCGCGATCGCCGCCTTTGCGTGGTGGATGATTCGCCTGACGGGCAATTTCCCGCAATGGTCGGCGGTCGGGCTTGGCTATTATGCTGTCTTTTCATGGGCCTCGACGCTGCGCGCGCGCGATCCCGCGACCTTCCGTCTGATCTGGGGCACGCCTGCCTTCATCTGCACAACGCTGGGTTACGGGCTGGTGAGCCTTGCCGCCTACGCCCTCGCTTTCTGGTCGCCGCCCTATGCAGAGCTTGTGCTGAAGCTGCCCAAGCAGGAACTGGCATTCATCCTCGGCGCCAATGGTGCGCTCGCAGGGTTCGTCGGGGTCATTCTGGGCGGCCGCATCGCCGACGCGCTGCGCGCGCGCAATCCGGCGGGCCGCATCCTGACGATCATCTTCGGCGTCGTCGCGCCGATCATCCCGATCTGGATCGGCTACACGACCGAAAGCAGCTTCATCTTCTACGCGATGAACTTCCTTGCCGGCATGTTCGGTGCTGCAGCGCTCGGCGCCGCCGCCGCTACGACGCAGGATCTGGTATTGCCGCGCATGCGCGGGACGGCGACCGCCGCCTTCTTCCTTGGCACGACGCTCGTCGGTCTGTCATTTGGTCCCTATATGGTCGGACAGATTTCGGACCTCGCCGGCACGATGGTCGACGGCAAGCCGGTGGGTGACCTGCGGACCGGCATATTGTCGCTGATCGGCGTCGCGCCGATCGCGCTGGCCCTGCTGATCTATGCCTATCGCACGGTGCCGCAGGCCGAAGCGACGATTGCCGAGCGCGCGGCGAGCGCGGCCGCCTGACCGCGCCCGCGCGCGATCAGTTCGCGGCGCCGAGCTGGATCACCCCGCAGGCAACGCGGCCGCCGCTGTTGCCGCTCGGATCGGTCTTGTAATCGTCGGGACCGGCGTGGATGACGAACGCCGCGCCATCGGCGTCGAGCAGTCCGCCCTCGCCGGTCAGCCGCGAACCGACGACCTGCAGCGTCGCGCGGCCAATCGTTCCCGATTCGACGACGAGGTTGGGCAGGTCGCCATGGTGCGCCCCCATCGGATTGTCACGCCCGTGCTGGGCATGGGTCGGGTTCCAGTGCGGCCCGGCGCTGCTGAAATCGGGCGGGGTGCATTGGCCGACGGCGTGCAGATGCATGCCATAGGTGCCGGGGGCAAAGCCGCGCGCGACCAGTTCGATGCGCAGGCCCGTTCCGTCCTTGTAGATATCGACGCGCCCACGGTCGGCGCCCGACGCGTCGTAAAGCTGGGCATGGGCATCGGACGGCGGCATCGTCGTCGTCGGCCCCTTCGATCCGCTGGCGCAGCCGCCAAGGGCGAGCAGCGAGGCGGCGCACAGCGCGGCGGTCATCGTCGGGCGAAAAGTGGCGGCAGGCTTCATCGATCGGCTCCCCATCATCTGGCGCGCGGTGCGGCGCTTGCGGGAATCCTACGCCGCGGCGCGGCGTTCGTTCCCAGGCCCGCAGGATGCCCCGCCGAAGCCGCCGCGCCAAGCGCTTTCACGCCCGGCAAAGCAAAAGGGCCGCGGATCACTCCGCGGCCCTTCGCTGGCACATATCCGATCTAGCGATCAGAAAACGCGCGCATATTGTTCATTGCCGACGAAGCCGAGCTTGCCGACGCCGCTACGCTTCACGACCGCCATGACGCGATCGACCACGATATAGCGGGCGTAGGGGTCCGGCTGGATCTGCAGTTCGGGTTCGACCGGCAGCGCCTTCGTCTGCTCGAGATAATCCGAAAGCTGCGCCAGATCGACCGGAACGCCGTTCCACGTGACCGTCCCCGCGGGGTCGATCATGATCTTGTTCTTTTCCGGGTCGACATTGTTCTTCGAATCGGTCGGAACCGGCAGGTCGATCTTCACCGCGTGGGTCTGGACCGGAATGGTGATGATGAACATGATGAGGAGAACGAGCATGACGTCGATCAGCGGCGTCGTGTTCATTTCCATCATCGGTTCATTATCGTCCCGATCCCCAACAGCCATAGCCATGAGACTATTCCTTCATTCCTTGGCGGACCGCCTTAGAGGCGGCCCAGCGTGGCCGAACCAGGGGCAGGTTCCGAAATGAACCCGATCTTCTGGAAACCGGCATATTGCATCGTGTAGATCACACCGCCGATGCACTGGTACGGCGTGTTGATGTCGCCGCGGATATGCACTTCGGGGAAGTTCTCTTCGGTGATATTCTGGGGCCCGCCGATATCCTTGAGAAGCTTTTCAAGCTTGTCTTGGCCGCGCTTGAGCAATTCGCGCGAATCGACCGGAGCCTGGCCCCAATATACTTCGCAGCTACCGGGGGTTGCGCCCGCTCGAACCGAGATGTTCACATTCTCGGGCTTCGTCGTCGTCGGCTCAAAAGCGACGTCGGGCAGCTTGAGCTCCACCGTCTCCAACACCACGGGAACCGTGATGAGGAAGATGATGAGAAGCACAAGCATGATATCCACGAGCGGCGTCGTGTTGATGTCGGACATCGGGGCATCTTCGCCCTTTGCGCCTGCACTCATCGCCATAGGATTAGCATCCTGTCACAAAATTACTGTCATGGACCTGCGAAAAGCCTGCCGAAGCGCGCCTTTTCGCTGTCCAGCGGCCCCGCCGATCGCCTGAGCGGCCGACGGGGCGCGAGAGTCTTAGGCCTTCTTCGGCGCGGCGGCGGGAGCAGCCTTGGCGGGCGCAGCGGCAACCGCCGGCTTCACCTGGCCGCCCGACATGATCGAGCCGAGGACGTCGTTCGAGAAGGTCGACAGACGGCGGGCAATCGCCTTGTTGCGGCTCTGGAGCCAGTTGAAGGCGAGAACCGCGGGAACAGCGACGATCAGACCGATGGCGGTCATGATGAGTGCTTCGCCAACCGGGCCGGCGACGGTGTCGATCGAGGCCTGGCCCGATGCACCGATCTTCACGAGGGCGCGAAGAATACCGATAACCGTACCGAACAGGCCGACGAACGGCGCGGTCGAACCGACGGTCGCGAGGAAGGCGAGGCCGCCGTTGAGCTTCGAGTTGATGTGGTTCTGCGAACGCTCGAGCGTGCCGTGCATCCAGTCATGCGCTTCGACCGGGTCGGTCAGCTTGTTATGCTCTTCGTTGGCGCGCAGACCGTCTTCGACGACCTGACGATAGGCGCTGTTCTTTTCGAGCTTGTTCATGCCTTCGGCGAGGGTCGGCGCACGCCAGAAGTTCGCGTCGACCGCCTTGCCCTGGTTGATCACCTTATTCTGTTCGAACAGCTTGGTGAACAGGATGTACAGCGTGCCGATGAACATGATCAGCAGGACGAGGAAGGTGATCTGCGACACGATACCGCCTTCGCACAGCGCCGGGACGAGACCATAGGGGTTCTCGCCCTCTTTCTTGACGCACATCGACGCGGGCATGAGGCTCATCCCGACATCGTGGGCACCAGCCGCAGCAGCGGCGTTCGCAATCAGATTGAACATTTCGATATTCCCTCTCAAAAAATCTAAACCGGGGGTCGGCATTGCTGCCGGAAAATTCAGGAAAAGCGATGCTTAGCGATCGATCTTCCAGGTAAAGCGGCTCGACCAGCTACCCGTCGTGGGGTTGCCGTTCCGATCGACGGCCGGTGCGAATTTCGCACGGCGCATCAGCAGCTTGCACGCTGCATCGTCGAGGTCGGAATGCCCGCTGGACGATGTGACCGAACAGCCGGTGGGCCTGCCGTCGGTGCCGATGGTCAGACGGAAACCCGTTGTCCCTTCGCGTTCCTGACGCTGCGCGCTCGGCGGATAGTCGTCGTTCGTCACCCAGCGGCCCGGAGACCCCTTCGGCGACGCGCCCTTCGACATGTCGGGGGTCGGCGGCGGAGCCGGCGGCGCGGGCGGCGTATAGACCTGCGGCGGCGGCGCCGGCGGCGGCGTCGGAACCGACTGAATCTGGTTCGCGGTGCTCGGCGGCGGGATCGGCGACGGAGGCGTCACGACCGGCGGCGGCGGCGGCAGCTTGTTATCCGGCGGCGGCGGCGGCGGCGGCTCCTCCGGCGGCGGCGGCTCTTCGACGTCCACCACGTCCAATTTTTCGGCAATTTTCTTGACGATGCTGATATTCAGGCCGTTCACCAGGCCGTAGCCCAGCACTGCCGTCAGCAAGCCCACCAAGACAATTGCCACTACCCTGTTTTTAGGGTCGACATTATCACCATAAGCCATTCAGGGACGACGCTCCTTGCTAGATCATCCTGACACCAAATCCGCACCATCGGGTTCGGTTGCCAATTGCCCGGATATTTTCCGATGCGCTCCGCAGACCCGATGGCTTAGCAGCCGGCTTGTTCTGTTTATGCCGGACGCTTCACCGCTCGTCCTATCGCGGTGGCGAGAAGTTCGCAAACCCTTTATCAGCGGTTAATGTGCACTTGTCCATGATGGGCAATTGGCCGCCTTTCGAGGCAGGATGGAACAGAAGGTGGATCGAATATGCGCGCCCTCGCCCTGGCTACCGTGGCCGGCATTGCTTTGTTTACTAATTGTTTTTCAGATGCTTACGCCGAGTCGCCGACCCCCGCCGCGGTCGCCGAAAGCCCCTGGAGCTATGCCGATCTCGCCGATCTGGCGACAGTTGCCCCGATGGTGATCGAGGCGCGCCTCTACAGCACGGCGCTGCTGAAACCCGAACGCGCACCGGGGCTCGCGGCGGGCTTCGCGCGATTCTATGTCGAGGCTGATGTGGTCAGCCTGATTCGCGGATCGGGCCCGCTGGCGGCGCGGATCAGCTATCTCGTCGACCTTCCGCTCGACGCAAAGGGCAAGCCGCCGAAGCTCAAAAAGAAGCAGCCCGTGCTGCTTTTCGCCCGCCCGGTCGCGGGCGCGGCGGCGGGGAGCAGCAGCACCGGCAGCGTCCAGCTGATCGCGCCCGACGCCCAATTGCCGTGGGACGCTGCGACCGAATCGCGGCTGCGCGCGATCCTGACCGAGCTGGTCAAGCCCGGCGCGCCGCCCGCGATTACCGGAATCGCCAACGGCTTCCACGTCCCCGGCACGTTGCCCGGCGAGGGCGAGACGCAGCTGTTCCTCGACACCAAAACCGGCGAGCCGGTGTCGATCACCGTCCTGACCGCGGCCGACGGGTCGCGCCGCTGGTCGGCCGCGTTCGGCGAGATCGTCGACGAAAGCGCGCCGATTCCGCGCCAGAACACGCTGGGTTGGTATCGCCTCGCCTGCGGCCTGCCGCGCAGCCTGCCGCTCAGCAAGCTCGGCGGCACCGCCCCCGAAGACCGCAAAAAGGCGGCCGCCGACTATGCCGTCGTCCTCGGCGCGCTCGGCCAATGCACGCGCACCCGCACGCCGCCGCCGGGCCTCTGATCCAGCCGAATTGCCGGGCCTGCGGCAACGCGGGGCCTTGTTTCCGGGCGAAAAGCCGATAGGGGCGCAGGCGACCGCGGGCTTCGGCCCGCCCTGCCAAGGAGTGCCTGCATGTCGCCTCAGCCCGTCCCCGCTGCCCCGCGCCCGCCGTTGCGTGTCGCGCTCGCCGGTATCGGCGTCGTCGGCGGCGGCGGCGTCCGGTTGCTCGAGGCCAATCGCGACCTGATCGCCCGCCGCGCCGGCCGCGCGGTCGAGATCGTCGCCATCTCCGCGCGCGATCGCCAGAAGGATCGCGGCGTCGATCTGTCGCCCTATCGCTGGGAAGACGATATGGCGGCGCTGGTCGAGGCCGACGATGTCGATGTGGTGGTCGAAATGGTCGGCGGCGCCGACGGCCCGGCGCTGACGCTCGCGCGTCAGGCGCTGGGCGCCGGCAAGGCGCTCGTCACCGCGAACAAGGCGATGATCGCGCATCACGGGCTCGATCTGGCGCGGATCGCCGAGGCGCAGGACAGGCCGCTGAAATATGAAGCCGCCGTCGCGGGCGGCATCCCGGTCATCAAGGCGATCCGCGAAGGCGCGTCGGCGAACGAGATCGCGCGCGTCTACGGCATCCTCAACGGCACCTGCAATTATATCCTGACGCTGATGGAGCGCGAGGGCGCGAGCTTCGCCGATGCGCTCGCCGCGGCGCAGGCCGAAGGCTATGCCGAGGCCGATCCGACCTTCGACGTCGACGGGATCGACGCCGCGCACAAATTGTCGATCCTCGCCGCGCTCTGCTTCGGCACCCGGCTCGATTTCGACACGGTGACCGCCGAGGGTATCCGCGGCCTGATCGCCGCCGACATTCGCGAGGCCGCCGCGCTCGGACACCGCGTCCGCCTGATCGGCATGGCCGAACGCTACGAAAGCGGTCTCTATCAGCATGTCCAGCCGTGCCTCGTCCCCGCCGACCATCCGCTGGCCTATGTCCCCGGCGCGCTCAACGCCGTCGTCGCCGAGGGCAATTTCGTCGGCCGCCTGTTTTTCGAAGGCGCGGGCGCGGGCGCGGGGCCGACGGCGTCGGCGATCGTCGCCGACATCATCGACATCGCGCGCGACGAATATGGCCCCGCCTTCGCGATGCCGGTCGATGCGCTCGATGCCGCTCCCGCCGCCGATGCGGGCGCGCGCGTCGGAAAACATTATGTCCGCCTGATCGTCGAGGACCGGATCGGCGTCCTTGCCGAGATCGCGACCGCGATGCGCGACGCCGGCGTTTCGATCGAAAGCTTCATCCAGCGCGGCGACGATGCCGAAGGCGGCGTCCTGATCGCGCTCGTGACGCACGAAGGCCCGGGCCGCGCCGTCGCCGCAGCGCTCGCCGCGCTCGCGGCTTCGGATCATGTCATCGGTACGCCGATGCACATGCCGATTCTGGCGCTCTGACCCCGCTTGCATTCGCAAATCCCGCTGTTAGCTCTCGCTGAGGGGAACGGGGGGACAGAAATGGACATAGCGATCCGCGAGGGCTTGGCCGAAGCACGCGCGCTGGCCCGCCAGCATTGGCAAGCGCTGCTGACCTATGTCGGCCTCGGCGTCGTGCTGCCCTTTCTGCTGCTGTCGAGCGAGCCGATCTTCGATCTGCGCACCCTTGTCGCCATCGCCGCCGATCCCTGGACCTATCGCGTCAGCGGCTCGATCACCGGACCGCTCTATCTTCTGGGTATCGTCAGCCTGATCGTCAGCGGCGCGCTGCTCGCGGCGTGGAATGCGCTGCTCGCCGACATCCGCGAGGGTTATATTTCGGAGATCATGTACGGGCTCGTCGCGGGGGCGGCCTATCTGGCGGTCAATATGATCCTTTATTTTGGCGTCGGAATCATCTTGTCGCTGCCGATCCTGCTGCTCGCCGCATTTCAGCCTGTTCAGAGCTATGGAATCGCCCTCGCGATCCTCCGCTATATCGTTTCGGCGCTGCTTGGCTCGTGGATCTATGCGCGCTTCTGTCTCGTCGGCCCGGTAATGGCGGCGAGCGGGCGGCTCGAGCCGGTATCGGCCTTTGCCGAATCCTGGCGCCGCACGCGAAAGGCGTGGTCGCGCCTTCTCGGGCTCTATCTCGCCATCTATGTCGTGTCCGGCCTGCTGACGCTGGCGCTACTCGCGCCGCATCTGTTCATCCTGTTCAACAGCGCTCCCGGCAGCTTCGCCGAAACGGCGATGAGCGTCGGGTGGCTATTGTTCTGGGCCGCCTATTTCCTGATGCTGCTGCTCGTTCCCGCGGGTCTGTACCGTGCATCCGAGGGTCGGGCCGCGGTCGAGGTCTTTGCCTAGGCTGCGCGTCTAGGGCTCCTCGGGCAGCGCGGGGGTGCCCGTTTCGGGATCGGTCGCGCGCTTCGCCATCTCGTAAAGCGGATTATATTCGGGGCCGGGCTTGTACCCCCCGCCGATCGGCATCCAGTTATAGGGCAGCTTGTCGAGGCTCATCGCCTTCGCCTCGGCGCGCGGGATTTGCGGCGATGCATCCTGACCCACCCCGGCGATGGCGCGCAGTTCGGGCGACAGGCGATTGCGGTCGGTATCGGAGCCACACACCAGAATCTCGCCGGCCTTGATCGGGCCGCAGCGGCGCACGGGGTCGGGCAGCACCCGGCTGCGCGCGATCGCCCCCTCTGCGTCCTGCGCGGGCGGCGGCGACGCCTCCTGCGCCGCGAGCGGCGGCGCTGTCATGCCGATGACGCACGACAGCGCAATCACGCCCCCGAATCGGGCGAAGCGATCTCGACAAGCGGGGCGCACGACCATATGGCGCCCAGCATGCCGATGGGGCGGAGCAAGTAAAGACGGAGATGTGTACCGATGGCAAAAAGTGGCGGTAGCAACCTCGACCGGGTCCTGGTGCTCGAAATGGTGCGCGTCACCGAAGCCGCGGCGATCGCCGCCGCCAAGCTGATCGGCCGCGGTGACGAAAAGGCGGCCGATGCCGCCGCCGTGGAGGCGATGCGCAACGCGTTCAACACGCTCTATATGGACGGCACGATCGTCATCGGCGAAGGCGAGCGCGACGAAGCGCCGATGCTCTATATCGGCGAAAAGGTCGGCAATGCGCCGGGCAAGGGTCCGAAGATCGACATTGCGGTCGATCCGCTCGAAGGCACGACTATCACCGCCAAGGCCGGCCCCAACGCGCTCGCGGTGCTCGCGATCGCCGAAGAAGGCTGCCTGCTCAACGCCCCCGACGTCTACATGGACAAGCTTGCGGTCGGCCCCGGCTATTCGCCCGGCATCGTCAATTTCGACAATAGCGTGCGCGAAAATGTCGAAGCGGTGGCCCGCGAAAAGGGCTGCGCGCCGGCCGACATCATCGTCTGCGTCCTCGACCGCCCCCGCCACGAAGCGATCATCGCCGAACTGCGCGCGATCGGCTGCGGCGTTGCGCTGATCCCCGACGGCGACGTCGCGGGCGTGATCGCGACGACCAATCCCGAAACCAATGTCGACATCTATATGGGATCGGGCGGCGCCCCCGAAGGCGTCCTCGCCGCAGCGGCGCTGCGCTGCGTCGGCGGCCAGTTCAAGGGTCGCCTGCTTTTCCGCAACGACGACGAGCGGCTGCGCGCGAAGAAATGGGGGATCGAAGATCTCGACCGCGTCTACGACCTCGAAGATCTGGCGAAGGGCGATGTGATCTTCGCCGCAACCGGCGTCACCGACGGCTCGCTACTGCGCGGCGTCAAGCACCGGCGCGGCGGCATTTTGACCACCGAAACGGTCGTGATGCGCGCATCGTCGGGCACCGTGCGCTGGGTGAAGGGCGAACATCGCCTCGGCTGAGGATGCCCTGCCACCCCAAAGCGGGATCAGGACTCTAGCCGCCGCCATCCCTCGCATCATCGGGCGGTGCCCGTGCGCCGCCCTGTCCCCCGTCGGCGGCGTCCCCGCCCGCCAGCGCGCGCGCCAGCGGCCTTAGCGCCAGCGTTCCGAGCCGAACGCGCGGCATCTGCTTGCCGGGGACGGCGGACAGCACGAAAGCGGGATCGAGCCGCAAAGCGGCCGCCGATGCCTTCGCCATCCGCACTGTGTAACGCCCGTAAGCTACGCTTTCGAAAAGGAAATATCCGTCAAACTCGGTCAGCGTGGTCGCGCGCACCCGTCCTTCGGCATCGACCAGCTCGAGCTGCAATCCCTCGATCGCATTGCCGCCGTCGCGCATTGCGACGCCTTCGATTTCGCCGGCGGCGGTCAGCGGCAGCGCGACCCGCGTCGCGACGCCGGGCCGCGGCGTGACGACCACACCGGGCAGCGCGGGCTGGACATAGGGATCGGGCAGGCTCCCGGCGTCGATGCCGATCATCACCGGACGAAAGGGTTCGAGTCCGTCGATCGTGGCGCTGCCATCCTTCGCGGTCGCGCGATCGACAAAGGCATTGCCCGCGGTCAGCGGGACGTCGGCGACCGCCGCTTCGCCCGGCTGGCGGATGCCGTCGGCATTGTCGTCCATCCACACTTCGGCGAGCACCTGACCGCGGCTCGCCAGTTTTTCGCTCGACACGCGCCAGCCCCCGCTGCCGCCATCGGCCCGGCTGCGCGGCCCGAAGCTGAAGGCGAGCGACAATGACGCCGCGACCGAGCCGTCGCTCGCCACCTCACCGAAGCCCGAAAGCTGAAACTTGTCGAAACGGCGCGTGTAGCCGATCCCGGCGCGCGCGCGGTCGAGCCCCTTGTCATAGCCCAGCTCGGCGCGCCATTCGGCGTCGCGCTTGCCCGACCATTCGGCAATTGCGGTCAGGCGCGAATCGGCGTTTGATCCCGCCAGCGCAAAGCGCGCCTCACCGCGCAGGCGGACGCGCCCGATACGCGCATTGGCGAGCAGTGTGGCGGTCAGATTGTCGGGCGGGTCGGGGCCATAGGGCACATCCGATCGCGACCAGTCGATCTGCCCGGTCAGCGTCATGGTGCGGAAACTCGCCGAGGCGCGCGCCGAGGCCTCGATGCTCGAAACGCCCGAGGTCCGGTCGATCTTCGCCAGATCGACGTGCAAGGGCAGCACCGTCTGTCCCAATTTTACCGACTGGTCGATCGACACCGAATAGAGGCCGTTGATATTGTTGATGAAACGGTCCGAAACAAAACCGCCCCAACCGCGCATGGCGTCAGCGCGGATATAGGTTTCGCCAAAGCCGGCGAGCCAGCTGGCCCGCAGCGCGCGACCGCCGTCGTCGGCATAGGCAGCGCCGACCTCCAGCAAGGTCGGTCCGATCGAACGGCGCAGCGCCGCTTCGCCATAGTTGCGGCGGACATTTTCGATCAACAGGCTGTGGAAATAGGCGGCGATCGAGGTGCGGGTATCGAGGCCGCGCTCGATCCCCGCCGAACCGCGCCAGCCGCGCCGGAAGGCGCCGCCGCGCGGCCCGCCGAACTCGATCAGGTCGGTATCGTCCTGGGCAATCCCGGCCCAATACCAGGTCTTTTGCGGCGGAATCGAATCGAGCCCGACCTGCAACTGCCGGATTTCGCGCCGCACTTGCCCCTGCGGGCCATAAAGGACGATTTCGAACCGGTTCGATCCATATTGCAGTGGGACGCCCAGAAATTCGTAGCGGCCATCGCCATTGGGGCTGGTAAAGGCCAGCAACTGGCCGTTGCGATAGAGTTCGGCGTCCCATCCGGCGGGCAAATCACCGCGGAAATCGGTCTTGTCGAACGCGTCGGGGCGTTCGACCGGGCGATTGGTCAGGACCGCGCCGCGGCCCGGTACCGATTGGGCGACGATTCCCGTCGACAACAGGCTGACATCGCCGACCGCATAATGCGTCGCGCGGAGCGGGCCGAGAAGCTGGCCGGTGGGATCGGTGCGATAGAGCCGCAGGCGAAGACTGTCGGGGACGCCCTTGTCGTCGGACGACAGGCGCGCATCGAAGCTCTGCTTGAGCAATTCGCCGGCCGCGAAGATTTCGTAGCGCGCCTGCGTCGAAGAGCCGCCCTGCTTGTCGGACACCACGCCTGCCGAAGCGACAACGTCGACCGACGGCGTGCTCCACGTTCGGTAGGGGCGCGTCGTTTGCGGCAGGCTGGCGAGGTCGAAGCGCGTCTGCGGACGGATCGTTGCGGCGCGCGCGCGGCGTTCGGCGGCGAGCTGAAACGGCAATTTTTCCTTCGAATCGATGCGCAGAACCGCATTCGACAGGTCGGCGCTGATCGGCACGCCGATCCATTTCGACAGGCTGGCAAGGTCGACGCACCACCCCGCCGCCGTGTCGCGGATCGTATTCGCCCCGATCCGGATGCGCTCGCTGCCCGCGCGGACTTCGCCCGCGTCGCGGTCGATCAGGAAGGTGCGGCGCTCGTCGAGCACCCAGCCGGTTGCGCGGCGCAACTTACGGTCGACGCGCACCGCGAGATCGAGTGCGAGCACGACATCGGCAAGATCGACGCACAGCCCCTGCGGCGTCTGATAACCCCGCACCCCGTCGCCGAGCCGATATTGGCCCGAGCGCAGATCGAACAGCCAGCGGTCGTCTTCGTTCGGTTTCCAGCCGTCGCTAGGAATTTGAGAAATATCTGTTTTTTCAGCGGCATGGGCGCCGGTGGGCAGCGTGCCCACCAGCGCCATCCCGGCAGCGAGCGCCGGCAGCAGGCGTTTCAGGAGGGCGCCGAGCATCGCCGCCTCCGCCCGATCCCGCGCGCCGTCCGGCTATTTCACCACCCGGTCGGCCTGATCGATCGTCGCGCCGCCGACTTCGCGATCCTCCGAATAGCGGATCTGCACCGGCCCCTTCAGCTTCGCCGCGACCTCGGCCGGCACGCGCAGCGAAACGGTGCGCTCGCCGACCTCGGGATAGACGGCGATGCCGCGCGCCAGCAGCAGCGGCTCGGCCACACCCGGCCGCGTCACCGCGATATCGCCATAGACCGACCGGTTGCCGGTGCGCGTCAGGTGGAAATTGAAGGCAGGTCCGTCGCGCGTATCCCCAACCCAAGCCTCCCCGATCTTTGCGGTCGCGGCGAGGTCGCCGACGCGCACGATGATCGGGATAGTGATGCCATAGATGGGGGTAAGCGCGATCGACACACCTTCGCCCTTCGGCTTGGCAGGATCGGCGACGGCCGGTGCCGCATCGGGAACCGCGCGGAACAGCATATGCGCGCGATATTCACCCGGCGCGAGCCCTTCGGGGATACGCACGCCGATGCGGATCACCTGCGGCTGGTTCGGCGGCAGCGTCACGCGGCGCGGGCTGAAGGCGATCATGTCGAGCGCGGCGCGTTCGGCAGCGTTCGCGTTCGCCTCGTCGATCTCGTCGAGCCCGCCCTCGGCGGTCATCCGCTTGACCTCCAGGCTGACGCGGTAGGTTGCGGGTTCGGCCCCGATGTTGTTGAGCACCACCTCGGTGCCGCGCGATCCGTCGAGAATCACGCGCGTCGGTGCCACGAGCAGATCGCCCGCGGCGTGCGCGGACGGCGCGGTGCTGCTGCACACAGCCGCCGCGAGCAGGCAAAAGCCCCTGAAAAAGCGAAACATAGATACGATCCCCACAATCGTGCGGGGGCCGCGGTCGCCGCCCCCAGGTTGGTCGCATCCCTGTTGCGCCATCATGGTTGATATTTCGCTAACCATGCCGGGGCCCGCGCAGGTAGTCCTGCGCCGCGCATACGAAAAGGGGCCGCCGGAGCTGGTATCCGGCGACCCCTTTCGATGGCCGGCACGCCCACAGGCGCGCCGATCCCCCCACCTGATAATCAGGGTTTACTGGTAGTTGGCAGTGACGTTGAACGTGCCGCTGTAATCGCCAGCCGTCTGGTTGGCGCCAACGCTGAGCGTGCCGCCGACCTGAAAGCTGCCGCCGGTCGCACCGAGCGTGACGTTCGTCGCCGAATAGCTGAGCGTCGAGGTCATCGTGCCGCCGAGCGATCCGTTGAGCGTGACATTCGCGTCGCCGCCGACCACGACAACCGCACCATTGGTGCCGGTGATGTCGAAATTGGCCGCCGTCGTGGTGCCGGTGCAGGTCAGCCCGGTGCCGCAGGTCACGCCGCCCGCGGTCGACACCGCGACCGTCGAGGCGGTCGCGCCGCTGATGACGGTCGCGAACTGCAGGTCGCTGGTGTTGGAGAGCGTGATCTGGCGAAGGATCTTCGCCTTCGCCGTACCCGTGGCCGTCGCCGCATGCGCCGCCGGGGCGTTCATGGCAAGAGCAGCAATAGCGGCGCCGATGAGGGCGCGCTTCATTCCAATGGTGCGCATAAGTTGGTCCCTTGAACAGTCGATAATCGAATGGAAATCCCACCCCATTCGCCGCCCCCTTTAGCGGGCGACCGGTTCAGCTTTTGCCCAACAAGCATGGTTAACAGCGCATATAGAATTGGCCCGCCTTGCGGGGTGCAAGCGAGCAAAAACAAGGCGTTAAGCCAGTATTCGGCCAATCGTGGGGATTGCCGTCGCCTCTTTAACGGCCCGCGGCGGGACAGATTAAGCGCGTCGGATAGAAAAATATCAGCAGCGAATCGCGATAGGTCGGCACGCGCCGATCAGATCGATTCGCCCGACAGCCGCTGGCAGATCATGTCGAGCTGGTCGAGCGACGCGAATTTCAGGGTCAACGCGCCCTTGCCGCCGCCCGCATAGTGAATCGCAACGCCAATTCCGAGCAGCTCGGACAGATGCCGCTCGACCGCGACGATGTCGGGATCGCGCCCGCCGCCAGCCGCGCTCGGGCTTTCGGCGGGCGCCTTGCGGCCGCCCCCCTTCGCCTCGCGCACCAGCGCCTCGACCGTACGCACCGACAAGCCTTCCTGGACGACCCTGCGCGCGATCGCTTCGGCGCCGTCGGCCCCGATCAGCGCGCGCGCATGACCCATCGACAGCGATCCGTCACCGACCAGATCCTGCACTTCGACCGGAAGGTCGAGCAGACGCATCAGATTCGCAACATGGCTGCGCGACTTGCCGACCAGCTTTGCCAGCGCTTCCTGGCTGTGACCGAAATCCTCGATCAGCTTGCGATAGGCGCTCGCCTCTTCGATCGCGTTCAGATCCTGGCGCTGGATATTCTCGACCAGCGCAATCTCATAGGTCGCAGCGTCGTCGAGCTCGCGGACCAGCGCGGGAATCTGGTGCAGTCCCGCGCGCTGCGCTGCGCGCCAGCGGCGTTCGCCGGCGACCAACTGGTACCCCTCGCCTCCCGGGGCGCGCCGGACGATGATCGGCTGCAACAGGCCGCGCGTCCCGATCGAATCGGCAAGCTCGGCAATCGCATTTTCATCGAAGTGGCGGCGCGGCTGGCCGGGAAGCGGGCGAATCGCGCCCACCGCGATATGCTGCACCGAATCGCCGGCAGGTGCCGACGTCGCCGGGCGGGCGGCACCGGGACTCGCGAGTACCGGGGCTTCTGCCGCTACGTCGCCGAACAGCGCGTTCAACCCGCGGCCGAGTCCCGACGGGCGTTTGCGCGGCGCAGATGGTCCGGTTTCTTCTTTATTATCAGCCATTTATGCAGCCTTGCGAACGTTGGGCAGGCGGTCGATCAGTTCGCGCGCGAGCGCGATATAGGCGGCTGAGCCGGCGCAGCGATGATCGTAGATCAGCGCCGGAAGCCCGTGGCTCGGCGCTTCGGACAGCCGCACGTTGCGCGGAATGACGGTCTGAAAGACCACCGGCCCCAGCACTTCGCGCACATCGTCCGAAACCTGGTCGGTCAGCCGGTTGCGGCGATCGAACATCGTCAGCGCGACGCCGAGAATTGACAATTTCTGGTTGAAGCGACCGCGTACGCGCTCGACCGTAGTGAGCAGTTGGCTCAACCCTTCGAGCGCAAAGAATTCACACTGCAACGGCACGATCAGCGATTCGGCGGCGATCAGCGCGTTCAGCGTCAGCATGCCGAGCGACGGCGGACAGTCGATCAGGCAGATATCCCACTGCCCCGCCTCGGCACTCGTCAACGCCTGCTCAAGGCGATGGAGCCGATCGGCAAATTCGATCAGTTCGATCTCGGCACCCGACAGATCGACCGTCGCAGGGACGATATCAAGCCGCGGCACTGCGGTCGGGACGGCACAATCGGCCAGCTGCGCATCGCCGCGCAGCAATTCATAACTCGAAAATTCGCGCTGCGACTGCGCGATTCCGAGCCCCGTTGAGGCGTTGCCCTGCGGATCGAGGTCGATGATCAGCGTGCGCCAGCCCGTCGCCGCAAGCGCGGTCGCCAGATTGATCGCGGTCGTCGTCTTGCCGACCCCGCCTTTCTGGTTCGCCACGGCGATACGGATCATCGCTTTCCTCGCTGTTTTGCGCCGATCGTCCCCATGCCGACCAATATCTGGCTCTCGGCGTCGGTCCGGCTCTGTTCCACGTGAAACATTCTCTGCCATGGCTGCGGCAGAGATGCCAGTTCCTTAACTGCATTTCGCCCCTTTGGCAGCAGCCACCGCGTCGATTCGGTGGAAAAACGCGTGGATAAGGCGATCAGCTTGTCGAGCGGCGCAAAGGCCCGCGCGCTGATCGTCGCGGCGGGGCGCGTTTCGATGCGTTCGAGCGGCGCTTCGGCAACCTCGACGTGCGCGAGATCGAGCTCGCTCGCGACCGCACGCAAAAAATCGCAGCGCCGACGCCGTGATTCGACAAGCAGCATCGGGCGCGGCGACAGGATTGCGACGACCAGCCCGGGCAGTCCCGGCCCGCTTCCCAGATCGATCCAGAGCCCCTCGAGCGCACCGTCGAGCGCCAACAACTGCGCGCTGTCGGCGATATGCCGCACCCACAAGGTCGAGACTGTCGATGCAGCGATCAGATTCTGCCGGGCATTCTCCTCGACCAGCATCGCGGCAAAGCGCTCGAGCTGCGCCCATTGCCGTTCGTTCGGCGCAAAGGTCGCCCCGATCCAACTCCGTGCCTCCGCTTCGCTTGTCAGCAATTCGACCGTCATGCGTATATTGTCCCGTCGATCAATGGCCCTCGACCTCACCCACCCTAGCGCCTTGTGAGCGGCATTCGAATCCCGCGGCGGGCGCGCGAGGTCTTTCACGCGGGTGTGCTTCATCGCTAGCCAGCCGGGGGATGCACCGAGAAGCAGCAGTCACATGTCCGATCACCCCTGTTAGAAATGTCGGCCACACCCACCTCACGCCGCCCTTCGTCGACTATGCACCATGATCGCGGTCAGCGCAGCTGGGGTCACGCCGTCAATGCGCCCCGCCTGCCCGAGTGTTTCGGGTCTAGCCTTGGTTAGGCGCTCGACCATTTCGCGCGAAAGGCCGCCGATCGCGGCATAGTCGAGCGCGGGGTCGAGCAAGATAGCCTCATTCGCCGCGAGTGCGCGCAGTTCGGCGTCCTGCCGCGCGATATACGGCGCGTAGTGCGCATCCTCTGCAAGTTCGGCGAGCAATGTCGGATCGATGTCGGCAAGCTCTGGCGCGAGCACCGCAAGGTCGCTGATCGCGATACCCGAATAGCGCAACAGGTCGATTCGCGTCCGCTGCGTCCCGTCGCCCGGCAATGCCAGGCCGATGGCGGCATAATCGGCGCTCGCTACCGGCGCTGACAACAGCTCGGTCGCTTTGGCGCGCTCCGCCATGCGCGCATCGAACTGCGCCGCCGTCACCGGTCGCACCAGCCCCAGCGCGATCCCCTTCGGCGTCAACCGCGTCGCGGCATTGTCGGCGCGCAGCCGGAGGCGATATTCGGCGCGCGCGGTGAGCATGCGATAGGGCTCGGTGACACCCTGTAACACCAGATCGTCGACCATCACCCCGATATAGGATTCAGACCGGTCGAGGATCAGCGGCTCGCGGCCCTGCGCCGCCAGTGCGGCATTCGCCCCCGCAACCAGTCCCTGTGCCGCCGCTTCCTCATATCCGGTGGTGCCGTTGATCTGACCCGCGCACCACAGGCCGGCGATCGCGCGCACCTGCAGACTGCGATCGAGCGCCCGCGGATCGACATGGTCATATTCGACCGCATAGCCGGGCACGGTCATCTCGACGCGTTCCAGACCCTCCATCGAGCGCAGCATCGCGAGCTGGACATCGGCGGGCAGCGATGTCGAAATACCGTTCGGGTAGACGAGCGGCGAATCGAGCCCCTCGGGTTCCAGAAACACCTGATGCCCGTCGCGGTCGGCGAAGCGGTGGATCTTGTCCTCGATCGACGGGCAGTAACGCGGCCCTGCCGCCCCGATCGCGCCGGTGAAAAGCGGCGAGCGGTGGAGATTGTCGGCGATGATGCGGTGCGATTCGGCATTGGTGCGCGTGATTGCGCAGAAAATCTGCGGCACTGTCCGCTCGCTGTTCCACGTGGAACAGGTCCAGCGCGCGCCTTCGGCGCTGTCCGACGGTTGTTCCTCGAGCCGCGCCCAATCGATCGAGCGCCCGTCGAGCCGCGGCGGGGTTCCGGTCTTGAGCCGCGCCATCGGCAAAGCCGCAGCACGCAATTGCTCGGCGAGCCGGTGTGCGCCGGATTCGCCGAGCCGCCCGCCCGCCATGCGCTCCTCACCCCGAAACAGGCGCCCGCCGAGGAAGGTGCCCGTCGCGAGCACTACCGCTGGGGCAACGAGACGCGTCCCGTCGCCCAGTTCGATACCTTCGACGCGCGCGCCATTGTCACCCAGCACCAGCGCAGCGGCTTCGCCCGCCACGACAAGAATCCTCTCCTCCGCTGCAAGCAACGCCTGGATCGCGTCACGATAGAGTTTGCGGTCGGCTTGAATGCGCGGCCCCTGCACCGCAGCGCCCTTCGACGCGTTGAGCATCCGATAGTGAATCGCGGCGGCATCGGCGGCGCGCGCCATCCAGCCGTCGAGTGCATCAACTTCGCGCATCAGATGGCCCTTGCCGAGGCCACCGATCGCCGGGTTGCACGACATCGTGCCGATCAGCGCCGGGTCGAAACTGACGAGCGCAACGTGCGCGCCGAGCCGCGCCGCGGCACCCGCGGCCTCGGTTCCGGCGTGCCCTCCGCCGACGACGATCACGTCGAAAATCTTGCTGCTATCCATGATTGCCGCGCCCTTAGCTGATTCGGCGGGGTCGGTCTATGGCGCCAGCGCGCATGGGGCGGCATGAGCCTGTTCCACGTGGAACATCATTTGCCGATGCAGAAGCGTCCGAACAATGCATCGAGCATATCCTCGACGCCGGCGCGCCCGGTGATCCGGTCGAGCACCCCGGCAGCAAGTCGCAGGCGCTCGGCAATAAGGATCAGGTCGCCGGCCTCGCGCGACCTAGGGTCTATGCCAAGCCATTGCTGCGCTTCGGCGAGTGCAGCGCGTTGACGCTGGCGCAGCGCCGCTTCGCCTTCGCGGGGCAGCAGCGTTCGCGCGATATCGACAATCATGCCATGCAGCGCTTCCATCCCTTCACCCGTCGCCGCCGACAGGATCAGGTCGCAGCGAGCAGCATCGGCCTCGGCAGCAGCATCGCCGCGCCAGTGATCGGCCTGCGCCGCAATCAGGATGCAGCGGGGATGGTCGGGGGCGTCACGCGGCGGGCCGAGCCACAGGACGATGTCTGCGGCCTCCACCGCGGCGCGTGCGCGATCGATGCCGATCGCTTCGACGACATCGGCGCCTTCGCCGCGCAATCCCGCGGTGTCCGAAAAGCGCATCGCAATACCATCGAGCGCCAGCGGGGTTTCGATGATGTCGCGCGTCGTCCCCGCGACGGGCGATACGATTGCCAACTCGCGCTGCGCCAATGCATTGATAAGCGTGGATTTTCCTGCGTTCGGCGGCCCGGCGATCACCACCGACAGCCCTTCTGCGATCACTTCGGCCGCCGGTCGCGCCAGCCACTCACCCAACTCCGCCGCCAGCGCCGCCATCCCCGCAACCAACCGCGCAGCAGCGCCTTCGTAAACGTCGACGTCATCCTCGTCGGCAAAGTTCAGCTCGGCCTCTGCCGCCGCCATCAACGCCAGCAAGCGTTCCTGCCACGCGGCCACCGCGCGCGACACATGGCCGCTTGCTAGCCCGAGCGCCTGCACCCGCTGGCTTTCGGTTTCGGCCGCGAGCAGGTCGGCAAGCCCCTCGGTCTCGGCCAGATCGATCCGGCCATTCAGAAAAGCGCGCCGGGTGAATTCGCCCGCCTCGGCGCGGCGCAACCCCGGAAGCGCTGTCAGCGCCGCTTCGACCGCAGCGACGACTGCGCGGCCGCCATGCAGATGAAACTCGGCCAGATCTTCGCCCGTCGCCGTATTCGGTCCCGGAAACCAGAGGATAAGCGCCCGATCGAGCGGCGCGCCCGTTGCATCCGTCAGATCGGCAAGCGATGCATGACGCGGCGGCGGCAGGCGCCCCGCTAACGCCCGCACGGCATCGGCGGCGTGTGCGCCGCTGACCCGCACGACCGCGATCGCCGCCGGCGGCATCCCGCTCGACAGGGCAAAAATTGTTTCGCTTGCCAGCGTGTTGATCAGCGCTTGCTTCCCCGCGCCGGCTTGTCATCGTCATCCTTGGCCGCGGGCTTCGTCGCTGCCCCCATCAGCCCGCCACCGAACTGACCGAGCAGCGATTGCACCAGGTTCAATCCGCTCTCGCCCATCGGGACCCAGCTCTTGACCATCGACTGGACCATGTCGGGCGTGATCCCCTTCGCCATCAGTTCCTTGACGCGGCTGAGGTAGATGTCGTGCAGCGGCTCGAGGTCGGGAAGTCCGAACAAGCGCCGCGCCTCTTCGGGCGTGCAATCGACCTCGATATTGAACTTCATTGTTTTCCGCCCTTTCCGCGCTTGAGCGTCGCCCTGTCGGCGGCTAGCTTCGCGCTTTCACAGCCAATAAGCAAGAGTCAGGAGAGCCCCCTCATGTCGCCAACCAACAGCGAAATCGCCGCACTCGACGGCGAAGGCCGGATTCCCGCCTATGTCGCGCGGCCCGATGCCGACACGACGCGCGCGATCATCGTGATCCCGGAGATTTTCGGCGTGAACGAAGGCATCCGCAAAAAGGCCGACGACTGGGCGGCGCTTGGCTATCTGGCGATTGCGCCCGATATTTTCTGGCGGTTCGCGCCCGGTGTCGAACTCAGCCCCGATATCGAATCCGAATTTCAGGAAGCGCTTGGCTATTTCGGGCAATATGATGCCGATCTGGGTGTCAAGGATATCGAGGCCGCGATCCGGTGGCTGCGCAGCCAGGGCGCGACCAAGGTCGGCTGCGTCGGCTTCTGCCTTGGTGGACGGCTGGCCTATATGGCGGCGACGCGAACCGATATCGATGCTTCGGTCGGCTATTATGGCGTCATGATCGACACGATGCTGAACGAGGCGCATGCGATTGCCAAGCCGCTGATGCTCCACATTCCGACCGAGGATCATTTCGTCGATCATGCCGCGCAGGCAAAGATCCACGAAGCGCTCGATCCCAATCCCAAAGTCACGCTCCACGATTATCCCGGCCTCGACCATGGCTTCGCGGCAACGATGGGCAATCGCCGCAACGACGATGGCGCGCAGCTTGCCGATAGCCGCACGCGCGACTTCTTCGCCGAGGCTCTTGCATGAGCGCCGGATCCGACGTCCATCCCGGACTTGCCGCCTGGCACGCCTATATGGCGGCGGGCGGCGATCCGGAAACATTGCGCGCGATGCTGGCCGACGACGCGGTATTCCATTCGCCCGTCGTTCACTCGCCGCAAGCGGGCCGCGACAAGGTGTTCGCCTATCTGCACGCGGCGAGCCATGTGCTCGGCGGCGACAATTTCCGCTATCTGCGCGAAATCGCCGACGGCAACCAGGCTTGCCTCGAATTTGCGACCGAGCTCGAAGGTATCCACATCAACGGCGTCGACGTCATCCGCTGGAACGATGATGGAAAGATACAGGATTTCAAGGTGATGGTTCGCCCGCTCAAGGCGATCAACAAGGTTTGGGAGAAGATGGCGGCGATGCTTGCAGCGCAGGCGGGCTGACCGCGTTTCCCTGTCATGCGCCGCTGGATCGTCTTTCCCGTCCTGATAGCTGCGATTGCGCTGGCGCTATGGTGGGCGCCCGCGCGCTGGAGCTTGCTGATCTGGATGCCGTTGCTGCTCGTGGCGCTCTACGACGTCATGCAGTCGCACCATTCGCTGCGTCGCAACTATCCGCTGATCGCGCGCATCCGCTGGTTGTTCGAGGCGTTGCGGCCCTTTCTTTACGCTTATGTCGTCGAAAGCCCGCTCGACGGCCGCCCCTTCGCGCGCAACGAACGCGATCTGGTCTATGCCCGCGCCAAGGGGCAACTCGACAGCCATCCCTTCGGAACCGAACTCGACGTCTATTCGGACGAATATGAATGGATGAGCCACAGCATTGCGCCCGCCGAAGCGCATGACCGGACGCGGCGGGTCCGCGTCGGAACCGCGCAATGCGCGCGGCCTTATGATGCGGCCCTCCTCAATATTTCGGCCATGAGCTTCGGGTCGCTCGGCGCCAAGGCGATCGAGGCGCTCAATCTTGGCGCCAAGGCGGGCGATTTCTACCACGATACCGGCGAAGGCGGCTTCAGCCCTTATCACCGTGTCCACGGCGGCGACATCGTTTGGGAATTGGGCAGCGGCTATTTCGGTTGTCGCGACGATGGGGGTCGTTTCGACCCCGATCGCTTTCGCGATGCCGCGCAACATGATCAGGTCAAGATGGTCGAAATCAAGCTCAGCCAGGGCGCGAAGCCGGGCCATGGCGGCGTCCTCCCCGGCCCGAAGGTGAGCGCCGAGATCGCTGCGACGCGCGGCGTTCCCGAAGGCAAGGATTGCGTATCGCCGGCCTCGCATTCCGCCTTTTCGACTCCGATCGGAATGGTCGAATGGGCGGCGAAGCTGCGCGATCTGTCCGGCGGAAAGCCGGTCGGGATCAAGCTTTGCGTGGGCCAGCCGCACGAAATCTATGCCGTCATGAAGGCCATGCTCGAGACGGGAATCCGCCTCGACTATATCGTCGTCGACGGCGCCGAAGGCGGCACCGGCGCCGCTCCGGTCGAATTTTCGAACCGCGTCGGCATGCCGCTTCGCGAAGGCTTGATCTTCGTCCGCAACGCGCTTGTCGGCTGCGGACTCAAGGAAGAAATCCGTCTCGCTGCATCGGGCAAGGTGCATTCGGGCGCCGGGCTCGCGGTCAACTGTGCCCTCGGCGCCGACTGGTCGAACGCGGCGCGCGCTTTCATGTTCAGTCTCGGCTGCGTCCAGTCACTCAAATGCCACACCGACGAATGTCCGACGGGCGTGGCAACGCAGGATGCCGGGCGCCAGCGCGGTCTGGTCGTCGAGGACAAGGCCGAGCGTGTCCGCCGATTCCAGGCGTCCACCGTGTCGGCGCTATGGGATATCAGCTGCGCAATGGGGCTCGACGATCCATGGCAGATAAGGCCGCACCATCTGCACGAGCGGCTGAATTCAGCGCGCTCGGATTCGATCGACCGCATCTACAGCTTCTACCCGCGCTCCATTCTGCTCGACGATCCGGGATCGGTCGCCAGCGCACGCTATTGGGCGATGGCGCGTGCCGACAGCTTTCGCGCCGCCATCGAGGGCACACCCGGCGAGCGCTAGATCAGGCTGATCGCCGCCAATTCGCGATAGAGTTCGGGCGGCAGATCGCCGATTCCGCTCGCGCCATCCGCAGTCTTGGGCGCGTCGGCCTCGCTCAGATAACGCCAGCCCTGGTGCGCACGCTTGGGCTGCGGATGAACGGGTTCGAGCCTGGCCGCACAGACGATATCGACCCGCCCATCGTCCCGATCGTCAAAGGCCAGGATTTCGACGCGCCCGACGATCATATGGCGAATGATGAAATGCAATCTGCCGCCGATCAGGTCGTCGGCACGTTTCGGCTTGAACCGCGTCGTGAACCGCACTTCGCCCTGCTCCGCACGTGCGGCAATCCGCGCATCCAGCGACGGATAGTCGGGACAACCCACAGCAACACGGGTGAGATGGAGCTTTGCCATATCCGCCAAATGGGGATTCCACCGGCAAAAGAAAAGCCGGCCTCTCACGAGACCGGCCTTTACTCAGCCGAACAGAGTTCCCAGCCCGACCGCGGGGTCGATCCAGCCTTCGTGGATCATCTTGACCGCGACATAGAGGATGACGGCAAGGCCGACATAGGCGATCCAGCGATAGCGCTCGATATATTTGGCGATGATATTCGCCGCGACACCCATCAGTGCGACCGCGAAGATCAGCCCGACGATCAGGATGCCCGGATGCTCGCGCGCCGCGCCGGCAACCGCAAGCACATTGTCGAGGCTCATGCTGACATCGGCGATCGCAACCGCCCAGGCGGCGGCGGCAAAGCTTTTCGCAGGCTTCAGCCCCGAATGTTCATCGCCCTCGATCTCGGGCGATCCGGCCGAATGCGCGCCTTCGCGCAGTTCGCGCCACATCTTCCAGGCGACCCAGATCAGCAGCAGACCGCCGACGAAGATCAGACCTACAATCTGCATCAACTGCGTGACGACAAGTGCGAAGGCGATGCGCAGGACGAGCGCCGCCAGAACGCCGATCAGGATCACCTTCTTGCGCTGATCGGCGGGCAGCCCAGCGGCGAGCGCGCCGACGACGATCGCATTGTCGCCGGCCAGCACGATGTCAATCATCAGCACCTGCACGAAGGCAGCGAGCGCAGCGGGTTCGGTGATGTTCGAAAAATCGGCGACGATGTGCGACCAGATTTCGCCGAACCCACCGGGCCCGGCAGCGGTCGCCGCCTGCGTCAACATTTCCAAAATCACACGGCGTCTCCGAAATAGCTGACCCCCGGCACGGGGTCGTAAAAGCGATGCAACAGCGCCCGCCACCGTTCATAGCGGTCGGATCGACGAAAACCATCGCGATGATCCGCAACGGTGCGCCATTCTGCCAACAACAGATAGGGCTGCCCGGTTCCCAATGGCCGGCGAATTGTCAGCGAAAGGAAGCCGGGCGAGGCTTCGATCAGCGGCCGCGCTTCCGCAACGGCCGCTTCGAATTCCACTTCCATTCCAGGCCGGACCGGCAGCAAGGCATGCTCGATCACGGCCATCGCGGCTTACTGGTTCATGCTGTCGAAGAAATCTTCGTTGGTCTTGGAATCCTTGATCTTGTCGAGCAGGAATTCCATCGCATCGACCGTGCCCATTTGCATGAGGATGCGGCGCAGCACCCACATCTTGCTGAGCTTGTCCTTCTCGACGAGCAGTTCTTCCTTGCGGGTGCCCGACTTGCCGACGTCGAGGGACGGGAAAATGCGCTTGTCGGCGACCTTGCGGTCGAGGACGATTTCGCTGTTACCCGTGCCCTTGAATTCTTCGAAGATCACTTCGTCCATGCGGCTGCCGGTATCGATCAGCGCGGTCGCGATGATCGACAGCGATCCGCCTTCCTCGATATTGCGCGCGGCACCGAAGAAGCGCTTGGGACGCTGAAGCGCGTTCGCATCGACACCGCCGGTCAGAACCTTGCCCGAGCTCGGCACAACGGTGTTGTACGCGCGGCCGAGGCGGGTGATCGAGTCGAGCAGGATGACGACATCCTTTTTGTGCTCGACCAACCGCTTCGCCTTTTCGATCACCATTTCGGCGACCTGGACGTGGCGCGTCGCGGGCTCGTCGAAGGTCGAGGAAACGACCTCGCCATTGACGCTGCGCTGCATGTCGGTGACTTCCTCGGGCCGCTCGTCGATCAGCAGGACGATCAGATAGACCTCGGGGTGATTGTCGGTGATTGCCTTCGCAATATTCTGGAGCAACACCGTCTTACCCGTGCGCGGCGGCGCGACGATCAGCGCGCGCTGGCCCTTGCCCTGCGGACTGACGAGATCGATCACGCGCGCCGACTTGTCCTTGACGGTCGGATCGATCGTATCGAGCTTGAGCTTCTGGTTCGGATAGAGCGGCGTCAGATTGTCGAAATTGACGCGGTGGCGCACGACCTCGGGATTGTCGAAATTGACGCTGATCAGCTTGGTCAGCGCGAAATAGCGTTCGCCGTCCTTCGGCGCGCGAATCTCGCCCTCGACGGTGTCGCCGGTGCGCAGACCATATTTGCGGACCTGATTGGGCGACACATAGATGTCGTCGGGACCGGCAAGATAATTGGCTTCGGGACTACGCAGAAAACCGAAGCTGTCGGGCAGAACCTCGATCGTTCCCGATCCGATGATTTCCTCGCCCTCTTCGGCGAGTTCCTTGAGGATCGAGAACATCAGATCCTGCTTGCGCAGCGTCGAGGCGCCCTCGACGCCCAGCTCTTCAGCCATTTCGACGAGTTGCGCGGGCGATTTTGTCTTGAGTTCTTTAAGATGCATGGATGGATTCCAGGTAACAGAAATATAGGAAAATTCGTTCGATACGGCGCACCAGGCGGTGCCTATCCGGCCGGGGGACGACCGTTCACGATAGCTTCGGCGCCAAGATCGCGCCGCCGACGGAAAGCCGGGTTGATCGGCCCCTAAGCCGCCGATTTCGTCAAGTCAATCGGCTGTCGCCGAGACGACCGGTCAAAAGGGCCGGACGACCGCCAGAATGACGATGATCGCCGCGGCCACGCCCGGCACCTCGTTGAGCATCCGCAGGCGCTTTTCGGACAGCGGTCGTTCGCCGCGCTTCAGCTTCTTGAAATAGCCAATTGTCCAGCCGTGATAGCCCGACAGCAGCAGGACAAGCAGGAGCTTGGCGTGAAACCAGCCCTGCGACCAATAGCCGCCATTGAAAGCGAGCATCAGACCCAGAATCCAGACGATGACGAGCGAGGGATTGAGGATGATCTTGCGCAGGCGATCTTCGCGCTCGATCCATTTCCTGTCCTCGTCCGATCCCACCGCACATTGGTGATGATAGACGAAAAAGCGTGGCATCATGAACAGCCCCGCCATCAGGAAGATGACGAAAATCACATGCGCCGCTTTCACCCACAACATCGTGACCCCCAGAAATCCAGTCCAGTCTGCCATCCCGCTACTCGCCTCGCACGCGCCTGATCAGATGTTCGACATGGGCTATGGGCGTGTCGGGCACGATACCATGGCCGAGATTGAAGATATGGGGCCGTTCGGGGAAAGCTGCAAGGATGCGATCGATCGCAGCGTCAAGAGCCGGGCCGCCGGCGACCAGCGCAAGCGGATCAAGATTGCCCTGCACCGGTAGATGACCGGGAAGAATATCGTTGGCCCAAGCGGGATCGACCGTTTCGTCAAGACCGATCGCATCGGCGCCGACGCCGCGCGCATAAGCCGCTAGCTTGCCGCCCGCGCCCTTCGGGAAACCGATGATCGGCGTGTCGGGATGGAGCGCCTTCAGCCGGCGGACGATTTCGGCATTGGGCGCGATCACCCAGCGTTCGAACTCGGCGGGCGACAGGCTTCCTGCCCAGCTGTCGAACAACTGGACCGCCTCGACCCCCTGTTCGATCTGCCCCGACAAATAGGTCACGCTGAGGTCGACGATCGCATCGATGATCGCCCCGAACGCCGCCGGATCGGAAAGCGCCATGCGCCGGGCGGCCGCCTGGTCCTTCGATCCTTGGCCGGCGACCATATAGGTGGCGACTGTCCAGGGACTGCCGGCAAATCCCAGAAAGGTCGTCTGGGGCGGCAAGGCGGCTGCCACGCGCGCTACCGTTGCATAGACCGCGTCAAGCCGCTCGGGCGCCGCCTCGAGCGACGCCAGGGCGCTATCGACGAGCGGCGGGGCGAGCCGCGGCCCCTCACCCGTCTCGAACCACAGCCGCTGGCCCAGCGCATGCGGCACGACCAGAATGTCCGAAAAGAGAATGGCGCCGTCGAAACCGAAGCGGCGGATTGGCTGCAGCGTCACTTCAGCTGCGGCCTCAGGATCATAGCATAGTTCCAGGAAGCCGCCCTTGGTCGCCCGCAACGCACGATATTCGGGAAGATAACGACCGGCCTGACGCATCAGCCACAGGGCAGGCCGTTCCTGCCGCACCCCACGCAGCGTTGCCAGCAAGCTCTTCGATGACGCCTTCACGCGGCCCCTCTTTCTCTCTTCATAATATATATAAATGATTGTGGTGGATTGTTGGCGGGCGGATAAGCGCGCTTTAGGCGCAGCCGCCCTTTTTGCCAACAGCTTGACTCCCGCTGGCCCGCCAGACCCCACAGAGTCGTTGGCTCTCATCCCCGCTATTCACAGCCTGTGGATAAGACTCGTTCCTTGTGGATAAGCGGTGGGGCGGAATCGACGCGGCCGGGGATGGAATCGCCCTGCCGATTTCATCCCGGGGCTTGTCCGCGAACTTATCCACAGCCTCGGAAATTCGCTTCACGGCTTGCCTTTTCGGATCGCAAGGCGGCAAGAGAGGCGATGGACCGCCTTCACCTTCACCTCATATCCGATTCCACCGGCGAAACGCTCGAAAATATTGCCAAGGCCGCGATCGCACAGTTCGACGATGTCGAAGTCGTGCGCCATTTCTGGCCGATGGTGCGCTCGGAATCGCATCTCGACCGGATCATGGCGGAGGTTCAGGCGAGCCCGGGCATGATCCTCTTCACCCTCGTCAACGGTGAGTTGCGCGCCAGTCTCGAGCGCCGCGCCGAGGCTCAGGGCCTGCCGCTTGTTCCTGCGCTCGACGCCGTAACCGACGCCTTGTCGCGCATGCTCGGGCAGGAAGCCAAGGCGCGACCGGGCCGTCAGCATGCGCTCGATGCCGCCTATTTCGCGCGCGTCGAGGCGATCCAGTTCACCGTCGCACATGACGACGGGATCGGCTGGGAAAATTGGGAACAGGCCGACATCCTGCTCGCCGGCGTATCGCGAACCTCCAAAACGCCGACGAGCATCTATCTGGCGAATCGGGGATACAAGACGGCCAATATTCCGATCGTTCCCGAATCGCCGCCGCCCGACGCGCTCTATCATCTGAAGCGTCCGCTCGTCGTCGGGCTGACGACCAGCCTCGACCGCCTTGTCCAGGTTCGGCGCAACCGTCTGCTCTCGCTCAATCAGGCGCCCGAAACCGCCTATGTGGACGATGAACGCGTGAAAGCCGAAATCGCCTATGCCCGCCGCATGTTCGCCGACAATGACTGGCCGGTGATCGACGTCACACGCCGTTCGATCGAGGAAACGGCGGCTGCGGTGATCAAGCTGGTCGAGGATCGCGGAGGCCGGCCGGCATGACGCAGATCGTCCTTGCATCGCAGAGCAGCGGCCGTGCCGCGATGCTGCGCGCGGCCGGAATCGCGTTCGAAGCAACCGCGGCGCATGTCGATGAAGAGGCGCTGACGGCCGGTCTCGTTGCCGCCGGCCAGACGGCGCGCAACATCGCCGATGCGCTGGCGGAGGCCAAGGCGATCAAGATTTCTTCTCGGCTGCCCGGCGTTACCGTAATCGGTGCCGATTCGACGCTCGCGCTCGCCGATGGGACGATGCTCGCCAAGCCTGAGAGCCCCGATGAGGCAGCAGACCATCTGCGCCGCATGGCGGGAACGCGGCACAAATTGTTCAGCGCGGTCGTTGTGGCGCGCGACGGCGCGCCGGTCTGGCGCGCGATCGGTGAGGCGCGGCTGTGGATGCGGCCCTTGTCGGACGCCTTCATCGCCGACTATGTGGCGCAGCATTGGGACAGCATCCGCTGGACCGTTGGCTGTTACGAAATCGAGGGGGCGGGCGTGCAATTGTTCGATCGGGTCGAAGGCGATCCCTGGACGATCATCGGCATGCCGATGCTGCCGTTGATGGCATGGCTGCGCGCGACCGGGCTGGCGCCGCAATGAGCGCTGCCGATTCTGCCCCTTATGCCGAGGTGATCGGCGATCCGATCGCCCAGTCGAAATCGCCGCTGATCCATGGCTTCTGGCTCGATGCGCTGGGCATGAAGGGCGAGTATCGGCGCGCGCATGTGAAGCCCGACGATCTGGCGGCCTATATCGCCGAGCGCCGGACCGATCCCGCCTGGCGCGGATGCAATGTCACCATTCCGCACAAGATCGCGGTGATGGATCTGGTCGATGATCCGGGCGACATTCGCGGCACGATCGGCGCGATGAATACGATCGTGCGGCAGCGAGACGGGGCGCTTATCGGGACCAACACCGATGCTGCGGGCTTCTATGCCCCGCTCGCCGAACTCGATCTCGAAGGCGCGCCGGTTGTGCTGATCGGCGCGGGCGGCGCAGCGCGGGCGGTGCTTTTCGCGCTCGCGCGCGCGAAGGTCGGGCATGTCACCATCCTCAACCGTTCGCCGCTGAAGGCGATGGGCCTGCTTGCCACCTTCGGGCTCAAGGGCGATGTCGTCGCGCTCGATGCCCCGCTTCCGCCCGCTGCGCTGCTCGTCAATTCGAGCAGTCTCGGCATGATGGGTCAGCCGCCGCTCGACCTCGACCTGTCGCCGTTGCCCGACGATGCGATCGTATACGATCTTGTTTACGCACCGCTGATAACAGGGCTGCTCCGCGCTGCGGACGCGCGCGGGCTGGACATCGTCGATGGGCTCGACATGCTGATCGGTCAGGCGGCCCTGGCATTCGAGCTGTTTTTCGGCGCGCCGCCGCCCGAGGGACGCGACGAGGAATTGCGCGCGATTCTGACGGCATGACGCATTACAAGCGCCCCGGATCGCGGCTTCGCCGACCGTTCATTCTCGGCCTGACGGGTTCGATCGGCATGGGGAAATCGACCGCGGCGACGATGTTCGAACGCGAAGGGGTGCCGGTGTTCGATGCCGATGCCGAAGTTCACCGCCTGCAAGGTCCCCGCGGTGCCTTGGTCGCCGCGATCGAGGCGCGCTTTCCCGGCACCACCGGTCCGCGCGGCGTCGATCGCCAGGAACTCAGCCGCCGCGTGCTCGGCAACCGTCACGAGCTTGCCGCACTCGAAGCGATCGTCCATCCCGCAGTCGGCCGCGCGCAGAAGAAATTCCTTGCCCGTCACCGCGCGCGCGACGTCGTCGTGCTCGACATTCCGCTCCTGTTCGAAAAAGGAGGCTGGCACCGCGTCGGCGCCGTCGCCGTCGTCACCGCACCGATGTGGATCCAGCGCAAACGCGTGCTGCGCCGGCCCGGCATGACCAACGCAAAGTTCAAGGCGATCCGGGGCCTGCAGGTTCCCGATCGCGTCAAGCGCGCGCGCGCCGATTTCCTGATCGAAACCGGCCGCCCGAAAAGCGAGACCCATCGTCAGGTTCGGCGGATCGCCTCTTGTTTCCATGCGCAATAGGGTCCAGATTGTTTGAAAGATGCGTGAGATAATCTTCGATACGGAAACCACGGGACTCGACCCCAGAACGGGGCACAGGCTGGTCGAAATCGGGTGCATCGAATTGATCGACCGCCGCGAATCGGGGCGGACCTTTCACGCCTATTTTCACCCCGAACGCGATATGCCGGCCGAGGCCGAGGCGGTGCACGGCCTTTCGATCCAGTTTCTGTCCGACAAGCCGCTCTTTGCCGCGCGCGTCGACGAATTGCTCGACTTTCTTGGTGATGCGCCGATGGTGGCGCACAATGCTGCTTTCGACTTCGGTTTCGTCAACGCCGAACTGGCGCGCGTCGGCCGGCCGCCGCTCGATATGGCGCGCATGTGCTGCACCGTGCAGATGGCACGCAAGCTTCATCCGGGCGCCAAGCACAGCCTCGATGCGCTTTGCACGCGCTACGGCATCGACCGCAGCCACCGCGTCAAGCACGGCGCGCTGCTCGACGCCGAACTGCTGGCGCACCTCTATATCGAAATGACCGGCGGGCGGCAGATCGGGCTGGGGCTCGCCGCCGAACCCACCGCCGCGGCGCGGGGTGCCGCCCCGGCACCAGTCCGATCGGTCGCCCCCACCCGCCCGTTTCGCGAACCGCGCCCGCACGGTGCAACCCCGGCCGAACTGGCGCGTCATGCAGAATTCGTCGCCACGCTCAATCAACCCCTGTGGCACGATAGTCCCTGATCGCGGCTCCCCCGCGATCCCGTGGACATGACTGAAGGAGAAGAAAAATGGAAATCCGCGTCTCTGGCCACCAGATCGAAACCGGCGAAGCGCTGCAGGCGCATGTGTCGGACCGGATGAACGCGATTGCCGACAAATATTTCTCGCGCGCGATCGGGGCGCACGCGACCTTCGGAAAGGGACCGCACGACAGTTTCCAGTGCGACATCGTCGCGCATGTCATGCAGGGTCTGGTCCTGAAAGGCCATGGCCAGGCGCAGGACGCGCATGTCGCGTTTGAGGGCGCGGCCGACCGTATCGAAAAGCAGCTGCGCCGCTATATGCGTCGGCTGAAGGACCGCAACAACGGCAATGGTGCGCAGTTGGTGACGATCGAGACGATCGAGGACAATGCCAGCTATGTCGTTTTCGACGGCGGCACCGATGATGAAGATGCGGGCGATGCGCCGGCGATCATCGCCGAAACCCGCGTCGATATCCCGACGAGCAGCGTGTCCGATGCGGTCATGATGCTGGATTTGCGTGACACCAATGCGCTGCTTTTCGTCAACAGCAAGACCGGGTCGCACAACATGGTCTATCGCCGCCGCGACGGTACGATCGGCTGGGTCGAGCCCCGCTAGTAGACAATAGGGCTGGATTTTCTCTGCCGTTCGGCCTAAGGGCCGCGCCCAACAAAGCCCGAAAGCCGGACGGCGGGGGCCAGCCTAGTCCGCTCAAGCGAACCAACGCCAACAGGATGACCCGCGTGGCGTCGCCTTGCGGCCATGCAGATTTGACCAGACCGATGAACCTATCCTCCCTCCTGTATCCGGCCACCGTGCGTGCCAATGTGCAGCTTGATGCCAAAAAGGCGCTGTTCCCCTATGTGGGCGAACTGGCGGCGCGGTCGCTGGGGCTCGACGCGGGCGAAGTGAGCGAGGCGCTGCTCGAGCGCGAACGGCTCGGTTCGACCGGCTTCGGTCGCGGCATTGCCTTGCCGCATGCCAAGATGGCCGATCTCAACGGCGTGCGCGGCATGTTCCTGCAGCTCGCGCGCCCGATCGATTTTCAGGCGGTCGATGGTTTGCCGGTCGATCTTCTCTTCGTACTGCTGTCGCCGCTCGACGCGGGCGCCGACCATCTGAAGGCCCTCGCCGGCGTATCGCGGATGCTGCGCAACGACAGCATTGCCGAACGATTGCGCGGTGCGAAGAATGACGAAGCGCTTTATGCGATGCTCGTCGATGCCGAAGCGCGCGACGCGGCCTGACCTTCCGGGGCGGCTGCTCCGATGACGCGCTTCACCAGCCGGTTCCTCGTCGATCTTCTTATCCGCGAAACCGAGGCCGCGGGCGGATTCGCTGCGGTTCTTGCCGCGGGCGACGATCATTCCGGCTCGATCCTCGTCCAGTGCAGCGACCGCGGGGTCGCGGGGCCGCTGCTCGAACGCCGCTTTGCGATGACCGGTAATTATGTATGGGAAGCGGTCGGACCCGACCCCGCTAGCGATGGTGAAGAACGCGTAAACTATCAGGACCGGCGGCGAAAGGCCGATCCCGACTTGTGGATCGTCGAACTGGATATCGCAGATGCGCCACGACTCGTCGCGGAGTGGGGCGCGTTAACTTGACTCTGTTGCGGCGCACAATAGGTGCCCGGCCACTTGATAACGCGTAGGTCGTATCGCGGGTTGCATCCGTCTTTTCGGACAGGCCCGATTTACCGATATGGACACGCAGTCGGATGACGACCGCAGGTGGTTCAGGATCGACGATCCCCCAGCCTGTTAGATTTAGGTTCGTCAGCCGCCCTTTTGACGGATTAGATGAGTCGTATTCTGAACGCTGCCAGCGTGGCTGCCGTGGGCATGACTGCCTTTGCCGCGCTGTCGTTGGCCGAACCCGGCTTCGCCAGTGACCTGGCTGCCGACGCCAACATCCCCGCAATCACGCTGCCCGCCGCCCATGCGCCGACTGACAGCGATGCGGCAGCTCCGTCGACCGAAGCCGAAACGCCGGTCGATATCGCCACCGACGACAGCGCTGTTGCCGATACGCTGGCCCAGTTGGTCGCGGCGACCCCGAAGCCCGAGACGATCGATCCCGAACTGCGCTGCCTGGCACAGGCGGTCTATTTCGAATCGCGCGGCGAATCGCTGGCGGGACAGCTCGCGGTCGCGCATGTCGTGATCAACCGCGCGAAGTCGGGCCGCTTCCCGACGACCCTGTGCGGCGTCGTCCATCAGCCGAGCCAGTTCAGCTTCGTGCGCCGCGGCAAGATGCCCGCCGTGCGCAATGCCGTCCAATGGTCGAACGCGCTGGCGATCGCGCAGATTGCGCGCGACGACAGCTGGCAGAATAGGGCGCCCGGCGCACTGTTCTTCCATGCGCGCTACGTCTCGCCCGGCTGGCGCAAGACGCGCATCGCGCAGATCGACAACCATATCTTCTATCGCTGAATTCGCGGGTGCGGGGGCCACGCCCCCCACCTCGTTCATTGCCAAGCCATTTTTGCTGGCGCATGATGCGGGCATGACGCGTCATTTTTCCGTCGCCCTGCTCGCGGCAGCGGCGCTTGCGCTCGGCGGTTGTGCCACGGCGGTTCCACCCGTCGAGGTTACCCGCTTCCATAACAATGCGACCGCCGGCCTGGGCCCAGGCACGCGCTATGCCGTCGAGGTGCTGCCGCACGGCGATGCCTCGGCGACGGGCGGCGCGGCGCAGCCGTCGCTCGAATGGAACAGCTATCGCATCGCGGTGGAGCGTCAGCTGCAATTGCTGGGCTTCGTCGCTGCGCCCGAAGGCACCGCCGCGCCGCTGAAGGTTCGCATCGCCTTCGACCGAAACGATCGCATGCCGCTTGCAAAGCGTTCGCCGGTTTCGGTCGGTGTTGGCGGATCGACCGGCAGCTATGGCTCGGGGGTGGGCCTCGGGATCGGCATCAATCTTGGTGGCGGGCCGAAACAGATGCAGGATTTGCAGCTGTCGGTGCGCATCGATGACGCGGCCACGGGCCAGGCCGTGTGGGAAGGCCGGGCGCTCAGTGCGGTGCCGGTGAAGGCGCCTGCGGCACAACCGTCGATTGCTGCGGCGAAATTGGCCGAAGCCCTATTCAAGGACTTCCCCGGCGAATCGGGACGCACTATCAGCGTCCCATGACAATCAGCATCAACGCCGCTTTCGACAGCGGCAATATCGTCGTGGATTCGATCGATGGCACGCGTGCCCGCCTTTCGATCCGCAAGGATCGCGAATCCGATTTCTTCCAGTGGTTCCATTTCCGCGTGGCCTGCGCGGTGGGCGATGAACTTGAACTGGCGATCGCCGGGCTGGGCGATTCGGCTTATCCCGATGGCTGGCCCGGCTATGCCGCCTGCGCCAGCTATGACCGCGAAAACTGGTTCCGGCTCGACACCGGCTACGATGCCGGGACGCTCACCATCAACCACAGCGCCGAAGGGCAGATATTGTGGATCGCCTATTTCGCGCCCTATTCGATGGAACGGCATCACGACCTGGTCGCCTCTGTCGCTGAATGCGACGGCGTTTCCTATCGCTGTCTCGGCGCCAGTCTCGAGGGGCAGCCGATCGACTGCCTCGAAATGGGCACCGGGCCGGTCCAGGTGTGGCTGTATGCGCGCCAGCATCCGGGCGAGAGCATGGCCGAATGGTGGATGGAAGGCGCGCTTGAAAAGCTCACCGATCCGGCCGATCCCCATGCCCGGTCGCTACGGCAGAAATGCCGATTCCACATCGTCCCGAACATGAATCCCGACGGGTCGCGCCGCGGTCATCTGCGCACCAACTTTGCCGGGGTGAATCTCAACCGCGAATGGGACAATCCGACTGCCGATCGCAGCCCCGAAGTGCTCGCGGTGCGCAATGCGATGGACGAAAGCGGCGTCGACTGGGCGATGGACGTTCATGGCGACGAGGCGATTCCGGCGGTGTTCCTCGCGGGTTTCGAGGGCATCCCGTCGTTGAAGGACGAGCAACAGGCGCGCTATCTGGCCTTCCAGTCCGCCCTTGCCGCCAACACGCCCGATTTCCAGACCGCCCTCGGCTATGAAAGCTCGGCGCCGGGCAAGGCCAATCTGTCGATGTCGACGACGCAGCTCGCCGAACGCTTTGGTGCGGTGTCGATGACGATCGAAATGCCGTTCAAGGACAATCGCGATCTGCCCGATCCCGTCGCCGGCTGGTCGCCCGAACGATCGAAGCTGCTGGCGCACGCGTGTCTCGCGACGCTGGACCAGATGCTTTGACCGATGCCGCGGATCGGGATGGCTGGCGTATCGTCGAGGACGATCTGTCGGGCGCCCCGATCCGCGCGCTGCTCGAACGGCATTTTGCCGGCATGCTCGCAAACTCGCCCGAGGAAAGCTGCCATTTCCTCGATTTCGAGGGACTGAAGGCGCCGGGTGTTACTTTCTGGTCGATCCATTGCGGCCCCGATCTGGCGGGCTGCGGCGCGCTGAAGCGACTCGATAGGCGGCACGGCGAAATCAAGTCGATGCGCACCGCCGACGCCTTTCTGCGCCGCGGCGTCGCCGCGCGGATGCTGGGCCACATCATCGAAGCGGCCCGCGCGGGCGGGCTTGAGCGGCTCAGCCTCGAAACCGGGTCAGGCGCTGCCTTCGAGCCGGCACTTGCGCTCTACCGGCGGCATGGCTTCACGGACTGTGCGCCTTTCGCGGATTACAGGCCCGATCCATTCAGTCGCTTCATGACGCGCGCAATCTAGCAACGCAAAACAGAAACGGGGCCCGGAAGGGACAGCCGGACCCCGTTCATACGGCCCATTCGGACCGGCGTTAGCCGCTGGCTTACGCGGCTTTCTTGGCTTCGATCGCCGTGGGCTGGGTGCCGCCGATGGCGATCTTGTGCGGCTTCATCGCTTCGGGCACTTCGCGCACCAGGTCGATGATCAGCAGCCCGTCGGCCAGGTCGGCGCGATCTACGCGCACGAAATCGGCAAGCTGGAAGCGGCGCTCGAAGGCGCGCGTCGCAATGCCGCTATACAGAAGCTGGCGCGTTTCGCCGTCCTTCGCGGGCGCCTTGCGGCCGCTGACGGTCAGCATATTCTGCTGCGCGGTGATGTCGATCTCGTCGCTCTTGAAACCCGCCACCGCGACAGTGATGCGGAAATGGTCGTCGGCGACCTTCTCGATATCGAAGGGCGGATAATTTTCGGCCGAACCGCTGTTTTCCAGAAAGTCGAACAGACGATCGAAACCGACGGTCGAGCGGCGATAGGGGGTCCAGTCAAAGCTGTTACGCATGGGTCATTCCTTCCTTGCAAAGCGAAGTCATCGGGCCGCAGCATGGCCTGCCGCGGCTTCCATCCGGCCCCGTTTCGGCAACCGGATGAGACGAATCTGGGATGGCGCCGACCCTTTTCAAGAGGGGCGGTGGTCCTTGCCCGAAAGCCGCGCTATGGCGCCCCCGAATCGCCCGCGCGGGCGCGCCCTTTATCGAAAGGACAGATCATGCCGCAGCTCATCCTCATCCGTCACGGCCAGTCGCAGTGGAATCTCGAAAACCGTTTCACCGGCTGGTGGGACGTCGATGTCACCGAAAAAGGCGCGGCCGAGGCGTGGGCGGCGGGCGAACTGATGAAGGAAAAGGGTATCGCACCCGACACCTGCTTCACCTCGGTCCAGACGCGCGCGATCAAGACGCTCAACCTCGCGCTCGAGGCGATGGGCCGGCTCTGGCTGCCGGTGACGAAGGATTGGCACCTCAACGAACGCCATTATGGCGGGCTCACCGGCCTCGACAAGGCGGAGACCGCGGCCAGGCATGGCGAGGATCAGGTGAAGATCTGGCGCCGCAGCTTCGACACCCCGCCGCCGCCGCTTGAGGCCGGCTCGCCCTACGACCTGTCGCGTGATCCGCGCTACGCGGGCATCGCGATCCCGGCGACCGAAAGCCTGAAAGACACGATCGCGCGCGTTCTTCCTTATTATGACAGCGCGATCGCGCCGCAGTTGCGGGACGGCAGGACGGTGCTGATCTCGGCGCACGGCAACAGCCTGCGCGCGCTGGTGAAGCATCTGTCGGGCATTTCCGACGCCGACATCACCGGCCTCGAAATCCCGACCGGCCAGCCGATCGTCTATGATCTGAACGACGATCTGACGGCGCGCGAACGCTATTACCTCAGCGAGCGGTAAGTCCTGTCGCCCCCGCGAAGGCGGGGGCTGCTATCGGCATGGCACAAGGCCTCCACCGGCCCCCGCCTTCGCGGGGGCGACGCATCTGCTTTAGTCGCGCAGCAGCTCATTGATCCCTGTCTTCGCGCGAGTCTGCGCATCGACGCGCTTGACGATGACGGCGCAATAGAGCGACGGCCCCGGCGTTCCGTCGGGAAGCGGCTTGCCCGGAAGCGAACCCGGGACAACGACCGAATAAGCCGGAACCTCGCCGATGAAGACTTCGCCGGTCGCGCGGTCGATGATCTTGGTCGACGCGCCAAGATAGACGCCCATCGACAGCACCGCGCCTTCGCGCACGATCACGCCCTCGGCCACTTCGGCGCGCGCGCCGATGAAGGCGCCATCCTCGATCACCACGGGTCCGGCCTGCAGCGGTTCGAGCACGCCGCCGATCCCGGCGCCGCCCGAGAGATGGACGTTGGCGCCGATCTGCGCGCAGCTGCCGACGGTGGCCCAGGCATCGACCATCGATCCCTCGCCGACATAGGCGCCGATGTTGACGAAGCTCGGCATCAGCACGGCGCCCTTGCTGATGAAGGCGCCCCGGCGGACGATCGATCCGGGAACGGCGCGGAAGCCGGCATCGCGGAAGCGGTTCTCGCCCCAGCCGGCGAATTTCGACGGCACCTTGTCCCACCAGGTCGCGCCGCCGGCGCCGCCCTCGATAATCTCCATGTCGTTGAGGCGGAAGGAGAGCAGCACCGCCTTCTTAAGCCACTGATTGACCTGCCACGTACCACCGGCATCGCGCTCGGCAACGCGGAAGCTGCCGTCATCGAGGCCCGCGAGCGCCGCCTCGACCGCGTCGCGCACCGCGCCGGTCGTCGTCAGCCCGAGCGTTTCGCGCGCATCCCAGGCGGCTTCGATCGTCGATTGCAGGTCGGTGCTCATGAAATTCCCCAAGGTTACGGCCCAAAATGTTCCGGAAGCGCATCAAGCCAGTCGGCGATGTCGTTCACATGAAAATCGACATGGTCCGGCAGGTGGTCGCGATGGCCGCTTTCGCTGCCATTGTCCAGCCATACGGTCGTCATTCCCAGCGCTTTGGCGGGGGTCAGATTGCGCGCCATATCCTCGACGAACAGGCTCTTCGCCGGATCGATTCCGAGATGGCCGATCATCATGCGATAAGCTTCGGCTTCGGGCTTCGGCGTATAGTGCGTCGTGCGAATATCGCAGATGCCGTCGAACAGATCGGCGATGCCCCGCGCGTCAAGCACGCGGGCCGCATAATCGGCATCGGCGTTGGTGAAGATCAGACGGCGGCCGGGTAGGCGTTCGAGGCCGGCACGCAGCCGCGCATCGGGCGCCAGCCGGTCGAGCGGGATATCGTGAACGTCGATCAGGAAATCTTCGGGATCGACGCCGTGGTGGCGCATCAGCCCCGCCATCGTCGTGCCATGATCGTGGAAATATTGCTTCTGCACGCGCCGCGCTTCGATGGCATCGACGCCCATCAGGCGCATGATGAAGGCGCCCATGCGCGCATCGATCAGGTCGAACAGCCGCGCCGACGGATGGTAGAGCGTGTTGTCGAGATCGAAGATCCAGCAGTCGATATGATCGATCGGTACCGTCATGACGCCGCGCGCCATAGGACGCGGCGCCCGCGACGGCAAGGTAGCCGTGGCACACTTTGCGGTTGCCATGTTACCCGGTTAAGCAGGCTGCCACTGGGCAACAGGGGACATATTTATGAAATCGACGATGCTTCTTCCGCTCGCGCTGGCAGGCGCGCTGCTTTCGGCGCCGGTTATGGCGCAGGCGCCGGCGCGCACGGTGATCCATGCGGGCAAGCTGATGGCCGAGCCGGGCAAGCCGGTGCGCGGCGCGACGACGATCATCGTCGAAAATGGCAAGGTCGTCGCGATCCTCGACGGCTTCCAGCCGGCCGATGCGGGCGCGGTGCTGATCGATCTCAAGGACAAATATGTCCTGCCCGGCCTGATCGACAGCCACGTCCACCTGACCAGCGATGCTGGCGGCCTGGCGGGTCAGCTCGAGGAAGTGACGCTCAGCCCTGCAGCACAGGCCTTCAATGCCGAGGTAAACGGCATGAAGACCCTGCGCGCGGGCTTCACCACGGTGCGCAATCTGGGCGATGGCGACGGCGCCACGCTGGCGCTGCGCGACGCGATCCTTGCGGGGAAGGTGGAGGGGCCGCGCATCGTCGATGCGGGTAATGCGATTTCGGGTAGCGCCGGGCATATGGACGGATCGCTCGGCTATCGGGACGAACTGCGCCCCTATTTCCAGGGAGCGGGCAACACCTGCAACGGTGCCGACGATTGCCGCCGCGCCGTCCGGCTTCAGGTCGGGCGCGGCGCCGACGTGATCAAATTCGCCTCGACCGGCGGCGTCAACAGCCGCATTGGCGCAGGGCTCGGCAAACAGATGTTCGACGACGAAGCCAAGGCGATCGTCGATACCGCGCATATGTTCGGCAAAAAGGTCGCGGTCCATGCGCACGGCGCCGACGGCATCCGCCTGGCGCTCGACGCCGGCGCCGATTCGATCGAGCATGGCACGATCCTCGACGAAGCGACGATCGCCGCCTGGACGAAGTCGAAGGCCTATTATGTTCCGACCCTGTCGACCGTGAGCGGCTACAAGGAACGGCTGGCGGCGAACGCGAATGCCTATGAACCCGATGTGCTCGCCAAGATTCGCTGGCGCATCTCGATCACCGGCAAAAGCCTCGAGCAACTCGTCCCGCGCGGCGTCCGTATCGCCTTTGGCACCGACGCGGGCGTGTCCAAGCATGGCCGCAACGCCGACGAATTCGAACTGCTGGTCCAGCACGGCATGACGCCGATTGACGCGATCAAGGCCGCGACGGTCAACGCCGCCGATCTGCTCGGCCTCTCCGACGAAATCGGCACGATCGCGCCGGGCAAGAGCGCCGATATCATCGCGGTGGCGAGCGACCCGGTCGCCGACGTGACCGTGCTGAAGAAAGTCGATTTCGTGATGGCGCGGGGGGAAGTGGTTGATTGACCCGCATCGTCATTGCGAGGAGTGAAGCGACGCGGCAATCCAGGGTAGCGTCAACCAGCTCTGGATTGCTTCGCTTCGCTCGCAATGACGAGCTTCATTATGCCAACGCCGCGCGCAACTCCAGCCACCGCTCCAGCTTCGCCGCATAGCCCACCGTATTCGCTGCGCTGCTTGATGGCAGATCGACGAGCGCGACGCCCTCAAGCACTGGCAATTGCCTTCGCCCGATCGCTGCGGCCTTGCCGCCGTTGAAGGCAATCATGCGCATGTCGGGCAGTGCCGCGATCAGTGTCGCAAGGTCGTGCGCCTCGGCCTCGCGGATCAGCGAATCGCTGCTCGTAAGCCGCTCGGCCGAACGGATCACGTCCCACAGCCCGATCTTCGCATCCGCGAGTGCGCCCAGCCGCTCGTCATAGGTCATGGTGGCGAGTGGCCGGTCGATCGCTGCGCCCACCAGCCGCCAGAACTGGTTCGTCGGATGCGCATAATAGCGCCGCTCGGCGAGCGACCGCGCGCCGGGCAGGCTGCCGAGAATCAGCAGGCGCGCGTCGGGCGCGACGTGCGGTGCGAAGCTGGCGTGGCGGACCGGCGGCATTTACGGGGCGCTACCGGCCGGAAATCCGCGGCGCAAGCCGCTTGACGCTTGACCGCAAAGGGAATCACCGCTAGGGGCGCCCCCGATCGAAAGCGGCGGACTTTTCGCCAAACTCGTTCACAACAGCGCTTGAACATTGCTGGCGCGGATGGAGCCTCCGGAGGACGAATGTGTCCGCCGGGGTCTTTTGCTGTTATCAGGTCGGGGCATTTCGATGCCCCGGAGCTTCATCCACCGCGGTAGAGTAACCGTTCGCTCCGATGGGCGGACACTTGAAGGTGAAGCATTCATGCCCACGATCAACCAGCTGGTCCGCAAGGGCCGGACTCCGCAAAAGGTGAAGTCCAAGGTCCCGGCGATGGAAGCGAACCCGCAGAAGCGCGGCGTTTGCACCCGTGTCTATACGACGACCCCGAAAAAGCCGAACTCGGCGCTCCGCAAGGTTGCGAAGGTCCGCCTGACCAACCAGCGCGAAGTTATTTCCTACATCCCCGGCGAAGGCCACAACCTCCAGGAACACAGCGTCGTGCTGATCCGCGGCGGCCGTGTGCGCGACCTTCCCGGTGTCCGTTACCACGTCCTGCGCGGCGTTCTGGACACCCAGGGTGTGAAAGACCGCAAGCAGAGCCGTTCGAAATACGGTGCGAAGCGTCCGAAGTAAGGACGGCTTTTTCGGCTATTTGATCATCCCGCGGGCGCGTTGCGCCGGGATGCTGTTGTAAAAGGAATTACCTATGGCTCGTCGTCGTCGTCCTGAACGCCGCGAAATCCTGCCCGATCCCCGTTTCGGGGATGTCGTACTGTCGAAGTTCATGAACAGTGTCATGCTCGACGGTAAGAAGTCGGTCGCCGAAAGCATCGTCTATGGTGCGCTCGAAGCGGTCGAAGCCCGCGCCAAGAAGGAACCGCTCGGCGTGTTCCATGAGGCGCTCGCCAACATCCGTCCGAACATCGAAGTGCGCAGCCGCCGCGTCGGCGGTGCGACCTATCAGGTTCCGGTCGAAGTCCGTCCGGACCGCGCGCAGGCGCTCGCGATCCGCTGGCTGATCACCGCGGCGCGCAACCGCAGCGAAACCACGATGGCCGCGCGCCTGTCGGGCGAACTGCTCGATGCGTCGAACAATCGCGGCAACGCGGTCAAGAAGCGCGAAGACACGCACCGCATGGCCGAAGCGAACCGCGCCTTCAGCCACTACCGCTGGTAATTTGCGAGGGCGCCCCCCGGCGTCTCGCAATCGCAACAAAACTTCCTATATCGGGGGCGGCTCCAAAGGCTTCCCCCAAAAACCGAGGAAAAGATCATGGCACGCAGCCATCCGCTCGAACGCTATCGTAATTTCGGTATCATGGCGCACATCGACGCCGGCAAGACCACGACGACCGAGCGCATTCTCTATTACACTGGCAAGTCCTACAAGATCGGCGAAGTCCACGACGGCGCTGCCACGATGGACTGGATGGAACAGGAACAGGAACGCGGCATCACGATCACGTCGGCTGCCACCACCTGCCTGTGGAAAGCCGATGAAGGTCAGGGTCCGGAACACCGCCTGAACATCATCGACACCCCCGGCCACGTCGACTTCACCATCGAAGTCGAACGTAGCTTGCGCGTCCTCGACGGCGCCGTCGCCGCGTTCGACGGCGTTGCCGGTGTCGAACCCCAGTCGGAAACCGTGTGGCGTCAGGCGGACAAGTACAAGGTTCCGCGGATGTGCTTCATCAACAAGCTCGACCGCACCGGCGCCAATTTCTATTACTGCGTCCAGACGATCATCGATCGCCTGGGTGCGGTGCCGGCCGTCCTGTACCTCCCCATCGGCGCGGAATCGGACTTCAAGGGCCTCGTCGACCTCGTCAACGAACGCGCGATCATCTGGAAGGATGAAAGCCTGGGCGCCGAATTCTTCTACGAAGACATCCCGGCCGACCTCGCCGACAAGGCTGCCGAATATCGCGAAAAGCTCGTCGAACTCGCCGTCGAACAGGACGACGATGCGATGGAAGCCTATCTCGAAGGCACGCTGCCCGACGTCGCGACGCTGAAGGCGCTGATCCGCAAGGGCACGCTCGGTCAGGCGTTCGTACCGGTCCTGTGCGGCTCGGCGTTCAAGAACAAGGGCGTCCAGACGCTGCTCGACGCGGTCGTCGACTATCTGCCTTCGCCGCTCGACATCCCCGACGTCCAGGGCATCAACCCGGACACCGAGGAAGCCGATTCGCGTCCGACGTCGGACAGCGCACCGCTGTCGATGCTCGCGTTCAAGATCATGAACGACCCGTTCGTCGGCTCGCTCACCTTCGCGCGCATCTATTCGGGTACGCTCTCGAAGGGCACCTACCTGAACTCGGTGAAGGACAAGAAGGAAAAGATCGGCCGTATGCTCCTCATGCACGCCAATTCGCGTGAGGACATCGAAGAAGCCTATGCGGGCGACATCGTCGCGCTCGCCGGCCTCAAGGAAACCACGACGGGCGACACGATCTGCGCGAGCAATGCGCCGATCATCCTCGAACGGATGGAATTCCCCGAGCCGGTCATCGAGCTGTCGGTCGAACCCAAGACCAAGGCCGACCAGGAAAAGATGGGCGTTGCCCTCAACCGCCTGGCTGCCGAGGATCCCTCGTTCCGCGTCTCGACCGACCATGAATCGGGCCAGACGATCATCAAGGGCATGGGCGAGCTTCACCTCGACATTCTCGTCGATCGCATGAAGCGCGAATTCAAGGTCGAAGCGAATGTCGGTGCGCCGCAGGTGGCGTATCGCGAAAGCCTCGCGAAGCCGGTCGAAGTCGACTACACCCACAAGAAGCAGTCGGGTGGTTCGGGTCAGTTCGGTCGCGTCAAGGTCCAGGTCACCCCGGGCGAGCGCGGCAGCGGCGTCACTTTCACCGACGAGATCAAGGGCGGCAACATTCCGCGCGAATATATCCCGGCGGTCGAAAAGGGTTTCCGCGAATCGGCTGAAAACGGTCACATGATCGGCTTCCCGATCATCGACTTCGACATCAAGCTGATCGACGGTGCGTACCACGATGTCGACTCGTCGGCGCTGGCGTTCGAAATCGCGGGCCGTGCGGCGATGCGCGAAGTGGCGGCAAAGGCCGGCATCAAGCTGCTCGAACCGGTGATGAAGGTCGAAGTTGTTACCCCTGAAGAATTCATGGGCGACGTGATCGGCGACCTCAACAGCCGTCGTGGCCAGATCCAGGGTACGGACAGCCGCGGCAACGCCCAGGTGGTTGAAGCCATCGTGCCGCTCGCCAATATGTTCGGCTACGTCAACCAGCTGCGTTCTTTCACCCAGGGCCGCGCCCAGTACACGATGCAGTTCTCGCACTATGAAGAAGTGCCGAACAACGTCGCGGACGAGGTGAAGGCGAAGATGGCCTGATCCGGTTTGGCCGTGCGGGGCTTGCCTCGCACGGCGGACCCGGACAAGCGCGGGCTTGCACCGCGCGGCAAGACCTACTAAGGGCGGCGCCTGATTCAGCAGGCTCGTCCAGGACTGATCAACTCAACACGCGAACAAGAAGGTTCAAGAAACATGGCTAAGGCTAAATTTGAGCGGACGAAGCCGCACTGCAACATCGGCACCATCGGTCACGTCGACCATGGCAAGACCTCGCTGACCGCTGCGATCACCAAGGTGCTCGCCGAAGAAGGTCTGTCGCAGAAGGTCGACTTCGAAAACATCGACAAGGCTCCCGAAGAGCGCGAACGCGGCATCACCATTTCGACCGCGCACGTCGAATATGAAACCAAGGAACGCCACTATGCGCACGTCGACTGCCCAGGTCACGCCGACTATGTGAAGAACATGATCACCGGCGCGGCGCAGATGGACGGCGCGATCCTGGTGGTTTCGGCTGCTGACGGCCCGATGCCGCAGACCAAGGAGCACATCCTGCTCGCGAAGCAGGTCGGCGTTCCGACCATGGTCGTCTTCCTGAACAAGGTTGACCAGCTCGACGATCCCGAACTGCTCGAACTCGTCGAACTCGAAATCCGTGAAGAACTTTCGAAGCGCGACTTCGACGGCGACAATATTCCGATCATCGCGGGTTCGGCTCTGGCCGCCCTCGAAAGCCGCGACGACAACATCGGCAAGGAAGCGATCCTGAAGCTGATGGAAGCCGTCGACAGCTGGATCCCGCAGCCGGAACGTCCGCTCGACAAGCCCTTCCTGATGCCGATCGAAGACGTGTTCTCGATTTCGGGTCGTGGTACGGTTGTCACCGGCCGCGTCGAAACCGGCATCGTCAAGGTTGGTGAAGAAGTCGAAATCGTCGGCATCAAGGACACCAAGAAGACGACCGTCACCGGCGTCGAAATGTTCCGCAAGCTGCTCGATCAGGGCCAGGCTGGCGACAACATCGGTGCGCTGATCCGCGGCGTCGGTCGTGAAGAAGTCGAGCGTGGCCAGGTTCTGGCGAAGCCCGGCTCGATCACGCCGCACACCGAGTTCACCTCGGAAGTGTACGTCCTGTCGAAGGACGAAGGCGGCCGTCACACGCCGTTCTTCGCGAACTATCGTCCGCAGTTCTACTTCCGCACCACCGACGTCACCGGCGAAGTCATCCTGCCGGAAGGCACGGAAATGGTCATGCCGGGCGACAACGTCCAGCTGACGGTCAAGCTCATCGCTCCGATCGCCATGGACCAGGGCCTGCGCTTCGCGATCCGCGAAGGTGGCCGCACGGTCGGCGCAGGGGTTGTGGCCTCGATCATTAAGTAATATAGGGCCACGAGCCGCTCGAATCGGGTGATTCGGGCGGCTCGTAGCTTTTGAGATTTTTGATGGCCTTTCCGGCCTCCATGCGGGGGTCGGGACGGGCCATTTCGGCTCTTTCGCATCGTCAGACGGGATTCGACTGGAATAGTCATGGAAACGCAGAATATTCGCATTCGCCTGAAGGCCTTTGATCACCGCGTGCTCGATCAGGCCACCACCGACATCGCCGATACGGCACGTCGTACGGGCGCCCTCATTCGCGGTCCCATCCCGCTGCCGACGCGCATTGAAAAATTCACCGTGAACCGCGGTCCGCATGTCGACAAGAAGTCGCGCGAGCAGTTCGAGGTGCGTACCCACAAGCGGTTGCTCGACATCGTGCAGCCCACCCCGCAGACGGTCGATGCGCTGATGAAGCTCGACCTCGCCGCGGGCGTGAACGTCGAAATCAAGTTGGCCTAAATAGCCAGCGTGCTCCGGACTTGATCCGGAGCCCAGGGTAGAAGCGGCCGATAGGTCGCACTGAAACCGCCCTGGGTTTCTGCTTTCGCAGGAACACATTCAGGTTTCGGAGGATACCGCCGGATTGATCCGGGCTGCGTCCCCCGTCTTGCCGCTGATCCCACGGGAAAGCGGCACCTCAGCCCGGACGGGGCGATGCATCGAAATTTCGGGCTGGGAGGACAGTCATCGAACGCAGGTTCGGTGGGGTCCACACGCCGTGCGGAAATGGTTCTGCCCGGCCTCTGTTAGGAGTGAATGATCATGCGCACTGGCGTGATCGCGAAAAAAATGGGGATGACCCGCCTGTTTCAGGACGATGGCCGCCATGTGCCCGTCACCGTTCTGAGCCTCGAAGGCTGCCAGGTCGTCTCGGTTCGCGAAAAGGAACGCGACGGCTATGTGGCCGTCCAGCTCGGTGCCGGCTCGGCAAAGGCGAAGAATGTCGCCAAGCCGCAGCGCGGGGCCTATGGCAAGGCCGAAGTCGAGCCCAAGGCGAAGCTCGTCGAATTCCGCGTTGCTGACGACGCGACGCTCGACGTCGGCGCCGAACTGTCGGCCGACCATTTCGTCGCCGGCCAGATGGTCGATATCCAGGGTGTCACCCAGGGTAAGGGCTTTGCCGGTGCGATGAAGCGCTGGGGTTTCGGCGGTATGCGCGCCACCCACGGTGTTTCGATCAGCCACCGTGCCCATGGTTCGACCGGTAACCGCCAGGATCCGGGCCGCGTCTTCAAGAACAAGAAGATGGCCGGCCACATGGGCGCGCGCAATCGCACCCAGCAGAATCTCGAAATCGTCCGCACCGACGCCGAGCGCGGTCTTCTCTTCGTCAAGGGTTCGGTCCCTGGCTCGAAGGGCGGCTGGCTGCTGGTTCGCGATGCGATGAAGCTGCCGCGTCACCCCGAAGCCCCTTATCCGGCGGCGGTCAAGAGCGCGGCGAACAGCAACAATGCCCCGGCTGAAACCCCTGCGGAAGCAGAGGTCGAAACGACCGCGGCCGACGGCGCACAGGAGTCCTGATCATGAAGGTCAAGGTACAGACCCTCGATGGCAAGGCTGGCGCCGACATCGATCTTAACGACGACGTCTTCGGCGTCGACGCGCGGGCGGACATCCTCCACCGTGTCGTCGCCTGGCAGCTCGAAAAGCGTCGCGGCCCCGCCCGCGCCGCCCGCGAGCGCAGCGACGTTGCCCGCACCGGCAAGAAGTTCGGTCGCCAGAAGGGCGGCGGTACCGCCCGTCACGGCGATCGCAAGGCGCCGATCTTCATCGGCGGTGGCAAGGCGCACGGTCCCCGGGCCCGCACTTTCGGCCACTCGCTGAACAAGAAGATCCGCGCTCTTGGTCTCAAGATGGCGCTGAGCGACAAGGCAAAGGGCGGCAAGCTCGTTGTCATCGACACGCTCGAGCTCAAGGAGGCCAAGACCAAGGTGCTGGCCGGCAAGCTCGGCAAGCTCGACCTCGGTCGCCGTGCGCTCTTCATCGACGGCGATGCGGTCCATGACAGCTTCGCCCAGGCTTCGGCCAACATCGTCGGCGTCGATTCGCTGCCGGCGATCGGTGCCAACGTCTATGACATCCTTCGCGCCGACACGCTGGTCCTGACCCGCGCGGCGGTCGAAAAGCTGGAGGCCCGCTGCAATGGCTAAGGCAAAGACCATCGATGCGCGTCACTATGACGTGATCCTGTCGCCAGTGATCACCGAAAAGTCGACGCTGCTCAGCGAAAACGACGCCGTCGTCTTCCGCGTCGCCAACGACGCAACGAAGCCGGCGATCAAGGCCGCCGTCGAGGCGCTGTTCGATGTCAAGGTGCTCAGCGTGAACACGCTGGTCACCAAGGGCAAGACCAAGCGCTGGAAGGGCAAGCCCTACACCCGCAGCGACGTGAAGAAGGCGATCGTTCGCCTGGCCGAAGGCCAGTCGATCGACGTCACCACCGGCGTCTGACGGATAGGGGAAAGCAGAGAAAATGGCACTCAAATCCTATAATCCGACCAGCCCTGGACAGCGTGGCCTGATCCTCGTCGACAAGTCGTCGCTGTGGAAGGGCAAGCCCGTCAAGGCGCTGACCGAAGGCAAGCGCAAGACCGGTGGCCGCAACAACAAGGGCCATGTGACCTCGCGCGGCATCGCCGGCGGTCACAAGCAGAAGTATCGCTTCATCGACTTCAAGCGTCGCAAGTGGGGCGTTCCGGCGACCGTCGAACGGCTCGAATATGACCCGAACCGCACGGCCTTCATCGCGCTCATCAAATATGAGGACGGTGATCTGGCCTATATCCTGGCGCCGCAGCGCCTGGCGGTCGGCGATACGGTCGTCGCGGACAAGAAGACCGACGTGAAGCCCGGCAATGCGATGGAATTGTCGCAGATGCCGGTCGGCACGATCGTCCACAATATCGAGATGAAGCCGGGCAAGGGCGGCCAGATCGCCCGTTCGGCCGGCACTTATGCCCAGGTCGTCGGTCGTGACCGCGGTCTTGTCATCGTGCGTCTCGGTTCGGGCGAGCAGCGCTACATTCGCGGCGAGTGCATGGGCACGGTCGGTGCGGTGTCGAACCCCGACAACCAGAACACCAACCTGGGCAAAGCCGGCCGCAGCCGCTGGCTCGGCAAGCGTCCGCTGACCCGCGGCGTCGCCAAGAACCCGGTCGACCACCCGCACGGCGGTGGTGAAGGCCGCACCTCGGGCGGCCGTCACCCGGTCACCCCGTGGGGCAAGCCGACCAAGGGCGCCCGTACCCGCCACAACAAGTCGACCGACAAGATGATCATCCGGTCGCGTCACGCGAAGAAGAAGAGGTAAGCCATGGCACGCTCGGTCTGGAAGGGTCCGTTCGTCGACCTTCATCTCCTCAAGAAAGCCGAAGCGGCTCAGGACGGCGGCAGCTCAGCGCCGATCAAGACCTGGTCGCGTCGCTCCACTATCCTGCCGCAGTTCGTCGGGCTGACCTTCAACGTCTACAACGGCCGCAAGTTCGTGCCGGTGTCGGTCAATGAAGACATGGTCGGCATGAAGCTGGGTGAATTTGCGCCGACGCGCTTCTTCCCCGGTCACGCGGCCGACAAGAAGGGCAAACGCTAATGGGCAAGGAAAAATCCCCTCGCCGCGTTGCGGACAATGAGGCGCTGTCGGTCGGCACGCAGATTCGCGGTTCGGCGCAGAAGCTGAACCTCGTTGCCGCGCTGATCCGCGGCCGCAAGGTCGAAGACGCGATGAACGTCCTCGCTTTCTCGAAGAAGGCGATGGCTGTCGACGTGCGCAAGGTTCTCGCCAGCGCCGTCGCCAACGCGGAAAACAATCACAACCTCGATGTCGATGCACTCGTCGTCAAGGAAGCGAGCGTCGGCAAGTCGTTCACGATGAAGCGCTGGCATGCGCGCGGTCGCGGCAAATCGACCCGGATCGAAAAGCCGTTCAGCCGCATCCGCATCGTCGTCCGCGAACAGGAAGAAGAGGCGTAAGATGGGCCAGAAGAGCAATCCGATCGGCCTGCGCCTGCAGGTCAACCGCACCTGGGACAGCCGCTGGTTCGCGGAAGGCCAGGATTATGGACGCATGCTTATCGAGGATCTGAAGATCCGCAAATATGTGTTCAAGACCCTGCCGCAGGCAGCGATTTCGAAGGTCGTCATCGAACGTCCGGCGAAGCTGTGCCGCGTGTCGATCTATGCCGCCCGTCCGGGCGTCATCATCGGCAAGAAGGGCGCGGACATCGAAAAGCTGCGCAAGGCGCTCGGTGAAATGACCGGCAGCGACGTGAGCCTGAACATCGTCGAAATCCGCAAGCCGGAAGTCGATGCCAAGCTCGTCGCGCAGGGCATTGCCGACCAGCTCGAACGCCGCGTCGCCTTCCGCCGTGCGATGAAGCGCGCGGTTCAGTCGGCGATGCGTCTGGGCGCCGAAGGCATCCGCATCAACTGTGCGGGTCGTCTCGGCGGCGCGGAAATCGCCCGCACCGAATGGTATCGCGAAGGCCGCGTTCCGCTGCACACGCTGCGTGCGAACGTCGATTATGCCGAGGCCGAAGCCCACACCGCCTACGGCGTGTGCGGCATGAAGGTCTGGATCTTCAAGGGCGAGATCCTGGGCCACGACCCGATGGCGACCGACCGGCTGATGCTCGACGCGCAGACGTCGGGCGTTCGCCCGGCGCGCGATGAACGCCGTTAAGGAACGCTGACATGTTGCAACCGAAGAAAACCAAGTTCCGCAAGGCCTTCAAGGGCCGCATCCATGGCAATGCCAAGGGTGGCACCAGCCTGAACTTCGGCTCCTACGGCCTGAAGGCGATGGAACCCGAGCGCATCACCGCGCGCCAGATCGAAGCGGCTCGCCGCGCGATCAGCCGTGCGATCAAGCGTCAGGGCCGCCTCTGGATTCGCGTGTTTCCCGACCTTCCCGTGTCGTCGAAGCCCGCCGAAGTCCGTATGGGTAAAGGCAAGGGCGCGCCCGAATATTGGGCCGCTCGCGTCAAGCCCGGTCGCATCCTGTTCGAACTCGACGGCGTTCCCGGCCCCGTGGCCGCGCTGGCGTTCGAGCGTGCGGCGATGAAGCTGCCGATCAAGACGAAGGTCGTCGCCCGCCTCGGCGACACCTCGCACCTGGAGGGTTGAGGGCCATGGCCAAGACCGAAGATGTGACCAAGAAGACCGACGACCAGCTCGCCGAACAGCTTGGCGAACTGAAGCGCGAGGCATTCAACCTCCGTTTCCAGGCCGCCACGGGCCAGCTTGAAAAGGCTTCGCGGGTCAAGGAAGTGCGGCGCACGATCGCCCGCATCAAGACCGAACAAACCGCGCGCGTTCGCGCGGCGGCGAAGTAAGGAGACTGTCATGCCGAAGCGCATTCTGACCGGCACGGTAGTGTCCGACAAGGGCGACAAGACCGTCGTGGTGAAGGTGGAGCGTAAGGTTAAGCACCCGCTCTACGGCAAGATCATCCGGCGTTCGAAGAAGTATCACGCCCATGATGAGGACAACGCCATCAAGGCTGGCGAAACCGTCCGCATCGAGGAAACGAAGCCGATTTCGAAGCTGAAGACGTGGAAGGTTCTCGAAAAGGTCGAAACCTCCACCAAGCCGAAAGCGGCCGAAGCCTGAGGGCTTCACGCAAGTTTCACGGAACCGCCGGGATGGCCCGGTAGGCCAAGGAAGAAGGAAATGCATCGATGATCCAGATGCAGTCACAACTGGAAGTCGCCGACAACAGCGGCGCGAAGCGCGTCCAGTGCATCAAGGTGCTGGGCGGCTCGAAGCGTCGCACGGCCGGCGTGGGCGACCTTATCGTCGTCTCGATCAAGGAAGCCCAGCCGCGCGGCAAGGTGAAGAAGGGCGACGTGCATCGTGCCGTCATCGTTCGCACCGCGAAGGACGTTCGTCGTGCCGACGGTTCGGTGATCCGTTTCGACAGCAACGCCGCCGTGCTCGTCAACAAGAATGAAGAGCCGATCGGCACCCGTATCTTCGGCCCCGTCGTCCGCGAACTTCGCGGCAAGGGCTATATGAAGATCATCAGCCTGGCGCCGGAGGTGCTTTGACCATGGGTATGGCCAAGATCAAGAAGGGTGACACCGTCGTCGTCCTGTCCGGCAAGGACAAGGGCAAGACCGGCGAAGTGACGCAGAGCCTGCCGAAGGACGGCAAGGTCGTCGTCGCGGGCGTCAACATCATCACCCGCCACAAGAAGCCTAACCAGCAGGATCCGCAGGGCGGCCTCGAGCGCAAGGAAGCGCCGCTGCACGTCAGCAAGGTCGCGGTTGCCGATCCCAAGACCGGCAAGCCGACGCGCGTCCGCTTTGAAACCAAGGACGGCAAGAAGGTCCGCGTGGCCGTGAAGTCCGGGGAGACGATCAATGGCTGACAACTACACCCCGCGCATGCGCAAGCTCTATGACGACCAGATCGTCAAGGCGATGACCGAAAAGTTCGGTTACAAGAATGCGATGGAAGTTCCGAAGATCGAGAAGATCACGCTCAACATGGGCGTGGGCGATGCGGTCCAAGACAAGAAGAAGGTCGAAACGGCCGCTTCGGAAATGGAACTGATCGCGGGCCAGAAGCCCGTTATCACCAAGGCGAAGAAGTCGATTGCCGGCTTCAAGCTGCGTGAAGGCATGCCGATCGGCTGCAAGGTGACCCTGCGTCGCGAGCGGATGTATGAATTCCTCGACCGCCTGATCACCATCGCGATGCCGCGCATCCGCGACTTCCGCGGCGTGTCGCCGAAGAGCTTCGACGGTCGGGGCAACTATGCCCTCGGCCTGAAGGAACAGATCATCTTCCCCGAGATCAACTATGACCGCATCGATCAGGTGCGCGGCATGGATGTGATCGTGACCACGTCGGCACGTACGGACGAGGAAGCCCGCGAACTGCTCAAGCTGTTCGGCTTCCCCTTCCCGATCGAAGCCCAGGCCAAGGAAGCCGCCTGAGTCCCCGCTGGGACCTCGGGCCGGACAGGAACAAGGAAAGAGAACTTAAGTCATGGCGAAACTGAGTTCGGTGAACAAGAATGAGCGTCGCAAGAAGCTGGTGAAGAAATATGCCGGCCGCTATGCGAAACTGAAGGCTATTGCGGCCGACACCTCGCTCGACGACGGCGAGCGTCTGATCGCGCGCCTCAAGATGGCGGAAATTCCGCGCAACGGTAACCCGACCCGTATCCGTAACCGGTGCGAACTGACGGGCCGTCCGCGCGCTTATTATCGCAAATTCCGGCTGTGCCGTATTCAGCTCCGCGATCTGGCCAACAAGGGCCTGATCCCCGGCGTTGTGAAGTCGAGCTGGTAAGGAACACGCAACATGGCAATGACCGATCCTTTGGGTGATATGCTCACCCGCATCCGCAACGGCCAGCAGGCGAAGAAGGACAGCGTCCTGACGCCGGCTTCGACGCTGCGTGTCCGCGTTCTCGACGTGCTCAAGCGCGAAGGCTACATCCGTGGCTACAGCGAAGAAGTGCTCGGCACCAAGGGCCAGCACAAGGGCATCCGCATCGAGCTCAAATATTTCGAAGGCCAGCCGGCGATCCGCCACGTGGCGCGCGTCTCGAAGCCGGGCCGCCGCGTCTATTCGGGTTCGAAAGAACTGCCGGTGGTTCGCAACGGCCTGGGCATCACCATCGTGTCGACCCCGCGCGGCGTCCTTTCGGACGCCGAAGCACGCGAGCATAATGTCGGCGGCGAAGTGCTGGCGGAGGTGTTCTAATGTCGCGCATCGGTAAAAAGGCAGTGGCGATCCCCAGCGGCGTTACCGCTGCGATCGACGGCGGCCAGCTGTCGGTCAAGGGCCCCAAGGGCACGCTGGCGATGCCGCTGTCCGACAACATCAAATATGAAGTCGGCGAAGGCGCCATCTCGGTGCAGCCCGCGAACGAAAGCCGCGAAGCGCGCGCTTTCTGGGGCATGCAGCGCACGCTGGTGCAGAACCTGATCACGGGCGTGACCGAAGGCTTCACCAAGGTGCTCGAAATCACGGGTGTCGGCTACCGCGCCAACGCGCAGGGCAAGAATCTGAAGCTGCAGCTCGGCTACAGCCACGATGTCGATTTCGCGGTGCCGGAAGGCATCGAGATCAAGACGCCGGATAACACGACGATCGAGATCAGCGGTATCGACAAGCAGCAGGTCGGCCAGGTCGCGGCGGAAATCCGTCGCTGGCGCAAGCCCGAACCCTATAAGGGCAAGGGTATCAAGTATCGCGGCGAGTACATCTTCCGCAAAGAAGGCAAGAAGAAGTAAGCCATGGCACATCTTACCCCTTTCGAAAAACGCCGCCAGCGCGTTCGTACCGCACTCCGTCTGCGTGCTGCCGGGCGTCCGCGCCTTTCGGTGCACCGCTCGGGCCGCCACATCTATGCGCAGCTCATCGATGACGCCGCCGGCAAGACGCTGGCTGCGGCTTCGACGCTCGACAAGGATCTGCGCGGCAAAACCGGCGCGACGGCTTCGGCTGCTGCCGAAGTCGGCAAGCGCCTTGCCGACGCCGCCAAGAAGGCGGGCGTGACGCAGGTCGTGTTCGACCGCGGCGGCTTCCTGTTCCACGGGCGCATCAAGGCGCTGGCCGACGCGGCGCGCGAAGGCGGATTGGAGTTCTGATTATGGCTGACGAAAACACCACGGGTCAGGGCAACCAGCCCGAGGCGATCCTGGCGCCTGAAACCACCAACGCCGAAGTCACGGGTCGCCGTGGTCGCGGCGGTCGTGATGGCGGACGTGGCGGTCGCGACGGTGGCCGCGGTCGCCGCGACGATCGGCGTCCGCGCGACGAGGACGGTGGCGAAGAGCTGATCGAAAAGCTCGTTCACATCAACCGCGTTTCGAAGACCGTGAAGGGCGGCAAGCGCTTTGGTTTCGCCGCGCTCGTCGTCGTCGGTGACGGCAAGGGCCGCGCCGGTTTCGGTCATGGCAAGGCGCGCGAAGTGCCCGAAGCCATTTCGAAGGCGACCGCCGCTGCGAAGAAGGCGATGATTCGCGTTCCGCTGCGCGACGGCCGCACGCTGCACCATGACGGTCGCGGCCATTTCGGCGCCGGCAACGTCACCGTGCGTTCGGCGCCTGCAGGTACCGGCATCATCGCTGGTGGCCCGATGCGTGCCGTGTTCGAATCGCTCGGTGTTGCCGATGTGGTGACCAAGTCGGTCGGCACGTCGAACCCCTACAACATGATCCGCGCGACCTTCCAGGCGCTCGGCGAACAGACCAGCCCGAAGTCGGTCGCGCAGCGTCGTGGCAAGAAGGTTTCGGACCTGATCAAGCGCGGCGGCGTGTCCGATCGTGCAGCCGAGGCTGAGGCCGCGGCGGTGACGGAGTAAGACAATGGCCGACAAGAAGATCAAGATCCGCCAGATCGGTTCGCCGATCCGTCGTCCCAAGGACCAGCGCAAGATCCTGACCGGCCTCGGCCTGGGCAAGATGAACCGCGAAGTCGAACTGGTCGACACCCCGGAAGTGCGCGGCATGATCCGCAAGCTTCCGCACATGGTGGAAGTAATCGAGGGCTAAGGTGAAGCTCTATCGCCTGTTGACCGGTCCCGATGATGCCGCCTTCTGCGCGCGTGTCGAAGGGCTGCTCAATCGGGGGTGGCAACTTCACGGAAGTCCGTCGATCACCTGCGTCGATGGCCGCGGCCATGTGGCGCAGGCGATCGTGATGGAAAAGGCCGGGCCCTATCCCGGCTTCCAACCGTCGAGTGAAATCGAACCCGACTGAAACACCGGGTTCAAAGCGCGACAAAAGCGAAAGCGAGTGCAAAATGACTATCAAGCTTAACGATCTTCGTGACAACAACGGCGCCCGCAAGGGCCGCATGCGCGTCGGACGCGGCATCGGTTCGGGCAAGGGCAAGACCGCCGGCCGCGGCCAGAAGGGTCAGAAGGCGCGCAGCGGTGTCGCGATCAACGGCTTCGAGGGCGGCCAGATGCCGCTCCACATGCGCATCCCGAAGCGCGGCTTCAACAACATCTTCGGCAAGGAATTCGCGATCGTGAACCTGGGCCAGGTGCAGAAGCTGGTCGATGCCAAGAAGCTCGACCCCAAGGCGACCGTCGACCATGCGGCGCTGAAGGCTGCCGGTGTGGCCCGCGGCGGCAAGGACGGCGTCCGTCTCCTCGCCAAGGGCGAACTGACCGCGAAGCTCAACTTCGCCGTTGCCGGCGCGTCGAAGGGCGCGATCGAGGCGGTCGAAAAGGCGGGCGGCAAGGTCGACCTGCCGGCGGCCGAAGCGAAGGCCGAGTAATTCGGACAAGGGGCGGTTCCGAAAGGGATCGCCCTTCGTCTTTGTGATCATCTCTATTCCCGCTCGATAGCGCAGGTTCGAGAGCCGTACCGGCCCCGCCAGATGCGAGCGGATCGATGGGGCGAATGAACGCCCCATCAAAAATGGGCCTTTCCCCTTGCGCTTCGTAACCGCCGAACGCACATAGGCGCGGGGTCGCCGGGGGCGCGGTCCGGAATATCCTCGAGGAAACTACCCATGGCCTCTCGCGCCGACCAGCTTGCTTCCAGCATCAATTTTTCGAAGTTCGGCAAGGCGACCGAACTCAAGAACCGCATCTGGTTCACGATCGGTGCGCTGATCGTCTTCCGCTTCCTGTCGTTCGTGCCGCTGCCCGGGGTCGACCCCGTGGCGCTGTCGCGCCTTTACAGCCAGGCGGCGTCGGGCGGCATCCTCGACATCTTCAACACCTTCTCGGGCGGCAGCCTGGAGCGCATGAGCATCATCGCGCTCGGTGTCATGCCCTATATCACGGCGTCGATTGTCGTGCAGCTCGCCGCGGCGCTGGCCCCGAGCCTCGCCGCGCTCAAGAAAGAGGGCGAAAGCGGCCGCAAGAAGCTCAACCAATATACGCGCTACGGCACGGTGCTGCTCACCGCGATCCAGGGCTATTTCATTGCCGTCGGCCTGGAAACGCTCGGGCAGAGCCAGGGCATCGCTGCGGTCGTCGACCCAGGCATGATGTTCCGCGTCGGCGCAGTCATCAGCATCGTCGGCGGTACGCTGTTCCTGATGTGGCTTGGCGAACAGATCACCAGCCGCGGGATCGGCAACGGCGTCTCGCTGATCATCATGGCGGGCATTCTCGCGCAGCTTCCGCGCAGCTTTGCCCAGATGTTCACGCAGGTTCGTGAAGGATCGATGGGCGGCGGCACGATCGTCGCAGTCATCGGCGGCGCGATCATCATCATCGCCTTCATCAGCTTCATGGAACGCGCACAGCGCCGCGTGCTGGTGCAATATCCGAAGCGCGCGACGCAGCGCGGCGTGATGCAGGCCGAGCGCAGCCACCTGCCGCTGAAGGTCAATACTGCGGGCGTGATTCCGCCGATCTTCGCCTCGTCGCTGCTGCTGATGCCGCTGACCGTCACGCAGATGCTGGGCAATAATGTGAAGGGCGACACCGCCTGGGGCGATTTCCTCATCACGATCAACCAGTATCTCGCGCACGGCCAGCCGCTCTATATGGCGCTCTATGCCGCGGGCATCATCTTCTTCTGCTTCTTCTACGTCGCGGTCGTCTTCAACCCCGAGGAAACCGCCGACAATCTGAAGCGCCAGAACGGTTTCATCCCCGGCATCCGCCCGGGCAAGAATACCGCGGCCTATCTCGATTTCGTGCTGACCCGCATCACCGTTATCGGCGCCGGCTATCTTGCGCTCATCTGCCTCATCCCGGAATATTTCATCGCCGGATCGGGCCTGCCGTTCCAGCTTGGCGGCACCAGCCTGCTGATTATCGTCAATGTCACCATCGATACGATCAGCCAGATCCAGAGCCACATGCTCGCGCACCAATATGGCGATCTGATCAAGAAGGCCAAATTGAAGGGCGGCATTGCGCGCCGCTGACGCGGTCGCTAGGCGAAATCCTGACAGGGTAGGCAACAGGGGGCGTCATGACGCTGAACATCATTTTGCTTGGACCGCCGGGAGCCGGCAAGGGAACGCAGGCTTCGCGTCTGGTGGAAGAGCATGGGATGGTCCAGCTTTCCACCGGTGACATGCTCCGCGCGGCCGTCAAGGCGGGAACGCCGATCGGCCTGCAGGCCAAGGCGGTGATGGACGCGGGCGAACTGGTGTCGGACGAAATCGTCTCGGGCCTGATCGGCGAGCGGCTCGACGAGCTCGGGAACGAAACCTCCGTCATCTTCGACGGCTATCCGCGCACCGCGGCGCAGGCCGAGGCGCTCGACGGCATCTTGTCGGCGCGCGGCCGCAAGCTCGACCATGTCATCGAACTGGTCGTCGACGAAGATGCGCTGGTCGACCGGATCACCGGACGCTTTTCGTGCGCCAATTGCGGCGAAGGCTATCACGATCGCTACAAGCTGCCGAAGGTCAAAGGCACCTGCGACGTGTGCGGCAGCCATGATTTCAAGCGCCGTCCCGACGACAATGAGGAAACGGTGCGCACGCGCATGGCCGAATATCGCGCGAAGACCGAACCGATCCTGCCGATCTACGAAGCGCGCGGGATCGTCAGCAAGGTCGATGGCATGGCCGCGATCGACGCCGTCAACGATGCGATCGAGGCGATCCTACAAGGCGACGCCAGCTAGTCAGCCCCCCTGGCGCCGTCTATGAAGATGGCGAAGGGGGAATGATCCATGCATGTGAAATCGTCTTTCGGCGTGCTCCTGTTCGCGGCTACGTGCGTCGCCTCGCCGGCAGCGGCCAAGGTCATCGACCAGAGCGACATCGGTTTCACCGTCGCGCATACGGCGCAGGTCGCCGCGACGCCCGAAGATGTGTGGAAAATGCTCCGCACGCCCGACAAATGGTGGTCGAAGGAGCATAGCTGGTCGGGCGATGCCGCCAATTTCTGGCTCGATTCGCAGGCTGGCGGCTGTTTCTGCGAAAAACTTCCCGACGAAGGACAGGGCGTCGGCAGCGTCCAACACGCGCGGATCATCTTCGCCAAGCCGGGTGAAATGATGCGCCTGTCGGGCGCGTTCGGGCCGCTGCAGGGCGAGGCGGTCACGGGGACGCTCACGATCCAGATCAAAAAGACGCCGACGGGCAGCGCGATCCGCTTCGACTATGTCGTCGGCGGCTATATGCGCTTCAAGGTCGCCGACATCGCGCCGGCCGTCGACAAGGTGCTGGCCGAACAGATGGTCGGGCTCGCGAACGCGCTCGGCGGATCGCTCCCGGTCGCGCGCGGTGACAAGCCGGCCGAGGATAAGTCCGGCGAAGGCGCGGACGAAACGGCCAAACCGGCGGATAGCAATGCCGATGCGGACGGCGCGGCGGAGCCGGAACCCGCCGATTCGGGTCTCGACGCCGCGGTCGCAGATCTCGTCAAGGACGAGCCCAAGCGCGACTGACGCCCGCTGCCGACGTCAGGAAGCGTCCTTGCCGCGCAGCTGGGCGAGCGCGCCGAAGGGACCGGCCTGTTCTTCGGTCAGCACGCCCTTTTCGGCGAGGATGCGGTCGGCATCGGGATGGCGCGGAAAGGGCTCGAGCGCCAGCGACAGCGTCTGCACCGCGGCTTCGCCGATATCGACGCGATCGCCTTCGAGCGGCAGGACATCGCAATCATCCGCGCTGATCTCAACCTCTTCCTCCTCGCTCGCGTCGGCGCCGATGTCGCGCAGGAAGCGCAGGTCGAAGGGGTCCGCGATGTGCGCAGGGACGGGGAGATCAGTGGCGGCGCACGCCTGTACCACGTCTGCGGTGATGCTGCCTCGTGCGGTGATTCCGCCGGCGACGGCGAACACCTCTGCCTCGACGACGAAGCGATCGAGCGCGATCAGGCCGAGTCGCTTGGCAATCGCGGCGCGGGTCGCTTCGTCGGTGTCGAGCGCGACCTTGCGGCCCTGCATCGCGTCGGCGAGGGTGACGATGTGCGAAAGCTCGGGATTGGTCATGCGGGCTCTCCGGGCAAGCGGTCGGCGACGACCAGGTCCGCAACCGGGATCGCGGCAAGCCCCGTGCGCAGGGCCGCGACCGCTGCCATGACATGCGCCAGTCCTTCGGCGGGCGGCGCCTTGCCGCGCCACAGATTGCGCACCAGCGCTTCTTCCAGCGCCGCCGATCCGTCGGGCGCGCGATAGGCTCCCAGCCGTCCGCCGAGCGCACCAACCATGCGACCGACCTGTTTGCCGACCACCATGTCGCCAAAGCCGATCTGGCGCATCTGCCCATCCATGTCGGCGACGAACAATTCGGTCAGTTCAACCCCCGCCAGCGCCTGGTCGGGATCATCGTCGATGCGATGGAGGACGAGCGCCAGCACCAAGCTGACCATGTCGAAGCGGCCGTCGAGCGTGTCGGGAACCTGTCCCGCCAGATACCAGTGCGGCGCACGCGCGGCCGCGACGACGGCATTCCAGAGCGGACGCCGCGCTTCGCGGGGATCGGGGGCGGATCGGAAGAATTTGCTGATCGAGAACATGGCCCACCGCTTAGGCCCATTCGGCGTCGCGGAAAAGAGGCACCGGTCAGCCTGCAGCAAGCTTTGCGGCGGCATAAGCCGCTTGTGCGTCCCGTCCGCTTGCGGTTAAGAGGCGCACAAGCCAGCGCCTGCGCCGCCGTCCGGCGAGCCGCGCGCAACGGAGACCGATTGATGCCGAAAACCATTGCCTCGCTTACCGGCCGCCGCGCGGGCCTCATCCTTGCCGGGGTCGCGCTTGCGCTGTCGGCGGGGGGATGCGCCCAGCTCAAGGGGCGTCAGGGTTATATCGTTGATCCGGTGCTGACCCAGGCGATCACCCCCGGCGTCGACAATCGCGAGTCGGTGGAAAAGACGCTTGGCCGTCCGACCTTCGTCGGCCAGTTCGGCAACAATGAATATTATTATCTGTCGCGCGAAACGCGCCAGCTCGCCTTCGCCCACCCGCGGCCCGTGGCACAGCAGGTGCTGCGCGTCAGCTTCGATCCCGCAGGCAATGTCGTCGGCGTCGATCGCACCGGGCTCGAACAGGTGAGCAAGATCAGCCCGAACGGCGACAGCACGCCGACGCTGGGCCGTCATCGCAGCTTCTTCGAGGATATTTTCGGCAATATCGGCGCGGTCGGCGCGCCGGGTGTCGGGGGCGGCGCACAGGGGCAATAAACCTCGCTTGCCGATCGGCAGAAGAAAGCAAAACGGCGCCGATCCATGGATCGGCGCCGTTTTTCGTTTGATCAGACTGCGATGCCGCCGGCCGCCAGAACCGCCAGCGTGACCAGATCCGAGGCGGTGGATGCCATGGTTGCAATCTGCACCGGCTTTTCCATCCCGATCAGCATCGGTCCGATGACGGCGCTGCCGCCGAGTTCGCGCAGCAGCTTTGCCGACAGATTGCCCGACTGCAGCCCCGGCATCACCAGAACATTCGCGGGGCCCGAGAGGCGGCAGAAGGGATAATTGGCCATGACGCGCGGATTCAGCGCGACGTCGGGCGACATTTCGCCTTCATATTCGAAGGCCGGCTGGCGATCGTCGAGGATGTGGACAGCATCGCGGATATTGTCGAGCCACGATCCCGGCGGGTTGCCAAAGGTCGAATAGGACAGGAATGCGACGCGCGGTTCGTGACCCATGCGGCGTGCGACCTGCGCCGTGCGGTCGGCGATGTCGGCGAGCATTTCGGCCGAGGGGCGTTCGTTGACCGTCGTGTCGGCCATGAAGATGGTGTGATGCTGTCCGACGAGAACGTGAATGCCGAAGGCCGTCTTGCCCTCGGCAGGGTCGATCACCCGCCGCACTTCGCGCATCGTCTGCGAATAAGTGCGCGTCACGCCGGTGATCATCGCATCGCCAAGGCCGAGTTTGAGCAGCAGCGAGCCGAAGATGTTGCGATCGCGGTTGACCATACGTTCGATGTCGCGGCGCAGATAGCCGCGGCGCTGGAGCCGCTCATAGAGCATTTCGACCATCTGCGGGACATGCGGCGAATTGACGCTGTTATGAACCTCGAAGCTTTCGGGGTCGGCGACGCCCATGTCGCGCAGCTTGTTGTGCAGACCTTCGCGCCCGACGAGGACGGGGATGCCATAGCCGCCGTCGCGGAACTGGATCGCGGCGCGCAGCACCACTTCTTCCTCGCCCTCGGCAAAGACGACGCGCTTCGGATTGGCGCGCGCCGCTTCATAGGCGAGGGTGAGGACCGATGTGGTCGGATTGAGCCGGGCACGCAGCCGCGTGCGATACGCCTCCAGATCGTCGATCGGCTGCTGCGCGACGCCCGTCTCCATCGCCGCCTTCGCGACCGCCGCGGGGACGATCTCCATCAGCCGCGGGTCGAAGGGCGAGGGGATGATATATTCGGGGCCGAAGCTCGACGCGCGGCCGCCATAGGCCGCCGCCACTTCCTCGGGCACCTGCTGGCGCGCGAGATCGGCGATCGCATAGGCGGCGGCAATCTTCATCTCTTCGTTGATCGCGGTCGCGCGCACGTCGAGCGCGCCGCGGAAGATGAAGGGGAAGCACAGCACATTGTTGACCTGGTTGGGATAGTCCGAACGCCCCGTTGCGATGATCGCGTCGGGGCGCGCAGCACGGGCATCGGGGGGCGAGATTTCGGGGTCGGGGTTCGCCATCGCGAAGATTATCGGCGCGGGCGCCATGTCCTTCACCATCTCGGGCTTGAGCGCGCCCGCCGCCGACAGGCCGAGGAACACGTCCGCGCCGCTAAGCGCTTCGGTCAGGTCGCGCGCTTCGGTCGGAACGGCGTGGGCCGATTTCCACTGGTCCATTCCTTCGGTGCGGCCCTGATAGATGGTGCCCTTGCGGTCGCACATGATGACATTTTCGTGCCGCACGCCCATCGCCTTGATCAGCGCGGTGCAGGCGATGGCCGCAGCGCCGGCGCCGTTGACGACAACCTTGATGTCGGCCAGATCGCGCCCGGTCAGATGGCACGCGTTGATGAGCCCGGCGGCGGTGATGATCGCGGTGCCATGCTGGTCGTCATGGAACACCGGGATGTTCATCTTTTCCTTGAGCGCCGCCTCGATGATGAAGCAGTTGGGGGCCGCGATGTCCTCAAGGTTGATGCCGCCGAAGCTCGGTTCGAGCAGTTCGACCGCGTCGATGAACGCCTGCGGGTCTTCGGTCTTGAGCTCAAGGTCGATCGAATCGACGTCGGCGAAGCGCTTGAAGAGGACGGCCTTGCCTTCCATCACCGGCTTCGATGCAAGCGCGCCCAGATTGCCGAGACCCAGGATCGCGGTGCCGTTCGAGATGACGGCGACGAGGTTGCCCTTCGCGGTGTAATCATAAGCGGCCGCCGGATTTTCGGCGATGGCGTTGACGGGGACGGCAACGCCGGGCGAATAGGCGAGGCTGAGGTCGCGCTGCGTCGCCATCGGCTTCGACGCGATGATCTCGATTTTCCCTGGCCGCCCATAGCTGTGATAGAGCAGGGCCTCGCGGTCCGAAAATTGCACCTTGCTGCCGCCGTCCATTCTTTATCCCCTACTTCGATTATCAGGATGCGCGTCCGAGCCCATTCCCTAGCGTCGGCTTGGCGAAATGGAACCCTGTGTTTCTGGCCCGCGCGCCTTGCCATGCGAGCCCCAATGACTAAGCAGGGGCGGATGTCCGTTCCCGCTCCCGCCAACAGCAACAGCAAGGCCCCTCCCGCCGCGACGCCGATGATGGCGCAATATTGGTCGCTCAAGGAAAAGGCCGGCGATTGTCTGCTCTTCTACCGCATGGGCGATTTCTTCGAACTGTTTTTTGACGATGCCAAGGCAGCCGCCTCGACGCTCGACATCGCGCTGACCTCGCGCGGCGAGCATGGCGGCGAGCCGGTGCCGATGTGCGGCGTCCCCGTCCATTCGGCCGAATCCTATCTCGCCCGCCTGATCCGCGCCGGCCACCGCGTCGCGATCGCCGAACAGGTCGAAACCCCCGCCGAGGCCAAGGCGCGCGGCGGATCGAAGGCGCTCGTCGCGCGCGACATCGTGCGCTTCGTCACGGCGGGCACGCTGACCGAAGAGGCGCTGCTCGAAGGGCGCAGCGCGAACCGGCTTGCGGCGCTTGCCGAGGTCGGCAGCGAAGGGCTGGTCGCCATCGCCGCCGCCGATATCTCTACCGGGCGGTTCGAGGTCGTCGCGGTGCGGCGCGAAGCGGTCGATGCCGAACTGGCGCGGCTGGCCCCGTCCGAACTGCTGATCAGCGAGGCGGCGGACGAACAGCCGCCGTCGGCGGCGCGCCAGATCGTTCGCCGCCCCGCCGCCGAGTTCGCGAGTGGCGCGGGGCAGAAACGGCTCGAGACGCTGTTCGGGGTGCAGACGCTCGACGGCTTCGGCAATTTCTCGCGCGGTGAAATCGCCGCCATGGGCGCGATCGCCGCCTATCTCGACCATGTCGGCACCGGCGGGGCGGTCTTTCTGCAGCCGCCCGTGCGGCACAGCGCGGGCGACCGGATGGCGATCGACGCGGCGACGCGCGAGAGCCTGGAGCTGGTTCGCACCATGGCCGGCGCGCGCGACGGCAGCCTGCTCGGCACGATCGACCGCACCGTGACCGCGGCGGGCGCGCGGCTGCTTGCCGACGACCTTGCAAGCCCGCTCACCGACAAGGGCGCGATTCTCGACCGGCTTGATCTCGTCGATGCGTTGGCTCGCGATGCCTTGTGGCGCGCCGATCTGCGCGCCGCCTTGCGCGCGCTACCTGACGCGGGCCGCGCGCTCGGCCGTCTTGTCGCTGGGCGCGGCGGGCCGCGCGATCTGGCGCAGCTTCGCGATGCGCTCGGCGGTGCACGCCTCCTGCGCGAGCGGCTTGCGCTGCGCGGCGATCTTCCGCCGCTGCTTGCGCGGCTGCTTCCGGGGCTCGATGGCCATGGCGCGCTCGTCGATGAACTGACGCGTGCGCTGATCGAAACCCCGCCGGTCGATGCCGCGCAGGGCGGCTATATCGCCGAAGGCTATGACGCCGCGCTCGATGCTCTGCGCGAGACCGCGCGCGACGGGCGCAAGGCGATCGCGGCGCTCGAAGCGGGCTATCGCGACCGCACGGGCATCGCGGCGCTCAAGATCCGCCACAATGGCGTGCTCGGCTATCATGTCGAGGTGCCGGCGCGCCACGCCGATGCGCTGATGGCGCCCGGATCGGGCTTCACCCATCGTCAGACGCTGGCGGGCGTCGTTCGCTTCAACTCGTCGGATCTGCACGAAGCGGCGACGCGCGTGACCCAGGCGGGGGTGCATGCGGTGGCAGCCGAAGCTGCGCATCTCGAAGCGCTGAGCGAAGCCGCGACCCAGCGCCGCGAGGCGATCGCCGCGAGCTGCGACGTGCTCGCGCGGATCGACGTCGCCGCGGCGCTCGCCGACCATGCGATGAGCCACGACTGGTGCCGGCCGGACATCGCCGACGAACCGTGCCTCGACGTAAGGGGCGGGCGACATCCGGTGGTCGAGGCGGCGCTCGCGAAAAGCGGCGAACGCTTCGTCCCCAATGATGTGTCGCTGTCCGAAGCCGACCGGCTTTGGCTTGTCACCGGCCCCAATATGGGCGGTAAATCGACCTTCCTGCGCCAGAACGCTTTGATCGTCGTGCTCGCGCAGGCAGGCGCCTTCGTACCGGCAAGCGCCGCGACCCTCGGGCTGGTCGACCGACTGTTCAGCCGCGTGGGGGCGAGCGACAATCTGGCGCGCGGGCGATCGACCTTCATGGTCGAGATGGTCGAGACCGCGGCGATCCTCGCGCAGGCGACCCCGCAGAGCTTCGTGATTCTCGACGAGGTCGGGCGCGGCACCTCGACCTATGACGGGCTCGCGCTCGCCTGGTCGGTGGTCGAGGCGGTGCACGAGGTGAACCGGTGCCGCTGTCTGTTCGCAACCCATTATCACGAGCTGACGCGGCTTGCCGAAACGCTGAACGCGCTTTCGCTCCACCACGTCCGCGCGCGCGAATGGCAGGGCGATCTTGTCCTGCTGCACGAGGTGGCCGAGGGGCCTGCCGACCGGAGCTACGGTCTGGCGGTCGCGCGGCTCGCCGGTGTGCCCGCCGGCGTCGTGAGGCGCGCCGAGGCGGTGCTCGCCAAGCTGGAGGCGGGACGCGAGGCAACCGGCGGACTGGCGGCGGGGCTCGACGATCTGCCGCTGTTCGCCGCGACGCTCGCCGAAGCGCCCGCAGCGGCAAAGGACGCGCTGCGCGAGGCGCTCGCCGGGATCGACCCCGATGCGTTGGCGCCGCGCGCCGCACTCGAAGCGCTCTATCGGCTCAAGCAGATCGTGGCGGAGGAAGGATGAGCGACATTTTCAGCGACCTTCCCCACCGCCGCGCGATCATCGACCGGCGCCTGCTCGCCGATCGGCTCGATGCCATCGCCGCCGAGACGGCCGACGCCGGCAAGCGCCGCGGCGCGATGGTCGCGTTGCTGAAGGAGGCATTGGAAGACGGCCGCGCAGAGATCGCCCGCCGCCTGCTCGACCACCCGTCTTCGGGGCGCGTCGCGGCGCAGGCGACGGCCTTTCTGATCGACCAGATCGTTCGCCTTTCCTATGATTTCACCGTCGATTATCTCTATCCCGCAAGCAATCGGTCGGCGGGCGAACGGATTACGGTGATCGCGGTCGGCGGCTATGGCCGTGCCGAAATGGCGCCGTTCAGCGACGTCGACATCGGCTTTCTGACCCCGTTCAAGCAGACGAGCTGGACAGAGCAGGTCATCGAAGCCCAACTCTACACGCTGTGGGATCTGGGCCTGAAGGTGGGGCATTCGTCGCGTTCGCTCGATGAGATGGTGCGCACCGCGAAGGACGATCTGACGATTCGCACCGCGCTGCTCGAGGCGCGCTTCATCTGGGGCGACCGCGCGCTTTATGATCAGGCGGCGGCGCGCTTCGATGCCGAGGTGATGGCGGGCAATGCCCGCGCCTTCGTCGCCGAAAAACTCGCCGAGCGCGATGAACGGCACAAGCGCATGGGCGATTCGCGCTATGTCGTCGAGCCCAATGTGAAGGAAGGGAAGGGCGGGCTGCGCGACCTGCACACCCTGTTCTGGATCGGCAAGTTCATCCACCGCGTCCGCACCGTGCCCGAGCTCGTCGATGCGGGGCTGCTCAGTGCGCGCGAACTGCGGCAGTTTTCGCGCGCCGAAAATTTCCTGCTCGCGGTACGCTGCCACCTTCATATCCTCGCCGGGCGCGCCGAGGACCGGCTGACCTTCGATTTCCAGCGCGAGATCGCGGCGCGGATGCAATTTGCCGATCGGCCCGGCAAAAGCCCGGTCGAACGCTTCATGCAGCTCTATTTTCTCCACGCGAAGAGCGTCGGCGATCTGACGGGCACCTTTCTCGCGCATCTCGACGAGCAGCTCGCGGCGCGCGGGCGGCGCTTTCTGCCGACGCTGCGGCGGCGGCCGGGCCGGCTCAACGGCTTCGTCCTCGATCGCGGCCGGCTTGCACTGCCGTCGGACGACTATTTCCGCAAAGACCCGGTCCGCCTGCTCGAGATATTCCAGCTCGCCGACAAATATGGCCTCGAAATCCACCCACAGGCGATGCGCCAGGCGCGCCACGATGCGAAACTGATCGACGGCAAGGTGCGGCGCATCGCGCGCGCCAATGCGCTGTTCCTCGATGTGTTGACCTCTCCGCGCGATCCCGAAACGGTGCTGCGCTGGATGAACGAGGCCGGGGTCTTCGGCCGCTTCGTGCCCGATTTCGGCCGCGTCGTCGCGCAGATGCAGTTCGACATGTATCATCATTATACGGTCGACGAGCATACGATCCGCGCGATCGGCCTGTTGTCCGACATCGAACAGAACCGGTTGAAGGACGATCATCCGCTGTCGACCGCGATCATGGACCAGATCCACTCGCGGCGCGTGATCTATGTCGCAGTGCTGCTCCACGATATCGCCAAGGGGCGCGGCGGCGACCATAGCGTGCTGGGCGCCGAACTGGCGCTGCGCGTCTGTCCGCGGCTTGGGCTGAACGAGGCGGAAACCGAGACAGTGTCATGGCTTGTCCGCCACCACCTGCTGATGTCGGCGACCGCTTTCAAGCGCGACCTTGCCGACTTCAAGACGATCCTCGACTTTGCGCAGCTCGTGCAGAGCCCCGAGCGGCTTCGCCTCCTGCTCGTGCTGACGGTTGTCGATATTCGCGCGGTGGGCCCGGGGGTCTGGAACAGCTGGAAGCGGCAATTGCTAACCGAATTATACGATGCGGCCGAGGAAGTGCTGCGGCTTGGCCACAAGCAGCGCGGCCGCGAGGTGCGGATCGCCAGCAAGAAGGAGGAGGCGCAGGCCCTGCTCCAGATGGGCGACAAGGATTTCGGGAAGCTCGCCAAGCGCCTGCCCGAAAGCTACTGGATTGCCGAGCCGGTCGAGGTGATCGCGGCCAATTTGATCCATATCCAGAAATCGTCGGGAGCGCCGCTCCATATCGCGGCAGTGCCCGACGACGATCGCGGCGCGACGCTGGTGATGGTGCTCGCCGCCGACCATCCGGGGCTGTTCTATCGCATCGCGGGCGGCATTCACCTCGCGGGCGGCAACATCATCGATGCGCGCATCCACACGACGCGCGACGGGCTGGCACTCGACAATTTCCTGGTCCAGGATCCGCTCGGCCGCCCGTTTGCCGAGGCCGAACAGATCGTCCGGCTGACCCGCGCGATCGAGGACGCGCTCGCCAACCGGCATAAACTGCTGCCCAAGCTCGAGGCGCGCGCGCTGCCGCGGACCCGCGCTGAAGCCTTTCGCATCGCGCCCAATGTCTTCATCGACAACAAGGCTTCCAACCGGTTCACGGTGATCGAGGTCAATGCGCAGGACCGCCCGGCGCTATTGAACCAGCTCGCCTATGCGCTCTTCCAGTCGAAGGTGACGGTGCACAGCGCGCATGTCGCGACCTATGGCGAGCGCGCCGTCGATACCTTCTACGTCACCGATCTGATTGGCGACAAGATCGACAGCACGGCGCGCGTGAAGTCGCTCGAAAAGCGCCTGCTCGAAGCCGCGGCGAGTCGCAGCGAGGAGGCGGTGGCGGCCTGACCTCAGGCGCGTTTCACCGGATTGCGTGCGTGCGCAGCAACCGCTGGCGGCAGGTCGAGCCACGCATGGCGGTCGTCGCACCAGACGGCCTGTTCGGGCATCGGAAAATCCGGGTCGGCAAAGGCGCCGACTGCGACGCCGGAGAGGTGCGGCATCCGGTCGGGTTCCCACCACAGGTTCGATCCGCAATCGGCGCAGAAATGAAAGGTCACGTCGTGGCCGCTCGCCGAAGGCCGGCGGAAGCTCTGCGCCGAACCGGCGGCGACGGCCACCGCTTCGCGCGGGAAGAAGGCGGCGACGCTGAACAGCGATCCGGTTCGCCGTTGGCAATCGCGGCAATGGCACATCGAAATCTTGACCGGATCGCCGCTGCATCGAAGCTGCAGCAAGCCGCAGTGGCAGGTGGCGACCCGCCCGCTCATCCTGCCGCCGGGGCCGTCATCGCGGCGGCGGCGGCGAGCAGCCCGGCGGTGAAGCGCTGGCTGATGGCGGCAGTCGGGATTGCGTTGAAGGCGTGGATGGCGCCGGCATAGCTGTGCAGCTCGACCGGCACCCCCGCCGCAGCGAGACGGCGCGCATAGTCGAGATTTTCATCGAAGAAGAGGTCGAGGCCGCCGGTCGCGATATAGGCAGGCGGCAGGCCGGAAAGATCGTCGGCGAGGCTCGGTGAAAACCAGCTGCGCCGGTCGTCGTCGGCCGCGTAGGCGCCGCGCAGCGCGCTCCATCCGAAGCGATTGCTTGCGCGCGTCCAGATGAACTCGCCCGTGACCGGATTGCGATAGGGGCAGGCATCGCCGCCCGTCCGGTGATCGAGCATCGGATAGGTCAGCAATTGCCCCGCAAGCGCCGGCCCGCCGAGGTCGCGCGCCATGATCGCCAGCGCCGCGGCGAGGCCGCCGCCCGCGCTTTCGCCGGCAACGACGATGCGCTGCGCATCGAAGCCAAGGGCATCGGCCTGTCCGGCGAGCCAGACGAGCGCCGAATGGCAATCCTCCTGCGGCGCCGGGAAGGGATGTTCGGGCGCGAGCCGATATTCGACCGACAGCACCGGCACGCCCGCGGCCGCGGCAAGCGCCGCCGGTCCGGCCTGCATCTGACGCACCGATCCCATCACCATGCCGCCGCCATGGATATGCAGGATCGCACCCGCACCGGCGCGCGCCTGAGCCGGGCGGAAGAGGAAGGCCAGCATGTCCGGCCCGCCGTGGATAGACGGGATCAGCAACTCTTCGGGCGCGATGGCCGGCGGCGGCAGGATCGCATAGGTTTCGGCCGCCTTGGCGCGAATGTCGGCGATCGGCGCGGCGTCGAGGTCGACGCGTCCGAACAGGTCGATCAGGGGCTGAAGCTCGCGATCGACCAGGTGGCGCGTATCCATGACCCTTTTCCCTTCTGCCGTCGCCGGCCTATCCGCGCAGCACCGCGCCCAGTTTCGCGGCGGCGGCGACCACCTTGTCGGCGATCGCCTTCAGCTCGGCGTCGGTGAAGCTCTTGTCCTGCGGCTGCAGCTCGACCTCGACCGCCAGGCTGACCTGTCCGTCGGGGACGCCCTGGCCGGCGAAACGGTCGAACAGCCGCGCATCGATGATGCTCGCCTTGTCGGCGCCCTTGACCGCGCGGACGAGATCGCCCGCCGCCAGTGTTTCGGGCGCGAGGAAGGCGAAATCGCGGCGCACCGATTGCAGCGCAGGTGGCGTGAAGGCCGCACGCGTCGGGCCGCTTGCACGCTTCGCCGGAATCGCGTCGAGGAAAATCTGCACCGCCATCACCGGCCCGTCGACATCGAAATGCTTCGCGAGCGCGGGGTGCAGCGCACCGAATTCGGCGAGCACCGCCTTCGGCCCCAGTCGTAGCGTTGCCGACTGCCCGGGATGCCAGATCGCCCCATCGGCGACCGGCTCCATCACCTGCAGACGGTCGGCAGGGGCACCCGCAGCATCGAGCAGGGCGAGCGCTGCCGCCTTGGCGTCGAAAGCGTCGAACGGCGCGGCCTTGCCCGCCTGCCAGCCGCGCGGATGCTTGTCGCCGGCCATCAGCAGCGCGAGCGTCGGATGCTCGGCGTCGGCCAGATAGCGCCGCCCGATCTCGAACAGACGGATGCTGTCGGCGCCGCGGTTCTGATTGCGCGCCGTGGCGGCGAGCAGGCCGGGCAGCAACGACGGCCGCATGACCTTCAGATCCTCGCTGATCGGATTGGCGAGCGTCCAGGCGCCGCCGCCGAAGGGCGCCGCTTCGCGTTCGGAGACGAAGGACCAGGTCACCGCCTCGTGGAATCCCGCCGCCGCTGCGCCCCGGCGCAGCCGCCGTTCGATCAGCTGTTCGGGGGTTGCCGTCGGCCGGGCGACGCCGTCGGCGCGGGGCAGGGCGACCGATGCGATGGCGTCGAAACCCGCGATCCGCGTCACTTCCTCGACCACGTCGGGCGCGGCGTCCATGTCGCGGCGCCAGCTCGGCACCGCAATCTGCCAAGGCGTGCCTTCGGTGACGCCGAAGCCCAGTGCCTCGAGGATCGCGCGCTGCCGCGCCGGGTCGATCGCGATCCCGCCGAGCGTCGCCGACAGGGCGGGATCATAGGCAATCGTCTTCGCCGCGATCGGTGGCTCGCCCGCGCGCGTCACGGTCGAAGCGGTGCCGCCACAGATGTCGAGGATATATCCGGTGATGATCGCGGTTGCATCGTCCAGGAATGCCGGATCGACGCCGCGTTCGAAGCGGCTGCGCGCATCGCTGGTCAGGCCGAGCGCCTGTCCGGTCAGCGCGATCCGTTCGGGCGTGAAATAGGCGACCTCGAGCAATACGTCGGTCGTCGTTTCGCTGCACCCGCTATGCTCGCCGCCCATGATGCCGGCGATATCGTGAACGCCGCTGTCGTCGCCGATCACGGTCATGCTGTCGGTCAGCACATAGTCCTTGCCGTTGAGCGCGGTCACCGTCTCGCCGTCGCGCGCGCGCCGGGCGACGAGCGCGCCGTTCAGCGTGGCGCGATCGTAGACATGGCTCGGCCGGCCGAGGTCGAGCATCACATAGTTGGTGATGTCGACCAGCGCCGAAATCGAACGCTGCCCCACCGCTTCGAGCCGCCGCCGCATCCATTCGGGAGCGGTGCCGTTGACGACGCCGCTGATCGTGCGACCGAAAAAGGCCGGGCAACCTTCGGTGTCGTCGGTGCGGATCGCGGTTTCCGGGGCGCCTTCGCCCGCGATGACCGGAACGTCGAGCGGCTTCAGCGTGCCGAGCCCCGCGGCGGCGAGGTCGCGCGCGATGCCGCGCACGCCCATGCAATCCTGCCGGTTGGGGGTAATCGAAATATCGATCACCGGATCGCCCGCGCCCGAATAATCGGCGAAGGCGGTGCCGATCGGTGCGTCGGCGGGCAATTCGATGATGCCGTCATGATCGTCGCCGAGTTCGAGTTCGCGCGTCGAGCACATCATGCCGTTCGAGGTGACGCCGCGGATCGCCGAGATTTTCAGCTCCATGCCGTTGGCGGGCACCACCGCACCGGGCAGCCCGAGCACACCGACCAGTCCCGCGCGGGCGTTGGGCGCGCCGCACACGACCTGGAGCGGGGCGCCGTCGCCGGCATCGACCGTCAGCACCTGCAGCTTGTCGGCCTGCGGATGCCGTTCGGCGGTCAGCACCTTGGCGACGCGAAAGCCCGCGAGCTTCTCGGCGGGATTTTCGACGCCTTCGACTTCCAGCCCGATGCGGTTGAGCGCCGCGACGACATCGTCGACGGTCGCATCGGTGTCGAGATGCGCCTTCAGCCATTCGAGGGTGATCTTCATGCCGAAATCCCCCCGCTGAGCGTCGGTACATTCAGTGCGCCGAACCCATAGTGCGACAGCCAGCGCAGGTCGCCGTCGAAGAAGGCGCGCAGATCGTCCATGCCATATTTGAGCATCGCGAGCCGGTCGATACCGATGCCGAAGGCGAAACCCTGCCACGCGTCGGGATCGAGGCCGCAATTGGCAAGGACACGGCGGTTGACCATGCCGCTGCCGAGCAATTCCATCCACGCATGGCCGTCGTCATCGCCATGTCCGCCGACGATCCGGCGCCCCTTTTCCTGGCGGTAACCGACATCGACCTCGGCCGACGGTTCGGTGAAGGGGAAATAGGAGGGCCGCAGCCGCAGGACGATGTCGTCGCGTTCGAAAAAGGCCTTCAGGAAGGTTTCGAGCGTCCATTTGAGATGGCCCATATGGATATCGCGATCGATCACCAGCCCCTCGACCTGATGGAACATCGGCGTGTGCGTGGCGTCGCTGTCGCTGCGATAGACGCGGCCGGGCGCGATGATGCGGATCGGCGGCTCCTGGCTCATCATCGTGCGGACCTGCACCGGCGAGGTGTGGGTGCGCAGCAGCATCGCGCGGCCTTCGGCATCCTCGTCGGGGAAATAGAAGGTGTCGTGCATCGCGCGCGCGGGATGCGTTTCGGGAATGTTGAGCGCGGTGAAATTGCGCCAGTCGTCCTCGATCTCGGGCCCGGTCGCGACCGCAAAGCCCATGTCGGCGAATATTTCGGCGATTTCGTCCATGACCTGGCTCACCGGATGGACGCTGCCTTTGGGGGCGGCGTCGGCAGGCAGCGTCATGTCGAGACGCTCGGCGGCGAGCTTCGCCTCGAGCGCCGCGCCTTCGAGCGCGGCCTTGCGCGCGGCGAGCGCGTTGGTGACGGCTTCGCGCAGCGCGTGGATCTGCGGCCCCTGCGTCTGGCGTTCGTCGGGGGTCATGCCGCCCAGCGTCTTGAGCAGGGCCGACACGCTGCCCGCCTTGCCAAGCGCCGCGACGCGCAGCGCCTCGACCGCGTCGAGGTCGGCGGCGGCGTCGATCTCGGCCACCAGCTTGGCCTGCATGGCCTGATAATCGCTCATCGTCTTTTCGTCCTGCGGCGGCCGCGCACCGGTTCGCGTGCGACCGTCTTTAGCCTGTTTCTGTCCGGCCTGCGGCGGCGCAAAGCCTGCCATTGCCCCGTCGCCGCTTGCACCGAAGGACGCGCGCGGGTCAACCCCGAAGCGCGCGGCGGGCGGGCGGTTCAGCCTGCGGGCTTGTGGAGGCCCTGAACCGCCGCACCGGCGGCGGCGGCGCGCGCTATTGCGGCGGCGCCGAGGATGGGCTTGGGCCGCGCCGCATAGTCGCGCGGGCCGATGCCCATGAAAGCCTTGAAGTCGCGGGTGAACTGCGCCTGATCGTAATAGTGATAATCGAGCGTATCGATCCACGCCATCGAGGGGTCGAGCATGAATCGGGCAAGGCTGCGCAGGAAGCGCTGACGGCGCAGCAGCAGCTTGGGCGAAAAGCCGAAGGCGCGGTGACTGAGCCGCTCGACTGAGCGTTCGGACATACCCAGCTTGCCCGCCAGATCGCCGACGCTGCCGAGATCATCGTCCATAAGCGCCGCATGGGCGGCGGCAATCGCCGGATCGTCGGGCGGTGCGTTTGCGAGCATCGCTGTAAAGCGCGCATCGATCAGCGCAGCACCAACCTCAATATCCGCGATCGCGGCAAGCTCGTCGAGCAGGGGAGCGAGTGCCGCGAAGGCTGGGTGCGTCGCCCCGTCGCAAAAGCGATCGGCCATCGAATCGGCTGCAATGTCGAAGAATTTCGCCCAACCGGTCGGCAGGATGCCGATCCCCCAGGCCCGCATCGCGCCGCACGAAAAGAAGGTCGCGCGGCTTGTCGGACCGGTCGCGATGAAGGGCGCGGTGGCGCTCGGCGCATCGCTGCCGACCGACGCGAGCGGCGTCGTTCCGGAAATAAAGCGCAGATTGGCCCATTCGGGGTGCAGATAATCGTCGATGCGCACGCCCGCAGGGGCATCGACATCGGTGCGGTAGATAATGCTGCAATAGGGGCGCAGGGCTTCCGACACGGGAAAAAAGCGCGTCACGACGCGCACATCCTGCGGCAGATTCTGGCTCGCCCTGGTCCCTGGCATGGCGCCACCCTGCAAAGCGATGCGCAAAAAAACAACAGGCTAGGTGACGCGTCTGTCGGATTTTTACAATTTTTCCCGGCGATGCGGCGTCATATGTCGCGGCACAGGGATACTTCCGCCGGCCGTCAGCTTATCTGCGACCCACGGCTATTCGGTACGGAGGGAGGGGGGCGGTGCATCCATTCGGGTCATCGTCGAGACGGCGCGGCGCTTGCAAGCTCCGCGCCGTCTCTCTTTGGAAATCCTGTCCACCCGGCCGTTAGCGCGCACGAAAAAGGGCGGCCCCTTGCGGGACCGCCCTTTTGTTTCGTCGGTGCCGGCGGCCTCAGGCGGCCTTGGGCAGCGCCGCCTTCGCCTGCGCGATGATGGCGGTAAAGACACCGCCTTCGTTCATCGCGAGATCGGCCATGACCTTGCGGTCGAGTTCGATGCCGGCGAGCTTAACGCCGTGCATGAACTGCGAATAGGTCAGGCCTTCGGCGCGAACCGCAGCGTTGATACGCTGGATCCACAGGGCGCGGAAGTTCCGCTTCTTCACCTTGCGGTCGCGATAGGCGTACTGGCCGGCCTTCTCGACCGCCTGCTTGGCGACGCGGATGGTGTTCTTGCGACGGCCGTAATAGCCCTTCGCCTGCGCCAGAACGCGGTTGTGCTTGGCGCGCGTGGTGGTGCCGCGTTTGATACGGGACATGGGTCAGGCGCTCCTTACTTCAGGCCGTAGGGCGCCCAGAGGCGCACATGGCCCGCATCGGCATCGCTGAGCACGCTGGTGCCGCGATTGGTGCGGATATATTTGCTATTGTGCGAAATCAGGCGGTGGCGCTTGCCGGCAACGCCGTGCTTCACCTTGCCCGAGGCGGTGAATTTGAAGCGCTTCTTCACACCGCTCTTGGTCTTCAGCTTGGGCATTTTCGTCTCCTTGGTTAGCGACGATATCGACCGGCCCTGGCAGCCCTTTCAGCCAGGCAGGTCAGCTTGCTATCGTGCGAAGGCGCGCGCCTAGACGGATTCGCGCGGAAATGCAAGCATGGCGCGCGATTTCCCTTATGTCACGCGAAGGTGCGCAAGCGATGCGGCAGGGCGCGCTGCCCTCCTTGTGTCTTTGTGCGAGGCCTTTTAAGGCAATCGCCCGTCAATGGTGGCAGGCCAGCCCCTCGATCACGTCCTCCAGACGCGCGGGATCCCCCAAGGCGATCACATGCCCGCTGCTGTCGGCGTGGAGCGGGTCGCCGTTCCAATCGCACATTGTTCCGCCGGCGCCTTCGACGATGGGGACGAGCGCCGCATAATCGTGCAGTTTCAGCCCCGCCTCGACCACCAGATCGATATGTCCGCTGGCGAGAAGGCCATAATTGTAGCAGTCGCCGCCGAACACCATCCGCTTGTGCGCGGTCTGCGCTGCCAGCGCCATGAAATGTTCACCGTCATGATCGCTGAAATATTGCGGCCCCGTCGTTGCGAGCACCGCGTCGGCAAGGTTGCGGCAGGTTCGCGTCGTTGCCGGGTGGCCGTTGAACAGCGTGGGCTCGCCCATCGCGCCGGTCCAGCGTTCGCCCGAAATCGGCTGGTCGATGATACCGAGCACGGGCCAGCCGTCCTGCAGGAGAGCGATCAGCGTGCCGAAGATCGGCCGGCCGGCCATGAAGCTGACCGTCCCGTCGATCGGATCGAGGACCCACTGGCGCGCGGCGTCGGCCCGTTCGGCCCCATATTCCTCGCCGATGATCCCGTCGCGCGGGGCTTCGGCGTCCAGCAATTTGCGCATTGCCGCTTCCGCCGCGCGATCGGCTTCGGTGACGGGCGACGCGTCGGCCTTGGCTTCGTGCGACCAGTCCGAACGGAAAAGCGGACGGATTGCGGCGCCCGCCGCATCGGCGAGACGATGCGCGAGCGCGATGTCGGTTTCGAGCGACATAGGATCAGTCGAAGAGGCTGCTGACCGAGCTTTCGTCGGCGATGCGTTTGATCGCTTCGCCGAGCAGCGGCGCTACGGTCAGCGCGCGCACCTTGCTGCTGTCGTTCACGGCATCGGTCGGTTGGATCGAATCGGTGATCACGAGCTCGGTCAGTTCGCTCGCATCGACACGGGCGACGGCGCCGCCCGACAGCACGCCATGGGTGCAATAGGCGACGACGCCCTCGGCCCCCGCGGCTTTTAGCGCGGCGGCGGCGTTGCACAGCGTACCCGCCGAATCGACGATATCGTCGATCAGAACGCAGAAGCGCCCTTCGACGTCGCCGATGATGTTCATCACTTCGGATTCGCCGGCGCGTTCGCGGCGCTTGTCGACGATCGCCAGCGGCGCGTTGTCGAGCCGCTTGGCCAGCGCGCGGGCGCGCACGACGCCGCCGACGTCGGGCGAGACAACCATCAGATTCTTGTCGCCGAAGCGCGCCTGGATGTCGGCGCTCATCACCGGCGCGGCATAGAGATTGTCCGTCGGGATGTCGAAGAAGCCCTGGATCTGTCCGGCGTGCAGGTCGATCGCCAGCACGCGGTCGGCGCCTGCGGTGGTGACGAGATTGGCGACCAGCTTGGCCGAGATGGGCGTGCGCGGGCCGGGTTTGCGATCCTGGCGGGCATAGCCGAAATAAGGGATCACTGCGGTGATGCGCTTTGCCGAGGCACGGCGCAGCGCGTCGGTGATGATCAGCAGTTCCATCAGATTGTCGTTCGCCGGGAAGTTGGTCGGCTGAACCACGAAAACGTCCTGACCGCGGACATTTTCGTGGATTTCGACGAAAACCTCCTCGTCGGCGAAGCGGCGCACGCTGGTATCGGTCAGCGGCAGTTCCAGATAGTCCGCGATGGCGCGGGCGAGGGGAAGATTGCTGTTGCCGGAAATCAGTTTCATGCGCGGGGCCCCTTGTCGCCGATTGGGGATGGATGCGCGCCCCTTAGCCAGCGGGGGCGCGAAGGGAAAGGGGCAATCCCGTCTAAATCCACCCCGCGGCGCGTAGCGCGGGCATCATGTCGCGCGCAACGGGCGCTTCATGGCCGCTTGTCAGCGTGACGATCGCGGTGCGGCCGTCGCGGCGGACGGCAGCGACGGCGGCGCGTGCGACCCACCAGCTGCGATGGGTGCGCAGGCCGTCGGCATCGCCCAGCCGCGCGATCGCATCGCGCATCCGCACAAGGATGAGCTCTTCCGATCGCGTACCGATCACCCGGACATAATGATCCTCGCCCTTCAGCGCGAGGATGGCGCCGAAACCGGGCGGTAGCGGCAGGGCTGCGCCATCTTCCGGTGCTGCGGGGGTCGGCGGTGGCGCTGCAGGCGGCGCTGCGGCCGGGGCTGTCATCGGCGTTTCGGGTCCGGGCGGCGGGCCATCGTCGGCTTGCGCGCGGAAGCTCAGCCCCATCACGCCCACGACCACTGCCGACACGATGCTGATATAGAGATACATCGTCCAGAAGCCCGGCCAGCGCAGCGCCTCGCCGAAGCTCATCTGCATCGCCATCATCGTGACGACGAGCGTTACCGGCACGCTGGCCACGATCAGCGCGACCAGCTGCCCACCAAACGGCGGAAGACCGGTCGCGTCGCATAGCCAGCCCGCAACAACCCCGGTGGGCCGATAGAAGATATAGCCCGCGAGCAACCACATCACCCAGTTGAGCATCCGGATGGCCGGCGGATTGTTGAAGGTGCCGAACGGCCCGAGTAGCCCGATCAACAGGCCGAGCGCGATCATCGCGAGCAGTTCGATCGTCAGCCGTTTCGCCATATCGCCCCGTTTGTGCGTGCCATTTCACGAAGCGTCAACGGGCAAAGCGGCGGATTTGCGAACTATTCGGCCGCCTTGGCGAAGGCGGGCTTGTCCGTGAACGGCGTAGGACCAGGAAGGGGGCAACCGCCGGTGACGCGCCGGAACAGATCGGTCTTCGAAAGGAAAAGCCGCCATGACCAGCATCCTAGCCCCCGCCGTCACGGCGCGTCGTCCCGCCAAATTGTCGCGCCGCTTCGGGTTGACCGCGCTCCTCGTTCTCGGCGGCATCGTTGCGGCGCTGCTGGCGCGTTCGTTCATGGGGCCGTCGACCTATCGTACGCCGATGTGGGCGATCTGGCTTCATCTTGCGACTGTCGTCCCCGCCGTGCCGCTTGGCGCCTGGCTGCTCTGGCGCCGCCGCAAGGGCGACCTGGCGCACAAGATCGGCGGGCGCGCCTGGGCCGCGATGATGGTCGTGACGGCAATCGACAGCTTCTGGATCCGGACCGTCACCGGGACGATCAGCCCCATTCACATCCTTTCGGTGATCGTGCTCGTCCAGCTGCCGCGGGCGATCCGGTTCGCCCGGATGGGCGACATCGACCGCCACCTCAAGCTGATGCGCGGCATCTATATCGGTCTGATCGCGGCCGGCTTCTTTGCGATGGCGCCCGGCCGGACGCTGTGGATGCTGGCTTTCGGTTGAATTTGGGGCGCGGTGGCCTATTGGCGGAAGCATGACCGACACCCCCGCCGCCACGCTGTCCATCGTCCTGTCGCAGATGACGCAGAGCGTCGGCGACCTTGCCGCCAATGTCGATGCGATGCGCGCCGTCCGCGCGCGGCACAGCGGCGCCGACCTGATCCTCTATCCCGAACTGCAATTGATCGGCTATCCGCCCGAGGATCTGGTGCTAAAGCCCGCGCTCGCCGACCGCGCCGCGCGCCTGCTGACCGAGCTGGCGGCGGACACTGCCGATGGCGGTCCGGCGATGCTGGTCGGTTCGGTCGAGCGCGACGGCGACGGCCGCCTCTACAATATCGTCGCGCTGCTCGACGGCGGGCGGATCGTCGCGACGCGGCGCAAGCACGAACTGCCCAATTATGGCACCTTCGACGAAAAGCGCGTCTTCGCACCCGGCCCGCTGCCCGATGTCGTCGAATGGCGCGGGGTGCGGCTGGGACTGCCGATCTGCGAGGATGGCTGGTTTCCCACGGTCTGCGCGCATCTGGCGGCGCAGGGCGCGGAGCTGCTGATATCGGTCAACGGCAGTCCATATGAAATCGACAAGGACGACCGCCGGCTGACACAAGTGTTCGCAGCGCGTGTCGCCGAAACGAAACTGCCGCTCATTTTCCTCAATCGCATCGGCGGGCAGGACGAGCTGGTGTTCGACGGCTGCTCCTTCGTGCTGAACGGCGACGGGCGCGCGGCGCATCGCCTGACCGACTGGGAAGCTGAAGAGCGCGTCACCCGCTGGACGAAAGAGACCGACGGCTGGATCTGCGCGCCCGGCGCGATCGCCGAATGGGACGCGCATCCCGCCGACATATATGACGCGATGGTGCTGTCGTTGCGCGATTATGTCGAGCGCAATCGCTTTCCCGGCGTCGTGCTGGGCCTGTCCGGCGGCATAGATTCGGCGATCTGCGCCGCGATTGCCGCCGACGCGCTCGGCCCCGACAAGGTGTGGTGCGTGATGCTGCCGAGCCGCTTTACCAGTCAGGACAGCCTCGACGATGCGGCGGGCTGCGCGGGCATGATCGGGTGCCGGCTCGACACGATTTCGATCGTCCCGGCGGTCGAGGCCTTCGATACGATGCTGTCGGACAGCTTCGCCGACGCGGCGGTCGATACGACTGAGGAGAATGTCCAGTCGCGCATCCGCGGCGTCACGCTGATGGCGCTCAGCAACAAGTTCGGCCCGATGCTGATGACGACGGGAAACAAGAGCGAGATGAGCGTCGGCTATGCGACTATCTATGGCGATATGGCGGGCGGCTATAACCCGCTGAAGGATGCCTACAAGACCACGGTGTTCGCGGTATCGCGCTGGCGCAACGCGAATGTCCCGCGCCTGTCGCGCAATCCGGTGACGCCGGTGATGCCCGACCGCATCATCACCAAGCCGCCCAGCGCCGAACTCCGCCCCGACCAGAAGGACGAGGACAGCCTGCCGCCCTATGAGGATCTTGACCGCATGCTCCATATGCTGGTCGAAGAAGAAGCGAGCGTCGACGATGTGGTCGCGCGCTACGGCTTCGACCGCGACGTGGTGGCGCGCATCGAACGGCTGCTGGCGATCGCCGAATATAAGCGGCGCCAGGCGCCGCCGGGGGTCAAGCTGTCGACGCGCAATTTCGGCCGCGACCGCCGCTATCCGATCACGCACGGCTTTCGCACCGCCTGACTCGCATCGCGCGCGAAACCGGCTATAGGCGCGCCATGACCGTCATCACCCGCTTCGCTCCCTCGCCGACCGGCAGCCTGCACGTCGGCAATGTCCGCACCGCGCTCCACAACTGGATCTGGGCGCGCAAGCATGGCGGGCGCTTCCTGCTCCGCATCGACGATACCGATCTCGAACGCTCGAAGGAGGAATATGTCGAGGGCATCCGCACCGATCTCGCATGGCTGGGTCTCGATATCGACGGCGAGGCGCGCCAGTCGGCGCGCTTCGCGCTCTATGAGGCCGAGTTTGAAAAGCTGAAGGCGGCGGGCCGCGTCTACGCCTGTTACGAGACGCCCGAGGAGCTGGAAATCCGGCGCAAGATTCTGCTCTCGCGCGGGCTGCCGCCGGTCTATGAGCGTAAGCCCGCCGACGCGCCGGTGCCCGAAGGCGTGGCGCCGCACTGGCGCTTCCGCCTCGACGACGGCGCGCCGATCGAATGGACGGACCTGATTCGCGGACCGCAGCATTTCGACCCCAAGACCATGTCCGACCCGGTCGTGCGCCGCGCCGACGGCAGCTGGCTCTATCTGCTGCCCAGCGTGATCGACGATATTGCCATGGGTATCACGCATGTCGTGCGCGGCGAGGATCATGTGTCGAACACCGCGGCGCAGATCCAGATGTTTCAGGCGCTCGGCGCGACGCCGCCCGCATTCGCGCACGAGGCGCTGCTCGTCGGCACCGAAGGCAAGTTGTCGAAGCGCCTCGGCTCGCTCGGCATGGCAGCGCTGCGCGAGAATGGTATCGAACCGATCGCGCTCGTCGCGCTGCTTGCTCGCCTCGGGACGAGCGATCCGGTCGAGCCGGTGACGAGCGCGGGACCGCTGATCGAAGCGATCGACTTCGCGCGCTTCGGCCGCGCGCCGGCGCGCTTCGACGAGGCCGAGCTGGCGCTGCTCAACCAGAAGATTCTGCACCACACTGATTATCATGCGGTTGCGCCGCGCCTGCCGCTCGCGATCGGCGCCGCGCGCTGGAACGCGATTCGTCCCAATCTGATGACCGTGGCCGAGGCTGCGGAATGGGTTCCGGTGTTCGACGGGCCGTTCGTGCCGCCCGTGCCCGACGCCGCCGATCGCCCGGTACTTGCCGCCGCTGCGGCCGCGGCACCCGCGCTCGATTGGGATGCCGACCCCTGGCACGCGCTGACTGCCGCGGTGAAGGCCGCGACCGGCGCGAAGGGGCGTGCGCTGTTCCTGCCGCTGCGCCGCGCGCTCACCGGCCGCGACCATGGGCCCGATATGGCCGAACTGCTGCCGCTGATCACCAAGGATCAGGCGATAGCGCGTCTCTCCATTTCCTGAACGCGCGGCGTCGGCGCATTCCTATCTTGCCGCTTGACAATATTTGTGACGATATAATATCACACAAACTGATCCGGCAGACAGCTCGGTCAGAAACGGGCGGAGCCGGTCACAGGCAAGGAGAGAGGCCATGACCCTGATTCCCCTGATCTCGGCGATCATATCGGCGCCCGAGGCGACCACCGCAGTTGCCGGCGCCGCGCCGCCGCGCCGCAATAGCTACGATCCCGGCGCGGGCCATCGGCCCGTTGCGTTCGCCTTCGCGGTCGGCCTGCCGGTGGCGCTCGTCGTTGCGGTCGCATTGTCGCCGATCATCATCGAAAAGGCGCCTGTGCTCGCGCCGCTGACCGGCACGCTGATTGAAATCGAAAAGCCCAAGCCGCCCGAGGCGAAGCCCGAGGTCAAGCCCAGCCCCAGAAGCAACACGCCGACCGAGGCGGTGCGGCCGCTGGTCGATACACTCCCCCCGGCCGACCGCGGGGTCGAGGTGAAGCCAGTGGTGCCCGACCCGCTTCCCTATGATCCCGGCCCGACGACGGTCCGGCCCGCCGATCCGCCCAAGCCGCCGCCGCTCGTCCTGGCCGAACTCGACCAGCGCTTTGCCGGCAGCTTTCAGCCCGATTATCCGGCAAGCGAACAGCGGCGCGAGATCGAAGGCAGCGCGAAGGTGCGCGTGCTGATCGGTACCGACGGCCGGGTCAAGGCGGTCGAACTGATCAGCACCGACAGCCCGGGCTTTTTCACCGAAACGAAACGCCGCGCGCTCGCCAAATGGCGCTTCAAGCCCGCGACGCGCGGCGGGGTGGCCGAGGAAAGCTGGAAGGTGATGGTCGTGCATTTCCAGATCCGCAACGGCTGACCCCATCGCAAGACCCCTCCCGGGGGGCGGGCACACCCCATCGGCCCGCCCCCTTTTCGACCACAGATTGCTTGACATTGACCGCGAATCCGGCCAATGGCGCCCGGATAAATGAGGGCGGCGCCCGCGCGCGGCCCTCTTTGTTTTTCATAGCAACCGTCGGGGCCCCCAGTCCCGCCACATGTGCCGGACGATCCGGCGGATGTGCCAATAGTTCGAGGATCAGGGCCATGGCCAAGCCGACGACCGTCAAGATCAAGCTGGTGAGCACCGCCGACACGGGCTTTTTCTACGTCACCAAGAAGAACCCGCGCACGATGACCGAAAAGATGTCGGTGCGCAAATATGACCCGCGTGCGCGCAAGCACGTCGAGTTCAAGGAAGCCAAGATCAAGTAAGCCCGTTACCCGCGTCCCGATGGCGCGGGCCGGCAACGGCTTGTCCCGGCACGGCCGGGATTGCGAAGGGCGGCGCTGAGCCGCCCTTTTTGCGTGCGCGAGCAGCGCGCGGTAAAGCGCCCGCACCGCAGGACGGCGCGGCGAGGGAAATCAGGCGGCCATCAATATGCCGCTGTAGGACCGATCGTCGAACGTCAGCCCGGCCCCCATGGCGACGCAGATCAGCGCATCGTCGGCGACCAGCACCGGCAAGCCGGTTGCCGCGGAGATGGCCTGATCCATCCGGCGCAGCAGCGCGCCGCCGCCGGTGAGCATGATCCCCGCATCGATGATGTCCGCCGACAATTCGGGCGGGGTCCGTTCGAGTGCCGCCTTTACCGCGCTGACGATCTGGCCCACCGGTTCGGCCAGTGCCTCGGCGATTTCGGCTTCGGACACGCTGATTTCGGACGGGCGGCCGCTAACGAGATCGCGCCCTTTGACGGCCATGACGACGCCTTCGTCCTGCGGCGGCACCGCGGAGCCAATCGCGAGCTTGATGCGCTCGGCCGTCATCTCGCCGATCATCATATTATGCTTGCGGCGGATATACGACGCGATCATGTCGTCCATCTTGTCGCCGCCGACGCGTACCGAACTGCTGTGCGCGACGCCGCCGAGCGACAGCACGGCTACTTCGGTAGTGCCGCCACCAATGTCGACGACCATCGTTCCCTGTGGTTCTGTGACGGGCAGGCCGGCGCCGATCGCCGCGGCGAGCGGTTCCTCGATCAACTGAACGCTGCTCGCGCCGGCGTTGGAGGCCGCGTCGCGGATCGCGCGCCTTTCGACATGCGTCGACCCCGACGGCACGCAGACCACGACATGGCCGCGGCGCCGCAGGCGGCTTGTGCCGTCGAGCGCCTTGTCGATGAAATGCTTGATCATCTGTTCGGCCAGGTCGATGTCGGCGATCACCCCGTCGCGCAGCGGTCGCAGCGCCTCGAGATTGGCGGGCGTCTTGCCCATCATCAGCTTGGCATCGGCGCCGACCGCCTTGACGCGGCGCACGCCGTCGCGCGTTTCGATCGCGATCACCGATGGTTCGTTGAGCACGATACCGCGGCCGCGGACATAGATGACGGTGTTGACCGTGCCGAGATCGATCGCGACATCCTGTGCGTGCGATGCGAAGCGTTGGAAAATCTTCATAAGCGGGGCGAAACCTCGATCCTTCCAGAATCCGATACAAGCGCCCCGCCCCCCGGCCTTCGCTCGCTCAATCCATAGGTCGCCGCTTGGAAAACTGCGCCCGCCAGGTCAATGCCCGTGCGAGCCAAAGCGAGGGTTTCGCGCGCCTGATCGATAAGCCGGGCCGGAACTGTGCCGGTTTCTAGCGCCGGAACGGGTCGTCGCGCAGCGAACGGCCGGCGGTTTCGGGCATGTAATGAAGCGCGACGAGCCCGACGAGACACGCCGCCATCATGTAATAGGCAGGCATCAGCGGGTCGCCGGTCGCGGAGATCAGCGCGCTGCCGACCATCGGTGCGGTGCCGCCGAAGATCGACGTCGAGATATTATAGGCGATCGCAAAGCCGGCAAAACGCACCGCGGTCGGAAAGAGCGCGGGGAAGGTCGCAGAGATCGTCGCGAGCTGCGGCACGTAGAGCAGGCCGAGCAGCAGGAAGCCCGCGACCGCTCCCGCGAAGCCCGTGCCGATCAGCATATAGAGCGGCACGACCGCGACGAGCAGCGCGATGAGCGAAAAGCGCCACATCGGCCGCCGTCCGACCCGGTCCGACAGCGCCCCGGCAAAGGGCAGGAAGACCATCATGAACAGCATCCCGATGATCGGGACGAGCAGCGCCTGATCGGGCGCGAGGCCGATCCGCCGTTCCAGATAGGTCGGCATATAGCTGAGCAGCGTATAGTTGACGACGTTGAGCGCGACGACGAGCCCGCCGACGACGAGCAGTGGCCGCCAGTGATCCCGGCCCAGCGCGGCGAGTCCGGGCGAGGGCCGGTCCTCGGCCGCTTGCTGCGCCTCCAGGAAGACGGGCGTATCCTCCATCTTCGAGCGGACATACATGCCGATCAGCCCGATCGGACCGGCGACAAGGAAGGGGATGCGCCACCCCCATTCGTGCATCGCCGCATCGCCAAGGTGCAGCGAATAGCCAAGCATCAGCGCGGCGCCGAAGGAAAAGCCCGCGAGCGTTCCGAATTCAAGGAAACTGCCATAGAAGCCGCGCCGGGCGTCGGGGGCATATTCGGCCATGAAGGTCGCCGCGCCGCCATATTCGCCGCCGGTCGAAAAACCCTGGACCATCCGCAGCAGGACGAGGATCGCGGGCGCCCAGAAGCCGATACTGTCATAGGATGGGATCAGGCCGACGGCGAAGGTCGCACCCGCCATCATCAGGATCGTCATCGCGAGCACCGACTTGCGGCCGATGCGGTCGCCGAGCGGCCCCCAGAACAGCCCGCCGAGGGGGCGGACAAGGAAGGAAATGGCGAAGGTCGCGAGCGCGAACAGCACCGCCTCGCTCGCCTCGCCGGGGAAAAGCGCGGCCGAGATATAGGTGACGCCATAGGCGTAGATGCCATAGTCGAACCATTCGACCGCATTGCCGAGCGCCGACGCCCCGATCGCGCGGCGCAGCGTCGATTGGGTGGGGAGCGGCGCGGGCTGTCCGGCGGCGGGGAGCGGGGACGAACGGTCCATGGGTCGGTTAATCCTTTACGGTGGCGGCTTCGGGGCCGGAGGGGTCGAGCAGCGCCGCGACCGGGGTCGTGCGGGGCAACATCTGGAAATCCTGCTGCGCCGGACCAGGCACCGGCGCGGTGGCGGCAAGCCGCCACAGGCTGAAACCCAGCATCGCCGCGGCGCAGGCCGCGATGAACAGGAACAGGCCGCCCGGACCCATCCAGTTCATCGCCGCGGCGCCGCCAAGCGGGCCCAGCGCGGCTCCCGCCGAATAGAGAAGCACAAGCTGGCCGCTGGCGCTTACCCGCTCGGCCGGGAGCAGGCGGTCGTTGGCGTGCGCGACGCACAGCGGATAAAGCGCGAAGCTGAGCCCGCCGAAGGCCGCGCCGAACAGCAGCAGCAAGCCGCCCCCGGGCGCGGCGGCGAGCGCCACGCTCACCGTCAGTGCAAGCGCGAAGCAGGTGATGATGACGCGGCGGCGATCATAGCGGTCGGAGAGGCGTCCCAGCGGCCATTGCAGCGCCACGCCGCCGAGAATCACCGTCATCATGAAGGTGGCGATCGCGCCGAGCCCCAAGCCGATCCCGCGCGCATAGATCGCAGCCATGCCGTAGAAGGCGCCAAGGATCAGCCCGGTGATCGCCGCCCCCGCCAGCCCGAGCGGCGAGGCGGCAAACAGCCGCGCGAGGGGAAGATTGTCGGCTTCTCCCAAGGTCGGTGCGGTGCTGCGCGTGAGGCAGACCGGCAGGATGGCGAGCGAAATGAGGATCGAGGCGATCTGGAAGGGTACGGCCGGCGTTGCCGCGCCGGTGCTCAGGAAAAGCTGTCCGATGGCCTGTCCCGAATAGAGGGCGACCATATAGGCGGCGAGGATACCGCCGCGCGTCTCGGGTTCGGCGCGGTCGTTGAGCCAGCTTTCGACGCAGATGAACATGCCTGCGACGCACACGCCGTCGACCAGCCGCAGCAAGGCCCACAGCAGCGGGTGCTGGACCAGCGCATAGGTGAGCGTGCTCGCTGAAAGCAGCGCGACGAAGGCGGCAAAGGCGCGGATATGCCCGACGCGGCGGACGATCGCGCCGGCGCGCAAGGCGCCGAGCGTCAATCCGCCGAAATAGGCGGTGGCGACCAGCCCGATCAGGATCGTGTCGCTACCCGCCCGTTCGAGCCGCAGGCCGATCAGCGTCGACAAGAAGCCGCTGCCCGCCATCATCACGAAGATGGCGAGCAGCAGGCTGCGAACGGGAGCGAGGGTGGCGAGCATCGGAAGGGTGCGGGTGCCGCGCGTCAGGCGGCGCGGCGCCCTTCTGCCCCGCCGGAATCCTCTTCGATCAGCGTGCGGTGCAGCGCGCGGACGGCGGCATCGAAATCGCGGCTTTCGACGATGAACTGGACATCGACGTTACGGATCTGATGCTGCATCGCGATCATTGCGACACCGGCGTCGTCGAGCGCGCGCAGCGCATCGGGCACCAGCCCCGGCCGCGCGATGTCGCTGCCGATCACCGACACCATTGCGACCGGATGCGCCGATATCGCGGCGTCGGGATATTGTTTTTGCAGATCGGCGATCACCTTCTTCACCGCGCCGGCGCTGGCCGACAGATAGTGGGTGATGGTGTTGGCATTCGACGCCTTGCTGACAATCCAGAGGCCGTGACGCGTCAGCACGTCGAGGATTGCGGCATCATAACCCTTCACCCCGACCATATCCTGTTCGAAGAATTGCAGCGCCTGCATCTGGCGGATGCCGGTGACGATCTCGACCCGCGGCACGTCGGAGACATAGGTGCCGGTGACGAGCGTGCCGCCATCTTCGCGATCGAAGGTGTTGCGAACGCGTAGCGGAATGTCGGTCTGCCTGAGGCCGCGTCCAGCGCCCGGATGGATCGCCTCCATGCCCAGATTGGCGAGCTGATCGGCGACATCGTAATTGGTGCGACCGATCTTGCGCGCTTTATCCTCGCCGACCAGCTTGGGATCGGCGCTCGACAGGTGAAATTCCTTGTGGATGATCGCCTCGCGCGCGCCGGTCAGCACCGCGATGCGCGAGAAGGTCATCTCGGTATAGCCGCGCGCAAAGCGTTTCACCATGCCGCCCTGGCAGCCGGCATAGCCGGTGACGATCGGCAGCGTCGTCGCCAGATCGATGTTGGCAAAGGCCTCGGTGATCCGCTCGTCGAGCGTACGCAGATCCTCCTGATCCCAGGGGGTCAGATCGATGAAGCGCGCGTTGACGTCGCGATCGCGCAGCAGCAGCGCGGTGCTGTGGGCGCTGTGCGCTTCGCCCAGCCCGGCGAGCAATTCGCGGGCGGTGACGAGCTGTTCCTTGACGCAGAAGCGGCCGTGGCTGCGCAGCCGCGCCAGATCGTCGAGGCAGGCCGCGACCGCATCGAGTCGCATGTCGACGAAGGCATCGGCCTCGTCGCGGCTCTCGCGGCGCGCGAACATCGCTTCGTTGCGCGCGTGCATCGCACCGCGCACCGCCTCCATCGCGCGGCGCCAGCCATCGCTGTCCTCGTCGTCGGCGACGAAGCGCCCGAACACGCCGGGTTCGCCGGTTTTCTTGTCTTCGAGCAGCAGATTGGTGATCCCGGCATAGGCCGACACCACGAAAATGCGATTGTAGAGATCGGCGCCCGAGCGGCCAGCGATCAGCACATTGTCGAACAATGTCGCGGTCGCCGCCATCGACGTGCCGCCGATCTTTTCGACGCTGTGTCCACCCTTTTTGACGTCCTGTGTCATGCCGCGATCCTTTCGATCAGCGGGCCCGCCTCGATGGCGAGCGGTTCGGGGACGCCGCGATGCGCGAGGAACCAGGGGCGCGGCTTGTCGACCCCGAACGGCTTTTCGAGCCGGTTGCTCACCGCATTATAGACGAGGAAGGCATTCGCGCGAGGGAAGGGGGTGATGTTGCCGTTCGACCCGTGCATCAGGTTGCAGTCGAACAGGATCACGGTTCCCGGCGCGCCGGTCGGCGCAACGATACCGTGATCATGCGCCAGTTCGGCGAGACTGTCCTCGTCGGGAACGCCATATTCCTGGCGCTTCAGCGACTGGCGATAATGGTCGTCGGGTGTTTCGCCGACGCAGGTCAGATAGGTGCGATGCGACCCCGGAATGACCATCAGCGGGCCATTGTGCGGCGTGTTCTCGGCGAGCAGAACCGACATTGAAAGCGCGCGCATCCGCGGCATGCCGTCCTCGACATGCCAGGTTTCGAAATCGCTGTGCCAGTAAAATTCCTTGCCCTTGAAGCCGGGTTTGTAGTTGAGGCGCGACTGGTGGATGTAAACCTCGTCGCCGAGCAGGAAGCGTGCGATCCCCGCCAGCCGCTCGTCTGCAGCAAGCCGCGCCATGATCACGCTCTGGTTGTGAATGTCGAAGATCGACCGGATTTCGCGGCTCTGCGGCTCGGTGACGATCGTTTCCTCGTCGAGCGCGTCGGGATCGGCGAGCAGCTTGCCCGCGGCGCGCTGCAAATAGGTCACTTCCTCGTCGTCGAAGAGGTTCTCGAGCAGCAGATAGCCGTCGCGATCGAAGGCCTCCGCCTGCTCGCGGCTGATCGGTGCGTCGGGCGTCCACGCGCTGCGGACGACCGGGTCGAGCCGCGGCCGCATTTCTGGCGCGGCCGCGTGACGCGATGGGTAGATGTCGGTCATGGGACTTCCCCCTGTTGATATGGGTTTTACTCTGCGGGCGCGGCCTCGCGCGCCGGCTCGCTCGCCATGTCGGCCTCGGCCGGATAGGCGCCGCTTGCGTCATGCACTTCCTTGCCGGTGACCGGCGGATTGAAGGCGCAGGCGGTCAGTATGTCGGTTTCGGGACGCACGATGTGGCGGTCGTGCTTGTCGAGCGCATACATCACGCCGGGTTCGAGCCGATGGATTTCGCCGCTGTCCAGATCCTCGATCGTCCCCGTGCCCTTGAGCACGAACACCGCCTCGAGGTGGTTCTGATAATGCATTTTCAGCTCGCTGCCCGCGAACATGGTGGTGACGTGGAAGGAAAAGCCCATCCCGTCATCCTTGAGCAGCATGCGCGCGCTGGCCCAGCCGTTCGAGCGGACGTTGCGGTCGGATTTGCGGATCTGGTCGAGATTGCGGATGATCATGGTCAGTCTCCTGTCTTCATTCGGCGGCGACGGCGTAATCGTCGGCCATCGCTTCGCGGATCTTGGTTTCGAGAATGTCGAGCCCTGCCGAGAGCAGGGCGTCATCGATGACGAGCGGCGCGAGCACCTTGACGATTTCGTCGTGCGCGCCGCTGGTTTCGATGATGAGGCCGGCGTCGAAGCAGGCGGCGGTGATCGCCCCGGCGCGTTCTCCCGACCCGACGTTGATGCCGCGCATCATCCCGCGGCCGCGCGTTTCGAAGCCATGTTCGGCGGCGATGCGCGCGAGCCGCTCTTCGAGCAGCGCCCCGCGGCGGCGCACATCGTCGGCGAAAGCGTCGCTGCTCCAGAAATGGCCGAGCGCGGCGGTCGCGGTGACGAAGGCGTGGTTGTTGCCGCGGAACGTCCCATTATGTTCGCCGGGCGACCATTGGTCGAGTTCGGGGCGGAACAGGGTCAGCGCAAAGGGCAGGCCCATGCCCGACAGCGATTTGGCAAGCGTGACGATGTCGGGGGTGAGGCCCATTTCCTCGAAGCTGAAGAAGCTTCCCGTGCGGCCACAGCCCGCCTGAATGTCGTCGACGATCAGCAGCGCGCCGTGGCGCTTTGCGATGTCGGCGATCTTGCGCAGCCATTCGGGCGAGGCAGCGTTGAGGCCGCCTTCGCCCTGCACCGTTTCCACCAGGATCGCGGCGGGGGCGTCGAGGCCGCTCGACGGATCGGCCAACCGCTGGTCGAGCAGTTCGGCGGTGTCGACCTCGGGGCCGAAATAGCCGTCATAGGGTTCGTGCGCGACATGGGCGAGCGGGACGCCCGCGCCGCCGCGCTTGGCGGCATTGCCGGTGCAGGCAAGCGCGCCGAGCGTCATACCGTGAAAGCCGTTGGTGAAGGCGATAACCAGTTCGCGACCCGTCACTTTGCGCGCGAGCTTGATCGCTGCCTCGACCGCGTTGGTGCCGGTCGGGCCGGTGAACATGACGCGATAGTCGAGTGCGCGCGGCTTCAGGATCACATCCTCGAACGTGTCGAGAAAGGCAGCCTTGGCATCGGTGTGCAGGTCGAGCCCGTGGGCGATGCCGTCGGCGGCGATATAATCGAGCAGCGCCTGCTTCAAAATCGGATGGTTGTGACCATAGTTGAGCGTCGAACAGCCCGACAGGAAGTCGAGATAGCGACCGCCCTGATCGTCGTGCATCCATACGCCTTCGGCCTTGCCGAACTGACGCGGCATCGCGCGGGCATAGCTGCGGACCACCGATTCGCGGCGTTCGTAAATGCTCCGGTCGGGAATGGACCCGGACGGTTTGGGTGCGTTGATCATGTGAATACCCCTATTCTGCCTGTGTCATTGTGCCTGAGTCATTCAGGCGATGTCGTATCGGTCGGTGTCGTATCGATGGCGAATGGCCCGATGCGGGCTTGAAACTCGCTGGGATGGACGCCCGCGAAATGGGCGTCGCGCTCGAAGACGATACTGCGGTCGAGCGTCGTATCGTGGCGCCGGGCAAGGCCGTGGAACAGCGCCCACGACGCCGCATTGTCGGCGGTGATCGTCGCCAGAACGTGCGTCACGCCCGCCTGCGCCGGCCGCGTGAGCAGTTCGTCGAGCATACGGCTGGCGAGCCCCTGGCCGCGTCCTTCGGGCGCGACCGCGACCTGCCAGACGAAGAAGGCGCTTGGTTCGGCGGGCGGGCGATGCCCCGAAATCCAACCGAGAATGCGACCGCCGCGTTCGGCGATGATGCAATTGTCGGCGAAATGGGTGCACTGGATCAGATTGAAGTAGCGCGAATTGCGGTCGAGCGGCGGGCAGGCCGCGATCAGCGCGGTGATCGCCGGCCCGTCGGTAGCGACCGGCTTGCGAAATTGCAGCGACGCGGCGGGTCGGCCGGACGGCGTGTCCTTTGCGGATGGCGCCGTGTCCCGTTCCTGTGGCCGGTCAAATATCTTTCATCTCCTGAAATATTGCTATGCGCACATTCGAGCCAACCGGCCCGGCATGCCGCGAAATATAGGATGTTCGTCGCCTCGTTCAACCCCGCGGCGACCATAATGTTTCATACAATGAAATAAAATTCTGCATCCCGGCGGGCGCGACTTTGCAATTGGCGCCCTCCGCGGGCGCGGCTAACAAGGCGGGATGGAGTCCGAAATTGCCAACGCCACCCTGCGCGCGCTGCGGCGCATCCTGCGCGCGACCGAGACGGGCAGCCGCAAGCTGGGCGCGGCGACCGGCCTGACGCCGTCGCAGCTGCTCGTGCTGCGCGATGTGGCGGGGGCGCAGGGCGCCACGCCGGGGCAGGTCGCACAGCGCCTGCAATTCAGCCACGCGACGATCACCGCCATCGTCGACCGGCTGGTTGCCATGGAGCTGGTGACGCGGACGCGAAGCGAGCGCGACAAGCGACAGATGCTGCTGACCGCGACCGACGCGGGGCAACGCCGGGTCGCCGAGGCGCCCGATATGCTGCAACAGATATTCGCCGACCGCTTCGCCGCGCTGCCCGCATGGGAACAGGCGATGATCCTCGCCGCGACCGAGCGGCTGGCGATCGTGCTCGGCGCCGCCGACATCGACGCCGCGCCGTTACTCGATACGGGCGCGATCGATCGCGCCTAGCGCACTTATTTCCGAATCGATCTTTGCCCTACCGCCGCAGCGCGGCGATGCAGCTGTCGACATCCGCGTCGCGCCCGTCGGGGGTGCGCGCGTCGACATGGGTGGCAAGCGCTTCGGCGCCTGAGCGCTGGGCGTAATAGTAAACATCCAATATGCACGCCGACCCGGCGAATTGCAGCTTGCGACCCGCGCCCTCGCTGACGTCGAGCCGCGGCTTGCCGAACAGGCGCAGCGCGCTGTTGGCATCGCGCCCGACGAGTGCATTATTCTGGGTGACCCGCGGCGGGTTGAGCGGCGCCGGGGCGCTGCTTGTCGGCGGCGGCGTCACGCGCGGCACCGCGGTAGCGGCGCAGCCGCCGAGCATCAGCGAAAGGCCGGCGAGTGCGGCCATGTTGGTGGTGCGGGTCAAGCCGGTTCCCCTTTATCTGTCTGCCCGGCGCAGATGGAGCATGTGGACGGCCATAGCCGCGCTCGCGATGGGCGCCAACAGATTGGCGACGGGAACCAGAAAGCTTGCGGCGGACAGCAGGCCGAGCGACCAGCGCGCCCGCCGCTCGAGGCGTGGCCGGCCGGGATGGCGGGCGAGGACTATCGCCTCGAGATCGCGGCCGAGCAGCAGCGCGTTGACGAAGAAGGCTAGGATCGGCGTGCCGATTCCCGTCACCAGGAGGAGGACATAAAAGGGCAGCGCGGCAAGATTGCCAAGGATCAGGCGCGCGAGCGATGCGAGCGCGAGGGCGACCGACTGCCGCCAGCCGACATCGACCGCGCCTGCCGCGGCGGCGGGATAGTGGCGCCCCTCGACATCGGCGACGATGGCGTCGGCGAACAGCCCGACGACGACAATCGCAACGGCGCGAAACAAGAGCCAGCTCCCCGCGATCAGCAGCAGCAGGATCAGCACGCTCGCCATGTCGATCCCCGCCGCGCCCAGCCACTGCCAATGCGTGAGCGCCCAGCGCGCGCCAGCCAGAAGCGCCGCGCCCACCGCAATGAACAGCAGCAGGGTGAGGGCAAGGCTGATCGCCAGGATGCGCAGCACCCGCGGGCTCGACAGGTCGCCGATGGCGAGGAACAGGGCTTGGACGGCACGGGCCATGCGTCCGAATGGCGCGGCGGGCGCTGCGTCGTCAAGCGTCGCGCTTGCCTTGGCGCGCGCGGCCCCCTAAGGCGCGCGGCATATTTTCCCACGCATCACAGGATTTTTCATGGCCTCCACCGCCCGTTTCGAAGTCGTTGCGATCGGCAATGCGATCGTCGATGTCATTGCCCGCGCCGACGACGCGCTGATCGAGGCCGAGGGCCTGACCAAAGGGTCGATGCGCCTGATCGATGCCGAAGAAGCAGGGCGGCTGTATGCGGCGATGGGTCCGGCGATCGAAATGTCGGGCGGATCGGCAGCGAACACGCTCGCCGGCATGGCCGCGCTCGGCCGCCGCTGCGCCTTCATCGGCCAAGTTGCCGACGACCAGCTCGGCAGCGTCTTCACCCACGATCTGCGCGCGCTCGGCGTCGCCTATGAAACTCCGGCGCTCAAGGAAGGCGCGCCGACCGCGCGCTGCCTGATCCTCGTCACGCCCGACGGCCAGCGGACGATGAACACCTTTCTCGGCGCAAGCCATCTGCTCGAACAGGCGATGATCGCCGAAGACTGGATCGCCGACGCCGACATCCTCTATCTCGAGGGCTATCTGTGGGATCCGCCGCTGTCGCGCGCCGCGATGCGCCGCGCGATCGACGTCGCACGCGGTGCCGGCCGCAAGGTTGCCTTCACCCTGTCCGACGCCTTCATCATCGACCGTCACGGCGATGATTTCCGCGCGCTGATCGGCGAGGGGCTGTTCGACATATTGTTCGCCAACGAGGTCGAGATCTGCGCGCTCGCCGGAACGCAGGACTTCGAAGCCGCCGTCGCGGCGATCGCGCCGCGCGTGCCGCTGCTCGTCGTGACGCGCAGCGAAAAGGGCGCGATCGCGGTCGCGAACGGTGAGCGCGTTGCGGTCGGCGCCGAGCCGATCGAGACGGTCGTCGATACCACGGGCGCCGGCGACCTGTTCGCCGCGGGCTTCCTTGCGGGCCAGGCCGAGGGCCGCTCGCTCGCCGATTGCCTGACGATGGGTGCGGTGTGTGCGCGCGAAATCATCGCGCAGGTCGGCCCGCGCGCGCAAAGCGATCTGAAAGCGGAGGTCGCCGCGCGGCTCGGCTGACGCGGCGGTTCAGCTTGCCGGCGCGGCCGTTTCGGGCTGCTTGCGGAACAGCGCCCGGTCGGCTGGGCCGAAGCCGCGCGTCCAGATCAGCCACGCATAGATGCCGAGGATGAAGGGGACGCCGATCAGCAGCTCGGCCCATTCGGGCATCTGCGTCGCGCCCCAGCCGAGAACCGTCGCCCCGGCGGTCGCCCAGACGAGCGCCCAGCGCAGGCTGTTGACGGGCGCCCCGAGAATACGCGCGAGCAGCCGCGCCTTCACCACCGAAGCGAAGCCGAGCGCGAGCATCAGCGCGAGCGCGACCGCGCCGGCATAGGCGATCGGCGGCAACCCCATCGATTTGGCGGTGAGGATCAGCGCGACGCTGAGTACCGCCTGCAGTGCGAGCGTCGCGATGCTGATGAGCAGATTGCGGTGGCGCGCGACATAGACGAGCGCGGCTTCGCTCACCACCGCCGTCGCCGCCACGACCTCCGCCGCGAGCAGGAAGGCGAGTGCGACATTGCCCTCGACGAACTGAGGGCCGACGAGGCCCATCACCGCTTCGCCAGGAATGCCGAGCGCGAGCGCGATTCCCGCCTGCGCCGCGATGATCCAGAAACCGACCTGGCTGACCTGCGCGGCGACCGCGGCGAGGCGGTTCTCCGCCAGATTGCGGGTGATGACGGGGCCGAGGATCGGCTCGAAGCTGGTCTTGAGCTTTTGCGGCAGCGAGGCAACCTGCTGCGCCATGTAATAGATGCCGTAGATCGCGGGCGAGGTGAACTGGCCGAGGATGAACAGGTCGAGCCGGCGGGTCCCCCATTCGATCGCATCGGCAGCGGCGAGCGGCGCGTTGCGGCGCGCGAGAGAGATGAGCTGCGCTGGATGCGGGCGCCAGACGCCGGGGCCGCCATAGTGGCGAATCATCGGAATGAGCGCGGTGAAGAAGGTCGCGATCATCGCGGCGGCGTAGGAAAGGATCAACCCGTCGCGCAGCGAATAGAAGGCGAAGCCGAACGCGGCGGCGCTGATCGCCCAGGGTTCGACGATCGAACGCGCGCGGACCGTAGCGCCGATGTCGTAGCGATAGGCGCAGGCGGCGAGTGCGATGTCGGCACCGGCGATCGCGAAGACGGTGATCGCCACCCAGCGATCCCAGCCGTCGATATCGCCCGAGGGGAACATGAGCTGCGGAAAGGCGAAGAGAATCGCCGAGCCGAACGCCGAGGCGAGGAAGGCGACGAACATGCCGTCCCACACGATATGACGATGATCGGCGCCCGGCTTGCTGAGCTGTTCGGCGAGGCCGCGCTTGAGCCCGAGAGTCGCAAGCTGCGCGATCAGCTCGATGACGAGCACGGCAAAGGCGAAGCGGCCGACCGCTTCGGGGCCATACCAGCGACCGGCGAAATAGAGAAAGGGCAGGCGCGCGACGAGGCGCAGTATGAAGCCGAAGAAATTGGTGCGGCCGCCCCTGGCGAGCGCGGCGGTGTCGGCATCCTGCCCGGCCGGGTCGGCCACGGTGGATGCGGAAGGGGGCGCGGCTGCGCTGTCCGACTGGCTCAAGCCTGACGCCCCTTCTGCTGCTCCCCTGTGCGCTGTTTAGCGCGCGAAAAAGGGCGAGGCAATCCGGGCAATTCAGGCAATCGGCAGCGGTGCATCATCGGCCCTCGGGTCGCAGCGGGCGGCTGAGCAGGGCCTGAATGGCGTCGGCAACGCGCGTTTCGCCCGCGACGAGCCGCGCCACCGCGTCGGTGATCGGCATGTCGATCGCATCGGCGCGTGCGGCGGCGGCGATCACCGGGGCGCTGAACGCGCCTTCGGCAACGGTGCGGCGGTCGGCCATCAGGGCCGCTGCGCTCTCGCCGCGCCCCAGCCCTTGGCCGAGCGCGAAATTGCGCGAGTTGGATGATGTGCAGGTAAGGACGAGATCGCCGAGCCCGGCGAGTCCGGCGAGCGTTTCGGCCAGTGCCCCGCGCGCGAGCCCGAAGCGCGTCATCTCGGCAAAGCCGCGGCTGATCAGCGCGGCGCGCGCGTTGAGCCCCAGCCCGGCCCCGTCGACGATGCCGCAGGCGATGGCGAGGACATTCTTGATCGCGCCGCCGATTTCGGCGCCGATCATGTCGGTCGACACATAAGGACGAAAATGCGGGCGGGCGAGCGCGCGGGCGAGCCCCTCGGCGAGCGCGGGGTTTTCGGCAGCGAGCGTGATCGCGGTCGGCAGCCCCGCTGCGACCTCGTGCGCGAAGGTCGGCCCCGACAGCACGGCGAAGCCGCGGCCGGGAAAGATTTCGCGCGCGATGTCGACCGGGAAGTCGAAGCTGCCCGCCTCCATCCCCTTGCTGCAGAAGATCAGCGGCGCATCGCCTGCGGGCAGCACCGCGAGCACGGCGCGCAGATAGGGCACCGGCACGACGACGAGCAGCGCGTCCAGCCCCGAAAGCGCGCCAAGGTCGCTCGTTGCCGTGAGCGAAGGCGACAGCGCCGCACCGGGCAGGAACAGCGGATTGCGATGCTCGGCGTTGATCGCCGCCACGACGTCTTCCTCGCGCGCCCACAGGCGCACCGGTGCGCCCTCGGCGGCGAGAAGCTGGGCGAGTGCGGTGCCCCAGGCGCCGCCGCCGACGACGCCGAACTTTTCAAATGACGTCATGCTGTCGCGCGTCATGCCTTTACTCCGGCGCCGCGCACGGTTTCGGCGGCGGGATCGAGCGGCCAGCGCGGCCGCGCCGCCGTGTCGAGCGGATCGCTGAGCCCCGCGGCGAAGCGCTCGACGCCCGCCCAGGCGATCATCGCGCCATTGTCGGTGCAGAGCCACAGCGGCGGCGCGACAAACGGCTTGTCGAACGCGGCGGCGAGGCCGGTGAGCGCGGCGCGGATCGCACCATTGGCAGCGACGCCGCCCGCGACGACAAAGGCGGTGGCTTCGGGGCAGGCGGCGAGTGCGATGCGGCTGCGATCGATCAGGCAGTCGACGACCGCTTGCTGGAAAGACGCGGCTACGTCTGCGGGACGGTGCGCGCCCGATGCGACCGCGCGCGCCACGGCGCTCTTGAGACCGGCGAAGGAGAAATGCGGTTCGGCGCTACCGACCAGCGGGCGGGGGAGCGGCACCGCATGCGGATCGCCGTCCGCCGCAAGCCGTTCGACCGCCGGACCGCCCGGATAGCCGAGCCCGAGCAGCTTTGCGGTCTTGTCGAAGGCCTCGCCCGCGGCGTCGTCGATCGTGGTGGCAAGCCGCCGATAATCGTCGACACCGCGCACGAGCAGAAGCTGGCAGTGCCCGCCGGAGACGAGCAGCAGCAGATAGGGAAAGCGAAGGTCGGGGTCGGCGAGCCGCGGGCTGAGCGCATGGCCTTCGAGATGGTTGATCGCGATCAGCGGCTTGCCCGCGGCATGGGCGAGCGCCTTGCCGGTGACCAGCCCGACCATGACGCCGCCGATCAGCCCGGGGCCGGCGGTCGCGGCGATGGCATCGACGTCGGCGAGCGTCACCCCGGCATCGGCGAGCACGCCTTCGACGATCGGGGCGAGGCGGTCGACATGCGCGCGCGCCGCGATTTCGGGAACGACGCCGCCATAGGGCCGGTGCTCGGCCTCCTGTCCCGCGACCCGATGCGCGAGGATGCGCCTGTCGTCGGTGACGAGCGCTGCCGCGGTTTCGTCGCAGCTCGATTCGAGGCCAAGGATGAGAGACATAATGTTGCGCCCCCTTACCCGTGCCAGGGGGGCGGGGGCAAGCGGCGGACGATCGAGTCCCTGCAAGACCGTGCGCCACCTTTTCTTTCGCGCGCCGAAGCCCTAGCAGGCGCGCATGGCATCGATTCCGCTTCCCACGCCCGACCGCCCGCTCCGCCTCGGTACGCGCGCCTCGCCGCTGGCAATGGCGCAGGCCAATATGGCCGCCGCGGCGCTGATCGCCGCCTATGGCATCGCGCCCGAGGCGATCGAAATCGTTCCGATGACCGCCACCGGCGACAAGATCCAGGACCGCGCGCTCGCCGAGGTAGGCGGTAAGGCGCTGTGGACGCGCGAACTCGACGCGGCGCTCGACGGCGGGCGGATCGACATCGCCGTGCACAGTCTGAAGGATGTCGAGACGCTGCGCGATCCGCGCTTCGCGCTCGGCGCCATGCTCGAACGCGCCGACCCGCGCGACCGGCTGGTGGTTCGCGACGGGATCGCGGCTGCGGCGATCGCCGACCTGCCGCACGGCGCGCGGCTGGGCACGAGCAGCCCGCGCCGCGCCGCGCAGGTCCGCCGCCTGCGTCCTGACCTCGAAACGACGCTGCTGCGCGGCAATGTCGCGACGCGGCTTGGCAAGCTGGCGGCGGGGGAGGTTGATGCGACCCTGCTCGCCGCGGCGGGGCTCGAACGGCTTGGCATGCATGCGGTCGGAACCGTGCAGCCGGCGGAGATACTCTTGCCCGCCGCGTCGCAGGGCGCGATCGGTATCGAATGCCGCGCCGACGATGCGGCCACGCTGGCGCTGCTGCGCGGAGTCGATCACGAACCCACCCACCGCGCGGTTGCGGCCGAACGCGCGTTTCTGGCGGCGCTCGGCGGCGATTGCCGGTCGCCGGTCGCGGCCTATGCGCGCCGGCTGGCCGACGGGACGCTGCGCCTCGACGCCGAAATCTATTCCGAAGATGGCGCCGACCATGCGATCGGCGAGACGCTGGTGCCCGATCCGGCCGCGGCCGAAGCGCTGGCGCGGCGTCTGCTGGTCGAAGCGCCCGAATCGGTGCGGCGCCTGTTCGCGGCATGACCGAATCGCTGCCGCTGCTCGTGACGCGCGCCGACCCCGGCGGCGCGGCGACGGTGGCGCGGGCGCGGGCGCTGGGGCTCGATGCGCGCAGCATGCCGCTGTTCGCCGCGCGCGCGATCGACTGGACCTTGCCCGATCCCGCGGGTTTCGACGCACTGCTTGTCACGAGCGCGCAGGCGATGCGGCTGGCCGGACCCGGTTTGCAGGCGCTTGCCGCGCTGCCCGTTCATGCCGTGGGCGCCGCGAGCGCTGCAGCCGCGGAAGCGGCGGGCCTGCGCGTCGCGGAAGTCGGTACGCGCGATGGCCAACAGCTTCTTGATGGCATGACGTCAAGAAATTATCGCCATATCCTGTGGCTTTGCGGCCGCGATCATAGCGTGCTGGCGGCGCGCGATGCTGCGTTGACCCCGCTGCCCTGCTATGCGGTCGATCCCGTCGAGCTGCCCGCCGATTGGGCCGCGCTGATCGCTGCGCCGGCGGTGCTGCTCGCCCATTCGGGGCGCGGTGCGGACCGGATCGCGGCGCTGACCGAAGGGCAACGCGGGCATTTGACGCTTGTCGCGATAAGCCCCGCTGTGGCAGCAAGGGCCGGGGGGGATTGGCAGGCGATCGCGCTTGCCGACCGGCCCGACGATGCGGCGATGGTGGCACAGGCCCGCGCTTTGTGCCACAAGAGCCCCAGACAGGGTCGTGCGAAAGAATAATATGGCAATCGAAAACGACAAACCCGTGCGTATGGACGATGGCGTCCGCAGCAGGGGGCTATCGTTCCGGACGTTGATAATTGCGGCGCTCGCGCTGCTCGTGGTCGGGATCGTCGGCGGCGGCTGGGCGATGAGCCGGCTGCTGACCGGCAAGGATGTGCCGCCGGTCGCCAAGGTCGCCGATGTCCCCGCGACCGGCACCGCGCCGGCCGCGGCGCCCGCCGGAGCCGCACCCGATGCGGGGCAGAGCGGGCAGCCGGCGCTGGTCGTCGCGCCTGTCGATGGCGCGAACGCGCTGGCGGCGCGCGTGGCCGAGCTGGAACAGCGGCTGTCGCGCCTCAATCTCGAAGCGGCGTCGGCGTCGGGCAATGCCTCGCGCGCCGAAGGGCTGCTGGTCGCCTTCGCGGTGCGCCGTGCGCTCGATCGCGGTCTGCCGCTCGGCTATCTCGAGGCGCAACTGCGCCTGCGCTTCGGCGACGACCAGCCCAATGCGGTCAAGACGATCATCGATACGTCGCGCGACCCGGTGACGCTGGAGCAGTTGCGCGCCGAACTCGACGCGCTGGCGCCCGAACTCGTCGGCCGCAGCGACGGCGATGGCAGCTTCTGGACCGGCCTGCGCCGCGAGGTCAGCGAATTGTTCGTTGTCCGTCCGGCGGGCACCCAGTCGCCGCGCGCCTCCGAACGGCTCGACCGCGCGCGCCGCTATCTGGCGGGCGGGCAGGTCGACAAGGCGATCGAGGAGGTGCAGGCGATGCCCGGCGCCGCCGAAGCGAAGGACTGGCTGATCGCGGCGCGCCGCTATCATGAGGCGCGGCGCGCGCTTGACCTGATCGAGACCGCGGCGATATTGGAGCCGCGCGACGGACCGACCGCCGCGATGGCCCGCAAGCCGGGCGATCCGACCTCCTGAGCGGGCCTGTATCGACGGGTCCGCGCTTTTGAAGAAAGCTGACCCATGGCCCTCGCCGATCCGCAGCGCATCGAAGCGCTCGACCCGTTCGATCCTCTCGCGCTCGACGCGCAGCTTTCGGAAGAGGAGCGGATGGTCCGCGATGCGGCGCGCGCCTATGCGACCGGCGAGCTGTTGCCCCGCGTCACCTCGGCCTTTCTCGACGAACGCTTCGACCGCGAGATCATGTCGGAAATGGGCGCGCTCGGCCTGCTCGGCGCGACGATCGACCCCAAATATGGCGGCGCGGGGCTCAATTATGTGAGCTACGGCCTGATCGCGCGCGAAGTCGAGCGCGTCGATTCGGGCTATCGCTCGGCCTGTTCGGTGCAAAGCTCGCTCGTGATGCACCCGATCAATGCCTATGGCAGCGAAGAGCAGAAGATGCGCTTCCTGCCCGGCCTCGCCTCGGGCGAGCTTGTCGGCTGCTTCGGCCTGACCGAACCCGACGCCGGCAGCGACCCCGCCGGGATGCGCACGCGCGCCGAAAAGATCGCGGGCGGATACCGGATCAAGGGCGCGAAGATGTGGATCACCAATTCGCCGATCGCCGACGTCTTCGTCGTGTGGGCGAAGTCCGACGCGCACGACGGCGCGATCCGCGGCTTCATCCTCGAAAAGGGCATGAAGGGCCTGTCGGCACCGAAGATCGAGGGCAAGGTCAGCTTGCGCGCGTCGATCACCGGCGAGATCGTGATGGACGGGGTCGAAGTCGGCGAAGACGCGCTGTTGCCGCATGTCTCGGGGCTGAAGGGGCCGTTCGGCTGCCTCAACCGCGCGCGGTACGGCATCGGCTGGGGCGCGATGGGCGCGGCCGAATTCTGCTATGAGGCGGCGCGCAATTATACGCTCGACCGCAAGCAGTTCGGGCGCCCGCTGGCGGCGAACCAGATCGTCCAGCTCAAGCTTGCCAATATGCTCACCGAAATCGCGCTCGGCACCCAGGCGGCGCTGCGCGTCGGCCGGCTGATCGACGAAGGGCATCTCGCGCCCGACATGATCAGCTTTCTGAAGCGCAACAATTGCGGCAAGGCGCTCGATATCGCGCGGGTGGCGCGCGACATGCACGGCGGCAACGGCATCTCGGCCGATTATCATGTGATCCGCCACGCGGTGAATCTGGAAACCGTCAACACCTATGAAGGCACGCACGACGTTCACGCGCTGATCCTCGGCCGTGCGATCACCGGCATCAGCGCCTTTGCCTGAGGCATCGTCGCCGGCGCCGGTGGCCAAGCCCCTCGCGGGACTGCGCGTCGTCGAACTGGCGCGCGTGCTCGCGGGGCCGTGGAGCGGGCAACTGCTCGCCGACCTCGGCGCCGAGGTGGTGAAGGTCGAGCGTCCCGGTGCGGGCGACGATACGCGCCAGTGGGGCCCGCCCTTCGTCACCGGCGCGGCGGGCGAAAATCTGGGTGCGGCTTATTATCACAGCTGCAATCGCGGCAAGCGCAGCGTCGCCATCGACATCGCGACCGCCGAGGGGCAGGGCGCGGTGCGCGCGTTGATCGCCGAAGCCGATGTCGTCATCGAAAATTACAAGGTCGGCGGACTCGTCAAATATGCGCTCGACCCTGCGACGCTGCGCGCCGATTTCCCGCGTCTGATCGTCTGTTCGATCACCGGCTTCGGCCAGACCGGCCCCTATGCGCACCGCGCCGGTTACGATTTCATCGTCCAAGCGATGAGCGGCTTCATGTCGCTGACCGGTGAACCCGACGGGCCGCCGCAAAAGGCGGGGATCGCCTATGCCGACATCTTCACCGGCATGTATGCGACCGTGGGCATATTGGCGGCGCTGCGGCGTCGTGACGCCACGGGGGCGGGCGCGCATGTCGATATGGCACTGCTCGACAGCCAGGTCGCGGTGCTCGCCAATCAGGCCGCCAATTATCTGGCGAGCGGCGTCGCGCCCAAGCGGATGGGCAATGCCCATGTCAATGTCGTGCCCTATCAGCTGTTCGCGACCGCCGACGGTCAGCTCGTCATCGCGGTGGGCAATGACAGCCAGTATCGCAAGCTGTGCGCGATCCTCGGCGCACCCGAATGGGCCGAAGACCTGCGCTTCGTGACCAATGCGGCGCGGCTCGCCAATCGCGCCGCGCTCATTCCGCTGCTCGCCGCAAGGATCGCGACGTGGGACGCGCAGCCGCTTTCGCTCGCGCTCGAAGCCGAGGGCGTTCCGGCGGGGCCGATCAACGATCTGGCGGCGGTGTTCGCCGATCCGCAGGTCATGGCGCGCGGCATGCGCATCCGGCCCGACGGCGCCTTTATCGACGGCGTGGCGAGTCCGATCGTGATCGATGGCGAGCGCATGGTTGCCGCCACCGGCGCGCCGCCGCTGCCCTGAACCGCCGAGCCTCTGTCCGGCGACCAAAAGAAAAGGGGCGCCGCAGCGGGCGCCCCTTTCCGTTTGTTTTGGCTGTTCGTCGGCAGGTCAGAATTTGACCGTGCCGGTGACGAAGACCTGGCGCGGGTTGCCGTAGAAGGCGGTCAAAATGCCTTCGAGGCCGAGCGTCGAGGCGCCCGCCGCATTCTGATAATTATAGCCCGACGTGATGTAGCGCTTGTCGGCCAGATTCTTGCCATGGAGGCCGATCGAATAATTGCCGCTGTCGGCGGTCCAGACGAGGCTGGCATCCCACAGCGTGTAGCCCGGCTGGTCGAGCGCGGGGATCGGCACTTCGAACTGGTGCGTCAGGCTGCGATAGGACAGCGTCGTCGATGCGTCGATATTGCCGCCCATCGCCGGAATGCCCGCGGCGAGCGTGCCCGACACCGTCCATTTCGGCGTGTTCTGGAAGGTCCGGATATTCGAGACGTCGGTCCCGGTGGGGCCGATGAAGCGCTTGTACTTGGCGTCGATATAGCCGAGCGATCCGTTGAAGCGGATGGCCGAACCGGCGCCGGCAAAATCGCGCGCAAGCACTGCATTGGTTTCGGCCTCGACCCCCTGGAGGCGCGCCTTGGCGGCGTTGGTGGTGATGCCGCAGAAGCTCTGCACCCCGCCGACGAGGCAGCCGACCGACCCCGGAATCTGCACATCTTTATAGTCCATGTAGAAACCTGCGAGGCTGAGCGTCAGGCGGCGATCGAGCAGCGATCCCTTGTAGCCGATTTCATAGCTGTCGACCTTTTCGGGGTCGAAGGCGAGGAAGTTGTAGATATCGTCATAGGTGCGGCCCGCCGACGGGTTGCTGATCGGCGCCGAGGTGCCCGAACCGCGCGGATCGAAACCACCGCCCTTGAAGCCCTTCGAATAGGAGGCATAGACCATATTGTCCGCATTGGGCTTGAAGCTCAGCGAGGCGCGCGGGGTGAATTCCTTGAAGGTGCGCTCGCCGCGGAAATTGGTCGCCACCGCGATGGCGATCGGGGTCAGCGTGCCGCCGAACTCCGGCGACAGGCCGGTGATGCGGTTCGCCTTGTAGACAAAGGCGTTGCGATTGTCGCTCGTGTAGCGACCGCCGACCGACAGGCTGAGCTGATCGGTGAAATCATAGGTGAAATCGCCGAACACCGACCAGGTCTTGGTCCGCACGTCGCCCGCCGTATAGCCGTTGAGGCCGGGCAGCGGCCCGCCGAACGCCGGCGGCAGCGCGGCGCCCGTCAGGCCGAGCAACACGTCGAACGACGTCGCGGCCTGCGCATCGAGATAATAGAAGCCGAGGAGGCCCTTCAGCTTGTCGCCTTCATAAAGCAGCTGGAATTCCTGGCTGATTTGCTCGTTGCGGTAGACCGCGGGCACGTCGACGTCGACCGACGGCAGCGAGTCGAAGTCGATCGGGGTGAAGCTGCGGTCCTTGCGCCACGCGCTGATCGAACGCAGCGTAAGCGTATCGGTGAGATTTGCCGTGACATTCATCGCCAGGCCATAGGCCCGGACGTCCTGCTTCGGATCGTTGAGCCCGGCGCGGGTGTCATAGACATTGTCGAGCACCGGCGCGCCCGAGAAGAGGCCCGGGATCAGGCGGTGGCCGTTGCGCGGCGATGATTTGTCGTGGGTATAGTCGCCCGAGATGCGGATAAGCACCGGCGCACCATTGCCGCCGAATTCCAGCGTGCCGCGGCCGGCCCACACATCCTTGTTGTAGTTTTCGAGGCCGGGGATGTTGAGATTGTCGCCGAAGCCGCCGCGCGACAGGCGCGCGACCGACCCGCCGACGCGCAGCATGTCGTTGATCGGCACGCTGGCGGTGACGACCAGATCGGCCTGATTATAACTGCCATAGGTGCCGCGGATGCGCAGCTCGGGCGAATCGGGGTTGAGCGCGCGCGTCACATATTTGACCGCGCCGCCGATCGTGTTGCGGCCATAGAGCGTGCCCTGCGGGCCCCGCAGCACCTCGATCCGCTCGACGTCGTAGATGTCGAGCACCGCTGCCTGCGGGCGGTTAAGATAGACGTCGTCAAGGTAGATGCCGATGCCCGCTTCGAAGCCGGGGACCGGATCCTGCTGGCCGACGCCGCGGATGAAGGCGGTGAGCGTCGAATTGGTCCCGCGCGAATTTTCGAGCGTGGTGTTCGGCGTCATGTTCGCGACATCGGTGATGTCGATCGCGCCGCGCGTTTCAAGCGCTTCGCCCGAAATGGCGGTGACCGCGACGGGAACGTCGATCAGCCGTTCGTCGCGCCGGCGGGCGGTGACGATGATCTCCGCACTGTCGTCGGCGGAGTTGGCGCCTTCGTCCTGAGCGAAGGCAGCAGGGGTGAAAGCGATCATCGAGAGCGCGGTCGAGGCCAGAACGGCACGACGCAGCGGGCGAGCGAAGGAACGCATGATGTGTCTCCCATGTGACGGGTGACCCCTCGTCACCCTTTGCGTTTTTTTGGGCCGGTCCTTGCCAAGCCGCGCCGCACCCAATAATGAAACCTGAACCAAGTTTCAACTTGGAAGTTGTGAAGGCTATATTTTGCCCTCCGGTGATGCAAAAAGGCCACGCAAGGGGGCCGCCGGACTTTCGGGGCGGAGAGGGAAGGCACAAGATGGATCAGCCGCGATCATCGGCACCACCGGGCGAAGGGGGCGCAGGCCCCGTCGATACGGCGGCGCCGGGCAATCCCGACAAGGCGCCGCGCACCGAACGCGGGCGGCGCACGCTGCGCAAGCTGCTCGACGCCGCGGCGATCGAATTCGGCGAGCGCGGGTTTCACGACGCGTCGATCAGCGGCATCACGCGCCGCGCCGGAACCGCGCTGGGCAGCTTCTACACCTATTTCGATTCGAAAGAGGAAATCTTCCAGGCGCTCGTCCGCTATATGAGCGAGCAACTCCGCGACCATGTCACTCCGCTGGTGCAGGCGGCGCCCGACGAAATCGCCGCCGAACGTGTCGGCCTTGAATCCTTTCTGCGCTTCGTGCGCGAGCACAAGGAAATCTATCGCATCATCGATGAGGCCGAATTCGTCGATTACGCCAGCTATCGCCGCCACTATGAAACCACGGTCGAACGTATGCGCCAGCGGCTGGAAAATGGCGCAGCGCGGGGCGAAATCCGCGCCGACGCGGGCGAGGTCCACGCCTGGGCCATCGCCGGCATGAACGTCTTTCTGGGCATGCGCTATGGCCTGTGGGACGAAAGCGCCGACATCGCCGACGTCGCCCGGATCGCCAACGACATGCTGGCGAACGGGCTCAGGAAGAAGGATTGATGCGGACTGGCGACGGCAATATTCGCCGAAAACAATGACATTGCCGGGCGTTGCGATTGACGGCCCGCGCCGATGTTCTAGCGTCTGGCACCGTTCGCCATAAAGGATCGTCATGACTTACGCGCAATCCGCCCGGATGACCTTCGCCAACATGCTGGGCACGCTCGATCACCTCGCCGGCAAGGCCATCGATGCCGGAGTGTCCGATGACGTGCTCGCGGACAAATTGACCGACGACATGTTTCCGCTCGAACTGCAGTTCCGAGTTGCCCTCAATCAGGTGGTGTTGGCGCTCAATCAAGTCGGCGGACAGGCGCTACCGCTCGAAGAGGTAGCCTACCGGTCGCTCGCCGAGGTGCGCCAACGAATTTCTGCGATTCGCTTGCTGGTCGAACAAACCGGCCCTGCCGAATGGGCCGACGCCGATGCCCTCGTCGACCTGACCTTGCCCAATGGCGTGCGCTTCCTGATGTCGGCGGAGGAAGACATCCGCGACTGGATCCTTCCGAACTTCTACTTTCATGTCACGATAGCCTATGCCTTGCTGCGCAATGCGGGTTTGGTCATCGGAAAGATGGATTTCATACCCCATATGGCGCGCTACAGGGCATCGACAGCGGAATAGAAAGAATGTCCCGGGCTTCTTGATGCCGCGCCTTCGCGGCTCAGACGCGCGAGATCAGGAAGATCGCATGTTCGGCGCGCCAGGTTGCGGCGGCGGCGCTGGTCGGCTTGTCACCCGACAGATACCAGGCCGCTTCGACGCCGATCCCGCGTGCGCGCACCAGGTCGCGAAAATCGGCGACGGTGACATGGTGGATGTTCGGCGTTTCATACCATGCGACGGGCAGCAGGCGCGTCACCGGCATCCGCCCGTTCCACAAGAGCGCGAGCCGCACGCGCCAATGCGCGAAATTGGGAAAGCTGACGAAGGCGCGCGGGGCGATGCGCAGCAGTTCGGCAATGACGCGGTCGGGGCGCTCGGTCGTTTGCAGCGTCTGCGACAGGATCGCATAATCGAACGCATCGTCGGGATAGTCGGCAAGGTCGTGGTTTGCGTCGCCCTGCACCACCGATTGGCCGCGCGCGATCGCCGCGGTGACGTTGGCCGCATCGATTTCGAGTCCGCGCGCATCGACGCCCTTATCGCGGAGCGCCGCGATCAGGTCGCCGTCGCCGCAGCCGACGTCAAGGACGCGGGTGGCCGCCGGCACCGCGCCGGCGATGATCGCAAGGTCGGGACGCAGCGCCATGCTCAGCCGCCGTTCCGCAGCGCACCGGCGACGAGGCGGTCGAGCGCCGGGACGTCGAGCAGGAAGCTGTCGTGGCCGAACGGTGCCGACAGTTCGACGAAGCTTGCCGCCGCGCCGACGCTTTGCAGCGCCTGGACGACGCGGCGCGATTCGCTGGTCGGATAGAGCCAGTCGGTATCGAAGCTGACGAGCGTGAAGCGCACGTCGCGCGCCTTGGCGAATGCGCCGGCGAGCCGCCCATCGTACGGTTCGGCGAGGTCGAAATAGTCCATCGCGCGCGTGATGTAGAGATAGGCGTTGGCGTCAAAGCGGTCGGTAAAGGCCAGCCCCTGATGGCGCAGATAGGATTCGACCTGGAAATCGGCGTCGAAGCCGAAGCTCTTGGCATCGCGCGCCTGCAGCCGGCGGCCGAATTTTTCGGTCAGCCCGGCTTCGGACAAATAGGTGATGTGCGCCGCCATGCGCGCGACCGACAGCCCTTTGGTCGGGGCGCGGTCGCTGCCGTAATATTGGCCGTCCTGCCAGTCGGGATCGGCCATGATCGCCTGCCGCCCCACCTCGTGAAAGGCGATATTCTGCGCCGAATGGCGCGCGGCGCTTGCGATCACCACCGCGGACGCCAGCCGCTCGGGATAGGCCGCGGCCCAGCCGAGCGTCTGCATTCCGCCCATCGACCCGCCGATGACGGCATGAAGCCGCGCAATCCCCAGATGATCGAGCAGCATCGCCTGCGCGCGCACCATGTCGGCGATGGTGATGACGGGAAAAGCCATGCCGAGCGGCGCGCCGGTGGCCGCATCGGGGGTCGCCGGCCCGCTCGTCCCCATGCAACTGCCGAGGACGTTGGCGCAGAGGACGAAATAGCGGTCGGTGTCGACGGGCTTGCCGGGGCCGACCATGCGCGCCCACCAGCCCGGCTTGCCTGTCGCCGGGTGATCGCTCGCGACATATTGGTCGCCGGTCAGTGCGTGGCAGACGAGCACCGCGTTCGACCGGTCGGCGTTGAGCGTGCCATAGCTTTGATAGGCGATCGTTACCGACGGCAACGCCTGGCCGCTGTCGAGCGGCAGGGGCCGGTCGATCGTCACGCTCTGGTGCCGGATCTGGTGGAGGAGGCTCGCCATGCTTTCCGGGGCGCTAGGCCGGTGCGCGAAGGCTGTCAACGTACTGGACTCGGCGCGCACAGCCGTTAAACGGCGCCGCATGACCGGTGACAGCAAAACCCTCGCCCCCAAGCCGTGGATCAGCGGCATCGCCCCCTATGTGCCCGGCAAGTCGGCGGGCGCCGACGGCCGGCCGCTGATCAAGCTTTCGGCGAACGAAAATCCGCTCGGCACCGGGGACAAGGCGCGCGAAGCCTTTCGGGCGTCGCAGGCCGCCGCCGACGCGCTCTCGCGCTATCCCGATCCGGGCGCCGACGTGCTGCGCGCGGCAATTGCAGCGAAGTTCGGGCTCGATCCGGCGCGCGTCATCTGCGGCAACGGGTCGGACGAACTGCTCCATCTGGCGGCGGGCGTCTATGCCGGCGAAGGCGACGAAATCCTGTATGTCCGTTATGGCTTTGCAGTCTATGAAATCGCGGCTCGGCGGGTCGGCGCGGTGCCGGTCGAAGCCGACGATCGCGACTATGCGACCGATGTCGATGCGCTGCTCGCCGCGGTGACCGACAAGACGCGCGTCGTCTATCTCGCCAATCCGAACAATCCGACCGGGACGCTCGCGACGAAGGAAGAGGTCGCGCGTATCCACGCCGGCCTGCCCGGCGACGTGCTGTTCGTGATCGACCAGGCCTATGCCGAATATCTGGATGCCGATCAGGATGATGGCGGGCTCGAACTGGCGAAAAACGCGCCCAATGTCTTCGTCACGCGCACCTTTTCCAAGATCCACGGGCTGGCGGCCGAGCGGATCGGCTGGGGCTATGCGAGCGCCGAAGTGATTTCGGCGCTGCACCGTATTCGCCTGCCCTTCAACGTCACGCGCGCCGGACAGGCGGCGGCGGTCGCGGCGCTGGCCGATGATGATTTCGTCGCGCGCAGCCGCGCGCATAATGCGAAATGGCGCGCTTGGCTGGCGGGCGAGATCGAAAGCCTGGGTAACCACGGGCTGCGTATCGTCCCGTCGGCGACCAATTTCCTGCTCGTGCTGTTCGAAGGCGCGATCAGTGCCGAGACGGTCTACAACCGGCTGATGGAGGCGGGCTATATCGTCCGCTGGCTGCCCGGACAGGGCATCCCGCAGGCGCTGCGCATGACGATCGGCACCGAAGACGAGACGCGCGGGCTCGCGGCGGCAATCCGCGCCGCGATCGCCGCGGGCTGACCGGCATGGCGCGCGCGATCGGGTGGGTTGCGATCGTCGGGCTGGGCCTGATCGGATCGTCGGTGGCGCGCGCGATCAAGGCGAAGCTGCCCGATGTGGCGGTGACCGGCCATGATGCCGATCCCGATGTCCGCGCCGAAGCGCGGGCGCTCGGCTTTTGCGACGCGGTGAGCGACGATGCGGCGGAGGCGGTGGAGGGCGCCGATCTGGTGATTCTGGCGGTGCCGGTGGGGCGTATGGCGGAGGCCGCCGCGGCGATCGCGCCGGGCCTGTCCGCGCATGCGATCATTTCGGACGTCGGATCGTCGAAGGCGGGGGTCGGCGCCGCGCTGCGCGCCGCACTGCCCGATCATGTCGTCGTGCCCGCCCACCCGGTCGCGGGGACCGAGAACAGCGGCCCGGCCGCGGGCTTTGCGACGCTGTTCGACGGGCGGTGGTGCATCGTCACCCCGGCGCCGGACGCGCCCGCCGATGCGGTCGCCGCGGTGACGGGACTGTGGCAGGCGCTCGGCGCGAAGGTCGAGACGATGGACGCGGCGCATCACGACATGGTGCTGGCGGTGACAAGCCATCTGCCGCACCTGATCGCCTATACGATCGTCGGCACCGCCAGCGAGCTGGAGGAAGTGACCGAGAGCGAGGTCATCAAATATTCGGCGGGCGGTTTTCGCGATTTCACGCGCATCGCGGCGAGCGACCCGGTGATGTGGCGCGACGTGTTCCTTGCCAACCGCGACGCGGTGCTCGCGACGCTGCAGCGCTTCAACGAGGATCTGACGGCGCTCCAGCAGGCGATCCGTCGCGGCGACGGCGACCGGCTCGAGGATTGGTTCACGCGGACGCGGGCGATCCGCCGATCGATCATCGAGCAGGGTCAGGACGATGCAGCCGCCGATTTCGGGCGCAAACACTGACCGTCGCCCCCGCGAAGGCGGGGCGACGACCGTTATTCCTATTGCTCGGCCGGCCTTTCCAGCAGTGCTTCGGGCGGGTTGAGCGCGTTGATCGCGCGCCAGACGCGTTCTTCGGCTTCCTCGCGCGGCAGGCCGGCGGGGATGGTGTCGCCGATGCGATAGGTGATGGTTCCCGGCCATTTGACCCAGCGGTGCGGCGGATAGGCGATGCCGCTGTTGACGGCGACGGGGATCACGGGGACGCCCAGCATGCGATAGACGCCCGCGAAGCCCGACCGCAGCGGCGGCGCCTTGCCGTGCGGCACACGCGTGCCTTCGGCGAACAGCACGAGCGGGCGACCGATCGCAAGCGCCGCCTTGGCCGCGTTCAGCATCGCGCGCATCGCCTTGCCGCCGCCGTCGCGGTCGACCGGGATCAGCCCGTAAAAGCGCGCCGCCTGTCCCCAGACGGGGATCGAGAATAATTGTTCCTTGGCGAAGACCGCGGGCCATTTGAACAGCATCGGCTGTTCGATCGTCTCGAACGCGCCCTCATGCTTGAAGACATAGAGGACGGGGATGTCGGGCATCTCGCCCTCGACGATCACGCGGTGCCCCAGGATGAAGCGGCAGATCAGCCGGTGGAACTTCGCCCAGGTGCGCACGAACCCGCGCGTCGCATGGTGCGAGATCGGCAGCGTGACGATCGCGCCGATCGAGCAGATGCTGCTCATCAGGACGAAGGCGATCCAGAACAGGATCGAACGCACCAAGGCGATCGGATAGCTCACAGCCCGAGCAGGCCGCCCGCCAGACCGGCCAGATATTTGTGATATTCGCGAAACAGCGTCGAAAAGCTCGGCTGGCTGCGCACCGCATCGGGAAGGATCGTCACCTTCTTGTCCATCGCGCGGCCGAGTTCATATTCGGCGCGGCGCATGTGCCAGTCGGTGGTGACAAGCCGGATGCTCTTGTAGTTGCGCCGCGCAACCCAGCTCGCGACCTCGGTCGCGTTCGAGCGTGTATCCTCGGCTTCGAAGCCCAGCGCGACACAGCAATCGAACAGCTTTTGCGGTCGTTTATATTCGGCAGCGAGTTCCTTCGGCTTCACTTCGCGCGCGACGCCGCTGATCAGGAGCCGCTTGGCGCGCCCCGCCTCGAGCAGTTCCAGCCCGCGGTCGATCCGGCCGGGGCCGCCGGTCAGCACGACGATCGCGTCGGTCGTCTGGTCGCCCGCGGGCAGCGGCAAGAGCAGCGCGAACCACGCGAAGCCCAGCACCCAGGCCAGGAACAGGAGAGAGATCAGCCGTTTGATCATAAAATCTTCTTGAGCGCGGCGAGCAGGGTCTGCCGCGCCGTCAGTGCCGCGAGCGCGATAGCCAATAGCGGCAGCGCCAGCAAGAGCGCCCAGCCGATCGGCCCGAGCGACGCGGTCGCGGCAAGTCCCGATGTCACGCGCGACCATTGCCAGCCGATCAGCAACAGGATGGCGGCGGCCACCGCGGTACCGAGCGCGACACCATAAGCCGTATCGATCGTGATACGGCGCTGGAACAGGCGGGCGATCTGCTGGTCGGTGGCGCCGATCAGGTGCAGCATCTCGATCGTCGCATAATGGGTGCCCAGCGCGGCACGTGCCGTCATGATGACCACCGCGGCGCTGGCGAGCGTCATCAGGATAACGAGACCGCCCGCGATCCAGGCGAGCGAGCGGATCAGCCGCGCGACGGGGCCGAGCCAATCGGCATGCGGGATGACGCGCGCGCCCGGTGCCTCGCGGGCGACGAGCGCACGCAACTGGCCCATATGGCCCGACCGATCCTCGCCGACGAAATCGACATCGACGAGCGCCGGCATCGGCAGCGAGCGCAGCACCGGATCGTCGCCGTCGGCGGTGCCGAACCATTGGCCGAGCGTCGCCTGCAACTCGGCCGGATCGACCGCGCGCGCCGATCGCACGAAGGGTTGTGCAGCAGCCGCGCGGCGCAGCGCCGCCGCCTGCTCTGCGCGCAGCACGGGATTGGCGGTAACGATCTGCACCGTGACGCGCCCCGCGATTGCCTCGCCGATCCCATCCGCCGACCGCGCAAGGCCGACGCCGCCCGCGGCGGCCAGCAGGGTAAGCATCATCAGGATCGCGATGACCCACGGTGTCGGGCCCGACAGGCGGCGATCAGGAAGCAGGCGGCGATGCTGGACGGGAACGCGCGCGAAGATCATCGGCCTTCCATCCTAGGCACGGTTCGGCGGATAGCGCAGCGCGCCGGTGGGATCCGACAGCCGCCCCTTTTCGAGCCGCATCATCTGGGCATTGTCGATGCGGCTGATCAGATGGATGTCGTGGGTCGCGACGACGACCGTGGTGCCGAGGCGGTTGAGCGCCTCGAACAAGCCCAGCAGGCGCATCGCCATCTCGGGATCGACGTTACCCGTCGGCTCGTCGGCGACGAGCAGTTGCGGGCGGGCGATGACCGCGCGCGCGATCGCGACCCGCTGTTGCTCGCCGCCCGACAGTGTCGGCGGAAAGGCGTGCGCGCGTTCGCTCAGCCCGATCCAGCTCAGCATCTCGCCCACCGGGCCCGACAGATCCTCCTCGCTGACCCCGGCGATGCGCAGCGGCAGCGCGATATTGTCGCGCGCGCTCAAATGCGGGATCAGCCGGAAGTCCTGGAACACGACGCCGATGCGACGGCGAAAGCCGGGCAGGCGCTGGCGCGGCATCGTCCCCAGATCCTCGCCGAACAGGCGCACGATGCCGCGGCTCGGCCGCTGCGCGAGGTAAAGCATCTTGAGCAGCGAGGTCTTGCCCGCGCCCGACGCGCCGGTCAGGAAATAGAAGCTGCCGGGCTGAAGGTTGAAACTGATGTCGGACAATGTCTCGGCATCGGGCCCGTAACGCAGGCCGACGCCTTCGAATTCGACCATTGCGCCGCCGGGTCGGCCGGGGGTGGTCGCCGTCATGACGCCACCATCGCGTGCCGCGATGCGCCTTGGTGCCGGTCGAAAAGGGGCGCCCCGCCGCTCATGTCGCTGCCTGTCGCACGGCTGTTTCGCGAGGACAAGCGCCAAGCGTCGGCTTTTCGACCGGCGCCCGCCATGCCTTGCCGGCACACCCGGCGCACGCGGCGCTTGCAACACCGCGAATCAGCGTGTTTAGAGAGACCCCATGATCCTGTCCTGCCCGTCCTGCCATACGCGCTATGTCGTCCCCGACACGGCGATCGGACCCAATGGCCGAACGGTGCGCTGTGCCAGTTGCCGCCATAGCTGGTTCCAGGAACCCGCTGCAGCGGTCCCGGCGGCGCCCGTGCCTGCAGCGCCGCCGGACCCGGAGCCGGTTTCGGCGCCCGAGCCCGCGCCGTCCGCCCCCTCGTCTGTATACGCCGCGCCCGCAGTCGATCGCGAACCGGCCGCGCCGCCAGTGGTCGAAGAGTCCGCGCCGCCGCCGCCGCAGGCCTTTGCGGTGACCGAGGCCGAGCCGCGCGTCATTCCGGCCAGCGAGGCCGAGCCGCCGCTGCCCTTCCGCCGCGCCCGGCGCAATCCCGCCAAGCGCTGGACGATGATTGCCGCTGCCGCCGCGCTGCTGATGATCGGCGCGACCGGGGCGTTGTACTGGTTCGGCCTGCCCGGCTGGGCGCAGGGTCTAGGCATTCCGGGGATGACGGGCGAGCCCGATCTGGTGATCGAGCTGCCGCCCAACCAGGATCACCGCGAACTGCCCGACGGCACCATCTATTTCGCGGCGAGCGGGGTCATCATCAACCCGACCGATCGCGAACAGCGCGTACCGCCGATCCTCGCCGAACTGCGCGATGCGCAGGGAACGATCGTCTATAGCTGGACGATCAAGCCGCCGGTACGGATGCTGCCGCCCAACGAAAAGGTCAATTTCAGCGAGGCGAAGCTCGATATTCCGCGCCGCGCGACGCAATTGACCGTTAGCTGGGCGCTCCCGAAAGGCTGAGCCTCAGCTACACCGCCGTGACGTCACGGCGTCACAGGCTGACGGCGGCGGCAAGCGACAGCAGAAAGCTGGTCAGCGTTGCGACGATGATCGGCGCGAAGCTGCGCCACCCCTGATCGAGCAGCAGCGCAAGCCGTGCCTTCATCGCCGTCGCGACGATCGCGAGCAGCAGCAGCGCCTGCGCCCCGGTCGCCGCCGCGCCCTGCACCGGCTTCGGAATCGCGACGATCGAATTGATCGCGGCGATCAGCAGAAAGCCGGTGATGAACCACGGCAGGCGCAGCGGGATCTTGCGCTTTCCGGCGGGCGCATCGCCGGCGCGGCCGAGCCACACGGCGACGAGCATCAGCATGGGGGCGAGCAGCGCGACGCGGGTCAGCTTGACGATCGTCGCGACCTCTCCCGCTTGCGGCGAAAAGGAAAAGCCGCCGCCGATCGCCTGCGCGACGTCATGGATCGACGCGCCGATCAGAAAGCCGGCCTGCGTGTCGGTCAGACCGATTTCGGCGGCGAGAATGGGATAGAGCGACATGGCCAGCGCGCTCGCGACCGTGATGCCGACCAGCGTCAGCGTGAAGCGCGCCTGGTCGATGCGCTTGTCACCGATCAGCGAATAGAGCGCGAGCGCCGCCGACGCGCCGCAGATGGCGGTCGCGCCGCCCGCGAGCAGCGCGGCGTGACTGTCCTGCCGGAACAGTCGCGCGCTCGCGACGGTGATCAGGATGACCGCGAGCATGATGACGACGAGCAGCGCAAAGGGAAGCGGCCCCAGTTCGACGAGCTGTTCGGCGGTAATCCGGGCGCCGACGAGGACAATGCCGATCCGCAGCGCGGTCTGCGACATCAGGTCGAGCCCGGCGTGGGTGCGCTTGTCCTGCGACAGAAAACTCATCGCGAGGCCGATGAGCAGCCCCATCAGAACAAGCGGGGCGCCATAATGATCGGCGAGCCACGCAGCGGCGAGCGCCGCGATCGCGGTCGCAAAGGCGCCGGGGAAATAATCGTGCCACCGCCGCGCGGCCGGCGGCGTCGTTTCGAGTTGCAGTTCGCCATAAAGATCGGCGGCCATCGGCCAGCCCTGGTTCGTATCCGCCATCACCGTCCCCGCAGCGGCCGCCGCATCGCGACCCCGACGCCGCTTCGCATATCCGCGCCGCGCGGTCGATAGGCCATTGCTGGCAAGCGAAGCTCTTGCTAGAGGCCGCGCTCTACCGGCACCCGTAGCTCAGCTGGATAGAGCGCTGCCCTCCGAAGGCAGAGGTCACAGGTTCGAATCCTGTCGGGTGCACCATTTCCGTTCAGCTTTGGGCACTGGGGCCGTAGGCGTCTGCGAAGCGATCACTGCGCGCTCGAGAGCAGCGTTTCGCCCCATGATGCGGATTTCACGATCACCGACCTCCACTTGGTCCACCAGCAGGTGGACGTATTCTCGACGCACCTTTTTGTCGGGGCCGCGTAGCTTGCGATTCAGCAACTCGCCAAACTCTGCAACCACAGCAGGCGTTATCCGGCGATCGCTCGCGTCCAGTTGGCGTTCGAGCACGACAATGTCAGCTTTCGCGCTGACGCGCTGAGCGCGGATATTGGCCAACTCGGTCGCAACCTGTGGGTCATCGGGGCTGAGAACCTCGTTGCGCACGAGCTTGATGACTCGGGCACTCTCGCCCTCAAGCTGGGTCAACCGAGCGCGAAGACGCTTGAGGTCGGTCTCACGCTCAGCGACTGCTGTCGCTGAGCGATCGAGCCACGTCTGGAGCAAAGCGCTCAGTCGCTCAGGTTGAGTCAGATGCTCGGACACCGCGTTGACTACAATGTCATCGAGCGCTTCCATCGGAATGCGGCGGCCTGGGCAGGCGTCGGGCCCCTGTTTCACGCGCGCCGAACATGCGTAATAGCGATACCGACCGGACTTGCCGGTGCTGGTCATCATCCCGGCGCCGCAGCCATCGCCACCGCAGCCGCACGTGGCGCGCTCGGTTAGAAGATTGGTATTGGTCTTGACCGCGGCCTCTCCCATGCGAGGATCGCGATCGGCCATCTGTTTGCGGACGGCGTAGAATACGTCCTCGCTGACGACTGGAGGCACCGGGATCGGCACCCATTCGTTCTCGGGCCGGGCTTCGCCTGTGCGCGAATTGCGTCGGTTGAAGAGGACGTAACCGATGTAGGCGGTGTTCGTGAGAATTCCGTGGACGTTAGAGACACTAAAGCGCTTCCCCCGCAGCCGCTCGCCACGATCGTTGAGCAACTGTGCCAGCACCGTGAGGCCGATCGGACCTTCTGGAGTGCCATTGTGATAGGTGTCAAAGATCCACCGAATGAGATCGACTGTTTCGGGGTCATGCTCGAGCCTCTTGCGGTCCTTGCCCCCGTCCTGCGGCACAACGAACGTCCGGAAGCCGAGCGGTGGCGTCTGACCGTTCCAGTAGCCCCGCACCGCATTGGCGAGCATTGCGCGGCGCACATGCTTGGCGTTCTCGGCTGAATGATATTCGTCAAATATCGCCAACATCGCAACGGCCATATCGGAGGCGGGGTCGTCTCCGAAGTTCTGGGTGATCGAGAGGATTCTTACGCCGCGGCGCTTCAGGCGCTCGCGATATTGCATGAAGTCGAGCGCATTTCGGAAGCCGCGCGACAAGGAGTGAACGAGGACGATATCTGCCGGCCGGCCCTCGCTATCGACCATCGCAATCATTTCGCGGAAGGCGCGACGCTCGTCCGTGGTGGCACTGCCGGACTCGGAGAAGACCCGCACCCGCGTTGCCCCATTTTCCTCAATCCAGCGATCGGCGGTCGCGATCTGATCGGGGAGCGAAATATCGTTCTTCTCCTGCCGCGTGGTCGACACACGGGCATAAACGACGACCCGCTTGCCCTCAAACGATGTCCCTGCCGCTACCATGGCTCATTTCCTTTCGAGCAGGGCGGCGAATTCGCCGCCGAAAAGCCGGTCGATTAGTGCGACTTCGGCATCCAGTATCGCCCTCCGGTTCCGCTTCGTTTCACCTGTGGCCAGCACTGGCGATGATGGCGTCATTGCACCAACATTCCGTCCGGGCCACTCAGTGGGGGCCGGTCACTTGGGATTCTCCGCAGATTGATATTCATCAAATATCGCCATCATCGCAATGGCCATATCGGAGGCGGGGTCGTCTCCGAAGTTCTGGGCGATCGAGAGGATCCTGACGCCGCGGCGCTTCAGGCGTTCGCGATATAGCATGAAGTCGGTCGCATTTCGGAAGCCGCGCGACAAGGAGTGAACGAGGACGATATCTGCCGGCCGGCCCTCGCTATCGACCATCGCAATCATTTCGCGGAAGGCACGACGCTCGTCCGTGATGGCGCTGCCGGCCTCGGAGAAAACGCGCACCCGCGTTGCCCCATTTTCCTCAATCCAGCGATCGGCGGTCGCGATCTGATCGGGGAGCGAGATGTCGTTCTTCTGCTGCCGCGTGGTCGATACCCTCGCATAGACGACGACGCGCTTGCCCTCGAACGATGCCCCTGCTGCTATCATGATTCATTCCCTTTCGAACAGGGCGGCAATCTCGCACCCGAACAGCCGGTCGATCAGTGCGACCTCGGCATCCAATGTTGACCATGAATCGCCGAGGGCCGTCGTGACAAGCCTCTCTGTGCTTTTTGTTCGCGCGGCAGCCATCGAAGACAACGACTGCGTCGTGGCCGATGGTTGGTGAGAAGAGGAAGAAGACTGACCCATGCGTCGGTCGTGCCGATGTCAAGGTTCTGGCTCAGCGGGGGGCACTCGCGAATCTGGCGCAAGTGCTTCGCTGATCGCGGATGCTGTATGGCTAGCTGCCGCCGATTAGAGCGGCACCCAGACTGTTACGGCTTCTTCTTCGTGCGGAGTAGTCGCGCCCACATTGGATCCGTTGATAGTGGCGATACGCGCTGCCCTTCAAACTGAGCGCCCATAGAGGCCGCGGTAAAAGGCGTCATTCCAATCAGAGATCCCGGAAGCGGCGATTTTCGATTGTGGCCAATTGCTCCGTGATGCGCCTTGATCCCGTGTTGTTTGGCGAGCTTGGCCAAGATTTCTGGTGGTGTCCCTGAGGGGCGTTGCCGTAAGGGAAGCGAATTGCCGTGCAGCGCTTTGCTGTGTTCGCGCACAGCCACTTTCTCAAGCTTAAGATACTGTGCGATATCGTCGCCGACATCATCGAGCCACAGATGCGCCTGACTGCGCGCAGAATAACCGAGCTCGCCGGGTTTCGGCAGCCCGCCTATCTCCGCGAGAGCTTTCTCTTGAAGCGAAAGACCAGACTTGGCGCCTAAATGGTTGTCAATCGTCAACGGCTCGATCTGCTTGGGGAGCCACTCCTCAAACCGAAACTCCTTCTTTTCTGCCTTCGACAGAACCTCGCCCAGCAATGCCTTGGCGGCGGGCCGACTCGCTTCGGCGGTCCAGCGGAACCGGATGGCTGTGATGGCGCGGGCCACGGGGTTCGCCTTACGGAAGTTAGTCGCAACGGGCAATTGGGGGCCGGAAGGTCGGTAACACCGATTCCATTCGCGGGCGGTTTCGGCTATCTCGAGCAGCCGCACCGCGGCGTTAAGCCGCCAGGCGACCCCCCAGAATATGCTGGTTCGCCGCGGTTGGATCGAGCTTCCTTTCCCCTTGCGGGGTTCGGGCAGAAATTGCGGGTGCGCTGCAAAACCGGCGCGCAGGGAATTCGCCTCAACTTCCGTTGAGGGTGCAATATCGATGCCCTCTAGCTCGCCTGCGACGAGCGCAATATGCGACGCTGCTGTCTGCACCCACGCCTCCATGGCTGGGATGTCTTCAGCCTCGATAATGCTATCTGGCAGCCCGAGTGCCAGCGTTTGGAACGGGGCGTAGCTGATGGCGCGACTGGCGGCGACCGTCTTCCCCGGTCCGAAACTGGTGCCGACGCGGTCGAGCAGCTTCTTGGTGGTGAGTTCGGTTTCGCCATCGAACGCACACTCGACGAGGCCGGCATGGTTCATGGCCGTGCGGGCCAGCTCCGCATACAAAACGGCTGTATGGAATGGAGGGAGATAATCAGCTTCCTCATCACGCCACATCTTGCGCACCATTTTGGGCCAAGGGTAACTGACAATGTCAGGGTCATATGTGAGTGCCGCTTTGAAGTTCTTGGCCAGAACCAGCCGGAACAAGTCGGGGTCGTGCCGACGCAGCTCATCAAACCATAGGGCGAGATCACGGGGTGGGTGACCGATCAGAGTCATCAAATAGCGCGATGACGGGCAGATGCCATGGCAGTTTGAAACGAGATACGGATTGTCACCGATCGGATCGCCCGCGTCGCTTGGCCGGACGAGGCTTTGCCGCCATATGCCAGCGAGCAGTTCCTGGACGGTCATGCCCACGTCCAAGATGGGCAGCATGTTAGGCGGCAGTTGCGAGTCATCGAGCAGATGGCGATGAGCTATACGGGCCATGCCTGTCCCGTCTGTATCAGGTTTGGTGGTTGCGTTCATGATAGCTCGGCTCGAAGCAAACGGGGCCGATCTGTCACCACCTCGCCGAAGCGGCTCCCAATAGTCCCAACCGCGACGCACGGCGCAGCCGGCATCAATCGCGGGGTCGATGCCCGCCTGCTGCACGTTGTTTATGAGGTCGGAGATATAGCTCATGTGGTGCTCGATTCTCCGTCTATATGGAGCAGAGAAGGTAAATTCCGGATTTCGGCGCGCAGGGCTTTCAGCTCCTGTCCGATGATCGCGTCTTGATCTGCAAGCCATTGCTCCTGCGCCCCGAGCAAGGCTTCAAGATTGGCAGCATGCGTCGCGATGTAGTCCCAAATCTTAGACGCATCTTGTTGGTTGGTTTCCAGTTCGGCTTCGGCTCGCTGGATGACCTCGATTTCGATCTCGATAATCTCGACGAGGTGGGCGTAGTCGCTGAACCGCTGGTAACGGTCGCCGACGCTGATGTCGCGGGGCTGGTCAAGGATATCCGTCATCACACCGTCTCTTCGCCAAGGACCGGCGCGCCAGCATCGTCGTCATTCTGGTCGGTCGGGTTCAGGCTTGTCGCCGAAGGCAGCACCTCGTCGGCGAGCCGCGGGTTGCCGCCGTGCCTGGCAATCCAATCATGCGCCTCGCCGCGATTCATCCGAACCGGCGGTTCGACATCTTGCGCCGCGGTGATGCGCGTGATGAGAAAGCCCTGGCCGCGGGTCGGCGGCTTCTTACGCCAGGTTTCATGCTCGGGATGCTCGCGCTGCCAAGCCGCGAACGATGCGTTCTCTGACGCATAGTCGCGCCTAGCGCGCTCAAGAAGAAACGTGTCGCCCTTGACGGTCCAGTCGGAGAGGTTTGCCGCAACCGCGGCAACCTCGATCGCGAGGTTGGAGGCTCCCGGCATCCCTTCGGCGAACGGCGCAAGCGCCTGCACATAGTCTTGGAACGGAAGCCCACGCAGGTACACGCGCGCTGATGCCATTTCCCCGTTATAGCCCGCCTCTCGATCGAGCCAGGCAAGCGACATCCGGTGCCATGTCTCACTCTTCGTGGTAGACGAGAGCAGGCGCCCCTTGGCCGTCCGGGCGGCGCGCTTTAAGCTCGCGAGCTTTTCCTCCAGCTTCTTCTGGGCGGCGAGTGCTTCCTCATACTCGCGCCGGCGGCGCATCTCTTCGCGGTCATAATCCAAGTCATTTCTCCTCGTTCGTGATCGAACGGGAGGGGTATGGATAGTGCAACGCCGCCGCTCAGCGGGGGGCACTCGCATCCGCTATGAAATCGCTGCGCCGGAGATCGGCCATGACTGCGCAATTGTTGACGTGCTCACTCAACATAATTCCCGGATGTTCAGCATCCGAATGGAGTGCTCCCCGCCGAAGAAGTGGCCGCGGAGTGACAGATCGAAATTGAGCACAGGAAGAGAAGTAGGGGGGTGGGAGTGCGAAAGAAACGTTGACCGGGGTCAACAGGCCCATGGCTTTCGTCCCACCCCCCTCTTTCAAGTGAGCAAAATGGCGCAAAGCATGCAGTTGATCGGCGAAGATGGCGTAATGGCCCAAGCCGATGCGCGGGCCTTCGCCATGCTCATGGCGCCGAACCGCACCGCGCGCCGATTGATGGCAGCGGACCGCACGATCGCAGGCGCGATCAATCGCGTTGCCACGATGCGGCGCAGGCGCGAGGCCGGGGCCGAAAGAGCTTACGCCATCGCTGACCGAGCGTTGCAGCGCGAGCTTGCCGAAAGCATTGCACCGGGTTGGGGGCGCACGTTTCGGGTAAAGATGCAAAGCCCGCCATTCAGATCGGCATCCGACCGTAAAATCAGCAGATCGAAAATGGCGCCTTCCGCTGCTCGCCCGCTACGTCGATATCAAACCCCGCTGATCGATGCTCGCGGCCGTGTCGCGCTTTATATGAACGTCACCTACAAGGGCTTCAACTCGAAGGGTTGGCGTTCCGGCCTTGCCGCAACCCACGTTGAGTATATTTTTCGCGATGGGTCGCTCGAAGAGGGCGATGTTCAGTTGGCCCATCCGATCAGCAACATGGGTGAGAGCGTCGAAGAAATCGAAGCGGCCTGGCGCATGCTGGAGGCCGTCGAGGAAGGCTATCGGGCCAACGCCAAGGTCCAGTATCGTGTGGTGCTGAACTTGCCGCATGAACTGAGTGCCGGGCAGCGCCGTTCGTTCGTATACGAGTTCTGCGAACGAACTTTTGGTCGGCTCGGTTTGGCCTACGCTGCCGCTCTCCATGTGCCGGACGAATTGAGCGATCAGCGCAATGTTCACGCCCATATCGTGTTTTCGACCCGGCCCTGCGAACGCACCGAATCCTATCAGTGGGACGTCGCGGAGGAGAAGGTCAACGGTCTTACCGACAAGGCGGGCCTGTTCCGGCTGCGCGCACTCTGCGCGGCGCATATGAATCAAGCCTGTCGCCACGCGGGCCTAGCAACACGCTTCACGCATCTCAGCTATCAGGCGCGCGGTTTGAATGCCCAGCGCCAGGAGCGGGTGGGGCCGCAACGCATGGCGGCATTTGACCGCGGCGAAACAGTCGCGGTGATCGAAAGCAACGCTCGCATTGTGACGCTCAATGAGTTGGGCGTCGCGACCGACAGCACCGCCAAAAAACTTGTCCTAGCCGAGCGTGAAACCGCGCTGCTGGCGCGTAGCGTCGAGATCGCGGCGAGACGGCGCAATCTTGCCGCGCAGCGCGATACGCTCGCCGAACTTACGAGACGTATTCGCGCCGTCACTATTCCCTCGCGTCGCCGCCCCTTACCGGACGTCGCAATCGTCCGCGACATTGCGTCGGGCGCTGCCAGTATTCGAACGGCAATTCAGGCACGGGCCGATCATTACGTGCCAAAGGGCCGCGCCGACGTGCAGAGCATCGCGGCCACCATCAGACGGATGATGGCGCACCGGAATTTGTTGGAAGCGCGCCGCACAGGGCTGGACCAAGCGGTGGAGCAGCTTAGGGCTTTGCGGCGGCGGCTGGATCAGAAACGGCTGGCCACCGCGGCTGCTACCGCAGTTGCGGCCAACGAAGCAGGTCGCGCGGTTTTGCTCGGGGCGAAAGTTGCGCCATATCAGACTGGCAAGCTCGGACTTGAGTTGGATTTATCGCGGCTCGATGCTTCCGAGGCCGCACGTGTGCAGGCTATGGATGACAATGCCCGCCGCGCGGCGCTCTCGGAGCGCCATCGCAATGATCGTCGACGTGCTGCAGATATTGCAGCGGCAGCGGCAGCGGAGGCCCAACAGGCGCAGCACCAGCGAGCATGGATTGATTTCGTGGAGGAGCTCCGCCTGAGGCGGCGCTACATTGCGATCAAGGACGGAAAGCCGGTGTGGCGTCCCGCAATGCTTGGCCGCCATGGACTTGAACCCTCCGCAATCCTGCCGACAGAACTCGAGCGTGATATTCAGGAAATTCTGCAGCGGCAGAGTAGTGAAATCTCCCAGATTTCTCAATATTGCGCGTCGTCACCGGGCAGCATCCGCAAGGTCGGAACTAAGTGGGCGGTCACTGAAAGCGCACCGCCGCAAATTCGCGACCTTGTAAGAGCTTGGGAAGAAGAACCCATGGTCCAGGCGGCACTAGAACGTCTGGCGAATATGCCACCTCAACCCCAACTTAATCCGGTCGCCACAACCTTGCCGTCACGTGCACCATCTAATGAAATGTCTGCAGTCACACCTGATCGATCAACGACGGGCAGCGCGGGAATTCCTGGGGACGGACGTCCTTCTGCAGCTGAACGGTCCAGTAGCCCTCCAACGCCGCCGCAAAGCCTGTCGCCCTACGAACTGATGCTGGTCGCCGCGGCCGAAGCGCGTGCGAAGCACGATGCACGATGGCGCCGTTCACGGCGCCTCGATATGCCGGATACGTTGATTGCGCTGGGTTCGTCGGGCGAACGAAAGCCTGGTCCTAAAGGGCCGAGAAAGGGCCTCCGCCCATTTCCGCCTGACATAGATTTCGGGCGGTAAACAACCGGACCTCATTGACCGTGCGCTATGACCAGAGCCGCTAATTGGGGGGGGGGGGGGCTCATTCAGGAATTGCTGCTGCTCGTCCCGTGGCTCTACTCTCGGCGATTGCCTGTTCGCGGGCGTCGCAAAGTTTGATCGCCGAAATTTTGAGTCCCCAGACACCCCTATGAAGAGCTGGGCAGAAGCACTCTAGATCGTCCCCTTCCAGATACCACACAGCGATGGGGCAACTGGTGCAAGCGGCTTCTGGCTCATGGATCGCATAGCGCGGGTTATCACTCTCCCGGTCGGCCTCCAGCATTTTGAGCGTGGGACTGACGTGATCGCTCGAAAGCGGTGCGAATGATCCGCGGTCAATGGTCATTACTTGCCGTCCAACTCCTCGGTGTCCGCGTGCTTATCGGCAATCGAACTTAAAAGTCCGTTTCCCATTCTGACGGTTCACGCATGTGACCGGGATGGAAAAGCGGCCGCGACCGCGTGTTCTGCAACTGAGCGATGGCTAGGAAACAGGGCGTCGCGCCACGACGATCATCGGCTACATCCCCAGAATGTTTCGCGATTACTATTCGCAACCGATGCCGTCCCATACAACCGTTGGTGTGCAATCGAAGGATTGACCGACGGGGACGACCCCGGCGGATAGAGCAAGCCTAAATATCCTTGCGGTTCTCATCATTCGGGCCATGGCTCTTCAACGCCCCAGTCGCCCCAGAAGCAATAGTTTTGCGGCCGCCCGTCGGTCGATATCCCATGGGGCTGGACTTGTTCGACCAAGGTCGCCCCACCAGCGGCGCGGTTCGACGAAGATGTTGAGACAGGTCGACGATAGCGTGTTTCAAAGTCAACCCTCGGTGGAATCGGGCGAAGCGGCCATTATCCGACTTCCAGTCGCTGTTAATTTTCTGTTAATGATAATCGGGGTCGCTCCTCTGGGGAAAAAACATGTCAAAAATCGTCTCGCGCGACGCCTATCTGGCGCTCGCGAAAATCATAGAGGATGCTCGCCGCGATGCCGGTCTCACACAAACAGAATTGGGCGCGCGCATGGGGGTCGGGCAAAAGTTCATATCGATGATCGAAATCGGAGGACGACGAGTCGATGCTCTCGAACTGCTGGCATTTGAGCGCGCGCTTGGATTGGAGAAATTCGCGCTTTTGAAACGCGTATTGATGTGCGGGGATCGTCGAAAAGCTCAGAGCTCCACGGAAATTCGATCCAAAATGGCGTAAATATAGAGGGTAGATTAAAATGTTCTATTGACTCGGTTTGAGACTCCCTTAGCCTCCACGGCATCGTCAGGGAACTGCCTGTCGGTGCAACTGCGAAAGGGAGCAGCGCATGTCCTATGTAAATGATCAGGCACAGTTTTCGCCCGCTGGCGAAATCCAGGAATTGAGCTTCGATGAGATCGAACAGGTCGATGGCGCCAAGGCCACGGTATCGACAGTACTCGCCGTGGGGGCAGCTATCACCGGCGGCGCAGCGCTCGTACTGGCTGCTCCTGCAATTGTCGGAGTGACGGGAACCGCCGCTGCGGTATATGGTGCGACCTCTGCCGTTATGGCTCTTGGGTCGGCGCTCGCGGCCCTGAGCGAATAATTTGCGTGAAGCTGGGAGTGGCTGCGCCACTCCCAGTATAGCTTGGAGCTTGGTATGGCAAAAATAGTTGTAAAGAGTTTCTTTCGCGCACAGGAGTTTAATTCGAGATTTGAATTTAACCCCATGTCGTTTGACGCTTTATTCCTTTTTTTGATTTCCGCTTTTTCGGTTTTTGTTTATCCAATGGAACTCCCTGTAGAGAGCCCCATCTTAATAAAGGGGATTATGGTTAGCATAGGGTCTATATTTGTATTGGGCTTGATTTGCTCCATATCCGCCTTGCCGCGATCCGGAAAAAGTGAAAAGTTGAATGATGGAAATATCGTGGTCGCCAATTTCAAATATTATATATTGCTGTGCTTTGGACTCATCATTCTGTCATTTTTCATTCAAAGACTTATTTCTTAGGCTATTCGCCCCCTGATCGCCGCAAGATGCTTCGATGCACTTAATCCTCTTTGTTTCATGAATTGGTGGTTCGGGATTTTTCGTTGTTCCGTCTAGAGGTTCTATCCCAACGAGCCGAACATCTTTCGGGGGACGTTTCTATAGCGGTGCCAGTGCCGTGGCAGAGCATCGGCTATCTGCTGTTTGGCGGCGTAGCGGTTGCCGTCGCCTTCCTGTCGCTTGCGAGCTATTCGCGTGTCGAAACCGTCACCGGCACGATTACGCCCGACAAGGGCGTTGCGACGATCCTTCCAACACGCAGCGGCGTCATTTCATCCTTATCGGTCCGCGATGGACAGACGGTCGAAGCAGGCGCCGAACTCGCGTCGATCCGCGCCGAGGAAGACAGCGCGAGCGGCGTTTCGACGGCCGCGCAGATAGCGGCGGCCGTTGCCAATCAGGACGCCAGCCTTGCCGCGCAAATGACTGCCGCCAATGCCGCGTCGGACGCTCAGCTTCGCCAGCTGGCTGCGCAGCGTTCTGGCCTCACCGCCGAGATCGCCCAGCTCCAATCGCAAATCGGCCTGCAACGCGACCTGATCGAATCCGCGCAGAAGGATTATGACCGCGCCAGCAAAATCGCTGCGCGCGGTTTCATCAGTCAGCGCGACTTGCAGGTGCGCGAAGAGACATTGCTCGCCCGGCGGCAAGGCTTGTCGCAATTGACCCAATCGCTCGCGACGAAACAGTCCGCCCTAGCGGAAGCAGAACGTAGCGCGGCACAGGTGAGCGCGCAGGCGCAGGCGCAACATGCCGGCATCGCGGCAAGCCGAGCCGAGGTTGCCCAGCAAGCGGCGACCACGGCGGGATCGCGCGCCTATGTCTTGCGCGCACCTGTCGCGGGTAAGATCACGGCGCTCACCGCACGCATTGGACAGCCCGCCAGCACCCAGACTCCGCTGATGACCATTGTGCCGGCGGGGTCGGTGCTGCGCGCCGAACTGGCGGTGCCGAGTGCCGCGATCGGCTTCGTCAAGCCGGGGCAGACGGTGCGCCTGTCGGTCGATGCTTTTCCCTATCAGCGTTTCGGGACGGTGAAGGGGAAGGTGCTGACCGTCGCGACGAGTTCGATCGGCGTAGACGGTCCGGGCGGGACAACGATCCCCGTTTACCCCGTCATGGTTGCGCTCGACCGGGCGGCGGTATCCGCATTCGGCCGCGATGAACCCTTGGTGTCAGGAATGACGCTTTCCGCCCGCATCGTGACCGAGAAGCAATCGCTCCTCGAATGGCTGTTTGAGCCGTTGTTCGCCGTGCAGCGGCGATAGGCTGGGCACGGGGGCAAATATCATGCTCGATCTTGGATTCCTGACCCGCGCGCGGGTGCGCCTCGTGCGCCAGACCGAGATCGCCGAATGCGGCCTTGCATCACTGACGATGGTCGCCAATTACCACGGCCTCGACATCGACCTTGGCAGCATGCGCCGCCGCTTCGCGCCGAGCTTGCGCGGTGCAGCGCTCCGTTCGCTGATCGGGATCGCCGACAAGATCGGGCTGACGCCGCGCGCGGTTAAGCTGCCGCTTGAACAACTCGCCAACCTCCACGTCCCTTGCATCCTGCATTGGGATATGAACCATTATGTCGTGCTCGAACGGGTGAAGGGCGATCGGGCTCTGATACACAACCCCGACGGGCGTTCGAGGTGGATGCCGATGGCCGAGGTGTCCGACCACTTCACCGGCGTCGCGCTTGAGCTTCGTCCGAGCGATAACTTCGAGACCGGCAAGCAGCGCGAACGGCTCAAACTGTCGCAGCTCTGGCGGCGCATGACGGGCATGAAGCGCGCGCTCGCACAGGTGCTCGTGCTCAGCCTCGTCCTGCAAGCCTTCGTGCTCGCCTCGCCCTATTATATGCAGATCGCGATCGACAATGCGCTGCCCGCGCTCGACAACGACCTGCTGACCGTGCTCGCACTCGGCTTCGCTCTGTTCACACTGATCAACGTAGGCGCGACGCTACTGCGTTCGTTCGTGCTGCTCGTCGCGGGCACGTCGCTCGGGTTCGGGCTTGCCTCGAACATTGCGCGACGCCTGTTCCGCTTACCGATCGACTGGTTCGAGAAGCGGCACACGGGCGATATCCTCTCGCGCTTCCAGTCGATCCTTCCGATCCAGAATATGCTGACCCAAGGCGCGGTCGCCGCGATCGTCGATGGCGGGATGGCGATTCTGACGCTCGCGCTGATGGTCTGGTATAGCCCGCTGCTCGCCTTCGTCGCGCTGGTGGCCTTCGCGCTCTACGGCCTGGTCCGGTTTGTTTCCTTCGCCTTCGAACGCGAAGCGCAGGAAGCCGCGATCATCACCGGTGGCAAGGAGCAGACGACGCTGATCGAAACGCTGCGCGGGATGACGACGCTGCGCCTGTTCGGCCGCGAGACCTTGCGCCATGCCCTCTGGCAGACGCGGCTCACCGATGCCGTGAACGCCGACGTGCGCGTCGCGCGCATTGCCATCTGGCAGCAAACCGCGAATATCCTGATCTTCGGGATCGAGAATATCGTCACCATCTGGCTCGCGATCGGCTTCGTGATCGAGGGCGCGGGCTTTAGCGTCGGCATGGTCTTCGCCTATATGGCTTACAAGACCCAGTTCATTCAGAAGGCGGCGGCACTGATCGACCAAGGCATCGCCTTCAAGATGCTCGGGCTGCATCTTGAACGCCTGTCGGACATAGCCTTGTCTGACGAAGACAAGAGCTTCGGTGCCAGCGCCGACATCGAGACGCCCCTTAAGGGCCGGATCGAACTGCGGGACGTCTTTTACCGATACGCCCCGAGCGATCCGCTCGTCCTCGAAGGCGTCAATCTCACCGTCGAGCCCGGCGAGCATGTCGCGATAACCGGCCCTTCTGGCGGCGGCAAATCGACGCTCGTCAAGCTGCTGCTCGGACTTGTCGAGCCCGATAATGGCGATGTCGTCGTCGATGGCCTTCCGCTCGCGCGCTTCGGCTACAAGAGCTTCCACGGCCAGGTCGCGGCAGTTTTGCAGGAAGATAGCCTGTTCGCGGGCACGCTCGCCGACAATATCGCGCTGTTCGACGAGGCGGTCGATATGGAGCGGGTGGTCGCCTCCGCCGTTGCGGCGTCGATCCATGATGATATCGCGAAAATGCCGATGCAATATGAAACGCTGGTCGGAGATATGGGTTCGACACTTTCCGGCGGTCAGAAGCAGCGTGTGCTGCTCGCACGCGCGCTCTACCGGCAGCCCAAAATCCTCGTCATGGACGAGGGCACCGCGCATTTGGACGCGGCGCACGAGCAAGCCGTCAACGCCGCCATCGGCGCGATGGGTATTACCCGCATCATCATTGCGCACCGCAAGGAAACGATCGAGATTGCCGAGCGCATTCTCGTGATGGTCGCAGGCCAGCTTCACGAAATCCCGAGAGAGCAACTTGCCCCCCGACCCGCTTTGCCGGAGCAAAGCGACACCAGCGAAGGACCGTCCGAATGAAATATATGAGCCGCGCGACACTCGCCGCACTACTGCTGCTGAGCCAGCCTGCATTCGCTGACGAGGCTCCCCAGCGGCAGGACGATAAATGGGTCCAGGATTATACGGGTCGGCAAGCCGATCCCGCCGTCCGCTTCGGAACACTTCCGAACGGCCTGCGCTATGCGATCATGCGCAACACCACGCCGGCTGACGGTGTTGCGATGCGGATGCGGATCGGCTCGGGGTCGATCGAGGAACGCGACGAGGAACGCGGCCTTGCCCATTTCCTCGAACATATGGCGTTCCGCGGCAGCACCAATGTTCCCGACGGCGAGGTCGTGCGCATGTTGCAGCGCCTCGGACTCCAGTTCGGTCCCGACACCAATGCCGCCACGTCGCAAGAGCAAACGGTGTATATGTTCAACTTCCCCAAGGCCGACGCTGCCTCGCTCGACACGGGGCTTATGCTGTTCCGGGAGATTGGCGGACGCCTCAAGCTCGACGACACGCTCGTCGAGGCCGAAAAGGGTGTGATCCTGTCCGAAGAGCGGCTGCGCGACACGCCGCCTTATCGCGCTCTCAAGGCCAACCTCGGCAATGCGCTCGCCGGAACGCGCGCTGTCCAACGCTGGCCGATCGGCACCATCGAGACGATCAAGGCGGCGACCGGTGAGCGCTTGCGGCGCTATTACAACGCCAACTATCGTCCCGACAATGCGACGCTGATCGTCGTCGGCAACATCGACCCGGCAAAGGTCGAGACGGAGATCAAGGCGCGCTTCGCCGACTGGCGACCGGCAGGGACCGGGGACGATATCGATCTCGGCACGCCCGCCCCCAAAGGATCGGCCGCCGAGCATGTCGAAGCGGGCACGCAAGACCTTGTGACGCTGAGCTGGATCGGACCGGTTGATCGTCGGGCGTTTACCGAAGCGGTCGAGCGCGAGCGCTTCATCCAGCTTGTCGGATTGACGGTGCTCAACAATCGCCTCGCCGACCGGGCTGCCAAGCCCGGAAGCCCGTTCGTCGCGGGACAGGCGGCGCAGGTTCCCGCTCTCGTCGGCACGGCATCGCTCACCCAGATTGCGATCGTCGGCGCGCCGGACAAGTGGCGCGAGGCGGTCGATGCCGTCGCCGAGGAGCAACGCCGGCTCGTCGAGACAGGGATCGGTGCGGCCGAACTCGAACGTGCGAAGACGGTGCTTGGCACCTATTTCGAGACGCTGGCGTCGCAGGCGGCGACGCGCGAAAATGCCAAACTCGCCGATACGCTGCTCCAGACCGTGAACGAAAGCGCCCTGTTCACCAGCCCGGCGCAAGACCTGGTGCTCGTCAGGGATGTCCTTTCCAAGCTGACGGCCGACGAAGCGACCACCGCGCTGCGCGCTGCCTTCGTGGGCAAAGGACCGATATTGTTCCGGTCCGCGCAAACAGGACCGGCTACCGTCCCGGTCCTGAGCGCTGGTCTTGCCCAGGCCTATGCCCGCCCGCTTGCGGCGCAGGCGCAACAGGCCGCGATCGTCTGGCCCTATACGGATTTCGGCAAAGCCGGCACGGTCTTGTCGCGGAGCGAGGATGAACAGCTTGGCACGACGCTCGTGACCTTCGCCAACGGCGCGCGCCTCCTCGTCAAGCGCACCCCGTTCGAGGAAGGCAAGATCAGAGTTGCTGCCTGGTTCGGCGCCGGCCGCAAAGGCGCGCCCGCTGAACTCGCGCGCGCCCTTTGGGCGGTCGATCTTTTCTCGGTCGGCGGGACCGGCAAGCTCTCCACCGGCGATGTCACCCAATGGGCGCAGACGAGCGGCAAGTCGATCGCCATCGCTGCCACTGCTGATCGCGGCGGCTTTGCGCTGACCGGCACCACCCGTCCTGCCGATTTCGAGAGTCAGATGGAACTTCTCGCCGCCTTCGCCAGCGATCCGGGGTTCCGGCCCGAGCTTGGCGAGAAGATAGCCGCGGTCGCACCAATGGTTGCGGGACAGGTCGAGGCCAATGCCGGTGCCATGTTCAACCTCGAAGTCGATCGCGTCACGACCGGGGGCGATACGCGCTTCGCCTCGCTGCCTGCCCCGGCGGACCTTTCAGCCACCAAGGCCGACGATGTGGTGACGCTGCTGCGCCCCGCGCTCGCCGGTCCGGCCGACGTGACGATCGTCGGGGACATCAGCGTTGATGACGCAATTGCAGCGACCGCGAAGACCTTTGGCGCGCTCAAAGTGGAGAATCGTCCGGCAAGCACCGATGTGCACATTGCACCACTTGCCGCGCGCAACACCCCTTATGTCGTGACCCACAGCGGCCGCGCCGATCAGGCCTTCTATGGCGTCTATTGGCCGATGCCCGATTATCAGGCCGACCCCGCGCTCAGCTACACCGCCGATGTCGCGTCGGCCATCCTCCAGTCGCGTCTCGTCGATACAGTGCGCGAGAAGATCGGGATTACATATTCGCCGCAGGTCTCGTCGCTCGCTTCGCTGCAATTGCCGGGACAAGGCTATATCGGCGCGGCCATCGAGACGCCCGAGGCGAACTTTACCGCTTTCCGCGCGATTCTCGATCAGGAACTTGCCGCTATGGCTGCCAAGCCGGTGAGCGACGACGAATTCGAGCGCGCGCTTCAGCCCTTGATCGAAAGCGCGACGAAGCGGCTCGAAAACAATGAATATTGGATCGGCCGTCTTCCGCTTATTCTCCGCAATCCCGCGTTGAAGCAGTCGGTGACGGATGAAGTTTCTGGCTTGCAAGCGGTGTCGGCTGCCAAGGTTCAGGATATGATCCGCCGCTTCGTCACAGTCAAAAAGCCGCTCGTTGTAATCTCCAAGGCAAAATGACGAATTGCTCCGCTGCGTTCGATGGACGAACGCAGCGGAGCAATGACCCGGAGCGCCAGCCCCGCTGCCTTCGGATGATCGGCGCAGCGTGCTATCTGCTCTGAACTGAAGCCTTGTATCGCCTTATGGCGGATCACGCATGTGACCGGGATGGAAAAGCTGCCGCGACCGCGTCTCCTGCAGCCGGGTGAAGAGGGGAGGAAAAGCCTCGCCTCCGCTCGGCGGGTAGCAAACAGGAGAAAATCCATGACCATCGATAACGACGCCGCCTCGTTCGAGGCGGCGCTGCGGCTCTGCGCGTCGTGCGCGGATGTCTGCATCCTTCGGCGCGTGCGGCCGATTGCCGAACTTGTGAACGACGGACCGCCGATTGGACGGACGCGGCGCATTGCGATCGTCGATACCGAAACGACCTCGGTCGATGTCCAGACCGCCGAGGTCATCGAAATCGCTGCTGCCGTGGTGCTGGTCGACGACGCCGGTGAAATCCGCGCCATCGAGACAGCGCTTCGCGGCCTCCGCGATCCCGGCATTCCGATCCCGGCCCAGGTGCAGCGGCTGACCGGCATATCTGACGACAACGTGGCGGGACGGGCGCTGAATGTGCCGCGCTGGGAAGCACTGCTCGGCGGGTCTGACCTGATTGTCGCGCACAACGCGGCCTATGATGCTCCCATTGTTGAACGCCTGTTGCCCGGGATCAAGGGGCATGCCTGGGCCTGTTCGATGCGCGAAATCGATTGGGCGGCGCATGGGTTCGATGGCGCAAAACTCGGTCACCTCCTCATGCAGATCGGTCACTTCAGCACCGGGCACCGGGCGGACGCCGATGTGATCAGTCTCGCGCATCTGCTGACCTATCGTCCGGACGGCGCGCGCCCGCTGATCGCGGAGCTGCTTGCGCGGGCAGCGCAGCCGTCGCTGCGGATCGAGGCAACGGGCGCGCCGTTCGACAAGCGCCATCTCCTCAAGGCGCACGGCTATCGCTGGGACGCGCGCGAGAAGGTATGGTGGCGCGAGATCGCCGAAGCTGCGCATGAGACCGAGGTTCTATGGCTTTCGCGCGATGCGGAACTCCGCGCAACGCCGCGCGTGACCCAACTCAGCTGGCACACTCGTTATCGGTAAGGGGACGGCCTCGCTGCTCAGGTCGCGCGAGCAGCGAGGCCAGCGGGCGTTCAAATCCACAACGCTCGCATGAACAGGAGGTCGCAACCTCGCCGTTCCCACAGCCGCTTAGCCTCCAATTTTCAAAATCCGGTAAATCAACAGCCTGCGGCCATTGCTGGCGCCTGCAGGCGCAAGCCTCCGCCGATGCGGCGGGATTGAGCACCGTGAGAGAGCGGAAAAAGGCTCCGGCCAAAGCGGCCGTCACCCAAGAGTAAGGAATACAGCATGAACGACACCATGATGCAGGCGCTGCAGCAGGAGAAACACGCCTGGGCTCTGCGCCACGAAATGGGCTTCCCGGCGGACCACAAGCTAACGCCGTCAATCGAATTCGGCACCGGCGGCGCGATCGACGGGTGCATCGTGCGTGAACTGGTTCTCCGCGCGATGGAGTGTGACCAGGACATTATTTATGCTGGTTCGGCACATGTCGGCATGTCCGGGCCGCGTGAATATCTGGCAGTTATGCGCAACCAGCATTTGATCCACATCTTTCGATGCCGACCCTGGTCGGGCGACAGCAATGCGCCGGTCATCCTCGTGTCGGAATGCGGGAAAGTCACGATCCGGCTCGGCAGTGATGGCGCGTTCGAGTGTCTGGCGGGAGCGCCCTCCGACATCGCGGTCGGACATTGTCGAGCCTTGGCTCGCATCGAACACGTCGCCGCCGAGACGCGCTCTCGGATCTAGACGCACACGTCCCAGCCGCGCGCCAGCGACAAATAATCGGGGCCGGTGCCGGCACCCAACATTCTCAACCCACTTAACATCGCGGCAGGCCGAGCCTGCCGCGCATTCCAAGGAAATTTCTATGAAATACGAACCCCGTATCGGCGTTGAACGCCGACCGCGCAGCTATATCGTGCTCGACGTCGAGTCCGCCGTCATCGATGAAAGCGGTCATCGCCGTTACCAGGCCACAGAGCGATATAGCCCCGGCAACGACAACAACCAGCCCGCGCGCCGCGGCTATACCCGCAGCGAAGATCCGCTGACTTGCCCGCGCTGGGTGTTCCAGACCATCGTCACCGCGTCTGTCATGGTGCTGACCGAGCATGCCGACGGTAATCTGGACATCGCGCAGTTCGTTACCTTGAGCCAGCCGGACCATGACGAGCGCGCAATCGTGGCCGGCCTGTTCCAGTTGCTGCAGACCTGGCCAGACGCCGAGCTCGTGACGTGGGCGGGGATGGTGCACGACATTCCGCTGATCATGATGGCGGCCTACAAGCATGGCCTGACCCTTCCCCGCAGCTGGCGCTGGCTGTCGTTCGGCGGCAACGATCCTGCTCGCCACCTGGACTTCGCTCGCATCGTGACCGGGGGGTTCAAGATGAAGCCGATCCATCTGGCCGAGGTGTTGGCAGCGCTCGATATCCCGGCCAAGATGACGGCGCCGGCGTTTGCAGTCACGGGACTCATTTATGCGGGCGCGTGGGACTCCGTGCAGGAAGCCTGTGAATGCGATACCATTGGCGTTTCGTTGCTACTCGCACGCTGGCGGCGGTGCCATGATGGTCGCGCCGATATCAATGTCGCGACGGATCGCCTCCTTCGCCGGATAATCGAATTGCGCGAGGGGCGTGGCTATGTCGCAGAACTGCAAGCGCGGCGACGACGGTTTCTGTGGGAATCGGTCCGCCGGGTTTTGGCGGCCTAGGTCAAAGCACCTTCGAGACGGTCACGCTCAGATCTCATGAACCTAAAGGCTTCTCCTGCGGTTGAGGTATTCAGGCTTGGGGGGGTGGCTCTTCGGAGCGCTCAGCATCGCGCCATCGAAGGCCGCAAGTTGCTCCCCAAGCACTGAATCGTCGCCGAGCCATTATCGGCAAGAGAAGGAAATGCGGCACTCAGGTCGCCGAAAAATCTCTGCGTCTTGTAAAGCTGAATGTAGTCCTTCGTGTATTTATTGCTACTACTAAGCCGGCCATAGGTCGCTCTAGGCGGCGCGATGTCGGTCACGGCTGCTGCCGGCGCTGCTTGTTCGCCGCTCGATTTGGCCGAACCATTCGCCTCTTTCTTTGCCACTTGCGTCTCCCTTAAACGTGTTCCGGATCATCGAGGGACGACGTCGAGAGCGGCCCCCTTAGCCCTTTGGGTAACCGCTTTGCGGCGGCTGTCAACGACGGCGCGTAGAACCTGCGCAAATGATCGACATGTAAATTGCAGCCATTTTGGAGTTATTATCGTCAACCTTATTTACTGTTCTCGCCGGTGTTTTTGGAAAAGGCGCAGAAATGCGACGTTGCAGCGCGGTTAATATTCTGTTCGCTCCGATCTCCGGACCAATGCATAATGAAAATCAGCAAGAAATTGCGGTTGCATGATTGGCGGGTTGTGGCATCAACCGTATGTCGGGGTAGGGAATCTCGGCTGATTCCACATGCTTATCGTCAGGCTAAGTCTGGCGATTGTTAGCGTGTGCCTGAGGGGCGGGGGCGGTGCGATGCAAGTAATTCTGCGGGTCCTGTTGTGAAGAGCAAGGCCGCCACGTCCGCCTTGGTAGCAGTGCCGCCAGCGGCGCCTAAACTTGTTTGGAAAAGCGGCGATGATCGCAAAGGATTGACGGTATGAGGCGGCGCGACCTGATAGGGGCGATGGCCGCATGCGGCTTGCTTGCGGCTTGCGGCAGTGAGCCCGGATCATCCGGGGCGGCAGGAAAAGGCACTAATACGCTACGTTACAAGATGACGGTTGAGGTGGACACCCCTCATGGCATCAAGAGCGGATACGCAATCCGCGAACTAACAAGGCGGAGGCCTTCTGACTCCCTAGGAATTGGTCAAGATCGTGGGTCAACGAAATTGCGTGGTGATGCCGTGGTCGTTCGCCTTCCCGATAATAGGGAAGTATTCGCATTGTTAACTGGTGTGTCTGGAGATGTGAACTACTCAACACAAATTATCTACTGGTCTGAATTGTGGGGAAAGCCGGAAGGGGCTTCGTTGGAGCTTTACCCAGCGATACCGAGGATGGACAGTTTAGACAGCGGAAATGCGCTGCCCATGCTGGTCCGCTTCGCAGTCCAGAACGATTCGCGAACGGTTGAGCAATTGAGACCCGAGGAGTTTGAAAGAGTATTTGGTGCTGGGGTGAAGATAAGGAGAATTTCGGCCAGCATAACTGCCGATCCAGTCACCAATTTCCTGGAGAATCACCTAGAAGGTCTGGGCATTAATAAGAACGAGAGTCTTGACGGGGATTTTCGACCTACGACCAGACCAACTTTGGCTCAGAAGCTTGGGTATAACGATTTTACTAGGGAGCAATAGAGATGAATAGGGATCTGTTTATCACTATTCTCTCTATGGACTCATATAATCGAGGCTATGGACAATCTATCAGAGAGGATAAGCTTCGGGGTAGTCGGGTCGGGGAGGAAATTGGTCACGTTGCAGCTGCTAACTGTCGCGTGGCTGGAGGATTTGGTGCATGATTTCCCGCCGAGGCTTCGCCTGCTCGATAGCGTTGATTTTGCCGCTTCTGGGAATGTCTGCCTGTGACCAGCCAATCGACGCTGGCCAGTTTGCATCATTTTATGAACCTTATCGTTTTCGTCTTGTCATCAACGTGGAAACGCCGGACGGTCCTAGGGTTGGCAGTGGAGTCATCGAAGTAAGATGGTCGGATTCCAGCTTCAAGGTAATCGGAGAAGCTGTACCCATTGATTTGCCGAACGGAGAGACATTGTTCGTTCTGCTCCAATCGCGAGGCGACGTCGATTGGGCAAGCAAGTCGGTGACTTGGATTCCGGAGGATTTGCGTAAGTCGTGGGCCATGCCCAAATCCGAAGGCGGTCCACCTGCAAGCGAACGCGGTAAATTCTTCTGGCACAATGTGGCCGCCTTCCGTGGCACAGTTCCAGTCCCGAGAACGAGGAAGTTGCCGTCATCAGTTGTAGAAAACTATCCTCTGATTGTGCGTTTTGCGGACGCAAACGATCCTTCGACAATAGCAGAAGTTGACCCAGATAAATTTTCTAAAAGTCTTGGTTCTGGATACAGTCTTGTGAGTATAATTGCGACGTTTACGGATGCTCCAGTTTCTACAGGGATTCGCAAACGCCTTCCATGGATTGATGATTATGATCGTCGAGACGCTCGTCTGAATGGAAGTACGAGCGTAGCGATTGCGACTAACGACTTGGCCGACAATCTTGGTGCTGGCGCGTTTAGTGTAGGAACTCCCCAATGAACCGCAAAGTTTTTCTGTCGATATTGGCGATGGATGCCTATGCGCAGATATTCCATATCGTATGACGAGTATCCATTCAACATCTTGTGAATTCGTCATTGTTTGCCCCCAACGATAATTGCCTCAGGTGACTTATGCGCCTCAACCTCCCGGCGACTTTGTGCTGCATCATGTGCCGGCCGATGGAGGGTATTCTGAAAAGCAATCCGACATTAACGTCGCCCTGTCTGTCATCTGCGACGGAGAGGATGACGTTTACGATGGCGCATTCTTGCTTTCGGCGGATTCCGATCAAGTGGCGACAGCAAAATTCTTCAAAGCTCGCTTGGAAGAAAAGGGCAAAAGGCTTTTTGCAGCGATCCCACCCGGTCAGACCTATCCGCCTGACTACAAAGGGCTTGGCGTCCCGCGTCGAAACATCTCGCTTCCAATGATCGAACGATGTGTAATGGGCGCACAGGTCGAAGGTGCTAATGGACTTATCAATCGCCCGCCGGAATACGACCCTCCGGCCGATTGGGTTCATCCAGATGATCGCCCGAAAGGGAAGCCGCCTAAAATCCCGGCTGGGACCAAGTGGCGCACCGTCGCCAAGGGCTAAATTCAAACTAATACAACTACCGTAGCGACGGCGCACTGGCGCAAGCTTGAGGAGCGCGTGGGCACGGGTGTGGGCAATCCCTTTCCGCTGGTTCTTGTTAGTCTTCCCTACGATATGGTCTCTTTTGGGGGCGGGCAGGAGCTTCTCGCCGAAGCCGCGATGCTCGAGCAGACACACCCTGAGACGGCGGATGGCCTGAACGGCTGGCGGTTGACCGCACCGCACCCGGTCGGGGTTGGGAAGGTTTGCGAATGGCGCGCAGTTGAGTTGTGGCGACTTTGGTGAACGTGCTTGTCTTGCTGCCGCTCCTAATTCATTCACATAGCATCGGGGCGTCACGTCGCCGTCGAGCGGTCGGGGTGAGGATGATGCGGGTAGCGCGGATCGTAATTCAGAATTTTCGCACCTTCGCGTCGCTTGACGTGAATGTCGCTGATGATCTGTGCTGCATCATCGGCGAGAACAACACCGGCAAGACTGCTATCCTGCGCGCGATCCAGATTTGTCTCGACAATATGTTGCCGTCGAGTTTCCGGTCATTGCTGCGCGAGGACATCCACTCCGCGATCGATATCGCCGAGCCGAGCCAAGTTCTGATCGGCATTGAGCTGACTGGGTTTGAGGGCAGGGTGAACGAGGAGGCACTGGTCAGCACCTGGAAGACGGCCGCGGATCGTGCGCGCATATTCTACCGCTTCCGCCCGCGCCCGGCTGTCCGGGAGCAGCTTGCGAGTGGTGACGTCATACCCGGCACTTTGACCCTTGAGGACTATCAATGGGAAATCCGCGGCGGCGGTGATCCTGCGATCGACCTCACCGAGATTGCCTGGAATGACGAGGGGATCGGCGAGTCCGTGCGCTTTGCTGACCTGCAATCCTACCTACTCGTCCAACTCCCCGCGCTCCGCGATGTCGAGAATGATCTACGCAATCCACGCCAGTCACCGCTTATCCGCTTGATCGAGGCGTTCGAGATCGATGCGGCTGAGCAGGATGCCCTGATTGCCATGCTTGACCAGGCCAATCATGCAATCGCGAACTCGCCGACGATCGCCGAGATAGCAGGAGCAATCGACACGCGCTTCAAAGATGTCTCCGGCCCCGCGTTCGAGATGGACGCCACGCTCGGTCTATCCGCCGCGACCTTCCGCGCGATTATTCGCAACCTGAAAATCATCTTGTCGGACTTGTCGCTTACGTCGTTCGAACCCGGCCGAAACGGTCTTGGCATGAACAATATCCTCTACATCGCGATCCTGATGGAATATCTCCAGCGGCGGATCGCACTCAACCGATCGGCCGGCCAACTGATCCTGATCGAGGAACCCGAAGCGCATCTCCATCCTCAGTTGCAATTCTCGCTGATCGCGGCGTTGCGCGCGATCGGCGTGCAGACAATCCTGACCAGTCACAGCACGCAGGTGACCTCACAAGTACCGCTGAGCAGCATCATATCCCTCACCAAGCGAAATGACGCGACCATTGCTGCTGGCAATCTTGCGCTTAATGCGGCGCTGAGCGCGCCAGAGATTGCCGATCTCGAACGCTATCTTGACGCAACAAAGAGCGCATTGCTCTACGCCCGCAAGGTCATGCTGGTTGAAGGACCAGCCGAGATGTTCCTGATCCCGGCACTGATCGAGCAGGTGCACGACGTGAAGCTCGAGCGGCTCGGCATTTCGGTTATCGCAATTCATGGCGTCCATTTCGGCGTCTATGCCAAGCTGTTCCGCGCTGGCTCCCTTGAAAAAAAATGCGCCATCGTGGCCGATGCTGATATGAAGCCTTCCGACGCAGAAGACTTCGATCCGGAAACCGACGCGCCCGACCTCGTGGCGCTGCAAGGCGATTTTGTGTCCACATTCGCGGGCGCTACGACTTTTGAACGCGAGTTGGTATCGGTCGGGCGTCTGCCGATGCTGATTGAGACCGTTCGTGCTCTCGGCGCGCCGCAAATCCTCGCGCAAATGGAGAATGGGCTTGAAAGGCTTGCGCTCGGGGGAATGGGCATCGCTGACGAAACGGCACTGCGCGTTGAACTGGGCCGTATTACGCTCAACACCGCCAAGCGTTTTGGCAAGGCCCGTTTCGCGCAGATAGCATCGCGCTACGCTAATCTTGCGACCGATCTGCCGCCTTACATTGAGCAGGCCTATGAGTGGCTCATCGAATGATCGGGCTGACACCCGAACAGCGCGAGGCGGTCGAACATGACGGCAATCTGTTGCTCACGGCTTGCCCGGGCAGCGGCAAGACGCGCGTCATTCTCGCTAAGCTGCTGGCGCTGGCCGATCAGGTGGTGGGCACATCCCAGTTCATCGGCTGCATCACCTATACTAATGCGGCGGTCGACGAGATCGAGGCCCGGTTGCGCACCTATGGCAACAATGTGATCGCAGACCGCTGTGAAATTTCGACGATTCACGCATTCTGCCTGCAATTCATCCTGCGTCCCTATAGCTGGCTCATTCCCGAAGTGCCGACATCGTTTCAAGTGCTGTCCCGCGAGAACAGCTTGTTCGAACAGATCGTAACGGCGGTCGAGGATGCGTTCGGCCGCATGCCAGCCGGACAGGTGTTCGAGGATTATGAATCGCTTCGCATTGACGTGAACGGCGAACCCTGCGGTTCGGGTATAGAGACGGGCATCGTCACTGCCGAATCCGCCGCTCTCTATTGGGAGTGGGTCCGCGCGCACGGATACCTCGATTTCGCGATGATCCTCTACTATTCATGGAAGATTATCGAACAGCATCCGTTCGTCGGACGCGGTATCGCGAGTCGTTTTGCTTGGCTGCTGATCGACGAATTCCAGGACACCACCGACATCCAAATCGCCATCTTCGGTGCTCTCCGAAATTTTCTCCACACCCGTTTCTTTCTTGTTGGTGACCAGAACCAGTCGATCATGCGCTTCGCCGGCGCTCGTCCCGAACTCGCAGAACAGTTCGGCGATCAGATCGACGCGCACCGAGATACATCGCTGACCGGCAACTTCAGATGCGGGACGGCGATAGTCAGCGCTGCATCAACACTCATTCCGACCGTTCCGGGTATGCAGTCGGCGGGCGATGCAGCCCAGCTCGAAGCGCAAGTAAACTATGTCCATGTCGCCCGGCCGATCGACGCCATCACAGATTATTTCCTGCCCGCCCTCCAGGATGCCGGCATCCCGCTCGGCAAGGCCGCGATCCTTGCGCCATGGTGGACGCATCTCATCCCCGTCGCTCGTGTTCTCCGCGAATTCAACGTTCCGGTCTTCGGTCCAGGTGCGCGCCCGTATAAGCGTCGGCGTCTGCTTGCCGGACTTGCCGAGCAACTTGGAGCCTGCGCCGAGGCGGGCAATTACCTCGGGGTTCCTGGGGTCGAGCGGGCACTGTTCCGGCTCATCGGTGATCTCACCGGGAACTCGCGCTACGATATGTTCAGCTATCAAGGGCGTCGCGTGGCGCTTGGCATGATCTATCTTGCTCGTGAGCTTGCCGACCAGCATCTGGGCGGTGTCCCTTGGCTGCGCGCCCTCGCCCGCGAGGCTGGTGACTATCTCGAGCACGAGGAATGGTTGCCGGCCAGCGCCAAACAGCCGCTGATCGATTCCGCCGAGGAAATGCTGTCCGATATGCAGGCCAGCAAGGTCGATCTTGCAAACCTGCTGATCTCCGATATGGGGCTGTTCGCCAATCCCGAGCATGCGCTCAAGCTGATCACGCTGCACAATTCCAAGGGGCGCGAATTTGACGGGGTCGCTCTGATCTGCATGAACTATGGCAGCATCCCGCATTTCTCGACATCAACGCAGGAGGCGTATGACGAGGCGCGACGGCTATTCTATGTTGGCTTGACCCGCGCCAAACGCATCCTTGTCATCGCATCCGATCAGTCTCACTGGAAGAACACACCAACCCCGTTTATCTCGGAGGCAGGCCTTGGATGAGCGCCTGCCCTGAGCCGAGCGGTCCCCGCGCCGGAAGGTCCATGCGAGTGTGGTCTAAATTTGACCGACAGGTAACAACAAAGCGCTTGTGGGCGTTGGCCAAGCAGCCCTCATAACGCTCTTGCAAGCAGAATTTCCCAACGATCTGAGTGCCCATCGCTTTGACGTCGGGTGCGCCAGCTTTCTCCAAGACCATGACCTCGACGAGCGTTTGCGTCGGCGCGCTGGACGCCCGCGCATTTTTTGGTCATGCTTGGCGACATCGGCCAAATGGGAGAGCGATGATGAAATTCCGGGGCATGACGGCAATCGCGCTGGGTGTCGGGCTGCTCTTGGCTGCCGCGCCTCTGCAGGGCTTCGCGGCGCTCAAGCCCGGCGTGAAGGCGCCCGATTTCACGCTGGATGCGGCACAGGGCGGGAAGCCCTTCAGCCTGTCGCTGAAGCAGGCGTTGAAGCAGGGTCCGGTCGTCCTCTATTTCTTTCCCGCGGCTTTCACGCCCGGCTGCACGATCGAGGCGCATCTTTTTGCCGAATCGACCGACGATTTCAAAAAGTTGGGCGCGCGCGTCATCGGCGTCACCGCGGGCAATATCGACCGCGTCGCCGAATTTTCGCGGTCGGAATGCCGCGACAAATTTGCCGTGGCGGCCGATCCGGGCGCGAAGGTCGCCGCCAAATATGACACGACGATGCGCACGGCGGACAACCGGATTCTCTCCGAACGCACATCCTATGTGATCGCGCCGAACGGGACGATCCTGCTCAGCTACACCGACAGCAAGCCGCAGGCGCATATCGAGAAGACGATGGCGGCGGTGCGGGCATGGAAGGCGCGGAAGCGCTGATCGCCGCCGCGTGCTCGCGCGATCCGCAAGAGATATGTTGACGACAGCGCGGTCATCGTGGCACTCGGACGCCGCATCGCGAGGGCAACTGCAAAACGCGTTTTAAAACAGCGCGGCAGGCAGGGGCCAAGTCGTTGAAATGCGGGTGTAGCTCAATGGTAGAGCAGAAGCTTCCCAAGCTTACGACGAGGGTTCGATTCCCTTCACCCGCTCCAGCCCCGCCGTAAGAGGCTCGGCGCAGGCCTCCCGCTTCCGACATTTAGGATATTCTTGTGACGGCAAAGCGCACCATTCCGTTCATTGTGGCGACCATCTTCATTGACGTGCTCCCCTGAAATGTG
>NZ_AOUN01000004.1:0-305053 GCF_000371385.1 Sphingopyxis sp. MC1
AGCGGGAGTTTTTCAACAGAATAAGGCGCATAGCAGCCGTAAACGATGGCTTAGCCACCCAGCGACTATTCGATATTTAGTCCGACATGGTGTCAACCGCGCTTGCGCCGCCCGGCGCTCTCGCGAGTTGGCCGCGCGCCGCGCATGCAAACGGGTAGCAACCGGATTTCTACGGTATCTTGCAGATGGGCGGTCACTTTGGGTATCTGGTTCACGACATCAAGCAGGATCTGGAGGCGTGTGGCGCTCGCGTATCGGTTGGCATTTTCGCCGCCATGCTTCTGACCGAGAAGATCCGACCGAAATTCTTCGAATGTCTGCAACATCTTCAATTCAGTGCTGACCATATGCCGACCGCTGTGAACCGCCTGTCCCGGCTTTACGAGTTTCAGACGTGGCTTAATGTGAAGCCATATATTTTTGAAAAATACATCTCCCAGCGCACGCCCTGTGCGACCGGGTTGGATTTCTGGAAAGAGGTACTGCTCGCCAGCTTCCTTCATGGCTTGGACATAATGCATGAAGCCCAAGCGACGCAGCTCTTCGCAAACAGGAATCTTACGAACGCTGGTCGCGTTCTTGACGCCGCCCGCAGAAGTTTTCCTGATGTTGACAAAAAAGATACCGTCTTCTTCGCCGATATCATCGACCAAAAGCTTACAAGCTTCCTCGCGCCGCATACCTGAATACCAGACCAGCGGCATGACCCAATAGGCTGCGTCGTGCCAAATCGAGCCTCCCGGCGTCACGGACAAACGCTGAGGCAAATCGACGCCCGTACCGCCGGTCCAGATGCCGAGACGAAACAATTCTTCACCCTGCGCAATCGTATAGGGGTCGCGCTCGTCGCGCTCGTCCCTGTCGTCCTCATCGAGGATAAAATCTGAAAAATCGAGAGGCGCCATTGGCGTTTTCGTCGCAAGCCACGCACACAATCTCTTGAGGTTGGCGAAATGACGATTGATGGTTCCTACGTCGAGGCCAATCGCGAACGAGATTTCTTCGCCGCGCTCCTCTTCTTCAGTAAGACGATCGAGCGCCTCGCTGCAAATTTCCTCCAGCGACATCGCTTCGTGTCGAGGCGACTTATGATGCGACGACGGTAACCGGTTCAACAGGTCGTAAAACTGGTTCAGGTCTTCCTGGCATGTTGCTGCCATGGCCTTGCCATTATTTGACTTGCCGAACAGAAAGGGCGCGGCCTTGAACTGGCGCTTCTGGCTGGCGCCCCAGACCTTCGGCTGCGACTTGCGCTTTTTGGGGTTCGCACCCTCGGCCAGGACCGGCGCATCTTCCCGTCCGCGCGCCTTTGGTTTCAGCTCCATATATTTTTCTACTGCCTGCACCGGGCTAAGGGTGGCATAATGGGTCTGCACATCGGTGAGTGTCGACGCTGACGCAGGCACAATGGTGCTGGCGTTCCACGCGTTTGGAGGCGCAGGGGCGGAGATCGGGGGAGGCATCGAAGTCTGCAGAGGCGCTCGCCCGAGCGCGTTCATCAGCGCCAAGCTGTGTTCGATCGCCCGAACCTCGGGGCTGTCGTAGGTTGCCGCGGCCGTCAACCGTGCCCCACACATGACCTGCCGGGCAATTTCGATTCGGTCAGCCGCTGGCTCGATGCCGAGCCGCTCCAGCAATGCCTTTGCCTCATTCAGCAAATTGCCGGGAACATCGCCGGCTTGGGAAAGCATCGCATAAAGATTGGCGCGGGCCTCTTCGTCCAGCGACGGAAAGCGCTTGTCGAATGACCCGATGTAATCGATGCCCATATAGTCGTCGAAGCCATTTGCGATGAAATCGCCGTTAAACGCTGCATAGATCGAGAGCATCTGGTGGAAGCGAGCGGTGACATTGCCCTCACCGTCCTTCTCGATCACCGCCAACTGATGCGCCAGCATGTTGCGATACCGCACCATCTCCTCTCGAAAGAGATGGTTCACCTGCTCGCTGGTCAGTCCTTCCTGCTCGATCCGTTCGTATAAGCTCATTCGCACAACCTCGCTTCGGCTGGTCATCGCGACCGCGCGCCGTCGCGCGACCGACTGGTCCTTCGTCAAAAGGCTGACCGTTGTTACGATGGTTATAGGACGTTCAAGCCGTCCAACGAAGCGCACCCGGCGACGCCACCAGTAGGTGGCCCCGCGACGGTTCACATTTTCGATTGCTGGCATCAGGCACTGGCTCCACCCACTGGTAGCAATTGATGCCACTGCGATGGTCGGCCTTGCTCAGTTAAGGGAGAAACCTGGGGTTTTCCGTCCCTTGGCTGAGGCACAGCACCGGCTGGCTGGGGCGGCAGGATTCGAACCTGCGCATGGCGGTACCAAAAACCGCTGCCTTACCGCTTGGCTACGCCCCATCGGCCGGTGCGAGGGCGCTCTATAGCGTCTCGCGACCGATTGGCAAGGCGCCGGATCAGAGGCGCGTGACCCAGCCGTGCGGGTCGGCGGCGCGGCCGCGCTGGATGTCGACGAGCCTGTCCTTCAGCATCGCCGTAACCTGTCCGGGGCCGCCGGCGCCGACGGTGAAACTGGTGGCGCCGCGCGTCACCTTGCCGACAGGGGTCACCACCGCCGCGGTGCCGCACGCAAAGCTTTCGGTCAGCCTGCCGCTGGTCGCATCGGCCTGCCACTGGTCGATCGCATAGGGTTCCTCGCGCACCGTCAGGCCCGCATCGCGCGCCAGTGTGATGATGGCGTCGCGGGTAATGCCGGGCAGGATCGTGCCGGTCAGCGGCGGGGTGACGATGCTGCCGTCGTCGAAGACGAAGAACATGTTCATGCCGCCCAGTTCCTCGATCCAGCGATGCTCCGCGGCGTCGAGGAAGACGACCTGATCGTGACCCTTTGCGATCGCTTCCTGCTGCGCAATCAGGCTCGCCGCATAATTGCCGCCGCATTTGGCGGCGCCGGTGCCGCCGGGTGCGGCGCGGGTATAGTCTTCCGACACCCACAGCGAGACGGCCGGCGCCCCCGACTTGAAATAGTTGCCAACCGGCGAGGCGATGACGAGGAAATGATATTCGGCGGCAGGCTTGACGCCCAGAAACACCTCGCTCGCATACATGAAGGGGCGCAGATAGAGCGCGCCGCCTTGCACCTTCGGGAACCAGTCGGCATCGACGCGGACAATCTCGCGCACCGCGGCAACGAACAGGTCCTCGGGCAGTTCGGCCATCGCCATGCGGCGGGCGCTGGCGTTGAAGCGTGCGGCATTCGCCTCGGCACGGAACAGTGCCATCGATCCGTCGTCGAGCCGATAGGCCTTCAGTCCTTCGAATATTTCCTGCGCATAATGAAGGACCGCGGTCGCCGGATCGAGCGACAAGGGGCCGCGCGGCATCACCTGCGCATCGTGCCAGCCCTGGCCTTCCTTGTAGCGGATAGAGACCATATGATCGGTGAAGACGCGGCCGAAGACCGGGTCCGCAATCGCCGCCGCGCGTACATCGTCCGCCGTCGGGTTCGGATGCGGAAGACGGGTGAAAGCGGGTGCGGACATGGAAAAACCTAACCTCTTGGCAGTGACTCGGTGCGCGCCTCTTGCCAAAGCGCGGCGCCGCGCGCAACGGTAGTCGCCATGGCCGATGAAAATTTTCTTTCACAAGTTCCCGCTGCCTCTGCCCTTTTCTTGCGCGAAGAGGAGGTGCGCCGCGGCATCGAATTCCTGTTTTTCGGCCATGGCGCGTTGTGGCGCGCGGGCGATGCGCGGCTGGCCGAAAACGGCCTCGGACGCGCGCATTACCGCGCGCTTTACTTCATCGCGCGCCAGCCGGGGCTGACGATTTCGGATCTGCTCGCGCTGCTCGGCATCACCAAACAGTCGCTTGGCCGGGTCATCAAGGATCTGGAGGCGCGCGAGATGCTCGTCACGCGCCCGGGCAACCGCGACCGGCGGCAGAAGGAACTACGGCTCACTCCCGCCGGACGCGCCGTCGAGGCTGCGGTCTTCGGGCAGCTACGCGACGCGATGAGCCGCGCCTACACCCATGCGGGTCAGGCGGCGGTCACCGGCTTCTGGCAGGTCAACGAAGCGTTGATGTCGCCGCGCGAGCGGCAGCGCGTCGCCAGGCTGGGCAGCGAAAGCTGAGCGGGCGATAGCCGCCCGGCGCTGTCGCGGCCCACGCCTTTGCGGGCGCGCCGATCAATCTTCGCCGCGGGCAAGATCGGCGAGTTCGCGGCCGCGATCGCGCGCCGCGCGCAGGACATTGGTCATCAGCGCAACGAGTTCGCCGCCTTCGTCGAGGATATCGAGCCCGGCCTGCGTCGTGCCGCCCTTGCTCGCGACCTGCGCGACGAGCGCGCCCGGCTTTTCGCCGCTGCGCGCGAGCAGGGCGGTCGCTCCGCCAAAGGTCGCGGTCGCAAGCTTGAGCGCATCGTCCCCTGCAAGGCCGAGCCGCTCGCCCGCCGCCGCATAGGCTTCGATCAGACGAAAGACGAAGGCCGGACCGCTGCCGGTGAACGCGGTAACGAGGTCCATCATGCCGTCGTCGGGGAGCGCAACGATCTCGCCGAGCGGCTTGAGCAGCGCTTCGATCGCGGCACTGTCGGCATCACCCGTACTGGTCACGGCCGAAACCCCGGCGCCGATGCGCGCGGCGAGATTGGGAAGGATGCGGACCTGCGCCCGCGCTTCGGGAAAACGGACCGCGAGATCGGCGAGCGATACGCCGGCGAGGATCGAGAGCAGATGCACCTCGCCACCCGCGACCGCGGCCAGATCGCCGGCGACCTCGCCCAATTGCTGCGGCTTCATGCCGAGCATGATCCAGTCGGCGGCCTGACCCGCCGCCCGCCAATCGGCAAGCGCGGTGAAATGCGCGGTGCCTTTGCGCGGCGCCGCGACCGGATCGACGATGGCGACCCGCGCCGGATCGAGCCCCGCGGCGAGCCAGCGATCGAGCATCGCGCCCGCCATATTGCCGCAACCGACCAGCAGCATCCGGCCGGCAAATTTCCCCAAAGTCTTCGTCATGATTCCTTGTTCTTCATTCTTCGTTACGGACGGCAACTGCTTTCCGGCCCCGAAAGCAGGTCGAGGCAGCGGCCATCGATCTTGGCCGCGTCGACCGGCAGGTCGATGAGCGCGGCAAGCGTCGGCATGATATCCACCGTCATCACGGCATTCGGCTGTTCGAAGGCGGTGAGCCCCTTGCGCCAGAAGAGGATCGGCACGCGGCGGTCATAGTCCCACACCGAACCATGCGTCGCGACATAGCCGAGGCCCGATTCGGGGATCGGCGTGACGCGCGGTTTGAGCACGACGATGAAATCGCCCGAACGCTGCGCATTATAGGAAGCGCCCAGCTTGTCCATCAGCGTCCACACGTCGGGCGACCGTTTCGAGATCGGATGGTTCGCCAGTTCCTCACCGGTCACCACCGCCTCGACCTGTCGGTGGGCGCGGTAGCGCGCCACCAGCTCGGCCAGCGCCGCCTTGCGCTGCGCGGGGGTCAAGGCCTTCGACAGATACATGTCGCCGAACGGGCCATCGCCATAAAGCAGCGGCTGCGGCAGGCCGAGCTTTTCGGCCACTGCCTTGCCCATCGCTTCGGGATCGAGCGCGGCATCGACGCGTTCGGCGGCGGGCCAGGCATTCTGACGGTTGCGTTCGGGCAGATCATGGCCGCCATGGTCGGCGGTCAGCACGACGGCATAGTCGATGCCGGTCGCATCGAGCCGCGCGAAGAAATCGCCGAGCTGCTGGTCGAGCGCGTGCATCTGGATGCACATCTCGGCGCCCTCGGTGCCCGTGCTGTGGCCGATATAGTCGGTCGCCGACAGGCCGAGGATCAACAGATCGGTCGTGCTGCCCTCACCCAGCTTGCGCGCAGCGCGCAGCGCGGCACCGGCGGCGAGCACCGCCCCGTCCGATTCGGGTGAGGCCATGAAGCGGCGGAAATCACCGCCATCGCGCTGAAAGCGGCCGGTGCCGACCGTGCCGCCCTTGTCGATCGGGATCGCGATATCGTGTGACGCGCAATCGGCGGGCAGGTCCATCGCGGGGCGCGCCTGGCCAATCGCCGCGGCGATCGCGCTGCTTGCCTGCTGCGCAACCGGCGACAGCTTGGTGCCGCGATAGCTGGTGAGGCCGCCCGGAAACAGCCACATCAGCTCGTCTGCCTTGCGCCCGCCCATCATGATCGCGGCGCGATCCTTGCCCGCGACCGAGACGACCTGCGCCTTCGGATCGCGCGCCTTCATCAGATCGCCGAGCGTCGGGACCATCAGATGATTCACCGATGCCGCATATTTGCCGCCGCCCGAACTCGTATCCGGCACGGTTTCGTCCTCGGCGCAATAGACGCGCTTGTCGGACCGGGCGACCGAGAGGTCGAAATAATTATTCGCGATGATCCCGGTGTGCGCCGGATGATTTCCGGTCAGGATCGTCGAATGGCCGGGGCAGGTTTCGGTCGCGCCGTGCGACTGATATCCCGCCGGAAACACCACGCCCGACGCAAGCCGTGCGAGTCCGCCGGTGTAATGGCTGCGATATTCGGCGAACAGATCGGCCGAAAACTGGTCGACGGAGATTGCGACGATCAGCTTGGGCGGCGGAGATGCCGCCGTAACCTTTGCGACCGGTGGCGCCGAATCCTGTGCAAGGCCGGCTCCGGCAGTTGCGAAACAGAGGGTGGCGGCGAGAACGGTGGTCAGGCTTTTGAGCTTCACGGGGAACATCTCCATGGCTGGGGTCGTCAGCGCGGGCTGTCCTCTCGACGAAAGCCGCCTATATGGCAAGCCTCGAACGACAGGCAGACACAGGACAGGCATGGATCGCGCGAAAGACGGCTTTGTGACAGACCGAAGTGCATCGGCGACGGTGCGCGCGCTGCTGGCGCTGTTCGCCCTGGTTCTGCTCGCCTTCGCTCCTGCTCGGGCGCAGACCACGCATATCGCGCCGCGGCTGGTCGCCGAATCGGTGGTACCGTCGCCCGGCGGAGCGACGACGATTGCCCTCGCGATGACCCCCGAAAAGGGTTGGCACGGCTATTGGTCGAACGGCGGCGATGCCGGTTTCGGCATGCAAGTCGAATGGAATGCGCCGCCGGGCGTCACCGTAGGCGCCTTTCGCTATCCGGTTCCCGAGGCGCTGACGCTCTTTGGGCTGATGAACCATGTCTATGAACATCCCTATGCGCTGCTCGCCGATGTCCGCGTCGACAAGAGTGTCGCGCCGGGAACCGACCTGACGCTGACCGGCATCGCCAACTGGCTCGCCTGCACCGACAAGATCTGCGTTCCCGAAAAGGCGGTGATCTCGGTCGCGATGAAGGCCGGCGACGGAGCCATCGCAGAGGGCGCGCAGCAGCAATTCGACGCATGGCGCGCCAAGCTGCCGCAGCCGCTCGACCGCGCGGGGGCGTGGGAACGCCGCGGCGCGATGGTGCGGTTCGGCATCCCGCTGCCCGAAGGCACCACACTCGACGTTCCGCACCTCTTCCTCGAAACGCAGGGTGTGATCGACTATCCCGCACCGCAGAGCTTCAGCCGCAACGGCGATTGGATCGTCGTCGAGGCGCGCGCGAAGGGTGACGCGGCCGGCCCGATACAGGGACTGCTCAAGCTGTCGGACGGTCGTGGGCTTAGCGTGCACTTCGAGCCCGAGGCGGTACGCCTGGCGGGCAAGCCGATTGCGGCTGCTTCGGGGTCCATTGACATGGCGCTGTTCTGGACCGCGCTCGGCGGCGCGATCATCGGCGGATTGATCCTCAACCTGATGCCCTGCGTCTTCCCGATCCTGAGCCTGAAAGCGCTCAGCCTCGCCCGTTCGGGCGGCGACGCGCGCGACGCGAAGATCGAGGCGGTGGCCTATACGGCGGGTGCCGTCCTGACCGCACTGCTACTCGGCGGCGCGCTTCTCGCGCTGCGGGCCGCGGGGGAACAGGTCGGCTGGGCGTTCCAATTGCAACATCCGGTCAGCGTCTTCGTGCTGATGCTGCTTGCGATCGCGATCACGCTGAACCTTGCCGGGGTCTATGAACTGCCGTCGTTCGGTGCCGGTCAGAGGCTCGCGAGCCAAAACGGCGCGGCGGGTGGCTTCTGGACCGGCGCTCTCGCCGCGTTCGTAGCAACCCCGTGCAGCGGTCCCTTGCTCGGCGCCGCGCTCGGCGCGACGCTGGTGCTGCCTGCGTGGGCGGCGCTCCCGATCTTTGGCGGGCTGGGCTTGGGGCTCGCCCTGCCGTTCCTTGCCGTCGGTTTCGTCCCCGCGCTTCGCAATCGCCTCCCCAGGCCGGGGCCATGGATGGCAAAGTTCCGAAAATGGATGGCGTGGCCGATGGCCCTGACCGCGCTGGGCCTTGGCTGGTTGCTCTGGCGGCAGACCGGATCCGTTACGCACGGATGGCTCCTGCTTTTCATCATGCTGCTCTATATCGCCGAAATGCTGCGCCGGTGGCGGCTCGGAAGGATCAGCCGCAACACCACGCTTATGCTGGTAGTCTTTGCCATTGCCTTTTTCGGCTTCAAGGCGTGGGACCAGTTCGCGATGCCGGTTGCTCCGACGGCAGAAGCGGCCGCGGAGACTTTCTCGCCCGACGCGCTCGCCAAAGCGCGTGCGACTGGAAAGCCCGTATTCGTCTATTTCACCGCCGACTGGTGCCTGTCGTGCAAGGCGAACGAGGCGGGTGCGATCAACCGCGCGGCGGTGCAGGAGGCGTTCGACAAGGCCGGCGTCGTCACACTCGTCGGCGACTGGACCAACGGCGACCCCGCCATCACGCGTGCCTTGGCCGAGCATGGCCGCAACAGCGTGCCGCTTTACCTCTGGTACGCGCCGGGCAAGGCCGAAGCCGAAATCCTGCCACAGATCCTGACACCGGGGCTGCTCACCGACAAGGCCGGGGCGATATGATCTCCCTTTTCGTCATTGCGAGCGAAGCGAAGCAATCCAGAGCGGAGGACGCAACGCTGGATTGCCGCGCGGCTTCGCCGCTCGCAATGACGAGGAAAATGTGATGGCCAAACAGCGTGCAGACCAACTGCTCGTCGACCGCGGACTGGCCGAAAGCCGGACGCGCGCGCAGGCGCTGATCCTGGCGGGGCTCGCCTTCGTCGGCGACCGCAAGATCGACAAGGCGGGGCAGCAGATCGCCGAGGATGCCGCGATCAGCGTCAAGGGCCGCGACCATCCATGGGTGTCGCGCGGCGGGATCAAACTCGACCATGCGCTGACGCATCTGGGCTGGGATATTGCGGGCGCGGTGGCGATCGACGTGGGATCGTCAACCGGGGGTTTTACCGACGTGATGCTGAACCGCGGCGCGGCACGCGTCTATGCAGTCGATTCGGGGACCAACCAGCTCGCCTGGAAGTTGCGGCAGGACGACCGCGTCATCGTCCACGAACAGACGAGCGCGCGCGTCCTGACCGCCGATCATATTCCCGAGCCGGTCGATCTGATCGTCTGCGACGCGAGCTTCATCGCGCTGTCGAAGGTGCTGCCGGTGCCGATGGCCTTTGCCAAAGCGGGCGCGCGCCTCGTCGCGCTGATCAAACCGCAGTTCGAAGCCGAACGGCACGAGGTCGGCAAAAAGGGCGTGGTACGCGACGCCGCGGTGCACGCCCGCGTCTGCTCCGAGGTGCGCGACTGGCTGGAACGTTCGGGCTGGCGCGTCGTTGAGACGGTCGAAAGTCCGATCACCGGACCCGAAGGAAATGTCGAATTTCTGATTGCGGCTACGAAATCCGCAGCTTGACGCGGGCGGTGCGCGCCGCGACAGCATGACCGACACAGATTCGCGCGCGAAGGACCAGATGCATGAGCGAGATTGCCACCCCCGGTCAGCTACGCATGTCCTATTGGCGCTGGGCGATGTTCACCGTCCCGGCGCTCGTCCTGATCGGCAGCCTGATGGGTCTGCTCTCGAACAGCGGCTACGACAATCGCTGGTTCATGGCGCTCGACCGACCCGCGATCGTTCCGCCCGGCTGGGTCTTCGGGGTCGTGTGGACGACGCTCTATGTCCTGCTCGGCCTGTCGCTGGCGATGATCCTCCACGCGCGCGGCGCGCGCGGGCGCGGCTTCGCGCTGGCGCTGTTCTTCGTACAGCTGATCGCCAATTTTGCCTGGTCGCCGCTCTTTTTCGGCATGCATCAGGTGACCGCCGCGCTCTATCTCGTCATTTTCATCCTGATGGTGACGATCGCGACGACCTTTGCCTTTGCGCCGATCCGCAAGGCGGCGGCGTGGCTGCTCGTTCCCTATATGATATGGCTCAGCTTCGCGACGATCCTGAATTTCCAGATCGATCAGCGCAACCCCGACGCCGAAACCCTTGTGCCGGCCGCCGCGACCTCCCAGATAGGATGACGACCCGATTTGGGTGAGTACAGGGGACGACCCCGACAAAGGACAGGATAATGCAAAGCGAAAACCGGTTTTTCGACGATCTGGCCAAGATGGTCAACGGTATCGCAGGCACCGTCGCCGGTGCCGGACGCGAAGCCGAAACCGCGATGCGCGAACGCGCGAAGGAATTCGTCGGCCGCATGGACTTTGTGAGCCGCGAGGAATTCGAGGCGGTGAAGGAAATGGCGGCCAAGGCACGCGCCGAAGCCGACACGCTGAAGGCGCGGCTGGACAAGCTCGAAGCCGCGGCAAAGCCGGCCGCCGCCGCGAAGGCGCCGGCCAAGCCCCGCGCCGCGCCCAAGAAGTAACGGAGCGGGCTTTCCCCCGCGCGACTCGCCACCCGGCCAAAGTCGCGCTAAGGGCGCAGCCATGACCGACGATATTTACGACGACGAGGACGGCCAGGAAGCCGCGCCGATGGATATGCTGGCGTCCTATTTTGCGGCGCACGACTGGCCGCACGAAATGATCGGCGAGGACGAGATCGTCGCGACCGCGCAAGGCAGCTGGACGACCTATGAACTGCGCGCGGTGTGGCGGCCCGAGGACGGGGTGCTGCAACTGCTCGCCTTCCCCGACATCCGCGTCGTCGAGGACAAGCGCAGCGTCGCGCACGAAGCGCTCGCGATGATCAACGAACAGCTCTGGCTCGGCCATTTCGAGCTATGGTCGAACAGCGGCACCGTCCTCTATCGTCACGCGATGCTGATCGGCAGCGATGCGGCGATGCCGCTCGACATCACCGAAACGCTGGTCGAAAGCGCCATCGACGAATGCGAGCGCTTTTATCCGGTGTTCCAGTTCGTGCTGTGGGGCGGCAAGACGCCCGCCGAGGCGCTGGCCGCGTCGCTGATCGAAACGCGCGGCGAGGCCTGACCCGTCGCGCCGGGCGCGCTTGCTTACCGCTTTTCGAAGGGCTTGAGGCCGGGGCCGATCTGATTGGCCCCGATCGTCAGCGGTTCGCCGCTCCAGTCGGCGACGAACACCGAGGATCGGCCGATGCCCTGCGGGATGCTCGCGCGATTGCCTTCGATCACCAGCCCGCGCGACGGATTGTCGCGGCTCTCGGCCGCGACCGCGATCAGCGCCGAGTAATTTTCCTTGTCGCGCCCCTGGACGAGCAGATTGCCCGTGATCCGTCCGGTCGAACCCGAGGGCAGATCGATGAGATAATTGGTCGCGGTCCCCTGCGTATCGTCGAAACTATTGTCGCTGATTTCGACCTCGCGCGCGCGGGCCTTCAGATAATGGCCGCCGCTGCCCTTTTCGAAGCGCGTGTGCGTCACGACGACGCGTCCATATTCGCCGGTATAGACGCTGTGCGCGCAGCTCAGCCCGCGGTCGCAGCGGCCGAGGCGCGAAAAGGTCGAGCGGTCGATCGTCAGCGTCGCCGCGGGATCATTGGCCGTCAAAATCCCTTCCTCGCTGTTGCGGAACAGGCTGTTCGCCACGTCGAGATTGCCCTGTTCGAGCCGGATGCCCGCGCCATTGCCGTCGGGAACGCGCATATTCTGGAACACCAGACCGTCGACGCGCGCGGCGCGGCCGCGCAGCACCAGCGCCGCCTTGCCCTCGCAGCTCACGCCGTCGAAGATCGCGCGCCCTGCCTCGGCCGCGACGAAGGCAACGCGCCCGGCGGTCTGGACCGCGCAATCGCGATGATAGCCCGTCGCGATGCGGATCGTGCCGTCGCCATCGCCGATCGCGTCGACCGCCTCTTGAAGCCGCCCGAAGGCGCGGCCGCTTTCGGCGACCACATAGGCCGCTGCCCCCGCCTGCGCGGGCAGCGGCGCGGGCGCGAACAGCATCGGCAGGGCGAGAAGCGGCAGCATGGGCCGACGAAGGAGCATCTGGATCATCGCCGCGCCATAACCCTTTTGCGGCCCCACGTCCTTCGCGAAGCTGGTTAACGGAGGCGCTGTCCCTTTGTCGGACAGCCCTCCCCCGCCGGGTTAATCCCCGTCCTGTTTACCGACGTCAGTCGAGGTTCGGACGCAGCCAGCGACGGGCGGTTTCGATATCGACGCCGCGCCGCACGGCATAGTCGGCAAGCTGATCTTCCCCCACACGCGCGACCCCGAAATAGCTTGCGTCGGGATGGCCGAAATAGAAGCCCGAAACCGCTGCGGTCGGCAGCATGGCAAAACTCTCGGTCAGCGTTGCCCCCGAATTGGCCCCGGCATCGAGCAGGTCGAAGAGGATCGGCTTCAGACTGTGATCCGGGCACGCGGGATAACCGGGCGCGGGACGGATGCCGCGATATTCTTCCTTGATGATCGCCTCTGGCGTCAATTGTTCGGCGGGCGCATAGCCCCACAGATCGGTGCGGACATGCGCGTGGAGCCGTTCGGCAAAGGCTTCGGCGAAGCGGTCGGCGAGCGCCTTCAGCAATATGTCGCTATAGTCGTCGTGCGCCGCCTTGAAGCGCGCAAGGTGCGGCTCGATGCCGTGGATAGCGACCGAAAAGCCGCCGATCCAGTCGCCGTCGTGGCTGACGAAATCGGCCAGGCACATATTCGGGCGCCCTTCGCGCTTCGCGATCTGCTGGCGCAGGAAGGGAATGCGGACATGCCGTTCTTCCTCGGCGAGGTGAATGATGACATCGTCGCCTTCGCGACGGCACGGCCATAGCGCCGCGACGCCCCGCGCGTGAAGCCAGCCCTCGCCGATGATCTTTTCGAGCATCGCGCGCGCGTCGGCATAGAGGTTCGTCGCGCTTTCGCCGACGATATCGTCGTCGAGGATCGCCGGGAAATTGCCCGCCAGTTCCCACGCGCGGAAAAAGGGGGTCCAGTCGAACCATTCGACGAGTTCAGCCAGATCCCAATTGTTGAACACATGGACGCCGGGCTTTTCGGGCGGGAACGGCCGGATATGCTCGTCGACGACGAACCCGTTGGCGCGCGCATCGTCGATCGGCACCAGCGCGCTCTGCCCCTTGTTTGCGCGCACGTCGCGGATATGTTCGTAATCCGACTTGTAACCGCGAACGAACGCATCGCGCCCGGTGTCGCTGACGAGCGAGGTCGCGACGCCGACCGCGCGGCTCGCATCGAGCACGTGCAGGACCGGCCCCTGATAGGCGGGGTCGATGCGCAGCGCGGTGTGGACTTTCGACGTCGTCGCGCCGCCGATCAGCAGCGGCATCGTCATGCCGGCGCGCTGCATTTCCTCGGCCACCGTCACCATCTCGTCGAGCGAGGGGGTGATGAGGCCCGACAGGCCGATCATGTCGGCGTCATTTTCGTTCGCCGCCTCGAGGATTTTCGACCAGGGCACCATGACGCCCAGATCGACGATCTCGAACCCGTTACATTGCAGCACGACGCCGACGATATTCTTGCCGATATCATGGACGTCGCCCTTCACGGTCGCCATCACGACCTTGCCCTTGCCCTTCGCGCCGGGTTCCTTGGCGGCTTCGATGAAGGGTAGCAGATGCGCGACCGCCTTTTTCATGACGCGCGCCGATTTGACGACTTGCGGCAGGAACATCTTGCCCGACCCGAACAGGTCGCCAACGACGTTCATGCCGTCCATCAACGGCCCCTCGATCACCTCGATCGGGCGGTCCATCAGCAGCCGCATCTCTTCGGTATCGTCGACGACATGCGCGTCGATGCCCTTGACCAAAGCATGTTCGAGCCGCTTTTCGACCGGCCAGCCGCGCCATTCCTCGGCCGCCTTTTCCTGCGCCGCATTGCTGCCCTTGTAGCGTTCGGCGAGCGCGATCAGCCGCTCGGTCGGGCTCAGTTCCTCGCCCTCCACCTTGCGGTTGAGGATGACATCCTCGCACGCGGTGCGCAGTTCGGGGTCGATCGTGTCATAGACGTCGAGCTGCCCCGCGTTGACAATCGCCATGTCGAGCCCGGCGGGGATCGCGTGATAGAGGAAGACGCTGTGCATCGCGCGGCGCACCGTCTCGTTGCCGCGAAAGCCGAATGATAGGTTCGACAGCCCGCCCGAGAAATGGGCGTGCGGACAGCGAACGCGGATTTCCTTTACCGCCTCGATGAAATCGACGGCATAATTGTCATGCTCCTCAAGCCCCGTCGCGACCGCGAAGATATTGGGATCGAAGATGATGTCCTCGGGCGGAAAACCGATGGTCATCAGCAGCTTGTAGGCGCGCTCGCAAATCTCGATCTTGCGCTCTTTGGTGTCGGCCTGTCCGACCTCGTCGAACGCCATCACGACTACCGCAGCGCCATAGGCCATGCATTTGCGTGCGTGGTCCAGAAAAGCCTCCTCGCCCTCCTTCATGCTGATCGAATTGACGATCGGCTTGCCGGGGACGCATTTCAGCCCTGCTTCGATCACCTCCCACTTCGACGAATCGATCATCACCGGCACCCGCGCGATGTCGGGTTCGGCGGCGATCAGCTTCAGGAAGGTCGTCATGGCGCGCACAGCGTCGAGCAGGCCTTCGTCCATGTTCACGTCGATGACCTGCGCGCCATTTTCGACCTGCTGGCGCGCCACCTCGACCGCCGCGGTGAAATCGTCGGCGAGGATCAGCCGCTTGAAGGCGGCGGAGCCGGTGACGTTGGTGCGTTCGCCGATGTTGACGAACGAGGAGGAGAGAGTTGCGGTCATCGAACAGTCCAAAGAGAATCAGGCAGCAAGCGGGCGGGCAAGAACGCGGTCGTCGTAGAGCTTTCCCCCGACGTTGAACTGGCGTGTCCCGACGTCGACGAAGCCCTGCTTGCGATAGAAAGCGAGCGCCCGTTCGTTGCGGGCGTAAACGCCGAGCAACAGGCGGCGATGCCCTGCCGCAGCGTCAAGAGCGCAGCGCATCAGTGCGGCGCCAAGTCCGCTGCCATGAAAACGCGACAGCGAATAGATGCGCTTGAGTTCAATGTCGCCCGCCTCGGCAGCGGCGAGGTCGGGCCGGCCGATCAGCGCGAAGCCGATCGGCGCGCCGCCCGGCTGCGCCTCCGCAAGCCAGGCGCGCGCGCCCGACGCCAGATAGGCGCGATAGGCGGCCTCCTGATGCTGCGCCGCGCAATGCCCGACGATCGCCTCGCCGTCGAGAATGCCCGCGAAGGTTTCGAGGAAGGTCGCGGCGCCGATCAATGCCAACGCGGCGGCATCAGCCTCTCCGGCCTCGCGAATCGCCCATGTCGGTCCGTCCTCCATCAGGATGCCGCCGCCATCGTGAATGGCTCCAGCCCGGCAAGCCGCGTGCGCACCGGCACCTCGGGAATCCGCCGCGCAGGAAGGCCCTGCACGGCCTTGGCCATCGCCGCAATATGCGCCGGGGTCGATCCGCAGCAGCCGCCGAGGATGTTCACCTGACCATGGTCGGCCCATTCGCGGACCAGCGCCGCAGTCGTGTCGGGCAGTTCGTCATATTCGCCAAGCTCGTTGGGCAGTCCGGCGTTCGGATAGACCATCACCAGCGTGTCGGCGAGGTCGGAGAGCACGCGGACATGCGGACGAAGCTGCGCCGCACCGAACGAGCAGTTGAGCCCCACCGTCAGCGGCTTTGCGTGACGCACCGCATACCAGAAAGCCTCGACCGTGTGGCCCGACAGGTTGCGGCCCGACAGGTCGGTGAGCGTCATCGAGATCATTAGCGGCAGCTCGCGCCCGACCTTCGCCTCCGCCTCGAGCGTCGCGGCGATCCCCGCCTTGGCATTCAGCGTGTCGAAGATCGTCTCGATCAGAATGAAATCGGCTCCGCCCTCGGCGAGCGCGATTACCTGTTCTCGATAGACGTCCTTCAATTCGTCGAAATCGATCTCGCGATAGCCGGGATTGTTGACGTCGGGCGACAGCGACAGCGTCTTGTTCGTCGGCCCGACCGCGCCCGCGACGAAGCGGCGGCGGCCGTCCTGCGCCGCGAACTTGTCGGCCGCTTCGCGCCCCAGGCGCGCGCTTTCGTGATTGATGTCAGCAACCAGCGCTTCGGCGCCATAATCGGCCTGGCTGATCCGGTTCGCGCTGAACGTGTTGGTCGAGACGATGTCCGATCCGGCGGCGAGATAGGCCTCGCCGATCGCGGTCACGACATCCTGCCGCGTCAGCGCAAGGATGTCGTTATTACCCTTCTGATCGTGACCGAGGCCGAGCGATCCCGCATAATCGGCTTCGCCGAGCTTGCGGAGCTGGATCTGGGTGCCCCAGCCGCCATCGGTGAGCAGGATGCGATCCTTCGCCGCCGCGATCAGGGCCTCGCGCGCTGAGATCATGCCGCCTTATCCTTTGCCGGCGCCACCGGCCGCAACCCCAGCATATGACAGATCGCATAGCTGAGTTCGGCGCGGTTGAGCGTGTAGAAGTGAAAATCGCGTACCCCGCCCGCGTAGAGGCGGCGGCACATTTCGGCCGCGACCGTCGCGGCAACGAGCTGACGCGCGGCGGGCAGGTCGTCGAGCCCTTCGAACAGTGCGATCATCCACGCGGGGATCGCGGTGCCGCACATATCGGCCATGCGCCGCGTCTGCGACACGTTCGACACCGGCAGGATGCCCGGCACGATCGGCGCGTCGATGCCCGCCGCAGCCGCGGCGTCGCGGAAGCGCAGGAAGGCTTCGGGCGAGAAGAAGAATTGCGTGATCGCACGCGTCGCCCCGGCATCAAGCTTGCGCTTCAGATTGTCGAGATCGCCCTGCGGGCAATCGGCGTCCGGATGCACCTCGGGATAAGCGGCGACCGAAATGTCGAACGGCGCGATCCGCTTCAACCCGGCGACGAGCTCGACCGCGTTCGCAAAACCCTCGGGATGCGCCCGATACGCACCGCCGCCGGGGACATCGCCGCGCAACGCGACGATATGCCGCACGCCCGCGTCCCAATAGGCGCGCGCAACCTCTTCGATCTCGGCGCGCGACGCCTCGACGCAGGTCAGGTGCGCGGCGGGCGGCACCGCGCTTTCGGACGCGATCCGTGCCACCGTCGCATGGGTGCGCTCGCGCGTCGATCCGCCCGCTCCATAAGTTACCGAAACGAAGCGCGGCGCCAGCGGCTCGAGCGTGCGGAACGTGTCCCACAGCTGCGCTTCCATCTTCTCGGTCTTGGGCGGAAAGAATTCGAAGCTGACGCCGATGTCGCCTTCCAGATTGGCGAAGAGCGGCGACGCCGCAGCGCGGCGCGCCTCGGCCAGCGCGTCGAGGGAAGTGGTCATGCGGCGAGCCTTTTGCCTTCGCCGTCGCCCGCGGCGACGGGGGGTTGATCCTGTTCGCGGAGGCGCGCGCCAAGCCACAGCTTGACCGCGAGCGCACCGCCTTCGAGTGTTTGCGTCCGTTCGAGCGTCAGCCCCGACGCGGCGAACCAGCCGCCGATCTGCGCATCCGAAAAGCCGAGGCGCGCGTGCGCCGCCAAGGCGCGCAGATCCTCATCCTCGTGCGGCGCGAAATCGGCAACGAGCAAATGCCCGCCATCGCGCAGCACGCGGGCGGCTTCGGCGATGACCCGCTCGGGTTCGTGCGCAAAGTGCAGCGCTTGGTGGATAACCACCGAATCGACGCTGGCGTCGGCGATGGGCAGTGCGAGGAAATCGCCCTGCACCAGATCGACCGGCACTGCCTGATCCGACAGTTTGGCGCGCGCGATGCGCAGCATTTCGGGGCTGCGGTCGAGCGCGGTGATCCGCTGCGCCGTCGGTGCGAAAATTTCGGCCATGCGCCCGGTGCCGGTGCCGACGTCGAGCAGATGGCCCAGCGCGCGCCCGTGCATCATCGCGACCATCGCGTCCTCGACCTCGCTTTCGGCGACATGGCGCGACCGGATCGCATCCCATTCGGCCGCATGGTCGGCGAAATAGCGTTCGGCCACCGCCGCGCGCTCGGCGCGAACCGCGGCAAGCCGACGCGCATCCTGCGCGATCACCAGCGCCTCGCGCGCCGAAAAGGGCCAAGCCCCCGCAGCAGCAGCCATGTCGGCGCCCGGCCCCTGTTCGGCGATGCGCAGGAAGACCCAGCTCCCCTCGCGGCGGCGCTCGACGATCCCGGCTTCGGCGAGGATACGGACGTGGCGCGAAACGCGCGGCTGGCTCTGTTCAAGCACCGCCGCCAGTTCGCCGATCGCCAGCTCCATCTCGCGCAGCAAAGCGACGACGCGCAGGCGCGTCGGGTCGGCCAGGGCCCGGAAAATGTCGATCAGCTCGCTCATCGCAGCATCATATAAAGACTTCTTTATATGTGGTCAACGAATTGTCGTGCAGCAACCGTGTGCGCGCGCGATTGCGACCAACGCCGCGCCTTGGACAAAAAGTCCGTTGCACCCCCACTTACAACCCTGTAATTCCGGCGCCCGATCAACGGGAGCAGGATCGCATTGGTCCGGTCCGCCCGCCGGTCGAGAAGTTCAATCAAGAGGGGTATCCCAAATGAAAAAGTCGATCACTCTGTCGCTCGTCCTCGCCGCGTCGCTGAGCGTTGCCGCTTGCTCGCAGAAGGCTGCTGACGAAGCCGCTCCGGCCGACACCGCGGCCACCGAAACCGTCGAAGGCGCTGCCGACGGCGCGATGGAAGCCGCTTCGAGCGCTGCTGACGCGACCGCTTCGGCCGCGACCGACGCCGCCGCTGCCGCCGGCGACGCTGCCGACAAGGCTGGCGAAGCTGCAGACAAGGCCAGCGAAGCCGCTGCGGCCGCCAAGGAAGCGACCGACGCCGCTGCCGCGAAGATGGAAGAAGCTAAGAAGTAAGCTTCCACTTTCGCCTGCCAAGGCAAGGAAATCGGGGGTCGTCGACATGCGTCGGCGGCCCCTTTTCCTTTTGCGATCAATACCCCGCGGCCACCGCGTCCCGCCGCACGGTTGCCAAGCGGGGCAGGCGCAGTTAGTCTCCGCGCCCAGTGGCCGGTTATCCGGCCGCTTGCACATCGAAAGGAACATATATGCGCAAGATCATCCTCGCCTCGATGGCCGCAGCGGCCTTCAGCCTCGCCGCTTGCTCGGAAAAGGCGCAGCAGGAAACGTCTGAAGCCGGCGACGCAATCGCCGCTGATGCCGCAAGCGCCGGCGATGCCGTCGCCGATGGCGCGGCCGACGCCGCCGACGCGACCGCCGATGCCGCGAAGGACGCCGGCAACGCCGTCGAAGGCACCGTGAATGCCGCCGGCGATGCCGCCGCTGCCGCGGGCGACAAGATCCAGGAAGAAACCAAGAAGGCCGAAGCCAACGACAAGTAAGTCGTCGGCAGGCCCTTGGCCTGATAGAGAAAGAGGGGCTTCGCCGGAATGGCGGGGCCCCTTTTCGCAGGAGCCGACATGACGAAATTTCCAACCTGCATGGTTTTGGCCGCAGTACTGTGCCTCGTCGCCGGCTGTAGCCGCACCGACAATGAGCCCGGCCCCGGAGGCGTCACGGTCAGCGAGGCCAAGGCGCTCGACGATGCGGCCGAAATGCTCGAAAGCCGGGACGGTACCGCTACGAACGCCGACAGCGCCGCGAGCGGCGAATACGGCGGCAAATAGGCTTTCGCCGATGCGAAAGCCGCGATAGAAGACAGGCGTCCCGCAACTGGCGCTGAAGATGGAGTTCCATCGGGGAGCGGGACCGATGCGAGCCGCGCGCCTGGGTGATCCGTCAGAAAAGGACCATCCCGATGACCGACGCGCCGCAAACCACCATCGTCTTCCTGCTGTTTCCCGGTATCACCCAGCTCGATTTTACCGCACCGGCGCAGGCGCTGTGCCGCCTGCCCGGCGCGCGGCTGATCGGCGCCGCGGCCAGCCTCGACCCGATCCCGACCGACTGCGGCTTTGCCATCCTGCCGACGCATGATTTCGCTGCGGCGCCGCAGGCCGATATACTGTGCGTCCCCGGCGGACATGGTGTCGCCGAAGCGTTGGGCGACCGGGCGACGATCGACTTCATCGCGCGGCAGGCGGCGGGCGCCACCTGGGTGACGAGCGTGTGCACCGGCGCCTTCCTGCTCGGCCGCGCGGGGCTGCTCGAAGGGCGGCGCGCGACCACGCATTGGGCCTATACGCATCTGCTGCCGATGGTCGGCGCGCGCCACGAAGCGGCGCGCGTCGTCGAGGACGGTCCCGTCGTGACGAGCGGCGGGGTGACGTCGGGCCTCGATTTCGCGCTGACGCTGGTCGCGCGGATGCGGGGCGACGCGGCCGCGCAGGCGATCCAGCTTGCAATCGAATATGATCCGGCCCCGCCCTTCGCCGGCGGCCACCCCGACCGGGCGCCGGTCGCGGTGACCGAGGGGTTGAAAGCGCGCGTCTATGACGCAGCGGCGGCGCGGATGGCAGCGGCGCTCAAAAGCTAGAGCCGGCCCCTATGCGCAGTTTGCGAGGGCGATCTCGTAGAGTTTGGGCCAATATTTGCCGGTGACAAACAGCCGCTTGCCCTTCGCGTCCCAGGCAATGCCGTTGAGCACGCTGTCGCTGTCGCTGACCCCGGCGTCTTTGCGCAGCCCGGTCAGGTCGATGTAGGAGACGATGGCGCCGCTGTCGGGGTCGATCCGCACGATGACGTCGCTCATCCACACATTCGCCCATACCTGTCCGTCGATCGCCTCGAGTTCGTTGAGCATGGCAAGCGGACGGCCGCCGAAGCGAACGGTGACGCGGCGCTTTTCCACCATCGTCGCGGGATCGAAGAAGCGCAGCGTCGGCGTCCCGTCGCTGAGCACGATCGTATCGCCGAGCGTCGTCACCCCCCAGCCCTCGCCCGAATAGGTGAAGTCGCTGATCGGCTTCAGATCCTTGAGGCGCCAGCGATGGCCGATGCCGTTCTGCCAGGTGACGCCGATAATCTGGTCGCGCCAACGCGTGATCCCTTCGCCGAACTGGTCGGCGGGGAGCGGCGTTTCGGCTAGCGCCTTGCCGGTCGCCAGGTCGAGACGCGCGATGCGCGAATGGCCGTACTGCCCCGTCCCTTCGTAAAGATGGCCGTCGTCCCAGAACAGGCCCTGAGTGAAGGAGGACGGATCGTGCGGATAGGTCTGGACCACCCGGTAGCCACAGCGTTCGATCGTGGCGCGCGGCGGCGGCGGCGCAGGCGGAGCGACGGCGGCCGCGGGATCGGCGAGTAGTGCGGCAAGGGCGAGAAGCAGGCTCATGACCGCCTAGCTATGCTGCGGCGGATGAACTGGCAATGGCCCGGAAAAAGGTGGGTGGACAGAAAAGGGCCGGAGGATTGCTCCCCCGGCCCCGTTTCTTGTTGGCTGAGCGCCGAACGGTACGGACTTAGAAGTCCATGCCGCCCATGCCGCCCATGCCGCCGCCGCCCATCGGCATCGCCGGCTTGTCTTCGGGAAGCTCGCTCACCGCCGCTTCGGTGGTGATGAGCAGGCCCGAAACCGAGGCAGCGTCCTGAAGCGCGGTGCGCACGACCTTGGTGGGGTCGATGACGCCGGCGGCCTTCAGATTTTCATAGACGTCGGTCGCGGCGTTGAAGCCCTGATCCTGGTTGTTTTCGCGCAGCAGGTTGCCGGCGACAACCGCACCATCATGGCCGGCGTTGGCCGCGATCTGACGCAGCGGCGCTTCGATCGCCTTGCGGACGATGTCGATGCCGCGGGTCTGGTCGTCGTTGGCGCCCTTTAGCCCTTCGAGAGCCTTGGTGGCATACAGCAGAGCCGTACCGCCGCCGGGGACGATGCCTTCCTCGACCGCGGCGCGGGTCGCGTGCAGCGCGTCGTCGACGCGATCCTTGCGTTCCTTCACCTCGACTTCGGTCGCACCGCCGACCTTGATCACCGCAACGCCGCCGGCGAGCTTCGCCAGACGTTCCTGCAGCTTTTCGCGATCGTAATCCGACGTGGTGGTTTCGATCTGCGCGCGGATCTGTTCGACGCGGGCCTTGATCGCGTCGCCTTCACCCGCACCGTCGACGATGGTGGTGTTGTCCTTGTCGATCGTGACGCGCTTCGCCTGGCCGAGCATGTTCAGCGTGACCGACTCGAGCTTGATGCCCAGGTCTTCGCTGATCATTTCGCCGGCGGTCAGGATCGCGATGTCCTGCAGCATCGCCTTGCGGCGATCGCCGAAGCCCGGCGCCTTGACGGCCGCGACCTTGAGGCCGCCGCGCAGACGGTTCACGACCAGCGTCGCGAGCGCTTCGCCTTCGATGTCTTCGGCGATGATGAGCAGCGGACGGCCCGACTGCACAACCGCTTCGAGGATCGGAAGCATCGACTGGAGGTTCGACAGCTTCTTTTCGAAGATCAGGATGTACGGATCAGCCAGTTCGACCGTCATCTTTTCGGGGTTGGTGATGAAGTAGGGCGACAGATAGCCGCGGTCGAACTGCATGCCTTCGACGACATCGAGTTCGAACTCGAGGCCCTTGGCTTCCTCGACGGTGATCACGCCTTCCTTGCCGACCTTTTCCATCGCTTCGGCGATCTTTTCGCCGACTTCGATGTCGCCATTGGCCGAGATGATGCCGACCTGCGCGATTTCCGACGAGCCCGACACGGCGGTCGAACGGCCCTTGAGGTCTTCGACGACCTTGGTGACCGCGAGGTCGATGCCGCGCTTCAGGTCCATCGGGTTCATGCCGGCAGCAACCGACTTCATGCCTTCGCGGACGATCGCCTGGGCGAGGACGGTCGCGGTGGTGGTGCCGTCGCCGGCCTTGTCGTTCGCCTTCGAGGCGACTTCGCGCAGCATCTGCGCGCCCATGTTTTCGAACTTGTCCTTGAGTTCGATTTCCTTGGCGACCGAGACACCGTCCTTGGTGATGCGGGGGGCGCCGAAGCTCTTGTCGATCACGACATTGCGGCCCTTGGGGCCCAGCGTGACCTTGACGGCGTCGGCGAGGATGTCGACGCCCTTCAGGATGCGTTCGCGTGCGTCGCGCGAAAATTTAACGTCCTTGGCAGCCATGAGGATGCTCCTTTAATAAAAGCGCAGAAAACTGCGTAAATTCACACTGAAATCGGCAAACAGGCTCAGGCGAGAACGCCGAGGATGTCCGATTCCTTCATGATCAACAGCTCTTCGCCATCGACCTTGACTTCGGTGCCCGACCATTTGCCGAACAGAATGCGGTCGCCCGACTTGACGTCGAGCGGCGTCACCTTGCCATCTTCAGCCTTGCTGCCGGTGCCGACGGCGACGACTTCGCCTTCCTGCGGCTTTTCCTTGGCGGTGTCGGGAATGATGATGCCGCCAGCCGTCTTTTCTTCGGCTTCGATACGGCGGACGAGCACGCGGTCGTGCAGCGGACGAAATTGCATGGATGTCCCTCCAGTAATGCAATGGATGTCAGACTTAGCACTCACAGGGCGTGAGTGCTAACAAGCCGGCATATGGGTGGGAGTCAGATGGGCGTCAAGCAGCGCCGATCAACTTTTTTTTTGTCAGGCCGGAAGCAGACCGAGGCGCGCCCGCATCCCCCAGCGCATCAGCAGTACCGCCGACACCACGATGAGCCCGACCGCCAGACCGATCCACACGCCGACACCCGCGAGCGGGGTCCAGAAGCCAAGGTAGATGGCGGTGCCATAGCCCGCGATCCAGTAGCCGCAGACCGCGATGATCATCGGCACGCGCGTATCCTGAAGCCCGCGCAATACGCCTGCCGCAACCGTCTGGGCGCCGTCGAACAGCTGGAACGCAGCGGCCACGATCAGGAACTGCAGCGCAAAATGGACGAGCGCGGCGTTGCGCGCCGCATCGACATCGACGTAGATCGACAGCACGAGCCGCGGCGCGAGCCAGATCACCGCCGCGGTCACGACCATGAACCCGATACCGAGGATCAGCGACGCCTGCCCCGCGAGCGCAATGCCGCGATGGTCGCGCGCGCCATAGGAAAGGCCGACCCGGATCGTCGCCGCCTGCGCCACGCCGAACGGGATCTGGAAGGCGAGCGCCGCGATCTGGAGCGCGAGGGTGTGGCCGGCAAGCTGCGCCTCACCGATCCGGCCCATCAGGAAAGCGGCGCCGGTGAACAGCCCGGCCTCGGCCAGAATGATGAGGCCGATCGGGGTGCCGATGCGGAGCATTTCCCAGAAGCGGGGCCATTCGGAGCGCCACCAGTTGCCGAACAGATGATAACGGCGCAGCCGCCGGTCGGTCTGGATCACGATGATATAGGCGATCAGCATCACCGTGCTCGTGATGACGCTCGACAGCGCCGAGCCCTGCAGTCCGAGGGCCGGCATACCGAGATGGCCGAAGACGAGGCTCCAGTTGCCGAGGGCATTGACGAACAGCGCGAGGAAGGTGATCGCGGTGGCAATCGTCGGACGTCCGAGCGCCGAAACGAAGATGCGCAACACGCTCGCTGCGATCATCGGCACCATGCCCCACATCAGGATCAACAGGAAACTGGCGGCATGTGCCGTGATTTCGGGGTCTTGCCCGGTTGCGCGCATGATCGGGCCGCCCGCGGCACAGACACCCATGAACAGCACGGACACGATCGCACTGAGCCACAGCGCCATGCGGACGGTGCGCCGCACTTCGCGCACGGCATGTTTGCGCCGCCCGAGTTCGGCGGCGACGAGCGGCGCTGCGGCGCCGACGAGCCCTGTCCCGGTCCACAGCAACAAGCCGAAGATCGAGACGCCGAGCGACGAGGCGGCAAGCGGCGCATCGCCGAGCCGCGCCACGAAGATCACGTCGATCGCATGGACCATCATCTGCAGCAGGTTCGCCGCCGCCAGCGGCAGGGCGAGCGCCAGCGTCGCGCGAAATTCGGCGCGGAAAGTCTGCGGCTGATCCGCCGTCAGGGGGTGGGCCTGCTCGAGCATAGCCGGCCCGGATAGGCGCGCTTTTACGGCCGCTCAATAGCGCGCGAGCGCCGCGCGCGGTTTCGGATGCGGGGGTGATAAAAAGGCAACAATCGTTGCCTTAGCCCCTCCACGTCACCGCCATCTCATAGGCGAAGGCGAGGAAGGTCAGCGTCAGGCCGACGACGAACAGGCGATAGGCATAGGCGAGGTAGCGATATTTGCGCCGCGCGAGGACAAGACCGTTCTGGTAGGTGTCGCGCAGGATCGTTTCGTAAATATCCTCCTCGGTCCGCATCCGTGCCTTGACCGCGTCGATGAACTCGTCCTCCTCCATCTGCTCGAACCGGCCGAAGAAGAGGATATTGCTATGATCCTTGCCGTCGCGAAACACCGCCGGCGGCGCCTTGCCGACGCGAGGGAGAACCGCCGATATGGCGAGCAGCGCCGAGAGGAAAGAAAAGGTCGCCAGCACCGCGAGCGGCAGCGTGAAGGCCCCCGCCCCGGCGCGCGCCTGTCCGACCGCGAGGGTGAAGACCACGAAGGTCGCGCCCATCAGGATCGACGCCTTTTGATCGGCCATCTGCGACAATTGCATCGTGATCTGCTGATTGGTGCGCACGAGATGCACCGCGTTGGGCGGAAAGGATATGGCGGGCCGTTGCGGCGCCGCGTCCGATTTTTTGCTGTCCATCCAGCCCCCTCCCTGCCCCTTCAGCTTGCGGCGACCTTCGCCCGGATGGCACGAAGGACCGCGAACGGCAAGATGCTGCCCGATTGCCGCCGCAATCGCTTGCCAAGCGGGACGGGGCGCGGCATGCCCGCCCGCAGTTTTTTCATTATGGGACGCACCCGCATGAGCACCCCCCTCGCCGACCAGATCCACGGCCTGATCGAACCTTTCAACAAGAAGGGCGTCGCCCTGACCGACGCGACGACCTTTGCCGGCGACCTTGAATGGGACAGCCTGACGGTGATGGATTTCGTCGCCGAGGTCGAGGATACGTTCGACATCATCATCAGCATGAACATGCAGGCCGAGATCGAAACCGTCGGCCAGCTCGTCGCCGCGGTGGAAAAGCTGCAGGGCTGAAAATCTTGTGCTCCCCGGCGAAAGCCGGGGTCCACGCGACGTCGCGCGACCTATCTGGACCCCGGCTTTCGCCGGGGCACACGGAAGAAACGAATATGACCGACCTTTTCTCCAAATTCGATCCGCTCATCGAACAGCGCGCGGCGCTGCTCGCGACCGGCGTTACCGATCCCTTCAGCCTGGTGATGGAGAAAGTGCTCTCGCCCACCGTCGCGATCTGCAACGGGCGCGAAACGATCCTGCTCGGCACCTATAATTATATGGGCATGACCTTCGACGAGGATGTCATCGCCGCGGGCAAGGACGCGCTCGACAAGTTCGGCAGCGGCACCACCGGCAGCCGCGTCCTCAACGGCACCTATCAGGGGCACAAGGAGTGCGAGGACGCGCTGAAGGAATTTTACGCCATGGATCATGCCATGGTGTTCTCGACCGGATATCAGGCGAACCTCGGCATCATTTCGACGATCGCGGGCAAGGGCGACTATGTCATTCTCGACATCGACAGCCACGCATCGATCTATGACGGGTGCAAGATGGGCGACGCCGAAATCGTCGCTTTTCGCCACAACGATGTCGAAGCGCTCGAAAAGCGGCTGAAGCGCCTGCCCGCCGAGGCGGGCAAGCTCGTCGTGCTCGAAGGCGTCTATTCGATGCTCGGCGACGTTGCGCCGCTGAAGGAGATGATCCGCGTCTCCAAGGAAAATGGCGCGATGGTCCTCGTCGACGAAGCGCATTCGATGGGCTTCATCGGCGAACATGGCCGCGGCGTCGCCGAGGCGCAGGGCGTGATCGACGATGTCGACTTCATCATCGGCACCTTTTCGAAGAGCGTCGGCACCGTCGGCGGCTTCTGCGTGTCGAACCACCCGAAGTTCGAGATCTTGCGGCTCGTCTGCCGCCCGTACGTCTTCACCGCCTCGCTGCCGCCGAGCGTCGTCGCGACCGCGGCGACGAGCATCCGCAAGCTGATGCACGGATCGAACAAGCGCGCGCACCTGTGGGAAAATTCGAAGACGCTGCACAAGGGGCTGCAGGGTCTCGGCTTCACGCTGGGTACCGAAGAGCCGCAGTCGGCGATCATCGCGGTCATCATGCCCGACCTCGAAAAGGGCGCGATGATGTGGGAAGCGCTGCTCGAAGAAGGCCTCTACGTCAATCTCGCCCGCCCGCCCGCGACCCCCGCGGGTATGACGCTGCTGCGCTGCTCGCTCTGCGCCGAACATTCGAGCGAGCAGGTGAGCGAGATCCTCGGCCGCTTCGAGCGCGCGGGCAAGCGCGTGGGAATTATCGGCTGAACCGAGCCGCGCCGCCGACCAGCGGATTCATTTTCGGGGCGAACCGAGCGGAACGCCGCGTCGTGCGGTCTTCATCGCTTTGCCCCGGAACGCTTGTTGGATAGAAGATCAGCGTGTTCGAGCGGGATTTGGATCACGACAATGAGGGCCGTCGCGAACGGCTGCGCTTCTGGCTAACCGTCGGGCTGGGCGCGGTGCTGACCGGCGTCGTCGGCGCACTCATCATGCTGATGAGCCGTGCCAACGACAATTATGACCGCTCGCTGAGCTGGCAGGCGCACAGCCTGGAAGTGATTTCACAGACGCGCAGCCTTGATGCCGCGCTGGCGCGCGCCGAGGCGGCACTCGGCCGCTTCGCGGTCGGCCTGAAAAAGGAGGACGGCCGCGTCTTTCAGCAGCAGTGGGGGCTGTCGCAGCAATATCTCGCGCTGCTCCGCCGCAACGTCCGCGACAATCCGGAACAGGCGGCGCTGGTCAAGACACTGACCGCCGAACTCGACCGGCGCGGGACGCAGCTCGGCGATGCGGCGCTCAGCGCCAATTACAACCAGACCATTGCCGCGATCTCGAAATATAACGCCGCCGGACACGATGCCGCGCTGCTGCGCATCGACCGGCTGCTGACCGAATTGATCGGCAACGAACGCGCGATCCTTGCCAACCGCAACCAGCTTGCAGCCGCCGACCGCGCCAGCCTGAACCAGGCGATCCTGCTGTTCACCCTGCTCGCCGCCGCGGCGGCGGTGGTCGCGATCGCGGCGACCGTCTCGCTCGTCCGCGCACAGAGCGAACGGCGCGCGGCGCGGCGCGAACAGTTGATCGAAAGCGACCGCGCCATGGCGCTCGAGGCGGCGGTCAATGCGCGAACGGCCGAGCTGGCCGAAGCGAACAGCGCGCTGCGCAGCGAAATGGCCGAACGCGCCGCCGCCGAGGAGCAGCTTCGCCAGGCGCAGAAGATGGAAGCGGTCGGCCAGTTGACCGGCGGCATCGCGCATGATTTCAACAATATGCTCGCAGTCGTCGTCGGCGGGCTGGAACTTGCGCAGCGGTGGATCGGCGAAGCGCCCGAAAAGGCGCAGCGCCATATCGGCAATGCGATGGACGGGGCCAATCGCGCCGCCGACCTGACCCGCCGCCTGCTGGCCTTCGCACGGTCCGAACCCGCGCGCCCCGAAATGACGCCGATCGACGCCTGCATCGCGGGCTTTTCGGAATTGATCGGGCGCACGATCGGCGACCGCATCGCGCTGACGCTCGACCTTCAGACCGAAGGGCTCGCCTGCTGGGTCGACAAGCAGCAATTCGAAAATGCGCTGCTCAACCTTGCCGTCAACGCGCGCGACGCGATGGACGGGCACGGGTCGCTGACGATCCGGACGCTGCGCGACGAAGAGGACAGTACCGCCGCGCTGGCGGTCGAGGTGATCGATACCGGTTGCGGCATGTCGCCCGAGGTGCTCAAGCGCGTGTTCGACCCCTTCTACACCACGAAGCCCGCGGGTCAGGGCACGGGCCTGGGGATGAGTCAGGTCTTTGCCTTTTGCCGCCAGTCAGGCGGCGAGGTGCAGATTCATTCGGTCGAGGGCGAAGGCACGCGCGTTGCGATGCTGCTGCCCGTCGCAAAGCCGCAGGCCGAAGCGGCGGCGCCCGCGGGCGGTTCCGATGCCGCGGCGAGCGAACCGCCGACGGACGCGATGCGCATCCTGGTGGTCGAGGACGACGAGCGCGTCCTGACCGCCACCGTCGACGCCGTGACCGAGCTTGGCCATCAAGCGATCGCTTGCGACGATCCGCGCGCCGCCGCCGGGCTGGTCGAAGCGCATGGCGGGTTCGACCTGATCCTCAGCGACGTGCTGATGCCCGGCCTGACCGGCCCCGAAATGGTCGCAGAACTGAAGGAACGCTGGCCCGATCTGTCGGTGCTGTTCGTCACCGGCTATGCGGGCGACGCCAGCGAGTTCGAAAGCTTTGGCGACCACGACGTGCTGCGCAAGCCCTTTACGCTGAACGCGCTCGAACAGGCGATCCGCCGCTGCGGCGATGCGCGCGCACCGGAGCGCGTCGCTTCCTAGCGGATTGCGCCGCTCTTCACGAGGCGCGGCACCAGCGTCAGCGCAGCGACCAACGGCCAGCGGCGCTGCCACGGCTTGATCTCTATCTTGGTGCCCGCATGGCGGTTGATCTTCCACGCGAGATAATCGATCCCGCCGGCATAGGTCAGGCTGGCCTTGGCAAGCCGCACGATGCTGAGCAGCTTGCCCTCGATCCGCCGCCGCGCCCAGCCGCCGCTGGCGGCACCGGCCGGGATTGCCGCCATCGCCGGCAGGCTGAAGCGGTCGTAGCGCGCGGCGTCGGCATCGACGACCGACTGCGCCCGGCCGCTGCGTTCGGCGCGCAATTCGACCGAATAGGTCAGCGAAAAGGCGCGCCGCCACCAATCGAGCGGCGCCTCGCCATCGACCGATCCCGCCGCAGCAAGCAATGTCGGCGCGGCGCGTGCCACCGCCGCCACCGCGCGGTCCCGCGCGGTATCGTCGACTGCCCAGACGAGCCGCGACGGCTGGGCGAAGCGCGCCCAGACAGATACGTTGCGCGTTTCAGGGCCGTTCAGCCGCTGAAAATCACCTTCGCTGAGCACCGCATATTTGGCGATCAGCCCGTCATGCTCGAACGGAAAGACGTTTGGCGGGATGAGGCGGTTGGCGGCCGCGAGCCAGCGCTTCGGATAGGCATCGCCATAGTCCGAAACGATCAGATAGAAATCGAGCATCAGCCCGTCGAGTTCGCTCTCGCGCAGGCAGCTGCCGTAGAAGAGCACAGCGCGGGCGCTGCCCGGATAGCGGGCAGCTATCGCCGACGCCATCGCAGCGACGCGCGGATCGACGCGTATCGCAAGCTCTTCGCGGACGAGATCGGTAAGCGCCGACATGCGAGCGCTCAGGCGGCGAGGCGCAGGAAGGGCACCGGCTGGGTCGAGGTCAGGATGATCGGCCGGCCGTGCTTTGCCTCGAAAATCTCGCCGTCGAGGATGACGTTCGAGCGTTCGCCCTCGATACGGATCTCATCGCCCTGTTCGAAATGGACCCCGGCGAGCTGATGCTGGCCGAGGGTCCCGCGCCAGGTGGCCCCGAGCATGCGGAACAGCGCGCCGACGCTGCGATCGACCGCGAGCAATTTCATTCGCCCGTCGCCGCCGTGCGTATCGCTGGTGCGGATACTCAGCAGCAGCTTTTCCAGTGTCGTGACGATGAGCAGCGAGAATTTGCCCTTGAGCTGGCCCTGGCGGATCAGCGACACGGTCAGCGGCTCGGGCTTCGGCGGCAGGCGCCCGCCGCCAATGCCGAAGATGATCGCGAAAAGCCCAAGGATCGCGGCCAGCACATGCGACAGGCCGTTCGGTAGGCCGAGCGGATAGATGCGATTGCGGCAATAGAGCATCACGTCAGCCAGATAGGCACCGCCCAGGAACATGCCGAGCACGGGGCGATTGCCGCCGCTGTCGAGCGCGATCAACTGCCGTTCGATGACATGATCCTCAAGACGACCATTCGACACGAGTTCGACGACGCGCTCGAGCGCCTTGATCGGATCGCCTTCGGCGCCGAGATCGAGCGCGATCAAATTGGTCTTGCCGTTCGGCAGCACCGCGACAGGCGGCGGCGAACCGCCAAAATGGCCGCCCGAATAAAGTTCGGTCAGCGCGGCCTGAACGGTGCCGTCACCGCCGTTGATCGCGACGATGCGCGGGCTGACCATGGCGATCGTACGGATCGCTTCACCGATCTGGTCGACATCCTCGACCTCGTAATGAAAAATGTCGGGGTGCGCCGCGCAATATTCCCGAACCCGCGGCAACAGGGCACGATTTCCCGTTGAGCGCGGATTGGAAAGAAGGGCGACGCTTGCCATCGGGCCCCTACATATATTTCATGGTGATCGAGATCGTCTTCGGCGCGTTGCCGACATCGAACCCCGTCTTCTTGTAGCTCGGCTTGCCGAGGTTGAAGATGTTGATGCTCGGGTTGTTCGACATGCCGCCGCCGTCCGAGGTCAGGTCGGTCTTGCCATTGCCGTTGACGTCGTGGCGCACCGCAATGCCATAGTGTCCCGCTTCGGGCAGCGGCACGCAGACGGTCATAGACCCGGCCTGTGCCGGCACTTCGACACGGGTGATCCAGCGGCCCTTGGCGAGCCAATCGGACGCAGTGGCACGATAGCTTTGAACACGAATCTTGCCCGTCCCGGCCTTGACGCCGTTGATGTGGACGAGGGTGGACGGACCGCTCCGGCATTTCGACAGGTCGTTGGTGATAACCTGTCCCTCTGCGTTCGCTGCCACGGATACGGCGAGCAGAGCCACGCAGAGCGACGCCGACATAAATTTCGACATGACGCATTAGCTCCCAGTGGTTATAGCCACGCCAGCACCGAGCCGACATGGGTCCCTGTTGCCCTTGAATCCGGATATCGGAACCATTTGCGGCCAAATCATGGTGATGGGGCGACGAAAGATTGAATAGACTGCCCGCCATCGACCGTTACATTGCGCGGCTCATCTTCTTTCCCATGCTCGGTACGCTGGTCCTTTCGGCCATGCTGCTGGTGCTGGAAAAGATGCTGCGCCTGTTCGATTTCGTCGCGACCGAAGGCGGTCCGGTGAGCGTCGTGTGGCGGATGCTCGCCAATCTTATCCCCGAATATCTGTCGCTTGGCATCCCGATCGGGCTGATGCTCGGCATCCTGCTCGCCTTCCGCCGGCTCGCGACATCGAGCGAGCTCGACGTGCTGCGCGGGGTGGGGATGAGCTTCGGACGGCTGATGCGCGTACCCTATGCCTTTGCCTTCGCGCTGGCGCTGCTCAACCTCGCGATCGTCGGTTTTATCCAGCCCTATGCGCGCTACGCCTATGAAGGGCTGCGCTTCGAATTGCGGTCGGGCGCGCTCGGCGCGTCGATCAAGGTCGGCGAATTCACCAAATTGGGCAGCCGGATGACGCTGCGCATCGAGCAGAGCTATAACGAGGGGCGCAATCTGCGCGGCATCTTCGTGCGCGGCGAGAACAAGGACGGGCAAAGCGTTTCGGCAACCGCCGCCGAGGGCCAGTTTCTTGCCACTGACGATCCCGACACGATCATCCTGCGCCTGACGCGCGGCGTGCTGATCCATGAATCGCCGAAATTCGCGGTGCCGCGGGTCTTGACCTTCGACAGCCACGATCTGCCGATCCCGCTACCCAAGATCGAGGCGTTCCGTACCCGGGGCGGCGCCGATCGCGAACTCACCATCCCCGAATTGCTGGTCGTCGGGCACGATCAGGCCGAGCCGTTGGCGACGCGGCTCGAATCGCGGGCGAATTTCCACTTCCGCATCGTCGAGGTGGTGTCGATGTTCTTCATCCCGCTGATGGCGATCGCGCTGGCGATTCCGCCCAAGCGATCGACAAGCTCGCTGGGCGTCTTCCTGTCGATCGTGCTGCTCGTCACCCAGCACAAGATCAACGAATATGCCGAAGCGCTGGGCGCGCGCGGTGCGGTCGATCCGCTGCTGGCGCTGTGGATTCCGCTGCTGCTGTTCGGCGCGCTCGCGGTGTGGATGTATTATACGGTGGCGCATGTCCCGGGCGGCCAGCCGATCGGCGCGCTCGAGCGCGTCGCGGCCAAGGCAGGGCAGAAAATCCGCGCCTTCATCCGCCTGTTCCAGCGCAAACAGCAGCCTATCTGACGATGAACCAGCTCCATTTCTTTCCGTCGCGAACCATGGCGCTCTATGTCGGGCGGCTGTTTCTGGTACGCAGCTTCGCGATCCTGTTCGCGCTCGTGCTGGTGCTCCAGACGCTCGACCTGCTGGGCGAGAGCGGCAAGATCTTGTCGGTCGCGGGCAACAGCGACAGCGACGTGTGGCGCTATGTCGGGCTGCGCCTGCCGCAGATCATCGAAACCTTTCTGCCCTTCTCCGTTCTGCTCGGGACGATCTTGACGCTGATCACGCTCAACCAGAACAGCGAGGTCATCGCGATGAAGGCGTCGGGCATGTCGGCGCATCAGGTGCTGGCGCCGCTGTTCCTCGCCGCACTGTTCGTCGCCGCGATCAGCTTCGGCTTCAACGAAAGGATCGTGACGCGCGCGACCGCGGCGCTCGCCGCCTGGCAGAAGGTCGAATATGCGCAAATTCCGAAAGACACCGGGATTCGATCGAACATTTGGGTTCGCGACGGCAATAATCTGATCAATGCCGCGACCGTCAGCGGCACCGGGACGGCGATCACGCTGCACGGCGTGCGCATCTATGAACGGTCGGGCGGCGTATTGTCCTCGATATTGTCGGGCGACAGCGCGCGGCCGGTCGCGGGTGGGTGGGAACTCACCAACGCCAAGCGCTTCCTGCGCCGCGCCGGTATCGTCCAGCCGCTCGGCACCATCGTCGCCGCGCCGGGCGTGCGTCCCGACCAGTTCACGCTGGCACAGGTCGACGGCGATCAACTGCCCTTCACCGAGCTCAAATCGGCAATCGCGGATCTCGAGGCTGCGGGGCGACCCGTCGATGCGCTGAAAGGCGTGTTGTGGCACAAGATCTCGGGGCCGCTCTCGGCGGTCCTGATGCCGCTGCTCGGCGCCGTCGCGGCATTCGGCCTGGCGCGATCGGGCAAGCTGTTCGTTCGCGCCATCATCGGCATGGCGCTGGGCTTCGCCTATTTCGTCGCCGACAATTTCGCGCTCGCGATGGGCGACCTCGGCGCCTACTCCCCCTTCCTCGCCGCATGGGGGCCCTTCATCCTGTTCGCGCTGATCGGCGAAATGATCCTGATCCGGACCGAGGAATAGCGTCCGGACTCCGGACGCATAGCCGCCGCCCCCCAAGCACCGCCCTGTTTCGGGCCCGGCCCGAATGTTTCGACGGGCAGGCCGACGCCCCTCTCCCCACCCGGAGGCCGACAGCGCCCAAAAGAAAAGGGGCCGCTTTCGCGGCCCCTTCGCATTGGTTCGAGGGTCGAAGGATCAGTCCTTCAGGAAGTCGGGCACATGACCCTGATCTTCCGGACCGTCTTCGCTGCGCTCGCGGCGCGGGCCGCGGTCGCCGCCGTCGCGGCGGGGGCCGCGATCGCGGCCGCCACGGCCACGGTCGCCACGATCGCCGCCGTCACGGCGCGGACCACGATCACCGCGCGGTTCGCGGGGTTCGCGCGCCGGACGCGTGTCTTCCAGTTCCTCGCCGGTTTCCTGATCGACGACGCGCATCGACAGGCGGACCTTGCCGCGCGGATCGATCTCGAGGACCTTGACCTTGACTTCCTGGCCTTCGGACAGAACGTCGGCGACCTTTTCGACGCGTTCGTTCTTGATTTCCGACACGTGGACGAGGCCGTCCTTGCCGCCCATGAAATTCACGAAGGCACCGAAATCGACGAGGTTCACGACCTTGCCGTTATAGATTTTGCCGACTTCGGCTTCCTCGACGATGCCGAGGATCCACGCCTTGGCGGCTTCGATCTGCGCGGTGTCCGACGAGGCGATCTTGATCGTGCCTTCGTCGTCGATGTCCACCTTCGCGCCGGTCGTCGCGACGATTTCGCGGATGACCTTGCCGCCGGTGCCGATGACGTCCCGGATCTTCGACTTGTCGATTGTGATCGTTTCGATACGCGGCGCATGCGCCGACAATTCGCTGCGGACTTCGCCGAGCGCCTTGTTCATTTCGCCGAGGATGTGCGCGCGGCCTTCCTTGGCCTGCGCCAGCGCCTTTTCGAAGATTTCCTTGGTGATGCCGGCAATCTTGATGTCCATCTGCATCGTGGTGATGCCTTCGGACGTACCCGCCACCTTGAAGTCCATGTCGCCGAGGTGATCTTCGTCACCCAGGATGTCCGACAGGATTGCGAAATCTTGGCCTTCGAGGATCAGGCCCATCGCGATGCCCGACACCGGGCGCGCGATCGGCACGCCAGCATCCATCATCGCAAGGCTGCCGCCACACACCGACGCCATCGACGACGAACCGTTGGATTCGGTGATGTCGCTGGTCAGACGGATGGTATAGGGGAAATCTTCCTTCTTAGGCAGCACGGGATGCAGCGCACGCCACGCCAGCTTGCCGTGGCCGACTTCGCGGCGGCCCGGCGCGCCGAAGCGGCCGACTTCGCCGACCGAATAGGGCGGGAAGTTATAGTGCAGCATGAAGTTCTGATACGACAGGCCGTTGAGGCCGTCGATCATCTGTTCGGCTTCCTTGGTGCCCAGCGTGCAGGTCGCGATCGTCTGGGTTTCACCGCGGGTGAACAGCGCCGAACCGTGCGCGCGCGGCAGGAAGTGCGTTTCGGCGACGATCGGACGGATCTGCGTTGTCGTGCGGCCGTCGATGCGCTTGCCGTCCTTCAGGATCGCCGTGCGGACGATTTCGGCTTCCAGCTTCTTGGTCAGCTTGATGCCGGCCATGACTTCCTGCGGGCTGAGGCCGTCGGCTGCAAATTGTTCCTTCGCCTTCGCGCGCGCTTCGTTGAGCGCGTTCGAACGGGCCGACTTGTCGGTCAGCTTGTAGGCGGCGGCTATGTCCTTGCCGATCAGCTTCTTGAGCTTGTCCTTGATCGCCGCATTTTCGTCCGACGATGCGATTTCCCAAGGTTCCTTGGCAGCCTGTTCGGCAAGCTTGATGATCGCCTTCACGACTTCGCGGCACGCATCGTGCGCGAACATCACGGCGCCGAGCATGACCTCTTCCGACAGCTCGTTCGCTTCGGATTCGACCATCATCACCGCGTCGTGCGTCGCCGCGACGACGAGGTCGAGGTCGCCTTCGGCAACCTGTTCGTCGGTCGGGTTGAGGATATATTCACCGTCGAGATAGCCGACGCGCGCAGCGCCGATCGGACCCATGAAGGGCACGCCCGAAATGGTGAGCGCGGCCGAGGCCGCGACCATCGCGAGGATGTCGGGTTCATTGTGGCCGTCATAGCTCAGCACCTGAGCGATGGCGTTGATCTCGTTATAGAAACCTTCGGGGAACAGCGGGCGGATCGGACGGTCGATCAGACGACTGACCAGCGTTTCCTTTTCGGTCGCGCCGCGTTCGCGCTTGAAGAAGCCGCCGGGGATGCGCCCCGCGGCCGAATATTTTTCCTGATAGTGGACGGTCAGGGGGAAAAAGTCCTGCCCTTCCTTCACCGACTTGGCGGCGGTTACGGCGCACAGGACGACCGTTTCACCCAGTGTCGCCATCACGGCGCCGTCGGCCTGACGGGCAACCTTGCCCGTTTCGAGAGTCAGCGTTTCACCGCCCCACTCGATCGATACTTTTTTCACGTCAAACATGGAATTTCCTTCGCCCGCCGGGCCCTATGCCGGGCGGGGCCTCTGTTCCGGGCAATCCGGCCCGGGCGGGTCGGGGCGTCTGTCTGCCCCTATGGCGGTCCCGCCGGATGCGGGAACGGCCCTTTAAGCATGTGTCCCCGCGAAGGCGGGGACCCAGTTCTGCCAGTTCGGTGCAAGCCCGCCCTGGATCCCCGCCTGCGCGGGGATAACGCAATACGTAAACGGCCCCCGAAGCCGGGGGCCGAACGATTGCGTTACTTGCGAAGACCCAGCTTCGCGATCAGGTCGGTGTAGCGTCCCTCGTCCTTCTTCTTGAGATAGTCGAGGAGGCTGCGGCGCTTGTTGACCATCATCAGCAGCCCGCGGCGGCTGTGATTGTCCTTGGCGTGCGACTTGAAATGGCCGGTCAGCGTGTTGATGCGGTCGGTCAGGATCGCGACCTGCACTTCGGGCGAACCCGTATCGCCCTTTTCGCGGGCATGTTCCTTGATGAGTTCGGCCTTGCGTTCGGCGGTAATCGACATGTGCTTCGTCCTTCGAACATCCTGTTACAGATTGAAGCCCCGCACGACCTTCAGCGTTCCCGCCAAAGCCTCTATCAATGCCACGGGCCGATCGTCGGCGTCGCGTCCCCAATAGAGCCCGTCCTGCGTGCTTCCCCCGGTCCAGACACGACCCTGACGGATCGCCCCTGCCGCTTCCGGGGAAAGGTCCAGAGCCGGGATGTCGACCAGCCCTGCCTCCAGCGGCAGAAATATCTCTGATTGGGCGGCGCCTTGGCCGAAAGCGTTCAATTTGTCCAGCGAAATCGCCTGATCCAGCGCGAAGGGGCCCGCCTTCGTCCGGCGCAACATGGTGACATGCCCGACGGTGCCGACCGCCCGCGCAATGTCGCGCGCAAGGCTGCGGATATAGGTGCCCTTCGAAACATGTGCCGTGAGGGTGATGGAATCGAGCCGCTCCGCCCCCTCCGCGTCACCCCGGCGAAGGCCGGGGTCTCGCCGTTCCGAGTTAGAACCGCCAACGGCGAGATCCCGGCCTTCGCCGGGATGACGGATGCCTAGGGCATGGATCGTCACCGCCCGCGCCTTCATCTCGACCGTTTCGCCGGCGCGCGCGCGGTCATAGGCGCGCTCGCCGTCGATCTTGATCGCCGAATAGGCGGGCGGCACCTGTTCGATCGGCCCGGTAAAGCGCGGCAGAATCGCCGCAACTTCCGAAAGCCGCGGCCGCACGTCGCTGGTCGCAACGACGTCGCCCTCCGCGTCGAGCCCGGCGGTCTCGGTCCCGAACGCGATCGTGAAATCATAGACCTTGCTCGCGTCGAGCATGCGCCCGCACAGCTTCGTCGCCTCGCCGAGCGCGATCGGCAGCACGCCCGAGGCAAGCGGGTCGAGCGTCCCGCCATGGCCGACCTTGACCTTGCCCAGCCCGGCTTCGCGGCACACGCGCTTCACCGCGGCGACCGCCTGCGTCGAGCCGAGCCCGACGGGCTTGTCCATTATGATCCATCCGTTCATCGCCGCGCGGGCTAGGCCGCTCGGGCGATGCTTGTCAATTCGACCGGGATCGATTCGATTGGGCTCAATTCGACTTGGCGGCGTCCGCAGCGACCTTGGCAGCTTTCTCCGCCTCGCGCGCCGCCTTGCGCTCTTCCTTGGTCGGCGGCGGCGCCGACGTCACGAAGGACGAAATCGCACAGCGCTCGCCGCGCACCAGAAGCGACGCGAACTTGTCGAGCCGCGAGGTTCCGCGCGTGTCGACGCCGATCGCCTGCGCAAAATCGATGTCGCGGCACGGACCGAAGAAGGTCGCATAATACCAGTCGCGGCGGCTGTCCTGAATCCACACGCCATCCTCGCCATCGGCCTGAAAGGTACGGATCGTCGCATTACTGGGAAAGCTGATGCCGGTTTCGACGCCCAGCGCGCGCGATTCCTGCGGTGCCCTTTCGGCCGCCACAGTTGCTGAAAGGGGGAGCAAGGCGGCGGCCAGGGAGAGCGCAAGAGTTTTCATGGCGACTCATCTAGCGCGAACTGGCTGAACTCATGCTGACTGAGGCCGCAATCCTAGCGACGGCGCGCGACCGGCCATAGCAGCAATCCCGCCATGAAAGCCGTACCGGCATATAGGAACCAGGATCGCGGGGCGAACGTGAATGGGTTCCAGAATAGGAGCAGGTTGAGTGCGTGCCCGGCCAGCAGTGCCAACCACAGCGCACGCCGCGTGCGCCCCCACCAGCGCCGCGCCGCGAACCGGTCGATGATCAATGTGAACAGCAGCGTCACCGCCGTGCACACGATCCATGCAAATCCCATAAAAAGCCAAGCCACGCCCATCGCCGGACTATGGCCGGGCAGCCCAATCGTCCGCAAGAAGGCCAAATAACCCAGTATGCCGCAAATAGCCGGTCCAGGTGATGCGTTCGGCGCGTAGCACGCCCTCCTTGACCGCGCCGAGCTTCCCGACCGCCGCCTGACTGCGTGCATTGCGTTCATCGATGCGGAATTCGATCCGGCGGATGCCGACTGCAAACGCATGATCGATCATCAGTTTCTTGACACGCCCATTGAACCCCGTGCCGCGCGCGGCGGGTTCGATATAGCTGTTGCCGATCTCCACCGTCTGCGCCGACACATCGGGACGCAGATAAGCGGTCATGCCGACCAGCCGATCGCCGTCGATGATCGCATAGGGCATCCGGCTTTCATGCCCGATCAGCGTGTCGAAGCTCGCGTCGAAATGATCGGGATCGAAGCTCGACGAATAGATCGGCCAGATGTCGGCATCGGCGGCGCAGGCGGCGCGCAGCGCCTCGCGGTGCGGCTCGGCCAGCTTGACGAGCCGGAGGTCGCCGTCGGCCAGTTCGACATAAAGCCGGTCAAGCATCGGCGACCGCCTCCTGCAAAGCCTCTGCCGCAGCCCGGCGCTTGGCCATGAAATGGCGGCGGCACATGGCGACATAGCGGTCGTTGCCGCCGATCTCGGTCTGCGCGCCCGCGACCACCGCTCGGCCGGCGGCATCGACGCGCAGGTTCATCGTCGCCTTGCGCCCGCATTCGCACACCGCCTTCAGTTCGACCAGCGCGTCGGCGATGCCGAGCAACGCCGCCGAGCCGGGAAAGAGATCGGCCGCAAAATCGGTGCGCAGCCCGTAACAGAGGACCGGAATATCGGCCTCGTCGGCGAGCCGCGCCAGCGCAAACACCTGATCTTTCGAAAGGAACTGCGCCTCGTCGATCAGCACGCATGCCAGCGGGCGCCGCCGATGCTCGTCGCTCACCGCGGCCCACAGGTCGCTTTCGGGATCGAATTTATGCGCCTCGGCGAGCAGGCCGATGCGGCTGGTGATCTGCCCCGCGCCGTAGCGGTCGTCGAGCGCGGCGGTCCACAGCATCGTCTCCATCCCGCGCTCGCGATAGTTGAAATCCGCCTGCAGCAGCGTCGTCGACTTGCCCGCGTTCATGCTGGCATAATAGAAATAGAGCTTGGCCATGACATGAGCGATACCGCCTCGGCGGCGCCGCGCAAGCCCAATCAGGCGGCGCCGAGCAGCGCGCGAAAGCGCGCCGGCTGCGGCAGCAGATCGGCGAGCGTGTAGCCGTCGAGATGCGCGGTGAAGGCTGCCAGCGCCCCGGCGAGCGCGCCCTGCAATCCGCAGCCGCCGCGCACCGGGCAGGTCGACGTCGCGGGGTTCATACACTCGACGAAGCCGTCCAACCTTTCGAGCTCGCGGACGACCGCGCCGACGATCACCGTCTCGGGCGCCTTGGCGAGCGTCAGCCCGCCTCCGCGTCCGCGCTGCGCCGCGACATAGCAAAGCGCCTGCAGCCGCTGCGCCACCTTGGCGAGATGATTGCGCGACACGCCATATTGGCCAGCGATCTCGTCGACCGACATCTGCCGCCCGGTCGCCGCCAGCGCCATCAGGATGCGCAGCGCATAGTCGCTGTGAAGGCTCAATCGCATAAAATAGGTATATGAAATATTGCTTTTATGCGCAAGGCCGATAAAGCGGCAAATGAAATGCCGTTTATCGAGTCGAGGCAATGAAGAAGACCGTCCCCGCCCACCCCCATGCCATCGCCGCGCGCGAGGACCGGCGCGCCGCCGCCATCGCGATGGGAGTCGACGAAGCCTTTATCGCGACGCTCGTCGATCGCTTCTATGCCGCGATCCGGCGCGACGCCCTGCTTGGCCCGATCTTCGGCGAACGCATCCACGACTGGCCCGCGCACCTCGCGCAGATGAACCGCTTCTGGCAGTCGATCCTGCTCGGCGCCGGAAATTTCACCGGCAATCCGATGGCCAAGCATCTTGCGATCCCGACCATCGGCGAACGCCATTTCCAGCATTGGCTCGGGCTCTTTTATGCCACGCTGCGCGACGTGGCGCCGAGCGAAGGGGCGGTCGCGCTGGTCGGTGCGCGGGCGCGGATGATCGCCGAAAGTCTGCTCACCGGTATCGCCGTCCACCGCGACCGCGACCCCGACATCACCCGCCGGATGGTGCTGCCCCACGTCTGATACCCGCCGCGCGCCCGCAGCCGCCGACACCGCAGCTTGACTCGCCTGCCCCCGCTGTCATGCTGCGCACAAAAGATGCAGCATTAACAGTGGGGAGAGCTGCAATGCGATTGATGCCGGTGACCGATGCGATGTTCCTGTGGGGGGAAAGTCGCGAAATGCCGATGCATATCGGCGGCATCAACCTCTACACGCTGCCCGACGATGTCGACGAAACCGATTGGCTGAACGAACAGCTCGCACTGTTGCGCCAGTCGGAAGGGCTGCGGCGGCCGTTCAGCGAGGTGCTGAAACTCACCCCGCTCGGCCAGTACGGCCCGATCCGGCTCGAACCCGACCGCGACATCGACATGCACTATCATGTGCGCTCGGCCGCGCTGCCCAAGCCGGGGCGCTATCGCGAGATGTTCGAACTCGCCTCGCGCCTCCATTCCAGCCTGCTCGACCGCACCCGCCCCTTGTGGGAAATCACGCTGATCTCAGGGCTCCCCAATCGGCAGATCGCAACCTTCAAGAAGGTGCATCATGCGCTGATGGACGGCGCGGCGAGCATCCATTTCTATAATTCGATGTTCTCGCCCGACCCCAAGGAACGGCGGACCTGCTCGCCGCTGTCGGTCGAGGCCTATGAAGCCTATAAGCGCAAATTCCCGTCGCCCAAAAAGCCGCCGCGCCCCAGCCTGACCGACATCGCCGCGATCGGCGAGTTTCTGAAGGAGCAATGGGGCAACAGCGTCGGCGTGACCAAGGCGCTCAACCAATATGTCGCGGCGATGTTCGGCATCGGCGGCGATGGGCTGGTCACCCCCTTTGCCGGCGTGCCGCGCACCAGCTTCAACCGCAACATCACCGGCGCCCGCCGCTTCGTCGCGCAAAGCTGGTCGCTCGAACGCGTCCGCGCCGTCGGCAAGGCCTATGACGGGACGATCAACGACGCGGTGCTCGGCATGTGCGCGGGCGCGATGCGCAAATATCTGCAATCGCTGAACGAGCTGCCCGACAAGCCTTTGAAAGCCATGGCGCCGGTGTCGATCCGGCCCAAGGACGATATCGATTCGGGCAATTCGGTTGCCTCGGTGACGGCCAATCTCGCGACCCATATCGACGACCCCGCCGAACGCATGGCGGCGATCCAGGCATCGATGAACGCCGCCAAGGCGCAGTTGCGCGCGATGACCGCGCAGCAGATCCAGCTCTATACCGCAATCACGAATTTCCCGCAGATGCTGACCGCGCTGACGCGTACCGCCGACAAATTCCCAGCCTATTCGGCGACCATCTCCAACGTCCCCGGCCCGCGCGAGCAGATGTACTGGAACGGCGCGCGGCTCGACGGCATGTATCCCGCGAGCATCCCCGTCGACGGCATGGCGATGAACATCACGCAGGTGTCGAATTTCAGGAATATCGATTTCGGCATCACCGCGTGCCGCCGCAGCGTGCCGCACGCACAGCGGATGATCGACTATCTGGAAGAAGCGCTGGTCGAGCTGGAAGCCGCGGCAGGGATCAAGACACCGAAGGGAAAATAGCGCCTATCCGCTCCCACCAACCCGTCATCCGGGCTCAGTCTTGAATTTCGCCCTCGCCGCTGCCCAAGTCGCGCGCCACTTTGGGATCGCGCAGCAGTTGGTCGATATGGCTCGCCTCGTCGAAGCTTTCGTCGGCGAGGAATTTGAGCTTCGCCGCATATTTCATGCGGATGCGGTGCGCGACTTCGCGCTGGAGATAGGCGGTGTTGGTGCGCAACGCCTTCAGCACCGCCTCCTCGTCGCGGCCGAGCAGCGGCTTCACGAATACCGTGGCATGGCGCAGGTCGGGCGACATGCGCACTTCGGTCACGCTCACCGGATGCGTCGCGAGGACATCGTCATGCACGTCGCCGCGCTGAAGTATCTCGCTCAGCACGTGGCGCACCTGTTCGCCCACGCGCAGGACGCGGACCGAGGGGCCTTCGGATTTTTCGTTATGCCGCATCGCACCCTCCATGTTCCCCCGCGAAGGCGGGGGTCCAGAGCGTCAGGAATTCAACGTCGGGTATAAATCGTTCCACAGCGGGTTCATCTCTTCGATCGCGCGCAATTTCCAGGCGCGATTCCATTTCTTCATACGCAGTTCGTAAGCACGCGCATCCTGAATGTCATCAAAGGCGAGGTGCCAGACGAGCAGCTTGCAACCATAGTCATGCGTGAAGCCTGGTACGACGCCGCTCCGATGCTCCCACGCGCGCTTCGCGAGGTTGCTCGTGACGCCGATATAGATGGTACCATTGCGCCCACTGGCCATGATATAGACATAGCCCGGCCTTGTGCCCATCCATCGTCGCTCCACGCCGCTCTGGGCCCCCGCCTTCGCGGGCGCGCAAAGGGATCACAACGTCCGCGCGCGTTCCTCGACCTCGAAGACTTCGAGGTGATCGCCCGGCTTGATGTCGTTGGTATCCGCCAGCACGACGCCGCATTCCAGGCCTGCGCGCACTTCGGCGACATCGTCCTTGAAACGGCGGAGCGACGCGATGGTCGTTGCCGAGACGATGACGTCCTCGCGCGTGAGACGCGCGTGGAGCCCCTTGCGGATGATGCCTTCGAGCACCAGCAGACCCGCGGCCTTGTCGCGCTTGCCGGCCGGGAAGACTTCCTTGACCTCGGCGCGGCCGACGACGGTTTCGACGCGTTCCGGGCCCAGCTCGCCCGCCATCTCCTTCGCGACTTCCTCGGTCAGGTGATAGATGACGTCATAGTACATGAAGCGCACTTTTTCGCGGTTCGCGATCTCGCGCGCCTTGGCGTTGGGGCGGACGTTGAAGCCGATGATCGGCGCATTCGTCGCCGCCGCCAGCGTCACGTCGCTTTCGGTGATCGCGCCGGCGCCCGAATGGAGCACGCGGACGCGGATCTCGTCGGTCGACAGCTTGTTGAGCGCGTTGACGATCGCTTCGACGCTGCCCTGCACGTCGGCCTTGATGACCACCGGATATTCGATGACATTGGCCTTGTCGGCGAGCGCCGAGAACATGCCTTCCAGGCTGACCGGCGCCTGCGCCGTCCGCTTCTTGAGCGCCTGTTCCTGACGATAGGCGGCGACTTCGCGCGCGCGCGCCTCATTCTCGACCACGGTCAGCGTGTCGCCCGCCATCGGCACCCCGCCGAGGCCCAGAACCTCGACCGGCATGGACGGACCGGCTTCCTTGATCTGCTGGCCCTGATCGTTGACGAGCGCGCGGACGCGACCGCTTTCGGCGCCGCAGACGAAGATGTCGCCGACCTTCAGCGTCCCGCGACGGACGAGGATCGTCGCAACGGGGCCGCGGCCCTTGTCGAGCTTGGCCTCGACCACCGTCCCCTCGGCCGAACGGTCGGGGTTGGCCTTGAGCTCCATGATCTCGGCCTGAAGTGCGATAGCGTCGAGCAGCTTGTCGAGGCCAGTCTTCTTGAGCGCCGAAACTTCGACATTCTGGACGTCGCCGCCCATTTCCTCGACGACGATCTCGTGCTCGAGAAGGCGTTCGCGCACGCGCTGCGGGTTCGCGCCTTCCTTGTCGACCTTGTTGATCGCCACGATGATCGGCACGCCGGCCGCCTTCGCATGGTTGATCGATTCGATCGTCTGCGGCTTCAGCCCGTCGTCGGCCGCCACCACCAGCACCGCGATATCGGTGACGTTGGCACCGCGCGCGCGCATTTCGGTGAAGGCTTCGTGGCCCGGCGTATCGAGGAAGGTGACTTGGCTCCCGTCGGGGGTCTTCACCTGATAGGCGCCGATATGCTGGGTGATGCCGCCGGCTTCGCCCGACTGGACGCTGGTGCCGCGCAGCGCGTCGAGCAAGCTGGTCTTGCCGTGATCGACGTGGCCCATGATGGTGACCACCGGCGCGCGGGGCTTCATCTGTTCGGGCGCATCGACGTCCTGATCGTTGCGGATATCGACATCGGCTTCGCTGACGCGTTTGATCTCGTGCCCGAATTCGGTGACGAGCAGTTCAGCCGTATCCTGGTCGATCGTCTGATTGACGGTGACCATCATGCCCATCTTGAACAGCGCCTTGACGAGATCGGCGCCCTTTTCGGCCATGCGGTTCGCCAGTTCCTGCACGGTGATCGTGTCGGGAACGACGACTTCGCGAACCTGCTTTTCGCGCGGACCGCTCGGCATCAGGTGCGAACGCTTTTCCTTTTCGCGAGCGCGCTTCAGCGCGGCGAGGCTGCGCGCCCGCGCGCCTTCGTCCTCGTTGAGCGCGCGCGTGACGGTCAGCTTGCCCGACTGGCGCCGGTGATCGCCGCGATGTTCCTTCTTCTGTTCGGGGCGCTTCGGTTCGGGACGCTTCGGCGCCTCGACCGGCGTGAAGCGACGCGGCGCGGGCGCAGCGCTGCTCGTCGTGGCGGCGCGCGGCGCGGCTTCGGCCGGCTTGGCTTCGGCAGCAGGCGCGGCCGGCGCTTCGGCGGCGGGCTCGGCAGCAGCCGGAGCGGGCGCTTCCTCGGAAGCCTTGGATTTTTCCTCGCGCGCTTCGGCGGCACGCGCGCGCTCTTCCTCGAGCGCGCGGGCGCGTTCGGCCTCTTCGCGGCGGCGCGCTTCTTCAAGCGCGGCGAGACGCGCCTCTTCGGCTTCGCGCAGCAACTGCGTCTGGCGCTCCTGACGCGACATCAGGCTGTCGGCCTTGGGCGCGGCAGGCTTGGGTGCCGGTGCGGGCGCAGCCGGCTTCGGCGCGGGTGCAGGCGCGGCCTCGACCGCTTCAGCCTCGGGCGCGGGCGCCGCTTCGCCGGGACGGCCAAGCACGCGGCGGCGCTTCACCTCGACCACCACCGTATTGCGGCGGCCATGGCTGAATTGCTGCTGCACCTGTCCGGCCTCTACCGTGCGCTTCAGCCCGAGGGGCTTGCGGGTCAGAGTCGGCTTGTCCTGTTCGTCACTCATCGAAACGTCTTATTCCTTCAATACGCGTCCGAAACCGGAGAGTCCGTGTCGGGCTCCCTGGACGCCATCCCATTCCCCGCCGTGCGGGAATCCTGATCGGAAACGCGGTTGGCCGCGTCCCTAAACCATCCGGTGAAAAACTGCCAGCGGCTCAAATGCGCCAGCACCCGGTCAGCGGCACGGGCGTCGGTCACGCCCAGATGCACCGCATTTTCACGCCCCAATGCCATAGATAGGGTGTATCGGTCCACCGGCAAGACGGTGCCCTCGCGGCCGGACCCTTCGTGATCCTCGCCGACCCGCCACGCCTGTGCCAGTTTCTTGCGCCCATCTTCGCCGGCATCCTGCGCATGCAGGAGCAGGCGGACCTGGCCGCGGCGCGCCGCGTCCTCGATCCGCTCGCTGCCGAGGATCAGCATTCCGCCGCGCGCCTCAAGCCCCAGCCGGTCGAGCGTCGCACGCGCGAGTTGCGCCTCGATCCGCGCGCCCAGATCGTCGGGAATCGTGAAGGCGCTGTCCTGCAGCGCCCGCGCCAGCCCGCCCTTGAGCTTGCCCTTCGCCTGCGCCGCTTCCAGTGCGTCGCGGTCGACCCCGATCCACGCGCCGCGCCCCGGCGCCTTGCCGAGCACGTCGGGCGCGATCGTGCCGTCGGGCCCGAGCGCAAGGCGCACGAGCCGTCCGGCCGGCGCCACGTCGCCGGTTACCACACAGCGCCTTTCGGGCGCGTGCTGTCCGCGCTTACCCGCGCGGTCGGTTTGGCTTAGCTGATCATTGCGCGGGGTCCGCATCGGCGGCCTCCCCGGTCTGGGCTTCGGCTTCGGCAGCCGGTTCGTCGTCGAACCAGTGCGCGCGCGCCGCCATGATGATCTCGTTGCCCTGCTCTTCCGACAGGCCATATTCGCCGAGCACGCCGCCCTTGTCTTCGGCGCGTTCCGAACGCTCGCGCGCCGGGCCGCGGCGATTCTCGCTGCGCTTCTTCGCGATCAGTTCGTCGGTCGCGAGGTCAGCCAGATCGTCGAGCGTCTTGATCCCCGCCTTGCCGAGCGTGACGAGCATCGCTTCGGTCAGGTGCGGCAGTTCGGCCAGATCATCCTCGACGCCAAGCCCGCGGCGTTCCTGGCGCGCGGCTTCTTCGCGGCGTTCGAGCGCTTCGGTCGCACGGCTCTGCAGCTCTTCGGCCAGCTCGTCGTCGAAGCCTTCGATGCTCGCCAGTTCGTCGAGCGGCACATAAGCGACTTCTTCGAGTTCGCCGAAACCTTCGGCAACGAGCAACTGCGCGAGCGTTTCGTCGACGTCGAGTTCTTCCTGGAACATCGTCGAGCGTTCGACGAATTCGCGCTGGCGCTTTTCGCTCGCGTCGGCCTCGGTCATGATGTCGATCTGCTTGCCGGTCAGCTGGCTGGCGAGACGGACGTTCTGGCCGCGGCGGCCGATGGCAAGGCTGAGCTGATCGTCGGGAACGACGACTTCGATACGGCCGTCATCTTCGTCGATGACGACGCGCTGCACCGTCGCGGGCTGCAGCGCGTTGACGACGAAGGTTGCGGTGTCTTCCGACCAGGGAATGATGTCGATCTTTTCGCCCTGCATTTCCTGGACGACCGCCTGAACGCGGCTGCCCTTCATGCCGACGCACGCGCCGACGGGATCGATCGAGCCGTCATAGCTGATGACGCCGATCTTGGCGCGGCTGCCCGGATCGCGCGCCGCGGCCTTGATCTCGATGATGCCGTCGTAGATTTCGGGCACTTCCTGCGCGAACAGCTTCTTCATGAAGTCGGGGTGCGCGCGGCTGAGGAAAATCTGCGGCCCGCGATTTTCGCGGCGCACCGACAGGATCAGCGCGCGGACGCGATCGCCGACGCGCATCAGTTCGCGCGGGATCTGCTGGTCCCGGCGGATCACGCCTTCGGCGCGGCCCAGATTGACGACGATGTGGCCGAATTCGACCGACTTGACGACACCGGTGATGATCTCGCCCGCGCGGTCCTTATATTCCTCGAACTGGCGCTCGCGGTCGGCTTCGCGGACCTTCTGGAAGATCACCTGCTTCGCCGACTGGGCATCGATGCGACCAAGGTCGACCGCGGGCAGCGGATCGACGATGAAGTCGCCGACCTTCGCATCCTTCTGCAGCTTCTGGCCGGCGGCAAGGTCGACCTGCTTGAAATAATCATCGACCTGTTCGACCACCTCGACGACGCGCCACAGGCGCAGGTCGCCGGTCTGCGCGTCGAGCTTGGCGCGGATGTCGTTCTCGGCGCCGTAGCGGGCGCGCGCCGCGCGCTGGATCGCTTCCTCGATGGCCTCGATGACGATGCCCTTGTCGATCATCTTCTCGCTGGCGACGCTGTTGGCGATCGCGAGCAGTTCGGCCTTGTTGGCGGAAATGGCAGTGGCCATCAGTCCTGTCCTTCTTCTTCCATGTCGTCGGCACCCTCGATCGAGAGCGGGACGGTTGCGGCAATCAATTTGTCGGTAAGGACGAGCTTGGCCGTGTCGATCGCGTCGAACGGCAGCTTGTGCTCGACCCCTTCCTTGTCGAAAATCGTGACGATACCGGCGTCGATGCCGGCGAGTTCGCCATTGAAGCGCAGGCGCCCGTCACGCTTTTCCTTCAGCGCGACCTTCGCCTCATGCCCCGCCCAGTCGGCAAAGTCGGCGGGACGCGTCAGCGGGCGGTCGATCCCGGGCGACGACACTTCGAGGCGATAGGCGCCCTCGATCGGATCCTCGCCCGCTTCCTCTAGCGCGTCGAGCCGGTCCGAAATGCGGCGCGACAGATCGGCGCAATCGTCGATCGTCAGCTGGCGCGTATCGGGCCGTTCGGCCATCACCTGCAGCGTCGGGTCTTCCTCGCCGCCGAAAAAGGCGACGCGCACGAGCGCAAGGCCCAACGCCTCGGCTTCGGGCGCGATGATCGCATTGAGGACGTCGAAATCGACCAAGCTTCATTCCCAAATATCGCGACCGGAAAAGCCATGCGTTTACGGCCGCCGCGGCCCGCGGCCCCGACGTCCTATCTGGCTAACCATGTCTAGGAGTGAGCGTGCATATAGGCGCGTTGCGGGGAGTCGGCAAGCGGAGATTGGGGTGGGCGGCTTTCCGGTCGGTTGGGGTCGTCGGGCCGGATCGGCATGGATGGCAGGTAGCGACCGATTGCTGACGTAGGAAATCCTTAGGCCCTAATCGGCATACAGGTAGCCAATTAGCAAGAGGTCTCGATGTGATGGAACTGTTACTCGACTGGATCGAACTGGTCGTAGCATTGGCGCTAGTGCTGGCAGTCGGGGTTGCCTGGCTTGCTAGACCACTATTTGAACATATTTCGGGCCAAAGAATGCAGCAAAGCAACTTCGTCGTGTTTGAGGCATACGAAGTCCATTGGCAGTGCCTGAAAAGCGACATGGAGAGAGCGGGTTGGCGGTCCACCGATATTGAACCTGCGCACGGTGAAGCGAACCTGTATCGCTTTCAGAAATGCACCCCTCTCGCAGAGAAGCTTGGCGATCTCATAAACAAGGGGATGCCGGAAACAGCGAACCGCAAAGAAGGTGCCGACCTGCTAATCAAGGTCGCCGAACACGGAATTGCATGAGATCGAACTGAAAATAACGTTTGTGGGGGCTCCCCGCCCTCAAAGCGGCCTCCCCGCCCACCTTTCCACTTCCCTCGCGCGCGCGGTCATGCTCAACGCGCCGGCATGGTCGACGATTCCCCCCTGCTCGCGCTGTCGAACGTCCGCGTCATGGCGGACGAGGCGTGCATTCTCGATCTGCCCGCGCTGACCATCCCGGCGGGCGAGAGCGCCGCGATCCTTGGCGCCAACGGTTCGGGCAAATCGACATTGGTCAAGCTGATCGCGCGCCAGCTTTATCCTGCTTGGGGTGCCGATGTCCGCATCTTCGGGCAGGACAGCTGGAACGTCTTCGACCTGCGCAAGCTGCTCGGCATCGTGTCGTCGACGATGCAGCTCGACTTCGACGCCGAACCTCCGCTGGAGGTACTCGACTGCGTCGTCTCGGGCTTCTTTGCCTCGCGCGGGCTGTGGGCGCATCAAAGCTACACGCAGGATATGGTCGATGTTTCGGTGGCGGCGCTCGGCGATGTCGGCGCGCAGCATCTGATCGGGCGCAGCATGGCGAGCCTGTCAACGGGCGAGGCCCGCCGCGTCCTCATCGCCCGCGCGCTTGCGCACCGCCCGCGCGCGCTGCTGCTCGACGAACCCTGCGCCGGGCTCGACCCCGCGGCACGGCATCATTTCCTCGACATGCTGCGTGGCGTCGCGCGCAGCGGGGTCGCGCTGTTGCTGATCACCCATCATATCGAGGAGATATTACCCGAGATCGACCGCATCGTGATGCTGCGCGGCGGCCGCCTCGACCGCGACGGCGCCAAGGCCGATCTGCTGACCGGCGACAGCCTGACGCGCCTGTTCGGCCTGCCGATGACGGTGACGGAGCGGCACGGCTGGTATCAGGCGGATATCCACCCCTGACCGCCGCCGCATTGCCTCCTGTCCCGCTGCGGGACAGCGCACACGCGGTGCAATCTTTTATTCGCACCTCGCGGCATAAGCAGGGATCGCAGCACGCCTGGGCGAATCGGCCGATCGGGCGGGGCACCGGATTTTGACGCGCGCATGAAACCCGAACTCAACCTCGACGCTCCCGGCTATGCCGACGCCCGCGCCGCCTGGCGCGGTGCGCCGCGCGCGGCCGCTGCGGCGGCGGGTCCGGGGCGCAACTTCTGGATCGGCCTGCTCGCCGCCGTGCTTGTCGCCAGCGTGGCGCTCGCGCTGTCGAGCGGCCAGTTCCGCCCGCGCGGCTTCGGCCCCTACAGCGTGTCGGTGCCGCTGACCTTCAAACCCTATGACCCGACGCGCTGGGCGGTGATGAATTCGGACAGCTATGCCGACGCGCTCAAGATCGACCCGACGCTGCCCGATCCCAGCAGCGTCGGCTATGCCGATGCGACCGCGCTGCCGCCCGCCGATCCGGCGCAGCTTCGCGACGAAGCCTTTGTCGGCCCGGCGGCCAAATCCTATGTCTTTCGCGGCGTCACCGCGCTCGACCGCGAACGCGCGCATTATTGCCTGACCTCCGCCCTCTATTACGAGGCGGCCTCCGAAAGCGATGACGGGATGCGCGGCGTGGCGCAGACGGTGCTCAATCGCGTGCGCCACCCGAGCTTTCCCAACACCGTGTGCGGCGTCGTCTTTCAGGGTTCCGAACGCGCCGGCGTGTGCCAGTTCACCTTCTCGTGCGACGGCGCGATGGCGCGCGCGCCGAGCCGCGACAACTGGCTGCGCGCGAGCCGCATCGCATCAGCGGCCCTGAACGGCGCCGTCTTTCCGGGCGTCGGGCTCGCCACCCATTATCACACCACCGCGATCTGGCCGCGCTGGGGCAAGAGCCTGGTGATGACCAACATCGTCGGCGCCCATATCTTCCACCGCTGGCGCGGCCGCTGGGGCATGCCCGACGCGTTCCGCGCGCCCTATCTGGGCCGCGAGCCGGTGCCTGGCCCCTATCTTCCCGTCGCGCAGCAGCTTGCGATGCTGAAGAAGGGGCCGATCCCGGGCGCGCCCCTGTTGCCCGCCGCTGCGGTCGATCCCTTGCCCGCAGGCGGCCCCGCACCGCTGCCCGGCACGCTGAGCGCGCCGGCGCAGACCGCGGCACCGCCCCCTTCGGTGACCGCCGCGCCCACGCCGCCGGCCTACAGCGACCCGCGGCTCAACCAGTCGGGTCAGATCCGCGAGGAATATCAGAAGAGCGGCGAGTGGATTCGGTAGGCCCGACGCGCTAGCTTCTTCTGCTCACAAGGCGAAGGAGGCGTTTCCATGGGACATGTCAAAGGTATCGGCGGCCTGTTCTTCCGCGCACGCGACCCCGCCGCGCTCAGCGACTGGTATCGCGACCGTCTCGGCGTCGGCGGCGGATGCAGCGCCGACGACAGCGCGCCGGTCAACCAATGGGTGTGGACGGTGACCGGCGGACCGCTGGTCTTCTCGCCTTTCAAGGCCGACACCGACTATTTCCCGGCCGACCGCCAGTTCATGATCAACCTGCGCGTCGACGATCTCGACGCGGTGCTCGCGCCGTTCCGCGCCGCCGGCGAGGAGGTGATTACCAAGAAGGAATGGGATGATCCGTCGGTCGGCCGCTTCGCGCGCGTCCACGACCCCGAAGGCAATCCGATCGAATTGTGGGAGCCGGCGCAAGCCGGCTAGATCGCCGTCCCGGCGAAAGCCGGGACGACGGAAGCCTTACCTGCCCTGGCTGCGCCAGCGCTTGACGACGCGCTCCAATATTTCTGGCTCGCCGCCGGTTTCGCGCCAAAGCTGCGAGAAGAGCGGATCGCTCGACGCGGGGCGCTTGTCTTCCTCGAGCGTGTCGAGGTGGACGCGAATCGGGATCGACACGCCCTCGCCGCAGATGATGCATTCGCGGTTGCGCAGCGCCGGGATCGAATCGATGAAACCGCGCGCGCCTTCGGGCATCGCCGCCTTCACGAAATGCTGGTCGCGTTCGTTGTTGAGGCGCATCGAGATGATCGTGCCGCACTGCGACAGCACGCCTTCGGCAAGGTCGGACGGGCGCTGGGTGATGAGGCCCAACGACACCCCGTATTTACGGCCTTCCTTGGCGATACGTTCGAGGATTTTGCGCACCGCCTGCCCCTGTCCGCTATCCTTCGACGGGATGTAGCGGTGGGCTTCTTCGCAAACGAGCAGGATCGGACGCTGCGGCTCGCCGCGCGACCAGATTGCATAGTCGAAGGTCAGGCGCGACAGCACCGCGACGACCACGCCCGTGATGTCCGACGGCACCCCCGACACGTCGATGATCGAGATCGGCCGGCCGTCCGACGGCAGTCGGAAAATCTTGCCAAGGAAGTTTGCCATCGTGTCGGCGACGAGCATACCGGAGAACATGAAATTATAGCGCGGGTCGGCGCGCATTTCCTCGATCTTGCCCTTGATGCGCATGAAGGGCGCCGACGAGGTCGCCTTGTCGAGCTTGCCCATCTCGTTCTGCAGGATGTTGAGCAGATCCGACAACAGATAGGGGATCGGCGAATCGACCGTGATCTTCGTCATCCCCTCGGCCAGCCGGTTCTTGAGCCGCGCCTGGAGCAGACATTTGGCGAGCACGTCGCAATCGCCCTGGCGGTCGCGCCCCTCGCTGGTGACGAAAACCTCGCAATGTTCCTCGAAATTCATCAGCCAATAGGGCATCGCGAGATTGTCGACGTCGAACAGCGCGCCGGTGCCCTTGAACGCCGCCGAATATTCGCCGTGCGGGTCGATCATCACGATATGGCCTTGCGGTGCCAGTTCGCAGATCTTGTGCAGGATCAGCGCGGCGCTCGTCGATTTACCCGTACCGGTCGATCCGAGCAGCGCGAAATGCTTGCCGAGCATCGCGTCGACATACAGCGAACCGCGAATGTCGCGCGTCGGATAGACGGTCCCGATCTCGACATGCGCCCGCTCGTCGGCGGCGTAGATCTGCTTGAGGTCGGCGCTGGTCGCAGCATAGACTTGGCTACCCGGAATCGGATAGCGCGTCACGCCGCGGCGGAAATTGTGGATGCGGCCGGTCAGCTTTTCTTCTTCGCCTTCGCCGAGGAAGTCGATCGCCGCGACGATCAGTCCCTCGCCGCGCTCGTAAAGCTGCTGGTCGCGCACGCTGGCGAGCAGCCAGACATTGCCGACGCGCACCTTGACCTGCGCGCCCACCTGGCCCGCCATCGCGACCGACGGGTCGTTCGATGTCGACAAGCCCTGCAACGCCGAAGCATCGAGCAGGATGCGCGAAGCCGAGCCGGCAATGTCGATCACTTCGCCGATCAGAAGGTCGTCGCGGTGGTGCGCCTGCACCGGCGCAATCGGCGCCGCCGTGCCGCCGCCCGCCAGCCTGACATGCTGCGCAGCCGTCGCGTCGCCGGTACCAAAACCGCCCCCATGCATATCCATATTCAGCCCCGCCATATGTTTGTCCCGCGGCGACTATCGCAGGCGAGGGTAAACAAAGCGCTTATGATAGATCAGCGGCGGCGGAAAAGCGCCGATGCGGCATAGCCGAGCAGCAGCGACAGCGCGACCGCGGCAAGGCCGTAGAGGAACCCGTGCCGCTGCGCCGCGAGCGCGACGAAACGTTCGAAGCCCGCCTTGCGGATCTGAACGTCGCGCGAGGCGACGGCCAGCACGCGTCCCTTGCTGATCAGATAGGTTTCGGCGCGGTAGGTGCCCACGGGAACGCGCGCCGGCACGGGGATTCGCGCCCGATACAACACGCCTTCGGTAATCTCGACCGCCGAAGGGTTTTCGTAGAACAGCCCCATGCGGCGATAGAGATCGACCAGCCCCGCCTCGAACCGCTCGAGCTTCTTCGCCTCCGAAAAGCCGGTCGGGGACATCGACAGATTTTTAAGGCCAAGCTCGAAGATCGCCGCGGTGCGTTCGTCGACCAGCTTGTCGACCGGGCGCGACGACCCGATCGCGTAGAAACCGGGCGAGGTGCGCAGCCGGATGCTGCTGGCGTTGACCCACATGCCCGCGATGCGCTGCTTTTCGCGCAGCACCACTGGCCGCACCGGGCCCTTCAGAACGACGACGATGTCGGCGCGATCGTCGGGCAGGCGCTGACCGGGATAGAGGATCGCGCCGAACAGCAGCAATTCCTCGCCGGTGAAGCTGTACTGGATTTCGATCGAGCGGCTCGACACGTCGGGCACCAGACGCGGGTCGACCGCCTGCGCCGCGGCGGGCAGCAGCAACAGCAGCAGCGCTGCGATCGAGGCGCCGATCCGCGTCACTGGACGGTGTAGATTTCGTCGGGACGGATGAAGAGGCCAACCGCCATGCGCAGTGCGACGAGCAGCACGATAATCGCCAGCGCCATGCGCAAATATTCAGGGCGGACCTTTTGCGCGAAGCGCGCGCCGATCTGCGCGCCCGTCACGCTGCCGAGCAGCAGCAGGCCGGCAAGGACAATATCGACCGCGCCCGTCGTCATCGCATGGACCATCGTCGTCGCGATGGTGACGAACAGGATCTGGAACAGCGAGGTGCCGACGACCACCTGCGCTCCCATGCCGAGCAGGAAGATCATCGCCGGGACCATGATGAAACCGCCGCCGACGCCGAGCAGCATCGTCAATATGCCGACGAGCGCCCCGAGGATCAGCGGCGCGAGCGGCGAAATATAGAGGCCCGAACGATAGAAGCGCCAGCGCATCGGCAGGTTCGCGACCATCGGATGGTGGCGCCGCTTGCGCGCCGGCGCCGGAAGCCCGGCCTGCAGCGCGCGCAGCGCACCCCATGCTTCGCGCGCCATCAACCCGCCGACCGATCCCAGCAGCACGACGTAAAGGATGTTGATCGTCGTATCGATCTGCCCCCATGCGGTGAGCAGTTCGAACAATCCGGCGCCGATCAACGATCCGAGCAACCCGCCGGCGATCAGCACAGCGCCCATGCGCAAATCGACGCCGCCGCGCTCGAAATGCGCGAGCGCGCCCGATACACTGGCCCCCGTCACCTGCGTCGCGGCCGACGCCGCGGCGACGGTCGGCGGGATACCGTAAAAGATAAGCAGCGGCGTCGTCAGAAAGCCGCCGCCGACGCCGAACATGCCCGACAGAAAGCCGACCCCGCCGCCCAACAGCACGATGACCAGCGCGTTGACCGACAGATTGGCGACAGGAAGGTAAAGATCCATGGGCCCCGTATGCACGTCAGCGGCGCAAAACCAGCACCGATTCCGCCGACCCTAGAGCCTTTTCAGCGCAGGTGGAACCACCTGACGAGCGGGATAAGCGCGCAAAAGGCAAATCCCGCGCGCCGCCTGTGTTGCGGGCAGAAGCCGTCCCAAGAACGCGCTGTCCCGGCGCATGAAATCGGCCGTGCCACCGCGCGCCGGGGGGTTGTCAAAAGTCGCTCGCCAGCGTCAGCGCGAGGCCGCTTTCGGGGCGGGCACCGCCAGCGACGCGCTGTCGCCAGTCGAGCGCGATGCTGCTGCCCTGGCCGACATCGGGCAAGCGGAGCGTCAGCCGTGGCCCGACATCGACGCGTGCGACACCGGGCTGTATGGCGCCTGCCGCCATCCCGCCCACGCTGACGCGGGTCGGACCCGCCGCCGCTATCTCGCGATCGATCGAAATCGCACCGTCGGCAAAGACGTCGCCCCGGCGCAGCCCGACAACCCCCGCCTCGCCATAGGCGTCGAGCCGGAAGTCATGCGGCAGCGGTAGCGCGCTCACGCCGCCGACGACCATCGCGGCAAAGGCGCTGCGCCCCTCATGGCCGATCGCAATGCGGCGCTCGACCGCAACATCGACGGGCAGGCCGGGTGCCGGAGCAAATGCCAGTCCGAGCGCCAGTTCGCTCTGTTCGGGACGGCGCAAGGCCGCGGTCGCCCGCCCATAGACGCGCAGCGCTCCGTCTCCGGCGAGCGCGTGCGCGACGCGGAAGCCCGCCTGCGAACCGCCCAATTGCCCGTCGCCCGCCAGCGACCGCCCGTCGCCGTCCCGCAAATAGACCCATGCCGATGCCGACAGCCCCGATAATTGCCGCTGCATCCAGAAGGCGCCGCCGCGACCAGGCGCTGCACGCGCAGGCGCGGTCGCAAGATTCCACGTTCGTGGTTCTGCGGCCGCGGCGCGCGGCGGGGCGGCGGGGAAGAGGCGGGCCATCAAGGCGAGGCTCAGCTGCGGCAAATCGGCGCCGAGGTCGGGCACTGCAGGGGTTGCGGCATGTCGCGGTCGCCGCGGCAAAGCGCCATGGGCGATCCGCTGCACGACCGGCGCCGACGCAGCCGCGATCGCACCCTGGTCGGGCGCGCCGGACAGAACCGTCGGAAACCAGGGCGGCGCGACCGGTATCGGCGGCGCGGGAGTCGCGGCGCTCCACAGCATCAGCGCGCGCAAGGAGATCCAACCACCGATGCAGAATGCCAGAAACCGCAGCGCCGGGGCGCCGCCGGACGCCGGACCGCTATAGGCCGTGCGATTCACCGCAACCATGCTTCGGAAAGGAGCAAGGGACGCGGAGCCTCGACGGCGGGGTGATCGGTCTTGTCCCAGACCACCCGCCCCGAACGCTGCATCGTCCAATAGCATGCGATCGCGCGCCGCGCCGCAAGGACCGCGATCAGATTGGCGACAAAGGCGCGCGGCGCCGCCGCGAAACCGGCGCGAAGCCCATAGCAGCGCGCGGTGAAAAGAAAGCGCATCGAAAGCCGCCACAGCAACAGGACGGCATTGAACGCGAGCAGCCAGCGCAGCGTGTCGCCGATGTCGACCGCGGACCAGCCGAACAGCGTCTCTCCCGCCATGGCCAGCCCCGCCAAAATCATCCCGATATAGGCCGCCAGAATGACGATCGCCGCAAGCGGCGCGCGCCGGTCGCGCCAGAGCATCCAGCGCGCGGCCCAGGCGCGCGATGCGCCGCGTGGGCCATCGTCGGGGCGCGCCGCCGGCCAAGCGACATGATCCCATCCCGCGAGCGCGATGCCGACGACCCAGCGCGCCTTTTGCCGCGCCGCCGCCTCGACCCGTGCCGGAAATTCGCCGCGCGAGACGATCCGCGTCCGGTCATCGTCGACCGCATCGACGAAACGCGCCGACAGGCCGAAGGCATCGAGCAGCATCCCGACCTCATAATCCTCCGCCAGACTGTCGGCGCGGAACGGGTCGCCCCCGCGCTCGATCGCCAGCAGCGACAGCGCATTGCGCGTCAGCGCGGTTCCGACGCCCGCCGACGGCAGCGGCAGGCGAAGGCGCGAGCGCAGCGCCAACTCCTTGCCATGCGCCTCCGCAAACTCGTCGGCATAATGTCCGCCGATCCAGCGTTGACCGGGTTCGTAATGCGGCACGACGGGGATCTGCACCATCGCATCCTGCGCGAGATGCACGCGATAGAGCGCGATTTCGGCCGGATGCACCCGATCTTCGGCATCGTGGAGCACGACTGCGGCAAAACGCCGCCCCTCGGCGCGCTCATCCTCGCCCAGCGCGTGCCACATCCGGTTGAGATTATCGCCTTTTGTCGTTGGCCCGGCCGCCGGCCCGATCACCAGCCGCACCCGCCGGTCGCGCGCCACCAGCGGGGCGACCGCCATCAGCGTCGCGGCATCATTGGGGTAGCAGCCGACGTAGAGCCGGACATCCTCGCCATCCCAGCTTCGCAGCAGGTGGGTGAGGGTCGCGGGCAACACCGCCGCCTCGCGCCACGCCGGCACGAAGACCGCAACCGTTCCCGAAACCGGATCGCGCCCGCGAACAGCGTCGCGCCGCGCCCGGCCAGCCCCGAACCAGAGCGCATCGAACAAGAGATCGTCGAGCCCGAACAAAAGGATGCCCACCGATGCGAACAGCATCAGTTCATGACCGGCACCCTGTACCAGCCAGCCCAGCCATGCGGTCGACCCTTCCACCCGCCTGCCCTGCTCTGCCCCTGTCTCTGACGTCTTGGCGTCACATATCGCAATGCCTAATCGGCGGAATCGGTTTGTAAAGCGTGACGCAGCCGTTCGAGCGCGCTACGACGTCCACCAAATGGCCCCCAGACAAAAAGAGGTGTAATTTCGTGACCCGCAGTTCGTCGCCACGCTCGGCTCTCCGCGACTTTCTTGAAAGCGAGAGCGCCGGCGGGATGTTGCTGATTTTCGCGGCCGCTTTGGCAATGATTATCGCCAATTCGGCACTGGCCACCGATTATCACCACGCAATCCATGCGGTGACGGGGCCGACGCTGACCGACAAGCTGGGTCCGATGACCGTTCACCTGTGGGTGAATGATAGCCTGATGGCGATTTTCTTCCTGCTCGTCGGGCTCGAGATCAAGCGCGAGTTCGTTGACGGACGCCTTGCGAGCTGGGATCGGCGGCGGCTGCCGATGATCGCCGCTGCAGCGGGCATGGCGGTTCCCGCGGTGATCTACATACTGCTCGCGGGGGGCACGGCGGGCCTTGCGCAAGGCTGGGCGATCCCCGCTGCGACCGACATCGCCTTTGCGATCGGCGTGCTCGCGCTGCTCGGCAAGCGCGCGCCGACGTCGCTCAAGCTGTTTCTGGTGACCGTCGCGATCGTCGACGACATGGGTGCGGTCGCGATCATCGCGCTTTTCTATACGGCCGAAATCAACATGCTGGCGCTCGGCGCTGCGGCGCTGCTGCTCGGCGTGATGTTCGCGGTCAACCGCGCCGGGGTGAAGCATCTCGCGGTCTATCTGCTGCTCTTTGCGCTGCTCTGGTACGCGATGCTGCTCTCGGGCGTGCATGCGACGATCGCCGGCGTCCTCGCGGCGATGGCGATCCCCTTCGAACGCACGCCGGGCGCGCCGGACAGCGAAACCTCGCCGCTCCACCGTCTGGAACATGGTCTGCACCCGTGGGTCGCCTTTGCGATCGTGCCGCTGTTCGGCTTCGCCAATGCCGGTGTCGACGTGCGCGGACTGGGGCTCGATCAGATTTTCGCGCCGCTGCCGCTCGGCATCGCGGCCGGGCTGTTCTTCGGCAAGCAGGTCGGCATTTTCGGCAGCGTCTGGCTGGCCGTAAAGCTGGGGATCGCGGGCAAGCTGCGCGGTGCGACCTGGCTGCAAATCTATGGCGTGTCGGTGCTGTGCGGGATCGGCTTCACGATGAGCCTGTTCATCGGCGGCCTTGCCTTCCCCGGCAACGCCCTGCTGATCGAGGAGGCCAAGATCGGTATCCTGATGGGATCGCTCGTCGCCGCGCTGACCGGTTTTGCCGTGCTGCGCTTCGCTCCGCTCCATCCCGACCATTCGGGGATCGAGACGAGTTCGGACGCGGAAATCGCCCGCGACGGCGATGTCAGCGACACCTCCGAAGTGCGGCCCGCCACGGCTGGCTGATGCCCCGCCGCAGCGCTCTTCTGGCCCTTGCCGTCCTTGCAGGCATGACCCTGTCGGGATGCTATGCGCTCGACCCCGAGATGCGGCGGGTCGTGGCGCAGCGCAAGGCGGCTGAACGCGCGGCAAAGGACGCACCAACCAAGCAGGCGCCGTCGGAACCGGCAATGGCCGTCACGATCCTGCCGCAAACGGTGCTGCCGCCGCCGATGCCGGCGCCCGCCGGAACGGACGCCGCGTTCGATCCCGCCGTGGCCGCGGTTGCGCGCCACACGCTCGACAGCGTGGCGCATGATTATGTCGGGCTGGTTCTCGAATTGGGCACGCATAACAAGAGCGATATCGACGCCTATTACGGACCGAAGGCGCTGATGGCGGCCGCCGTGACCGATCCGCGGAGCCTTGCAAGGCTGGGCGAAGCTGCGCGCCAGCTCTCGGCATCGCTCGACGACGTCGCGCCCCACCTGACCGCAGCCGCCGACCAACGGCGCTTGCGCGCGCTGAAGGCGATTCTGCTCGCGGCCGAGACGCGCAGCGAAATGTTGCAGGGCAAGCGCTTTGCCTTTGCCGACGAGGCCGAACGGCTTTTCGGCGTGCGCCCGAAGCTCGAACCGCTGTCCGCCTATGACGCCACGCTGGCTACCATCGCGCAGCTCGTCCCCGGCGGCGGCGAGTTGGCCGATCGCGTCGAAGCCTATTTCGACCGCTTCACCATTCCCGCCGCCCGGCTGAAGCCGACCTTCGACGCCGCGATCGCCCAGTGCCGCGCCCGGACCGCCGCGCAGGTGGCGATGCCCGAGGGCGAGAATTTCGACCTGCAGTTCGTCACCGGAAAGAGCTGGAGCGGCTATAATTTCTACATGGGCGGCTATCGCAGCATCATCCAGGTTAACACCGACCTGCCGATCCGCCTGTCGCGCGCGCTCGATCTCGGCTGCCACGAAGGCTATCCGGGCCACCATCTGTTCAATCTGCAAATCGAAGCAAAGCTGGTCCGCGACCGCAACTGGATCGAATATAGCGTCTACCCGCTTTACAGCCCGCAAAGCTTTCTTGCCGAAGGAAGCGCCAATTACGGCATCGACCTTGCTTTTCCGGCTGACGAACGCATCGCCGTCGAGCGCGGCACGATCATGCCGCTGGCGGGCATCGAACCGCCTGCCGACGAGCGCTACTGGCAGCTTCTCGATGCGATGAAAGCGCTGTCGGGCGCGCGGCTGACGATTGCGCAGCAATATCTCGACGGCGCGATCGACCGGCCGACGGCGGTGGCGTTGACGCAGAAATATGGGCTCGTTTCGCGCGCGCGCGCCGAGCAGATGACCGATTTCACCGAAAAATATCGCAGCTACGTCATCAACTACGGGCTCGGCGAAGCGATGGTGCGTGACTATGTCGAACGCGGTGCGCCGTCCCGCGACACGATGTGGCGCCGCTTTCTGGGCCTGCTGGGCGAACCCACCCTGCCCGCGGATATTGCCGCGCAATGACCCCCGCGGTCGCCCTTCTCTGGCTCGGCCAGGCGGGATCGCCGCGGCGTCCGCCCGCCGGAGTGGCTCCGCGCGATTGATCCGTCGGTGCGCCAAACCGGGCGCGCCCTTTCGGTTCCATCAATCGCAAGGATTTCCCATGCACCTCGACAAACAGGATATTCACCAGCGCATCGAAGCGCCGGTCATGAAGGATTATGGCGTCTATCTGGCGGTCGACCGTCTGCTCGATTGCCAGAAGCCGCTCGCAGAGCTTTGCACCCCCGACGAATTGCAGTTCCAGATCGTCCATCAGGTCGAGGAATTGTGGATGAAGCTGATGGCCTTCACCCTCGCCGAAATTGACGGCCATATGGCGGCGGGCGAGACGATGCGCGTCCTGTCGCTCTTCGACCGGGTCAACCGGATCATGCGGCTGATGACCGATCAGCTGGCGCTGCTGGAGACGATGAGTCCGTTCGACTATCAGGCGATCCGGCTTCAGCTCGGCAATGGGTCGGGGCAGGAAAGCCCCGGCTTCCAGCTCCTGCTCACCCTGCCGCAGCCGCTGTGGGCGCGCTACAAATCGGCCTATCTCGATCCCGCCGGGCGCAGCGTCGCCGACGTATACGACACCGGCTACCGCCACGACGAGGCCTATATGGTCGCCGAGGCGCTGATCGAATTCGACGAGCTGTTCCAGATCTTTCGCGCCCATCACATCTATCTCATCCACCGGTCGATCGGCATGGGATCGAAATCGCTCAAAGGGCGTCCGGTCGAACTGCTCAATGCCGGCGCGCGGCATCGATTCTTCCCCGAACTGTGGGACATTCGTGCCGAAATGACTGACCGCTGGGGCGCCGAATATGGCGTCAAGCGCGACAGTATCAGCGGCAATGCGCCGGCCGGACACGGCAGCGGCCTGTGAGCGGCGCGCTGCTGCCGGCCGCGGTTGCCGGGCACTTTTTCCTGCCGCCCGGCGCCGTCTATCTGAAAAGCCACAGCGTCGGATGCCAGCCGCGCAGCGCCGAGGCGCTGCTGCGCGACCGGATGCTGACCCCGTGGCGCGAGACGGGCGAGGCCTGGCCGCACTGGCTGGAGGCGATCGACGCCTGGCGCGCCGCGCTGGCGGAGCTGATCGGTGTCGAAGCACGCGATCTGTGCCCCGCCACCAATGTCAGCGCGGCGCTGTCGCGCTACCTCTCGGCGCTAGGCACCGCGACGACCCGGCGCACCATCCTGCTCGCGCCGAGCGCCTTTCCGACGATCGGCTATGTCGCAAGCGGGCTCGCCGCCGCGGGGTGGACGACGCGCTATCTGCCTGCCGCCGCCGATGTGCGCGATCCCGCGCAGTGGGCATCGGCGCTGGACGACGATGTGGCGCTGGTTGTTGCCATGCACGTCAGCTCGAACAGCGGCGCGCTGACCGACATCGCCGCCGTCGCCGCGGCCGCGCACGCCGCGGGCGCGCGCTGCATCGCCGATTGCGCGCAATCGGTCGGCCTTGTTCCCGTCACGCCCGCCCTATGGGGCGTCGATGCGGTGATCGGCACCAGTATCAAATGGCTGTGCGGCGGACCGGGCGCGGCGTGGCTATGGGTCGCGCCGCACGACCGCACCGCGCTCGATCCGATGGAGCGCGGCTGGTGGAGCCACGACAATCCGTTCGAGATGGATATCGAAAGCTTCCGCTATGCCCCCGACGCGCGCCGCTGGTGGGGCGGCACCCCCGATGTCGCACCGTTCGTCCTGTCGACCGCGGGTATCGAAGCCGTCACCGCAATCGGCGTCGAGCGGGTGCGCGCGCATAATCGCGCGCTCCAGACGATCCTCCGCGCCGCGCTTGAACCCCGGACGCCGCAGTGGCGCTGGCCCAAAGGCGACATCGGCGGAACGCTGTGCATCGACACCGGCGCCGACCAGCCGCGTGTCGCCGCGGCGCTCACCGCGAATGCGATCAGCGCCGACTTCCGCGGCACCACCGTCCGGCTGTCATTTCACGCCTATAATGGCGCCGACGACGCCGAAGCGGCCGTTCGCGCGCTCGTCTGACGGTCGCCCCTAGAGCGCCGGGCGCCGGTCAAACCAGGGCTGTGCCTCTTCGAGCTGGGCCGCGAGCTGGAGCAACAGCGCCTCTTCGCCGAAGCGCCCGACGAACTGCGTTCCCATCGGCAATCCCTCGGGCGTCCACCACAGGGGGACATTGATTGCGGGCTGCCCCGTCGCGTTCTGGATCGCGGTGAAGGGAACATAGTCGGTCATCGCGCCGAAACCGGCCGCCACATCTTCGCTGTCGAGTGGGAAACTGCCGTTGCGCGGCGGCGGGGCGCCGAGCGTCGGGGTCAGCCAGACGTCATGGTCGGCGTGCCACGCCGCGACCGCGCGCGCCATCTGTTGCAGCTGGAAGATCGCGCCCCACAGTTGCGGCGCGCTGATCGCCTTGCCCATCGCGTAAAGGCCGCGCGTCAGCCCCTCCAGATTGTCGGGACCGGGCGTCTGCCCTGTCATCATCGCGATGCCGTCGATCTGCATCGCCGCGCCGCTCGACCAGATCGCCATGAAGGCCGGGACCATCGCATCATTGTCCACCGGGGGCGATGCCTCCTCGACATGATGACCCAGGCTCTCGCACAGTTTTGCCGCATGTTCGACCGCGGCGACCGCCTGAGGATCGAGCGTCCGTCCACCCGGCGCCGAGCGCGCGAATGCAATCCGCAGTTTGGGGCATGGCGCCTCGGCGGCCCCGCGCCAGCTCGGCGGAGCGGGCGGCGCCGCATAGGGATCGCCGGGTTCGGCGCCCGCGGTGACATCGAGCATCGCGGCGGTGTCGCGCACGCTGCGGCTGACGATATGTTCGGCGGCGAGGCCGCCCATCACATCGCCGAGCATCGGCCCCAAGGGGTTGCGCCCGCGCGTCGGCTTCAGCCCGACCAGCCCGTTGCAGCTGGCCGGGATGCGGATCGATCCGCCGCCGTCGTTGGCATGCGCGACGGGCACCATGCCGCTCGCCACCGCCGCGCCCGACCCGCCCGACGAGCCGCCGGTCGAATGCGCCGGGTTCCACGGGTTGCAGGCGGGACCGTACAGCTTGCTCTCGGTCGTCGCGACGACGCCGAATTCGGGCACATTGGTCTTGCCGATCGGGATCAGCCCGCCCGCCAGGAAACGCTGCACCAACGTCGCGGTAAAGGGCATCGGAACGGGCGGCGAGATGCGCGATCCATTGCGCGTCGGCCAGCCGGCGAGATCGCCCAATATATCCTTGAGCAGGAAGGGAACGCCCCGGAACGGCCCGTCGGGAAGCGGTGCCTTCGCGCGCGCCCGGGCGCCATCATAATCGGTGAAGATCACCGCGTTCAGGCGCGGGTTGAGCGCCTCGATCCGTTCGATCGCGCTATCGACCAGCTCGAGCGGCGATACCGCGCCCTTTGCGACGAGGTCGGCAAGGCCGAGCGCGTCGTAACGATCATATTCGGCAAACCCCACAGGCCCGTCCTTTTCGTATCAGATGTCGACGACGATCTTGCCGAAATGCTTGTTCGCGGCCTGATGGCGGAACGCATCGGCGAGGCCTTCGAGCGGGAAATGATCGCTGATCACCGGCCGGATCGCATTTGCCTCGATCCCGGCGATCATGTCGAGCTGTTGCTGACGGCTCCCCACGGTCAAACCCTGAACGCGCAGATTCTTCGCCATCAGCAGCGCGGTCTGCACCGGCCCGGCAAAGCCCGCGAGCACGCCGATCAGCGCGACATGGCCACCGACGCGCGTTGCAATCATCGACTGGTCGAGCGTACCGGCACCCCCGATCTCCACGACGCAATCGACGCCGCGCCCGCCGGTCAGTTCCATCGCCTTTGCGCCCCAGGCGGGAACCGCCTTGTAATTGATCAGCTCGTCGGCACCGAGATCCTTGAGCCGTGCGAGCTTATCGTCGGACGAGCTGGTCGCGATCACCCGCGCGCCTGCTGCCTTGGCGAATTGCAACGCAAAGATCGACACGCCGCCCGATCCCTGCACCAGCACGGTCGAACCCGGCCGGATCGCATCATCGACGAACAGCGCGCGCCAGGCGGTCAGCCCGGCGCAGGTCAGCGTCGCGGCCTCCGCGGCCGAATAGCCCGCCGGGACGCGTGTAAACCAGTGGTCGGGCGTCACGACGACATCGCGGGCATAGCCGTCGATGCCGTCACCCGGTACCCGCGTGAAAGCGCTCGTCGGCGGCGCGCCGTCGATCCAGTCGGGAAAGAAGATCGAGACGACCGGATCGCCCACCGCGAACTGCGTCACCCCTTCGCCCACCGCCTCGACCACGCCGGCACCGTCGGACATCGGGATGCGCCCGTCGGCAGCGGGGATCATGCCTGCCACCACCGCATAGTCGTGGAAGTTGAGCGACGACGCCGCCAGCCGCACCCGGATCTCGCCCGGCCCGGGTTGCCCGGGATCGGCGAGATCGGTGAGCGTCAGATTGTCGAGCGAAGCGGGAGCGCGAAGCCGGACCGCCCGCATCATTCCGCCGCCATCGCCAGCTCGACGCGCTGCGGACCGCGGATCACGCCGCCCGGATAGGCGCCCTGCGCTTCGCCGCCCTTGAAGGTGACGACGCCCGACTTGACCGTCGCAACATAGCCGTCGGCCTTTTGCAGCAGGCGCTTGCCGCCCGCGGGAAGGTCGAAGGCGAGCCACGGTTTGCCGAGCTTGATCGCATCCATGTCGATGACATTGAGGTCGGCGAGATAGCCCGGTGCGACCAGCCCGCGATCTTCGAGCCCATAGAGCAGCGCCGTGTCGCGGCACTGGCGCTTGATCGCCCGTTCCAGCGGCACGCGTCCGCCGCGCTTGCGATCGCGCACCCAATGCTGAAGCATGAAGGTGGGCGACGCGGCATCGCAGATCGTGCCGCAATGCGCGCCGCCGTCCGACAGGCTGTTCACCGTATCGTCGCTGTCCTGCAGCGCCTCGAGGAAGTCGAGGTTGCCGTCGGCATAGTTGAGGATCGGCAGATAGGCGAAACCGGTCGCATCGTCGCGGCACAGCAGATCATAGGCATATTCGGCCGGATCGACGCCCGCCGCCGTGGCGCGCGCCGCGATGCTGGCATCGGCGCCGGGCTCATAGTCGAAATCCTCGTCCATCTCGAACTGCATGGTCCAGCCGCCGGCGACGACCATCAACAGCCCCATGATGTCCTGCGGCGCTTCGCTGAAGTCATTGTCTTCGGAAAGGAGCTGCGCCTTGAACGCGGGGTCGAGCAGCTTTGCCTTTTGCTCGTCCCACGACAGGCCCTCAATGGCGCGCCACGACGGGCGGAAGCGGAAGGGATGGACGGTGCCGCGCCACGCCATGATGATGCCGTTGCCGCGCAGCGCGATCTGCGCGACGATATTGGCACCCTTGGCATTTTCGGCGCGCATCGTTTCGATCTGTTCGTCGAGCGGCAATTCCTTGGCGATCGACTGGAGCGCCGCAAAGGTCACGGGCAGCCCGGTTTCGCGGCTCAGCTTGCCCATCCAGTCGAACTCGTTCCATTCGCGGTTGAGGTCGCTCGCCATTTCGAACACGCCGTAACCGACGCGGCCCATCGCACGGCCGATCTCGATCAGTTCCTCGGCGGTCGCGGTCGTGCCGGGGACGACTTCACCGTTGACCGATTTGTGGATGACGGTGCGGCTCGTCGAAAAGCCGAGCGCGCCGGCGCGCACCCCCTCTTCGACGATGCGCGACATTTCGGCGATGTCCTCGGCCGTCGGCACCGCGCCCGGCTGTTCGCGGTCGCCCAGCACATAGGCGCGCACCGCGCCATGCGGGACGTGGCACGCGACATCGATGGTGCGCGGCAGTTTTTCGAGCGCATCCATATATTCGGGGAAGGTTTCCCATTCCCAGCTCATCCCTTCGGCGAGCGCGGTGCCGGGAATATCCTCGACGCCTTCCATCAGGCCGATCAGCCAGTCGTGGCGGTCGGGCCGCGCGGGCGCGAAGCCGACGCCGCAATTGCCCATGACGACGGTGGTGACGCCGTGCCAGCTCGACGGCGCCATTTCCTGATCCCACGTCGCCTGCCCGTCATAATGGGTGTGAACGTCGACGAAGCCGGGGGTGACGATCTTGCCGCGCGCGTCGATTTCCTCGCGCCCGGCGCCGAGGTCGGTGCCGACCGCGACGATGCGATCGCCCTCTACCGCCACATCGGCCACCATGGACGAACCGCCCGTGCCATCGACGACGGTGCCGCCGCGAATCACCAGATCGTACATCTCGCTCTCCCGTTATTTGGTTTCAGTGCGAAACCTATCATCAAATTCGGACAGTGCAAATAAGCGCGCGCGGCGTGCGGCGAACGGCTATAGCCGTGCGACAAACCAACGGGAGTCGATGCCATGATCCGTCACTTTACCCTTGTCGCCACCGCCGCGGCTCTTGCCGCAGCCGCCATTCCGGCCATCGCCGCCGACGCGCCCGCCGCCGATTATGCGGCAGCGCTTGCCGATCCGGCGCGCCCGGCCGCCGACCGCGAGCGCGACGCCGCCCGCAAGCCCGCCGAATTGCTCGCCTTCGCCGGCATCAAGCCGGGCCAGAGCGTTGGCGATTATGTGATGGGCGGCGGCTATCTGACCCGCATCCTGTCGGGAGCCGTGGGCACCGCGGGACATGTCTACGCTTTTCAGCCCGCCGAGTTCATCGCCTTTCGCAAGCAATATGGCGACGACCAGACCGCGGTCGCCGCGGCCTATGCCAATGTCGATGCGGTTGGCGGCGCCTTCGCCGCTCCGGCTTTTCCGGTGCCGCTCGACGCGATCGTGACGGTGCAGAATTTTCACGATCTCTATTTGAAGCCCTTCCCCGAAGGAACCGGCGACAAGGCCAGCGCCGCACTCTTCGCCGCGCTCAAGCCCGGCGGCACGCTGGTGGTGGTCGATCACAGCGCGGCGGACGGCAGCGGCACGACGCTGTCCGACAGCCTGCACCGCATCGACAAGGCCGCGGTCGTCGGGGCGCTGACCAACGTCGGCTTTGTGCTCGAGGCCGAGAGCGACCTTTACAAACGCCCCGAAGACCCGCGCACCGCCAATGTCTTCGACCCCGCCATTCGCGGCAAGACAGACCAGTTCACGCTGCGCTTTCGCAAACCGGAATAGATGGATAGAGCGCCCCGATGAGCAGCAACGACGAAGACTATGTCTATGACGAGGCGAGCGGCGAATGGCTGCCCGCAAGCGAAGCGCGCGAGCGGGCGGCGGCGGCCAATGCGCTTCCGCAAGCGAAGGACGCGGTCGGCAATCTACTGAGCGACGGCGACTCGGTCGTCCTCATCAAGGATCTGCCGGTGAAGGGCGCGGGCCAGACGTTGAAGGTCGGCACCGTCATCAAGTCGATCCGGCTGACCGCCGATCCCGACGAGATCGACTGCCGCTACGAAGGGATCAGGGGCCTGGTGCTGCGAACGGAGTTCGTACGGAAGCGTTAGAGTCGTGCCTTTTTTGTCGCGTGTCCCCGCGAAGGCGGGGACCCATCTCCGGTCGGTTCCAGTTTGCACCTTTCGACGATGGACCCCCGCCTTCGCGGGGGAGCACCACCTTTATATATAGCCCTCAAATCTTCCCCAGCGTCTCGCGCCGCGGGCCGAGATAGCCGAACAGATAGGCCGCAACCTTGCGCATCTGAATCTCCTCGGCGCCTTCGGTGATCCGGTAGCGGCGGTGGTGGCGATAGATATGCTCGAAGGGCTTGTGGCGCGAATAACCGATGCCGCCATGCACCTGCATCGCGCGATCGGCTGCCTGACAGACGAGCCGGTTCGCCCAGTAATTGCACATGCTCACCTTGTCGGAGAGGGTGCGCTCAACCTCCTTGTGCGGCATATTGTCCATTTCCCACGCCGTCTTGCGGATGAGGAGGCGCAGCATTTCGGCCTGCGTCGCCAGCTCGACGAGCGGGAACTGGATCGCCTGGTTCTTCGCCAGCGCTTCGCCGAAGGGCTTGCGCTCGCGCGCATAGCGCACGCTTTCCTCGATGCAGTAAACCGCGGCGCCGAGCGACGAGGCCGCCTGACGGATGCGGTTCTGGTGGACGAAGCTTTGCGCGATCGACAGGCCCCCGTCGACCGGGCCGAGCCGCGCGCTGTCGGGCACCCAAACATCGGTGAAGCTGACGCGCGGGTGATCGGTGGGCATGTTGAAGGTCCACAGATATTCCTCGATCACGAGGCCCGGCGACGGGTTGGGGACGAGCAGGCAGGTGATCCCCTTGGCATCGCCGTCATTGCCGCTGGTGCGGCAGAAGGTCGCGCAATGGGTCGCGACATGCATCCCCGTCGTCCACATCTTCTCGCCGTTGATCAGCCAGCCTTCGACCCCGTCGCGGGTTTCGCGCACCGCGCGCGTTTCCATATGCGTCGCGTCGCTGCCGTGATCGGGCTCGGTGAGGCCAAAGGCGGTGCGGCGTTTGCCTTCGAAGCCGCCGAGGATGAACTCCTGCTTCTGCTCCTCGCTGGTGCCGAATTGTTCGAACATCTCGACGAAGGGAAAATTGCCGACGATGCTGTGTTCGTTCTGCAGATCATTGTGGAGGCCGAGGCCCTTGGCGGCAAAATGCTCGCGGATCACCGCCATCCACAGGTTCGATCCGTCCTTGCCGCCATATTTCTTCGGCGCCGAAAAGCGCCAGTGGCCCGCGGCATCGGCTTTGCGGGTCGCCTGCTTCAGCAACTGTTCCCACTCGTGGCGCGGCAGTCCCTGATTGTCCCAATCGGTGCGCGCATGTTCGCGGCGATGGTCGAAAAAGCGGATATTGTCGTCCGCATCCTCGAGCGGTTTGATCTCCGCCGCGATGAAGGCGTCGAGTTCGTCCAGATAGGCCTGCAAATCGGCCGGAACCGCAAAATCCATCGTCTCTCTCCCGTTTGTCTCTATCCGTTCCAGGCGGCCCGCGCCGCGGCGAGCGCGGCATATTTGGGACTGTCGACCGCGCATTTGTCGAGCGCCGCGCGGCGCAAGCGCGCGAGCAGGCCGGGGTCGGCAAGCGTCGCCCGCCCGGCCAGTATGTCCCCGGCCAGCGCCTTGTCCTCGGCACGGATGCCCGCGCCAAGATCGCGCATCACGATGCCGAGCGCGTTCATCGCGACCGCGACCTGAAATTTGCCATGCCCCTCGGCCTGCGGCTTGATCGCCTCCCCCAGCCAATCGCGCACCGCCTGCACCATTTCCTGCGTCGTCGGTTCGCCGACCGGCGCCGCGGCGGCGGCGGGCGAAGGCGGCAGCGGCGCCGCGCGCTCGGCCGCGGGCGCCCCATCTTCGAGCAGCCGGATGATGTCGAGTTCCTGTTCGGCAGTGCGCCGCCCCACGACCACGCGTTCGACCGTCGTATCGGCGCCGCTCCGCCACGCCTGCCCCATCTGCAGACAGCCGAGCGCCCACCACAGGGTGCGATAGACGAGCCAATATTTGAAGCGGTCGCGGTCCACCGGACGCCCGCCCGCGGCCTCATAGGCGGCAAAATAATCGTCGAGACTGCCGACCCCGAACGCCGGCTTGTCGAGCATGCCGAACCGCCACACCGTCATGCAGCCGAAGGCCAGATCCTCGTGCGCGTCGCCCAGATGCGCGAGTTCCCAGTCGAGCACGGCGGCAAGACCATCGGCATCGACCATGACATTGCCCATGCGATAGTCGCCATGGACGAGCACCGGGTCGGCGGGTTCGGGCAGATGATCCTCGCACCATCTGACCGCGAGCGCGATCGCCGGCCGATCACCGCCATAGGAAAGGAAGCGCGCCTTGAGCTCCGCGAGCGCTGCGGCGGTATCCATCACCGGAATTTCGGCCGGGATCGCGGCGCGCGGCAGCGCGTGGATCAACGCCAGTTCGCGCCCCAGATCGGCGACGAGCGACCGCGGCGGAGCCGCCAATATCTTCGCCGGACTGACTTCGGCGATGACGCGCCGCATAACATAGCCCGTGCCCATGCCGTCGGCATCGGACAGCACCCCGATAACCTCGGGCGCCTTGACCCCGCCAGCGTGCGCCGCCCGGACCAGCGCAGCCTCGACCGGATGACCATAAGGCCGCCCTTCCATATATTCGGCCGAGGGCGCACGGCGCAGCACATAGGCGCCGCCGCCCCATTCGAACGCCCAGCTTTCCATATTGGCGCCGCCGGAAAGGCGAGTCAGGTTCGACAGATCGCCGGCACCGGCAACGCGCGTCATGAAGGGAGGCAGCAAGGTCGACAGATCGGACATTACTTCCCCTTGCTAAGTATTTTCGGGCTCCGCAAGCCCGTAATCGTGACAGGTGGCGCGGCCGCGCGTCAGATGTTCGCACGCCCCCGCTGCATCACCGCCATCCGCCGCGCCTCGACCTCCTCGGCGCGAACGGCGCGGTTCGCCGCCGACGACCGCGCCTGTTCGAGCGCCATCGCGTCACCGAAGGGCAGCGCATAGCCGTCGTCGATCAGCCGCTTGTAGCGTCGTACCATCGCCGGATCGGCGCTGGCGATATCGCGCGCGAGCGCCTGCGCCGCGGGCACCAGCTCTTCCGGGGCAACGACGCGATTGACGAGGCCCCAGTCGCGCGCCGCTTCGGCGCCCAGGAAATTACCCGTCAGCGACAATTCCTTGGCGCGGCCGATACCGATCAGCCGCGACAATTTCTGCGACAGGCCCCAGCCGGGCATGACCCCGACGCGCGCATGTGTGTCGGCGAAGCGCGCTGCCGTCGATGCGATCAATATGTCGCAGGCGAGCGCAAGCTCGAACCCGCCGGTGATCGCGACGCCGTTGATCGCGCCGATCACCGGCTGCGGGCACAGCTCGATCGCCTTGACCGGATTCTCGTCGGCGTCGGTGGCATTGGCGGCGCCCAGATTGCTGGTGTCGGCCCCCAGTTCCTTGAGATCGAGCCCGGCGGTGAAGGCCCGCTCGCCCGCCCCCGTCAGCACGATCGCGCGCACGCTGTCGTCGGCGGCGAGCCCCCGCATCACCGCCGCAAGCTCGGCGCGCAGCGCTCGCGAGAGCGCATTCATCGCCTCGGGGCGGTTCAGGGTGACCGTTGCGACGGCATCATAATGGGCGACGAGGACAAGGGACATCAGGCGATTTCTCCGAAAGATCGATAATCATCGACATGCGCGTTGGCACGGCGGAAGTTGGTGAAGCTCATGCTCGCCGACAGGTCGAGCGCCTCGACCTGATGCCACCAACCGACGGGCAGGAAGATCGCCTCGCCCGGCGCGATTACGCATTCGAGAACCGGCGGCGTTTCGGCGGTGCCATCGCCCGCCGGCAGCGCTTCGTTGCCCCAGTCGGAAAAGCAATGGCGGCTGTTGCGCATCTGCGCAAAGGCCCAGGGCGGCGCCATGCGGACCCGCTTGCGGCCCATGACCTGTACGAGCAGATTGTTCGTCAGATCGTGGTGCCAGGGCGTCAGCGTCCCTTTGGGACCGAGCCAGAAAAAGCCGTCGCGGCCGTCGCGCGGTTCCAAGAGGTCGATCGGCGCCAGGTCGTCCCACAGGACCGCGAGCGCCGCCGCGTTGGTACCGCTGTTATAGGCCGTCAGATAGATGTCGTTGCTGACCTCGTCCCCCCGCAACCAGTCGATCAGCTCGCCGAACCGCAGCATCCGCCGGTGAGCGTCCTTGGCGAGTTCATAATCGGGGTCGCCGTCGCGTCCCACCTGCGCCTCGACCGCCGCGCCGCCCGCGACCGCCGCAAAATGATCGAGCGACCAGCGCGACAGGGCGGGCCAATGATCGACGAGGCCGGCCAGCTTCACCGGACGGTTCGCATCATAATAGCCGCGATAAAAGTCTGCGGTCGCGATGCGATCGACAGTATCGAGCGCGAAGCCGCCTTCGCTATCGCGCGCAAGCCGCGCCTGATTGGCGAACAACCATTGCTGCTTGGCACCGCGCGACGCCTGCCGCCGCAAGGCGAGCGCCATCGGGTCCTTTGCGAGCCGCTCGACCTCATATTTCGCCGAAGCCGCCGACACGCCCGCGGCGATCAGCCGGGCACGCAGCGCCGTATCATCGTCGCCTGCGGCCAGCCCGTCGGCGAGGATAAGGCGCTTGTCGGCTTGGGGCATCGAACGACTCCAAAGGGGCAGCGCCCACCCTATGATCGCGAATGCGTCGGTATCAAGACGCCCGGCTCAGCGGCGCTCCGTCGCGGGCTTTTCCCCGGCCGCGCCGTCCGCCGTCTCCTTCGGCGGTTCGGCGGGGGTGAAGCTGCCGTTTTCGATCAGCCATTGTGGGTAGCGGCCCTGGATGTCGGCCATGATGCGGTCGATCGCCGCAGCGACCTGTTCGCCTTCGCCCTCGCGGTCGCGCTGGACGACGACGCGGCGCGCCTGCGCATCGACCAGCACCCGCGCGCGCGGAATCAATTCGCCGATGGTCAGCCCGGCGATGATCCCCATGCTGTCGGCGTCACGCTGTTCGAGCGTGGCGAGCCGCTGGTTCAGCCGCTCCTCGAACTGCACTGCGGCGTTGGTCTGCTGCTTGAGCTGGACGAGGTTGACGCTGACGTCGCGGTCGAGATCGCCGCGCACCTTGGTGGCGAGCTGATCGTTGAGCTGCGCCGAATATTGGTCGACGAGGACAACGCCGTCGACCGCCACCTCCTCGCCCTCGGTGCGCACATTCAGGCTGTCGATGCGATCGCCGTCACCGAGGAGCCGGTTGAGCTCGGACTGCACCGCCGAGCGTGCGCGGATCTCGCGCGCGATATTGTTGAGCGACAGCGCCAGCGGGATCGACAGCACGCCCAGCGTGACGATGATTCCGGTTATCTGCATCGCCGTATGCTGCGGGGTCAGCGACGGGCCGAATTTGTTGACCCGTGCGACGATCGTCGCGGCAAAGGCGATGGCTAGCGTGTTGGTCAGGAAGAGCAGCGCCGAACCGAGCGCGAAGTCGGGGCGGCCGGTGGCAAGACCGAAGCCGATCGTCGAGAGCGGCGGAACCAGCGCCGTCGCGATCGCGACGCCGACCATGACGCCCGACAGCTTGCGCAGGATCGCATAGACGCCGGCGATGCCGCCGACGACGGCGACACCGAGATCGAGCAGCGTCGGCTGCGTCCGCGCGCGCAGTTCGGGGGTGACGTCCTTGATCGGCGACAGCCAGATGATCAGCATCGCGACGAGCACCGCGACCGCCATCCCCGCCGCCATCGTGACGAGCGAACGCTTGATGAGATTGGATTCGAGCGTCGCGAGGCCAAAGCCGACGCCCATGATCGGGCCGAGCAGCGGCGATACCAGCATCGCGCCGATCACCACCGCCGCAGACCCTTGAAGCAGGCCGAGCGTGGCGATCGCCGCCGACAGCGTGATCAGCAACAGGAATTTCTGGTTGAGCCGTGCGTCGCGCGCGACGCTGGCCAGAATCAGCGCGCGACCGTGGACGGCTTCCTCGTCGTCGGCCGCGCGGTCATCATCGTCGATTTCGCGCCCCGGCCCCGGCCGCGCGGACCGGCGACCGCCGGCGTTGAACGGCGCGTCGCCCAGTCCGGGCACTCCGGGATGATTGCCGGCCATATGGTCGGGCGGTTAGATCTTGCCGGTCAGTTCGGGCACCGCGCTGAACAGATCAGCGACGAGGCCGAGATCGGCGACCTGGAAGATCGGAGCGTCTTCGTCCTTGTTGATGGCGACGATCGTCTTCGAATCCTTCATCCCCGCAAGGTGCTGGATCGCACCCGAGATGCCGATCGCGAAATAAACCTCCGGCGCGACGATCTTGCCGGTCTGGCCGACCTGATAGTCGTTGGGGACGTAGCCTGCATCGACCGCAGCACGCGAAGCGCCGAGCGCGGCGCCGAGCTTGTCGGCGAGCGGCACGATGACTTCCTGATATTTCTCGCTCGAACCCAGCGCACGCCCGCCCGACACGATGATCTTGGCCGAGGTGAGCTCGGGACGATCCTGCTTGGCGATTTCGGCGCCGACGAAGCTCGAAATGCCGGCGTCGCCGCCAGCCGAGACGGCTTCGATCGCACCCGAACCGCCGGTCGCCGCCGCCTTTTCGAAGGCGGTACCGCGAACGGTGAGCACAAGCTTCGCATCCGACGATTCGACGGTCGCAATCGCGTTGCCGGCATAGATCGGACGCGTAAAGGTCTTCGGACCCTCGACCGACAGGATTTCCGAAATCTGCATCACGTCGAGCAGCGCGGCGACGCGCGGCGCGATATTCTTGCCGGTCGTCGTCGCGGGCACGACGAACGCGTCATGGCTGCCCATCAGATCGGCGACGAGCGGCGCGATATTTTCGGGCAGGTTGTGACCGAAGGCGGCGTTGTCGGCGACATGCACCTTGCCCACGCCCGCGATTTCCGACGCAGCCTTGGCAACGCCATCGACGCCTTCACCGGCGACGAGCAGATGGACTTCACCAAGCTTCGACGCGGCGGTCACCGCAGCGAGCGTGGCATCCTTGACGGCGCTGCCGTCATGTTCGACCCAAACGAGCGTTTTCATGAGTGCACTCCCATCGCCTTCAGCTTGGCAACCAGTTCATCGACATCGGCGACCTTGACGCCGGCCGAGCGGACGGGCGGTTCCGAAACCTTGACCGTCTTGACGCGCGGCGCCGTGTCGACGCCGTAATCGGCGGGCGCCTTGGTATCGAGCGGCTTCGACTTCGCCTTCATGATGTTCGGCAGCGACGCGTAGCGCGGCTCGTTCAGACGCAGGTCGGTGGTGACGATCGCGGGAAGCTTCAGTTTCACCGTTTCGAGACCGCCGTCGACTTCGCGCGTCACGCTGACATGATCGCCTTCGACGTTCACGGCGCTGGCGAAGGTGCCCTGCGCCCAGCCGGTGAGCGCGGCGAGCATCTGGCCGGTCTGGTTGTTGTCGCCGTCGATCGCCTGCTTGCCGAGGATCACGAGACCCGGCGTTTCGGCATCGGCAATCGCCTTCAATATCTTCGCGATCGCGAGCGGTTCGGCTTCATCGTCGGTCTGCACCAGGATCGCGCGGTCGGCGCCCATCGCAAGCGCGGTACGCAGCGTTTCCTGCGCCTTGGCCGGGCCGACGCTGACGGCGACGATCTCGGTCGCGACGCCCTTTTCCTTGAGGCGGATCGCCTCTTCGACGGCGATTTCGTCGAAGGGGTTCATCGACATCTTGACGTTGGCAAGGTCAACGCCCGTGCCGTCCGCCTTCACCCGCGGCTTCACGTTGTAATCGAGCACCCGCTTCACGGGGACGAGGATTTTCATGGCTTTTCAGCTCCTCTCGAAGAATTGTGCAGTGCGCCATAATTGGCGTTTACGTAAACGTCAACCTGTGGGCGACCCCTTCCGCCGCAAGAGCGGAAAGGGAAAACCAGTCAGGCCGCCTTGGCAACCTCGGCGACGATCTTCTTCGCCGCGTCGCCCAGATCGTTCGCGGGAACGATCGCGAGACCCGAGTTTGCCAGGATTTCCTTGCCCTTTTCGACGTTGGTGCCTTCCAGGCGGACGACCAGCGGCACCGACAGATTCACTTCCTTCGCCGCGGCGACGATGCCTTCGGCGATGATGTCGCACTTCATGATGCCGCCGAAGATGTTGACGAGAATGCCCTGAACGGCGGGATCCTTGAGGATGATCTTGAACGCCGCGGTGACCTTTTCCTTGTTCGCGCCGCCGCCGACGTCGAGGAAGTTCGCCGGGAAAGCCCCGTTGAGCTTGATGATATCCATCGTCGCCATCGCCAGGCCGGCGCCGTTGACCATGCAGCCGATATTGCCGTCGAGCTTGATGTAGGCAAGGTCATATTCGCTCGCCTCGACCTCGGCCGGATCTTCTTCGGTCAGGTCGCGCAGCTCGGCGAGATCCTTGTGACGGAACATCGCGTTCGAATCGAAGCCGACCTTTGCGTCGAGGACATAGAGCTTGTCGCCTTCGTCGGTCGGGCAGATGGCGAGCGGGTTGATTTCGATCTGCGAGGCGTCGGTGCCGAGGAATGCGGCATAGAGGCCCTCGAGGATCTTCGCCGCCTGCTTGGCGAGGTCGCCCGACAGGTCGAGCGCCTTGGCCACCGCGCGGCCGTGGTGCGGCATCAGGCCGGTGGCGGGATCGATGGTGATGGTGTGGATCTTTTCGGGGGCCGAGTGCGCGACTTCCTCGATGTCCATCCCGCCTTCGGTCGACGCGACGACCGCGATGCGGCTGGTGGCGCGATCGACGAGCAGCGCGAGGTAGAATTCCTTGCCGATGTCGACGCCGTCGGTGATGTACAGGCGGTTGACCTGCTTGCCGGCCTCGCCGGTCTGGATCGTCACCAGCGTGTTGCCCAGCATGTCCTTGGCGTGCGCTTCGACTTCCTCGATGCTCTTCGCCAGGCGAACGCCGCCCTTGGCGTCGGGGCCGAGTTCCTTGAACTTGCCCTTGCCGCGGCCGCCCGCGTGGATCTGTGCCTTGACGACGTAAAGCGGTCCGGGGAGCTGCTTTGCCGCCGCGACGGCTTCCTCGACACTCATCGCGGGAATGCCCTTGGGCACCGCGACGCCAAATTTCGCGAGCAGTTCCTTGGCCTGATATTCGTGGATGTTCATGAGCTCTGCCGGGCCTTTCGACTCTGTAAGCGGGGAGATATGCGGCGCCGCATAAGCACAAGTTGCGCGGCAAGGCTACCCCTGCCGCGCCCAGAAAATCTTGACACGCGCCAAAGCGGCGGTTGGATCAGCGCAGCGCACACACCGCGGCGGAGCTGGTCGTCACCGCCAATATCTCCGGATCCTTTAGCGCGCGGACCTTGCGGAAGAACTGGTCGAGCGTCAGGTCGGTGATTTCGCGGTCTTTCAGGCTGCCCAGCGCCGACAGGCGGCGAAGCTGGACGAGCGACAGCCGGTCGACCATGCGCCCCGCCATGCACGTCGACATCGCCTTCGACAGACCCGCATTCTGAAGCCCGTTGCGCAGCCGCGTCTCGGGCGTTGCGCAGGCGGACAGGACCAGCGGCAGCGCCAGCAGCGGAACCATCACCCTTTTCATCGAAGCCTACTTTCCGTGAAATTCGGCCACCGCGCCGGAAACCGCCTGCATCAGCGCCATGCGCGCGGGGATCGACGCCGATGTATCGCCCAGCATCACGACGATGGCATAGCGCGTACCGTCGGGTGCGGTGGCGATGCCGATGTCGTTATAGCCTGCCGTCTCGCCCTTGTAATCCTGGCCGGTGCCGGTCTTGTGCATGAAGTCCCAGCCCGAGGGGAGCCCGGCCTTCAGCCGCTTCGGCCCGCTGTGCGTCCGGCTCATCACGCCCATCAGATATTGCGTCGATTCGGGCGACAGCAGCGCCCCGCGCGCCAGCCGGGTCAATGCGCTCGCGATCGCCGCCGGCGCGGCGCCGTCCATCGGATTGGCAAGATAGGCCTCGCGCGCGGCCTTGCGCGTCGAATCGGGCAGCGCCGCGCGCGCCTGCTGGAAGGCGTTGCCCCGCGAATAGCTCTGCTGCCACGACAGGCCCGCGGTCGCGCTCTGCAACAGGCGTTCGCCGGGACCGAAACGGATCGATCCCAGACCCTTCTTCGCGATGAAGCGCCGGACCGCCTCGGGACCGCCCACCGTGCGCAGCAGGCTGTCGTTGGCGGTGTTGTCGCTGTGCGTGATCGCGGTTTCGATAAGGTCGCGCACGCTCATCGTCACCTTGCCTTCGGACCGCACGCGCGCCGCGAGCGGCTGATGGAACAGGGTGAGGTCGTTGGGACCAATGTCCACCTGGCGGTCGAGGCTGAGCTTGCCCTGATCGACCGCATCGAGCACGGTCATCGCCACCCACAGTTTCGACACGCTCTGCTGCGGGAACAATTCGCCGCCGCGTTCCGAAAACGACCATTCGCCGTCGATACGCTGGACGGCGATGCCGGTCTTGCCCGGAAAAGTTCGCCAAAGCTGGGAAATCCGGTCGCTGAGACCACTCGGCGGGCGCCGGAAGCCCGGATCGACGACGTCCTTTGGGGGCGCATTCACCGCGCGCGCCGGGGTTGCGGTGCTGACCGGCGGCCCGATGGGAACGCTGACCGCACCGCGCGGCGCCGTTTGCGCCTGCCGCGGCGTCGGCACCAGTGCCGCGCCGCTGACACAGCCCGCCAGCGCCATACCGCCAATCGCCATACCGAGCAGCCGCCTGCCCGAAAATCCCAACGCCATCATAACCCCGCAACCCGCGACCAGTTTATCGCCCGACCTTTTTGGTCGGCACCATGCGTCCCGCACTCCGCCTGCGCGGACCAGCGATTTGCGGTGAATGATTCCTATCGCGCGATAAGTGGCGGAACACTGAACGGCTCGCCGCGTGCGGCGCCGTTCAGGGCGCCGGGGTCGCCCGCACCCATTCGGGATAGAGGCGTTTCAGCGCCGCCAGCTTGGGCGCGTCCCAGCGGCGGATATAGCCATTGTCGGGATGCAGGCGCATGAAATCCTGATGATAGGCTTCGGCGCGGTAAAAGCCTTTGTAGCTTTCGACCGGGACCACGATCGGCGCCTTGAAATAACGGCCCTTGCCGATCTGTGCCAGATACGCGGTCGCGACCTGTCGCTGCGCGGCATCCATCGGCACGATCGCGGCGCGATATTGGGTGCCGCTGTCGGGACCCTGCCGGTTTTTCAGCGTCGGGTCGGCGACCACGGAAAACAGGATGCGCAACAAGGTGCCATAGCTGACCATCGACGGATCATAGACGATGCGAACCGACTCGGCGTGTCCGGTCGTGCCGGACGAGGTCTGGTCATATTCGGCGGTGGCCTTGCTGCCGCCATGATAGCCCGATTCGACCGACACGACGCCCTTCACATTGGAAAAGACGCCTTCGACGCCCCAGAAGCATCCGCCCGCGAGCACGGCAACCGCACGCTTCGTCTTCACTGCGGGATCGACGGCCGCCGCGGGGAGCTTGACGACGCTTTCCGCCTGCGCGGGCGCGCATTGCGCCAGCACCGCGGCAGCGATCAGCGCGGCGAAGGGGCGCCGCATCACGGTCAGATCGGCATGGCGACCGCCGGCTGATTCAGCACGACGATCAAGGCACCAATGGCGAAGCCGGCGAGCATGGTCGGAAACCAGTCGGAGCGGAACATCGAAAACATAAAAGCCTCTTTTTGTCATATTGTCGTTTTCGCGGGGGAGGCCCCCTCGGTTACAGCGACGATATGGCGCGCCCCGTGCCGCCGTGCAGTGACCGCCATCACCCATAGCGATAATGGCTTACTATCCGGTGAACCGGATGAAGGGGCATCGTTCAGACGGCGCCGGTCCGGCGCCGCGGTCAGCGCAGCGCGGCGCAAGCCTGCTGGATGCGGATGCACGCTTCCTTGAGCACCGCCTCCGACGTCGCATAGGAAACGCGGAAGGCTGGCGACAGACCGAAGGCCGCGCCATGCACCGCCGCGACGCGCGCGGTATCGAGGAAATAGTCGATCAACGCTTCGTCGCTGTCGATCGGCTTGCCGTCGGGGGTCGTCTTGCCCATGCAGCCGCTCGCGTCGGGATAGACATAGAAGGCCCCGTCGGGAACCGGGCAGTTCAGCCCCGGCGCGTCGTTGAGCATCGCGACGACCATGTCGCGGCGCTTGCGGAACGCGGCGTTGCGCTCCTCGAGAAACTGCTGCGGACCGCCGAGCGCGGCCACCGCCGCGGCCTGCGCCACCGAACAGGGGTTCGACGTCGACTGCGATTGCAGCTTGCCCATCGCCTTGATCAGCCAGGCGGGGCCGCCGGCATAGCCGATGCGCCAGCCGGTCATCGCATAGGCCTTGGAACAGCCGTTGACGGTCAGGATACGGTCGATCAGGTCGGGGCAGCGCTGCGCCAGCGTCGAGAAGGCGAAATCGGCGTACCAGACATGTTCGTACATATCGTCGGTCATCACCATCACATGCGGATGGCGGCGGATGACCTCGCCCAGCGCGTCGAGTTCCTCGGGCGAATAGGCGGCGCCCGACGGGTTCGACGGCGAATTGAAGATGATCCAGCGCGTCTTCGCGGTGATCGCGGCGTCGAGCTGTTCGGGCGTGATCTTGTAATGCTGCGCCGCCGACGCCTCGATCGTCACCGGCGTGCCGCCGGCAAAGGCGACGATGTCGGGATAGCTAACCCAATAGGGTGCCGGGATGATCACCTCGTCACCGGGGTCGACAGTCGCGACGAGCGCGTTGAACAGCGTATGCTTGCCGCCGACATTGACCGTGATCTGGTCGAGCCCGAAGTCGAGCCCGTTGTCGCGGCGGAACTTGCCGCGGATCGCTTCCTTGAGCGCGACCGTGCCGTCGACCAGCGTATATTTGGTCTGGCCGCCGCGGATCGCCTCGATCGCCGCTTCCTTGACGAAATCGGGCGTGTCGAAATCGGGCTCGCCCGCCGACAGGCCGATCACGTCGACGCCGTCCGCTTTCAGCTTGGTGACGCGCGCGGTCATCGCGAGCGTGGCCGACGGCTGGATGCGGTTGAGGGCGGCGGAGGTGTGCGGCTTCAGCGACATGACGATACTTTCCGTGGCTTGCGCGGACAGGCTGCAAAATGACAGGAAATTGCGCGGGGCCGCGCCTAAAGCCTCCGCCCGCAATAGGCAAGTCGGCGGCGCCATAAATTAGCTATGCAAGCCGAAAGTTCAGCCTGCGGGCTGCGCCAGCCGCGCCGGGATCAGCCCGCGCAGCGAATTGCCGATGAAGAAGCCGTCCGCCAGATCGGCGAGGCGCAGATGCGACTCGACCGCCCGCCCCTTTTCGACCAGTTCGGCGCGCAGCACGCCGGGCAACAGGCCGAGCGACAGCGGCGGCGTGAGCAACAGGCCGTCGCGTTCGACGAAGATGTTGCTCCAGCTTCCTTCGGTTACGAACCCCGGCTCGTCGACGAACACGACTTCGGCGGTGCCGTGCGCCGCGCGCACTTCGTCATAGGCGCCGCGAAGGCTGGTCTTGTGGGTCAGACGGAAATCGCCGGGAGCGAGCGGCGCAGGCGCGACGGCGACCGGCACCGGGAGCTCGGCAAGCCGCGGCAATGGCGACACCTCGACCGCAAGCGCGCCCGAAGGCGCGAGCCGCATCCGCACGCGCGCGGCGCTGCGCAGGCGAAAGGTCGCCGACTGCAGATTGTTGCGCGCGCCGTGGCGGTCGAAACGAAAGCCCAGAGCCTCGGCGCTCGCCTTCATGCGCGCCAGATGCCCCTCGAGCCGCTGGACGCCGTCCACGGGATCGAAGTGCATCGTCTCGATCAGATCGAAGCTTTGCCCGGCAGCGACCACAAATTCCCCCTTGGCCAGACATTCGCGCCATTCTTCAGCCGGTTCGCTGTCGGCGACGATTCCGGAACCCAGTCCCAGCGTGGCGCAATGCGCCCCGTCGCGCAAGTCGCGCTGCGACGGAAAGACGAGCGTGCGGATCGCGACATTGAACGCCGCCTCGCCATCGGGCGCGATGAAGCCGATCGAACCGGTGTAAAGTCCGCGCGCTTCGTCCTCCAGTTCGTCGATGATCTCCATCGCCCGCACCTTGGGTGCGCCGGTGATCGACCCGCAGGGAAAGGCGGCGCGCAGCACGTCCGCGGCCCCCTTGTCCGCGGGCAGGCGCGCGGTGACGTCAGAGACGAGCTGATGAATCGTGGGATAGGTTTCGACGCGAAACAGTTCGGGCACCGCGACCGATCCGGCCTCGGCAACGCGCGACAGATCGTTGCGGAGCAGGTCGACGATCATCAGATTTTCGGCACGCTGCTTGGGATCCTGCGCGAGCGCCCGCGCCCCGCGCGCGTCGCTTTCGGGATCGGCGCGACGCGCGGCCGTCCCCTTCATCGGCCGCGCCATCACCGCGCCGCCGCGCAGCGCGAAAAAAAGCTCGGGCGACAGCGACGCGATCGCCTGCTCGCCGGTCCAGATAAAACCGCCATATCCCGCCCGCGCCGTCTGCCGCAGCCGCGCATAGACGGCGAGCGGATCGCCCGCGAAGGGCACGTCGGCGCGAAAGGTCAGATTGGCCTGATAAATGTCGCCGGCGCGAATATAATCGAGAACCCGCGCGACAGCGGCCTCATAGTCCGCACGCGCCACGCGCGGCTGTGGAGCGCCGATCCAAGCGGCATCGGGATCGGGAAGAAGCGACGCAACTGCGTCGGCATCGATCCGCTCGACAAGCTCGAACAGGCCGAACCAGCCGAGCGGCGCATCGAAGTCCATCGGCAAGGCAGAGCGGTGCCGCGAGGCGGGCGCCAGCGCCTTGCCTCCATCATAAGCGAGGTAGCCGGCGACATGCAGCCCGCCCGCGCGCGCCGCCGCCAGACCATCAAGCAGAGCCGCCACGTCCCGCACCTCACGCGCGCAGAGGATTTCTATCGGATCGCGGAACAGCCGCGCGCACGCTGCATTCTCTGCCCGCGCGTCGTCGAGCAGTACAAAGGGCGAAGCGCCAGCCGTCGGCCGGCTCAATCGCGCGGTCGTGGTCATGGCACGGCAGTCAAAGGCGCCAGGTGGTCAGCGGTCGCGCTTCATGCGGATCGACCGCCCACCCTCTACGCTGGCGAAATAGCTGCCCATCGTCGCGGTCTTGATATGGATCTTCTGGCCGGGCTTAGGTTGCCGCGGCAATACCGTCGTATCGATCTGCGACCAGACGGCGCCGTCTTCCATCGTCATCACATATTTCCCAGACTGGTTCATGCTCACCGATTTGATGACCGTATCGATCTCGCGCACCTCATCCTCGTCGCCGCCGAAAATGCCGCCGAGCTTGGGAAAGCTGAACCCGAACAGGCCACGGCGCGTCTTCTTGGCCGTTTCGCGGTCGGTAAAGACAATTTCGCGGGCCTCGTCCGCACTGGCAAGCGACCCAACCTCGCGGTCGAAACAGGCAAGACGCTGCGCCGGATCGGCGATGTCGCGGCATGCATAGAGCTGTTCGATCTGCGCCGGGCGGGGCGGGGCCTTGTCTTTGTCCTTTGCAGACGCGGGGGTCACAAACAGACAGCCCATGACGGCAACGGCCGCGACGATCCGAGATGAAAGCTGCAACATGACGATCCCCTGCAAAGACGATGGCCCTGCCTAGCCGCCGAGGCGCCAGCCCGCAAGCGCGCTGCCGATTGCGATATCGGCTTACTGACCCTAGTGTAAGGAAATCCCGCCTCATTTTGCGAAAGGACGCCATCCCCCGATGGGCACGCTCTACGACTGGTCGACCGAATATCGCCACCCCGCCGCCTGGGACCAGTCGTTCGCGCCGCTCTCGCTGCCCGCCATGCTCGCCGACAGCGTCGCGCGGCGCGGCGAGGCGCCGATGCTCGACTTCATGGGGCGCCGTTTCAGCTATGCCGAAGTCGCGGACGGGGTCGCCCGCGTCGCGCGCGGCCTGCAGCAGCGCGGCATCGGCAAAGGCAGCCGGGTCGGCCTGTTCCTGCCCAATGTCCCGCATTATGTCGCCGCCTATTATGGCGCGCTTGCCGCGGGTGCGACGGTCGTCAATTTCTCGCCGCTCTACACGGTCGCCGAACTCGAGGCGCAGGTGGAGGATTCGGGAACCGACACGCTGTTCACGATCAGCGCCTCGGCACTGTTGCCGACGGCGCTCGCGGTGCTCGAGGGGTCGAGCCTGAAGCGGCTGGTCGTCGGCTCGATCGCCGGCGGGCTGCCCGCGGCCAAGTCGATCCTCTACCGCCTGTTCCGCCGCAAGGAGACGGCGGCGGTGCCCGACGATCCGCGCATCATCCGTTTTTCGGCGCTGACCGACAATGATGCGCGCCCCGATCCGGTCGCCATCGACCCGGAAGGCGATGTCGCGCTGATCCAGTATACCGGCGGCACGACGGGCACGCCGAAGGGCGCGATGCTGACGCACCAGAATCTGACCGCCAACGCGCGGCAGGTCAATGCGATCGACCCCGACCGCGACGCCGACGACCGCATCCTCGGCGTGCTGCCCTTCTTCCACGTCTTCGCCAATACCTGCGTCCTCAACCGGACGGTGCTGAACGGCGGCATGATCGCAATGCTCCCGCGCTTCGACGCGAAACAGGCGCTGCAGACGATCACCCGAACGAAGGCGACGGCGCTGCCCGGCGTGCCGACCATGTATCAGGCGCTGCTCGACCATCCCGACCTTGCCAAGACCGATTTCTCCAGCTTGCGCGTCTGCATCTCGGGCGGCGCGCCGATGCCCGCCGAACTGCGCGAGAAGTTCGTTGCAGCGACCGGCGCGTCGCTCGTCGAAGGCTATGGCCTCACCGAAAGCGCCGGGGTCGTCGCGACCAACCCCTATGAGGGTCCGGTCAAGGCGGGAACGATCGGCCAGCCGATCCCCGCGACCCATATCCGCCTGCTCGACAAGGAAGATCCGGCCAAGGACGCGCCCGTGGGCGAGCCCGGCGAGCTGGCGGTCAAAGGGCCGCAGATCATGCGCGGCTACTGGAACCGCCCCGATGCCGACCAGGACAGCTTCACCGCCGACGGCTGGCTGCGCACCGGCGACGTCGCGACGATCGACGCCGACGGCTATATCCGCATCGTCGACCGGCTGAAGGACATGATCGCGGTTGGCGGCTTCAAGGTCTATCCGAGCGAGATCGAGCACAAACTCTACCAGCACCCGGCGGTCAAGGAAGCGATCGTCCTCGGCGTCCCCGATCCCTATCGCGGCGAACACCCCAAGGCCTTCGTCACGCTGGAAGAGGGCTACGACGTCTCGGGCGACGCGCTCGCCGCCTGGCTCAACCCGCAACTCGGCAAGCATGAACGCGTGGGCGCCGTCGAGGTGCGCGATCATCTGCCCAAGACGATGATCGGCAAACTGGACCGCAAAGCCTTGCGCGCCGAAGCGGGGGGATGACACTCCTACCTATTCCCCCTCGTATCCTTCATCGTCACCCCCGCGAAGGCGGGGGTCCAGCTTAAGATGACGGGCGGTCACGTCTACATCATGGCCAACCGTTATCGCGGCACCATCTATATCGGCGTCACCGCGCACCTCCCTGCCCGCATTTTTCAGCACCGCACGGGTAACGGCTCCGATTTCTGCAAACGCTATGGCCTGAACCGCCTCGTCTATGCGGAGCCGCATAACGACATTCGCGACGCCATCGCCCGCGAAAAGGCAATGAAGAAATGGAACCGTGCGTGGAAATTCCGGCTGATCGAAGAGCAGAATCCCGATTGGATCGACTTGTTCGACGCTCTTAACGACTGAAGATAGCTGGACCCCCGCCTTCGCGGGGGTGACGGGAGAGGCGCTCACGCGAAGAAATGTCATAATGTGACATTGTAACCTTTGTCATGATATGCCATATCAAGGCCTGCAATTGCTTTCCTTGGAGAATCGGGTGACGCACGTCGCCAGCCATGCCCCTGTTCTGACGCGCCTTAGTGCGCTGGTTCGGGCTGCGCGCGATTCGCGGCCGCTGACCGCTTTGACGGGCGATCAGCTCGCCATCGGCCTGTCGGGCCTGTGCCTCGTCCACTGTCTTGCCAGCACGATCTTCTTCGCCTCGCTCGCCTCGGTCGGCGGCGCGTTGTTGCATCCTGCCTTTCACGAGATCGGGCTGGTCGTTGCGATCGGCTTTGCGCTGGTTACGCTCGTCGCCGGGGTGCTCAGCCACGGCTATATGATGCCTTTCGCGGTCGGCAGCTTCGGGCTGGGCATGATGGCGGGCGCGCTGTCGCGGCCGCATGACGGCAGCGAAGTGCTCGCGACGATGATCGGGGTAGCGGTTGTCGCGCTCGGGCACGATCTCAATCGCCGCGCGGCGCACTGATACGCATTGCCCGCAGCTTGCGGGCGCCCTCCAAAGCGCCTACATTATCCCTATGGGCAAGCACGAACATGCGCATATCGAGGCCAGCGGCGCCTCGCTCGCCAATGCGGCGCAGGACGCGCTCGAAAAGGCCGGCGAAGCGTGGACCGACATGCGCGCGCAGATTTTCGATGCGGTCGCTGAAATTGGCAAGCCAGCGAGCGCCTATGAAATCGCCGACATCGTCTCGCAAAAACGCGGCAAGCGCGTCGCGCCCAACAGCGTCTACCGTATCCTCGACCTGTTCGTTGCCAACAATCTCGTCCGCCGGGTCGAAAGCGCCAATGCCTTTGTCGCCAACAGCCATCCGGGCTGCCTGCACGACTGCATCTTCCTGATCTGCGACAGCTGCGGCAACGCCGTCCATGTCGATAATGACAAGCTGTCCGACGGCGTGCGCGCCGCCGCCGCCGCGACCGGATTTGCTGCCGAGCGCCCGGTGATCGAAGTGCGCGGCAAATGCGCCGAGTGCCAATAGGTTGAATGCGGGCGCGCTGCCAGCGGTACGCTGGTGGCTCGCGGCGCTTTTCCTCGGTTTCGGCACCATAACGGTCGGCCTTTGTCTGAGCCAAACCTTCCCGCAAGACAGCTTCGCCGCCGAGCCGGGCTACGGCGCACCGGTGCTTGCCTTCGAGTTCGCGGGTGGGCAGGACGATCTTCTCGCGATCTTCGGACCCGATAGCGACCCGCGGCAGGTCGGGCGCCTCGCCGCAATGCGAACCGGCAACGAGCGCGACTATCTCTACATGCTGCTTTACGCCGGATTCCTGGCCAGCGGCCTGATCGCGCTGGGACGCGAGACGGGGCTACGCCTGTTCGCCGTCGCCGCCGCGCTGCCGATCCTGGCCGCGCTTTGCGACGGGTATGAAAACTGGCTGCTGTTCGACATCCAGGCCGCCTTCACTGCAGGCGATTATTCGCCCGCGATGGCAAGCCTGCCCTATCCGGTCGCCGCCAAATTCGTATTGCTGGCGCTGACCAATGTCGCGATCGGGCTTGCGCTCGCACAGCTCGGCGGGCGCTGGTGGACTTTGGCGGGAACGCTCGTCATCGTCGCCTGCGTCCCTACGCTGATGGCGATCGCCCTGCCCGCCCATTATGGCTGGACGCTGCTCGCAGCCGCGGGTGGCGGCTGGATCGTGCTGCTCGGGACCACGGCCATCGCCTGCTGGCGCGGCATGATGCGGGGCCGTCCGCTCGTCGTCGCACTCACCGCGCCACCCCTTCGCCCCGTCGTCCGCCCGTCCGCGCGCCACCCGGCGAGCCCGCCCGCGACCGGTTTCGGGCGCCGCAGGCGCTGACCCCTTTCCGTTGCCGCGATGCGGGTCTAGGAAAACCGCGACTCACGAAACCGGGCAAAGGGCTGCACATGAACACCGTCATCATCCGCGAAGACGACCTCATCGAAACCGTCGCCGACGCGCTCCAGTACATCAGCTATTTTCACCCGATGGACTATATCCGCGCCTTGGGCGCCGCCTATGAGCGCGAGGTGTCGCCCGCTGCGAAGGACGCGATGGCGCAGATCCTGTCGAACAGTCGCATGTGCGCCGAGGGACACCGTCCGATCTGCCAGGACACGGGCATCGTCACGGTGTTCATCAAATGGGGCATGGACTGCCGCCTCGACAGCCCGCGCAGCCTGCAACAGGTCGTCGACGAAGGCGTCCGCCGCGCCTATCTCCACCCCGACAACAAGCTGCGCGCCTCGATCCTCGCCGATCCTGCGTTCAGCCGCGTCAACACAAAGGACAACACCCCGTCGGTGCTGAATGTCGAGATGGTTCCCGGCGACAAGGTGCATATCGACGTCGCGGCGAAGGGCGGCGGCAGCGAGAACAAGTCGAAGTTCAAGATGATGAACCCGTCGGATTCGATCGTCGACTGGGTGCTCGAAATGGTGCCCCAGATGGGCGCGGGCTGGTGCCCCCCCGGCATGCTCGGCATCGGCATCGGCGGCACCGCCGAAAAGGCGATGCTGCTGGCCAAGCAGTCGTTGATGGACCCGATCGACATGACCGAACTGCTCGCACGCGGGCCGAGCAATCCGACAGAGGAACTGCGCATCGAGCTTTATGAAAAGGTCAATGCGCTCGGCATCGGCGCGCAGGGGCTCGGCGGCCTCGCGACCGTGCTCGACATCAAGATCAAGGATTGGCCGACCCACGCCGCGTCGAAGCCCGTCGCGATGATCCCGAACTGCGCCGCCACCCGCCACGCGCACGTCACCCTCGACGGCAGCGGCCCCGCCTATCTCGAAAAGCCGGTGCTCGCCGACTATCCGCAGATCGACTGGGCGCCGGACAGCGCGGCGAAACGCGTCGACCTCGACACGCTGACCCCCGAAGTCGTCGCCAGCTGGAAACAGGGCGACCGCATCCTCCTCAATGGCAAGATGCTCACCGGCCGCGATGCCGCGCACAAGCGCATCGCCGACATGCTCGCCAAGGGTGAAGAGCTGCCCGTCGAGTTCAAGGGCCGCGTCATCTATTATGTCGGCCCGGTCGATCCGGTGGGCGAGGAAATCGTCGGCCCCGCCGGCCCCACCACCGCGACGCGCATGGACAAGTTCATGGACATGATGCTCGAACAGGGCCTGCTCGCCTGCGTCGGCAAGGCCGAACGCGGCCCCGCCGCAACGCAGGCGATCGCCAAGCACAAGAGCGCCTATCTGATGGCGGTCGGCGGCGCCGCCTATCTCGTCGCGCGCGCGATCAAGGGCTCGAAGGTCGTCGGCTTCGCCGACCTCGGCATGGAGGCGATCTACGAATTCGAGGTCAAGGACTTCCCCGTCACCGTCGCGGTCGATAGCGAAGGCCAGAACGTCCACGTCAACGCGCCGAAAATCTGGCAAAAGCGGATCAAGGAAGAAGGGCTGCTCGAGAAGGCGTGAGATGGCCTTCCTCCCCCTCGGATTTGCCTTCGAACTGAAGACGCCTCTTGGCATCGCCGAGAGCAAAAGCCGAATTCGGGAATGCAAGCAGCCTTGGTATGACCCACACGATGGCCCGCGTGGCTTTGTCCTTGGCCGTTTCATTTGTTTGTGGAACAGCATGGTTGATCGCCAAGGCCCCATGCTCGTCGGTTGGATTCATGACGATGGGACGGGTTGCCGCATCGCTGGCCGGTCGGGTTCCGACATCAATGGCATGTTCTATCTGTGTCTGGTGGGAGCGCTGTTTCCGGTGATCGCGGTGGGATTGTACCGTGAAGACAAAATGGGCCTCTCCGGCGCTATCATCCTAGCCCTAAGTGCCGCCGCACTGATTTTACTGCTGTGGAGCGCAAGCAGGGAACGACGCGCTGGATTGGTGTTGGCAGATTTTCTTGAACTAACGCTCGGCAGCAATGCGCGGCATGAGTTCCGCCGTTCCCCAAGCCCGTAACGGTAAGCCACCGACACAGCCTTGCGTTTCACGGCCGATGCGGCACATTGCTTCCCATACGGGGCAGCTAGGGGATGCAGAATGGATTTCGGTAACGTCGACAAGCTGAACCGCCGCGCATTGCTGCGCGGCACCGCGATGCTGGGCGCAGGTGCGATGATGATGCGGCCGCTGCCGACGCTGGCTGCAAGCGGCCCGATGGCGGCGATCCGCAAGGCGGCCGAGGCGGGCAAGGAGGCGTCGGTCAAGCGGCTGCGCGACTGGATCGCCCTGCCCTCTATCGCGGCGGAAAATCGCAACATGGCCGAAGGCGCCGCCTATATGGCCGAACTTGCGAGGGACGCGGGGTTTTCGAATGTCGAGATCGTTCCTACCGACGGCCAGCCCGGGGTGTTCGGCACCATCGATGTCGGGGCGCCGCGCACGCTCGGCATCTATTTCATGTACGATGTGAAGCAGTTCGACCCCGCCGAATGGTCGTCGCCGCCGCTCGAAGGCAAGATGGTCGACAAGCCGGGCTTTGGCCTGTCGATCGTCGGGCGCGGCGCGGTGAACCAGAAGGGGCCCGAGGCGACCTTCCTAGCGGCGCTTCACGCGATTCGCGCTGCGAAGGCGAAATTGCCCGTCAACATCGTCCTGATCTGCGAGGGCGAGGAGGAGATCGGCTCGCCGCATTTCCGCCAGGTCGCGACCAAACCGAATGTGCTCGCCGCGCTCAAGAAATGCGACGGCATTTTCATCCCCTTCGCCTCGCAGGACAAGACCGGCGCGGTCGATGTCAATCTGGGGTCGAAGGGTATCATCGAACTTGAACTGATCGCCAGCGGTGAAAAATGGGGCCGCGGCCCCAAGGGCGACGTTCATTCCAGCCTGAAGGCGATGCTCGATTCGCCAGCGTGGCGGTTGGTGCAGGCGCTCCAGACGCTGGTCACGCCCGACGGCAATACGCCGGCGATCGAGGGCTGGTTCGAAAATGTCCGCCCGCTTACCGAGCGCGAAAAGATGCTGATCCGAGAAGCCGCAAAGGGCGCCGACGAGGCGGCCGAAAAGCAGGCGCTCGGCGTCAACGTCTGGATCGACAACCTCAAATATGACGATGCGCTGATCCGCCTCGCGCAGGAACCGACGGTCAATATCGAAGGGTTGGTCGCGGGCTACACCGGTCCCGGCGGCAAGACGATCCTGCCCGGCCGCGCGGTCGCGAAGCTCGACCTCCGCCTCGTCCCCAACCAGACGCGCGCCGAGGCCGAAAAGAAGCTGCGCGCCCACCTCGACAAGCATGGCTTCTCCGACGTCGAGATGAATGTGTCGGGCGGCTATGATCCGACCGAAGTCGCCGAGGACAGCCGCCTCGTCCGTACCGAGCTTGCCACCTACAAGGCGCTGGGCGTCAAGGCGAACATCAACGCGCGTCTGGCGGGAAGCTGGCCGGGCGCGACCTTCACCGCGCCGCCCGTGTCGATCCCCGCCGCCCATTTCGGCATCGGTCACGGGTCGGGCGCGCACGCGCCGAACGAATATTATCTGATCGATTCGACCAATCCCAAGGTCGCGGGCATGGTCGATGCGACGATGGGCTTCGCCGAATTTCTCTACACCCTCGCGGCGATCAAGTGACCGGCGATCTCAACGGGGTCGCCCATGTGATCCTGACCGCCGGCGATTTCGCGCGGTCGACGGCTTTCTGGCGCGACCTCATCGCCTATCTCGAGCTCAAGGTGGTGCTCGACAGCGACGCGATGCTGTACGGCGTCGGCGGCCGCACCGCGATCGGCATACGGACCGGCAGCCCGGAAAATGCCGGGAAACGCTTCGATCAGGGCGCGCCGGGGCTGCATCATGCCTGTTTCCGGATGCGCGATCGGGACGCGGTCGACCGCCTTTATGCCTTTTTGAAGGATCGCAACGACATCGTCTTCGTCCACGGCCCGCAGGAGGAGCCCTGGGCGCCGGGCTATTATTCGATCCTCTTTGAAGACCCCGACGGTATCCGCATCGAATTCAACCACGTCCCCGGCGTCGGCCTGCTCGAAGCGGGCCGCGAGATCGGCGGTGCCGAAATCTTCGATTAAAAGCCGTAGACCAGCGTGAAGCGGGTCAGCGTATCGACGGTCTTGACCCCCGCCGGCGGATGGGTGTCGATGTCGGCCGAATAGGAGACCCGCGCCGACAGCGCACCCGAAAGCTTGGCATTGAGCGCGGTCAGCGAACTGGTCGTGGTCGTGCGATCGCCGACGATCGTCGAGGCGACCTGCGTCAGCCGCAGGTTCGGCGACATCTGCCACCCGAAATCGAGCCCCGCGAGCCCGGTGAGCTCGCTCTCATGCCCGCCCGCAACCAGTTCGGTCTGCCGCCACGCCGGCCCGGCCTTCAGGTTGAGCGTCATCGTCTTGCCGTCGATCAGCTTGTAGCCAAGCCCGCCCGACGCGCTCCAACGCGCATCGAACCCCTGCATCCGGTCGCGCTCCCACCGGCCCAGGCCAAAGGCAAAGGCACGGTTGCCCATGCGGATTTGCGGTTCATATTCGGCAAGATATTTCTCGATCGTCGTCTTGCCATTGGTGCGCTGATAATCGGCCTGAACGCGGAAGCGCTGATCCCAGTCCAGCCCCTTGCGCGCCAGCGCGATGCCGGCGCTGAGCCCGGTCGATTTCGAATTGCCCGAGCTGTGCGAGGCACCGATCTGCCCCTCGCCCTTCCAATGCTGCCAGAATTTCGCGCTCGCCAGCCGCGCCCGCGCCGCATCGGCCGCCGCCTGCTTCTCGGCCGCGCGCTTGGCGCGATAATCGACCAGCAGCGCATCGATGTCGGCGACCTGTGCGGGGCTGGTCTTTTTGGCAAGCGCCCCCACCGCTTCTACATCGCCGTCCTTCTTGCTCGCCATGGCGGCGGCCAGCATCTGGAGGACCGGATCACGCTCGGGCTCCCGCTTGGTTCGCGCGCGCCAGGCGGAGAGGATCGCGTCGATTTCATCGAGCGATCGCGGATTGGTCGCCTTGGCGAGCGCCACCACGGTTTCCACATCCTTGCGCTCGCCGCTGTCGATCGCGGCGCCAATCATCGCGCGCACCGGATCGGGCAAGGGCAAGGGCCGCACCTCCATCGCCGCCATGACCGCCGGCACGGTCGCGGCGGGCAGCGCCGGACCGGCAACGGCGGCATGCGCCGGCGGCGCGCCGACAGCGGTCAGGAGAATGGCAACCGGCAGCGGCGCGAACTGTCTCATCGAACGGGATCCTTCTTGTGGGGATGCCCCGGGTAATTGTCCCCGGGACCGGTTTTCCGATCGGGCGTAGAGCCGTGCCGCCGCTCTTAACCGCAAAGCCGCTGGCATTTCCACCCATTAGGCCCCATTTGATGCGCATGTGGATCGCGATCATCGCCATTTTCTGCGCCGGGGTGGGCAATTTCGCAATGCACCGCGCCTTCATGGAAAGCGACGATCCGCTGGTGCAGCAGATGGTCCGGCCGCTCGCCGACAAGGTGGGTCCACACATCACTTATGTGTTCGAATTCCTGCTCCTTGTCGGGGCCATGGCGATCGCGACGCGCAACTGGTTCACCGCGATGCTGCTTTATGGCCTCTACACCATCTTCAACGCGATGGCGTTCAGCTGGGTGATGAATCGCCCGCGGTAAGCGGTTCGGGAATGCCATTATCGCGGCAGCGCAGCACCCCGCACGCGACTGCTCCCTTTACTTGCCCACCCACCTTCCTATGTCGGTTTGATGGTCAGCCCCGCGCCCTCGCTTCCCAAATCCTTCGCGCAGCTTTCGCCGGCCGAGGCCGCCGAATTGCTCGCGGCGCGCAAACTGCCGCCGGTCGAAAGCTGGCATCCGGCGCGCACGGGCGACAGCGCGATGGAAATCCGCGCCGACGGCAGCTGGTATCATGAAGGCGGCCGGATCAACCGCCCGGCGATGGTGAAGCTGTTTTCGACGATCCTGCGCCGCGAACCCGATGGCGGCCATGTCTTGGTCACCCCGGCCGAAAAACTGGCGATTGCGGTCGAGGATACCGCCTTCCGCGCCGTCGAGATGAAAAGCGAGGGCGACGGCGCGGCGCGCACGCTGCTGTTTCGTCTCGACACCGACGATCTGGTCATGGCGGGCGCCGATCATCCGCTGTCCTTCGGGCGCGATCCCGACCGCCCCGACCCGCGGCTCCATGTGCGCGGCGCGATCGGCAACGGGCTGGAGGCGCGCATCGACCGCGCGCTCTATTACGAGATTGTCGAGATGGCGCTGGCCGAAGGCGGCGATCCGCCCGCCATCTGGTCGAACGGCGCCTGCTTTCCGCTGGTGGACCGCTGATGCTCTCGGCAAAGCTGCGCGATGCACTCGACAATCTGCTTCCCGATCATGGCGAAGATGAGGGCTATCTGCTCCATCGCGGCGATTCGCTGCGCGACGCGGCGGTGCTGATCGCCTTCACCGACCGGCCCGACCCCGGCGTCATCCTGACCCAGCGGCCGCAATGGCTGCGCAGCCATGCGGGACAGGTCGCCTTTCCGGGCGGCAAGATCGATCCCGGCGACGCCGATGCGGTCGATGCGGCGCTGCGCGAAGCCGAAGAGGAAATCGGCCTGCACCGCCGCGACGTGGCGGTCGCCGGGACGACCGACGCCTATCGTTCGGGCAGCGGCTATCACATCACCCCGGTCCTCGGCGTCATCCCGCCCGACCTACCGCTCGATCCCAATCCCGACGAGGTCGAGGACTGGTTCGAAGTGCCGCTCGACATCCTGTTCGATCCCGCCAATTACGAACGCCAGCAGGCGCATTGGCAAGGGCAGGTGCGCCGCTATTATGACATGCATTGGCAGGGACGGCGGATCTGGGGCGTGACGGCGGATATCATCATCAATCTGGCGCGGCGGCTGCCGCCCGGCTGGCATCGCTGAGATGGGGGTAACGATGCTGCCCGACGCCGCGTGGCGCGGCCGCGCCGGATTGCGCCGGATCGTCGCGGCGCTCGGCGCCGATGCGGTGAAGATCGTCGGCGGGGCGGTGCGCGATACGCTGCTCGGCCTGCCCGTCACCGACATCGACCTCGCAACCCCGCTGCTGCCGCAAGAGGTGACGCGGCGGCTCGAGGCGGCCGATATCAAGGTCATTCCGACCGGCATCGCGCACGGCACGGTGACCGCGATCGCGAGCGGCGATCATCACGAGATCACGACGCTGCGCCGCGATGTCGAAACCGACGGCCGCCGCGCCACGATCGCCTTTGCCGACGACTGGCGCGAGGATGCGGCGCGGCGCGACTTCACGATCAACGCGCTCTACGCCGATCCGCTGACCGGCGCGGTCGACGACTGGTTCGGCGGGCTTGCCGACCTGCAGGCGGGCTGCGTCCGCTTCATCGGCGATGCGGCGACCCGGATCGCCGAAGATTATCTGCGTATCCTGCGCTTCTACCGTTTTGCCGCGCGCTTCGGGGACGGCGACCTCGAACCCGTCAGCCACGCCGCGGTGACTGCCGCGCGCCAATCGCTCAAGAGCCTGTCGCGCGAGCGCATCGCCGACGAGCTGACCAAGATATTGTCGCTGCCCGACCCGCGCGCAATCGTCGGCCAGATGGCGGCCGACGGCATCTTCGCGGTGATCCTGCCCGAACTCGATCCGACGTTCGCCGCAGCGCTCGACCGCTTGCTCGCCAATGAAAGCGCGACCGCGGCGGCGCCCGCGGCGCTGCGCCGACTCGCCGCGCTGTTGCCCGCCGACGCCGGTATCGCGGATCAGGTCGCGAGCCGACTGCGCCTGTCGACGCGGCAGCGCAAGCATCTGTCGGCGATCAGCGCGTATCGACACGACGCGCGGCCGGTGCGCCAGCTTGCCCATGCCATCGGGATCGAGGCGGCGCGCGACGCGCGGCTGCTCGGCGGGAATGAGAGCGATGCAGCGGCGGCGGCCGCGGCGCTCGACGGCTGGACCGTGCCGCAGCTTCCGGTGCGCGGCGGCGACATCGTTGCACGCGGCATCGCGGCGGGCCCGGAGGTTGCGCGCATCCTGCAAGGCGTCGAGGCGCAATGGGTGGCGGAGGATTATCCGGACGCCGCGCGCGTCGCGGAACTGGTCGATCAGATGATCGGGCGGAGCAGCGACTGACGCCAATAGGCGATCGCCGCGCGGGCATCCATCGGCCGCGCGAACAGATAACCCTGACCGAAATCGCAGCCGAGCGCCGAGAGCAGCCGCGCCTGGTCGGCGGTTTCCACACCCTCGGCCGTGGTGCGCATGCCCAGCACTTCGGCAAGGCTCTGGATCGTGCGGACGATGGCCGCCTTGTCGCGGTCCTCGACCATATGGTCGACGAAGCTGCGATCGATCTTGAGGACGTCAAGCGGCAGGCGCTGGAGATAGGCGAGGTTCGAATAGCCGGTACCGAAATCGTCCATCGCGACCCGGGCCTCGACCGCCTTGAGTTCGCTCAGCACCGACAGCGCAAGGTCGGGATCGCCGATGATCGCGCTTTCGGTGAGTTCGATCATCAGCCGGTCGCCGCCGATGCCGTGCCGCGCCAGCGCCTCGCGGACCACCGCCGCGACATCGTCACGAACGAGCTGGATCGCCGAGACATTGACCGAGATATAGCAGTCGACCGGGGCATCATTCTCGCGGTCCCACGCGGCGAGCGTTTCGGCCGCCTTGGCGATCGCCCATTGGCCGAGCGGGACGATCAGTCCCGAATCCTCGGCAACGGGGATGAATTCGGTGGGCGACACCGCGCGGCCGGCGCTGTTGTTCCAGCGCGCCAGCGCCTCGAAGCCCGCAACCTTGCCGGTCGACAGTTCGACGAGCGGCTGGAAGTCGAGGTGCAGGCGGTCTTCCTCGATCGCGTTGCGCAATTCGGTTTCGAGCCCGAAGCGATTGTCGGCGAGCAGCGCCGCCTCGGGTTCGTAGATTTCGATGCGGTCGGTCTGCTTCGCCCGCTTGAGTGCGATCTGCGCGTGGCGGATCTGGTCGGCGACATCGGTGTCGGGCGCGGATTGAATCGCGCACCCGAGCGCGCAATCGACGCTGACCTTCAGCTCGCCGATGCGGAAGGGGTGGTCGAAGCAGCCACGGATGCGGCGCGCCATTTCGCGGACGTCGGCCTTGCCGCCCGCGATGCGCGTCGAAATCGCGAATTCGTCGCCGCCGGTGCGCGCCAATATGTCGCCGCTGCGCAGGCTCGATTTCAGGCGCCGCGCCACGGTAATGATCAGCTCGTCTCCGGCCAGCGGACCGATATGTTCGTTGATGCGGCTGAACCGCGCGAGGTCGAGCAGCAGGATGGCATGATCGCCCGCTTCCTGCTCGGTACTGCGCTGTTCGACCAGTTCCTCGAACCCGGCGCGATTGGGCAGGCCGGTCAGGCTGTCGGAAACGAGTTCGCGGCGCAGATTGCGCTCGGTCATCATTTCCTGCGTCCGGTCGATCAGGGTCAGCAGGAACAGCGAATCGTCGCCGCTTTCGTCCGATAGCGGGCCGATCGATCCGCGCAGGTCGCGCGCCGCCGGGCCTTCGCCCAGGCGGCAGGAAAATTCGTGGACGCCGCCGATATGCTGCGCGGCCTTTTCGATCGCGCGGCGCAATTCGATCGGCGCCTCGACACCCGCCGGCGACAGGTCGAGCCGGTCGAACGCGGCATTGCTGGCGTGCAGGCGAAAATTGCCGCGCGCCAGCGGCCGCACAAGCGCGGCGGGGACCGGTAAGGCGTCGATCCAGCCGACAAACAAGGATGGCCGGTCTTCACCGGTTCTATCTATTGGCATAACAAAGGGTTTGATGCGACCTTTCCCCATTGGTCGATGCCTAAGTGACCGGAGGTAAAGAAGCTATTTACGGCAACGTAAATTGCGATCAGTCGAAGCGATTGTTACGCGGGAAACCGGTTGGCGGCATCCGCCCCGACGCACTGCGCGCGACGCGCCACGGCCCGAGGTCGGTTTCGGTGCGCACGCGCCCTGTCTCGCCGCCCATCGTCCAGCTCAACCCTTCGGCAAAGACGAAGCTCGTCGCGTCGGACAGGCCGCCATCGCGATATTTCTGCAGCATCACGCCCTGACCGCGCGCCATCACCGGCACTTCGGCGATCGGGAAGACGACAAGTTTGCGGTTCTCGCCGATCACCGCGACGCTGTCATGGTTCGCCGCGATCGTGCGGACGACCGACAAGTGCGCCTTGGGCTTCAGATTGACGACATTGCGGCCCTTGCGCGTTTCGGCGATCACATCGGCCATCTGCGCGACGAAGCCGTGCCCGCTCGACGAAGCGAGCAGCAGCCGGCCGTCGGCGCTCGCCGGGATCAGCGCGACGATGCGCGCGTCGGGGTCGATGTCGACCATCAGGCGCAGCGGCTCGCCGAAGCCGCGGCCGCCGGGCAGCTTGTCGGCGCCTACGGTATAGAAGCGCCCGTCGCTCGCGGCGACGAGCAGCTTGTCGGTCGTCTGGGCATGCGCCGCAAAGGCGAGTTCGTCGCCTTCCTTGAACTTGAACTCGCCCCATTGATCCGCCGCGACATGGCCGCGCTGGGCGCGAATCCACCCGCGCTTCGACAGGATCACCGTCACCGGTTCCTTCTCGATCATCGCGTCGAGCGGAATGTCGCGCGCCGGCGCGGCTTCGGCGATCGCGGTGCGCCGCGCGCCGAGCGGCGTGTCGAGGCCATAGACGGCCTTCAGCTTTTCCAGATCCTTGCGCAGCCGCGTCTTCTGGCGATCCTTGCTCGCGACGAGCTTCGCCAGCTCCTCGCGCTCGGCGATCAGGTCGGCCTGCTCGCGCTTCAGCTCCATTTCCTCGAGCTTGCGCAAGCTGCGCAGGCGCATGTTGAGGATCGCCTCGGCCTGGCGGTCGGTCAGCTCGAATTCGGCCATCATCACCGCCTTCGGCTCGTCCTCTGTGCGGATGATCTCGATCACCCGGTCGAGGTTCAGGAAGGCGATGAGATAGCCGCCGACCAGTTCCAGCCGATCGTCGATCTTGCCGATGCGATGCTCCGCGCGGCGAACAAGGACGATGATCTGATGCTGCAACCATTCGGTGAGCAATTGGTGCAGCCCCATCACCTTGGGCGTGCGCGTCGCATCGAGGACGTTGAGGTTGAGCGCGAAGCGGCTTTCGAGCTCGGTCAGCCGGTAGAGGCTTTCCTTCAGGATGTCGGGATCGACATTGCGGCTCTTGGGCACCAGCACGATGCGGATATCCTCGGCGCTTTCGTCGCGGACATCCTCGAGGATCGGCAGCTTCTTGTCGGCGATCAGCTGCGCGATCGCTTCGATCAGCTTGCCCTTGGAAACGCCATAGGGAATCTCGCTGATGACGAGCTGCCACGTGCCGCCCGCCTGCTTCTCGATCCCCGTCTCCTCCCACGCACCGTCCTGCTTGCCGGTCGAAAAGCGCGCACGGACGCGAAAACTGCCGCGTCCGGTTTCATAGGCGTGGGCAATCGTCTCCGCGCTGTCGACGATGACGCCGCCGGTCGGGAAATCGGGGCCGCGCACATGCGTCAGCAACTCGGCAAGCTCGGCCCTGGGATTGTCGAGCAGCACCAGCGCGGCGTCGATCACCTCGGCGGCGTTGTGCGGCGGGATGTTGGTCGCCATGCCCACCGCAATACCGCTCGCGCCATTGGCAAGCAGGTTGGGGAACAGGCCGGGCATGATCTCCGGCTCTTCGTCTTCGCCATTATAGGTCGGACGGAAATCGACCGTGCCTTCGTCGAGCCCCTGCATCAGGTCGATCGCGACGCGCGTCAGCCGCGCCTCGGTATAGCGATAGGCGGCGGCGTTATCGCCGTCGATGTTGCCGAAATTGCCCTGCCCGTCGACCAGCGGATAGCGCAGCGAGAAATCCTGCGCGAGCCGGACCATCGCGTCATAGACCGCGGTGTCGCCGTGCGGGTGGAATTTACCGATGACGTCGCCGACGACGCGCGCCGACTTCTTGTAGCCCTGCGACGGATCGAGCCGCATCGCGCGCATCGCCCACAAGAGGCGGCGATGCACGGGCTTCAGCCCGTCGCGCAGGTCAGGCAGCGACCGCGCCGTGATCGTCGACAGCGCATACACCAGATAGCGCTCCGACAGCGCGCTGCCGAAGGGGGTGTCGATATTGCCGGGTTCAGGAGGCGGAAGGTCGTCGGTGGTGCTGGCCATTGTCGCGGCGCGATAGCAATCCTAGCGCGTCAACGCAAAGGGCTTGGGAGGATCGATCCTACAGCTTGTCGGCATAGGCCTTGACCAGATCGTACATGAAGTCGCGGCCGACATAGACCGCCTTCACTTCGACCCGTTCGTTGAGGCCGTGGACGCCGTTGCCGTCGGGGTCGCCCCATATGCCGGGAATGCCATAGGTCGGGATGCCCACTGCGCCGAGGAAGGTCGCATCGGTATAGCCGTTCGCCATCGACGGGATGACCTTCAGCCCCGGCCAATAGCGCGCGACGAGCCTTTCCATCGGGCCGATCACCTTGGGGTCGAGCGGCGGTGCCGGCGGCGCGGGGCGCTTTGGCGGGAGCTGCGTCACGGTGACGCCGGGGTCGCCGATCACCTTTTCCAGCTCGGCCTTGATCTCCTCGATCGGATGACCGGGGAAGATGCGGCAGTTGATATTGGCGCCCGCCCGCTGCGGCAGCGCATTGGGGGCGTGCCCGCCGTCGAGCAGGGTCGCGACGCAGGTCGTGCGGATATTGCCGTGGAGGAACCGATCCTTGTTGACGATCGCCTCTGCCGCCTTGTCGGCGGGATCGGCGGCCAGCGCGGCCATCGCCTTGCCCATTTCGTCCCCGCGCGCGGCGCCCGCTTCGCTGAAGAAGCGCCGTGTCGTGTCGGTCATTTCGACCGGAAATTCATATTCGTCGATCCGCGTCAGCGCCCGCGCGAGCTGATAGATCGCATTGTCGCGCACCGGCACCGAGCTGTGGCCGCCCGCGTTTCGGGTTTCGAGGCGGAAATTGGCGAAGGTCTTTTCGCCGACCTGCACCGACTGGCCGATCACATGGCCCTTGCCGTCGCTGTCGCCGCCACCGCCTTCGTTAAGCGCGAATTCGGCGTCGATCAGGTCGCGCTTGTTCGCCGCCAGCCATTCGGCGCCGTTGAAGGCGCCGTTGGTTTCCTCGCCGCAGGTCAGCGCCAGCTTGACGGTGCGCTTGGGCTTGTACCCTTCCTTGCGGAAGCGGATCAGCGTGTCGGTCCAGATCGCCGCCTGCGCCTTGTCGTCGAGCGTTCCGCGGCCATAGAAATAGCCGTTTTCCTCGACCATCTTGAACGGGTCGCGTTGCCAGTCGGCACGTTTCGCCTCGACGACGTCGATGTGCGCGATGAGCAGGATCGGCTTGGCGGTCTTCGATGTGCCGGGATAGACGGCGACAAGGCCGCCCTCCTTCGGATGATCGGGGTCCGCGAACAGCGTCAGTTGATCGTCGCCGAAGCCCGCCGTCTTGAGGCGCGCCGCCATGCGTTCGGCGGCGAGCGTGCAGCTCCCCGCCGACAGCGTGGTGTCGGTTTCGACCAGTTCCTTGTAAAGATCGCGAAAGGCGAGCTGGTCCGCGCGCGGCGCCGTCTGCTGCGCGGTGGCGGGCGCGGCGACGAGCAGCGCCGACGACAGCAAGGCGGACATGATCTTCATTGGTTGGCCTCCCCTGAACAGGCCGCGAAAGGAGCAGAAAGCGCCGCGCGCCGCAAGCCGCTTGCGCGCGGCGCCGCTTTCGCGCAAGTCGCGCTAGGGTCAGGACCCTAAGGATGGGGAGAGTGACGTGACGCCGATCGAAGACGATCAGCCCGGGCCGGTCGCGCGCGCGGTGCGCCGCCTGCTGCTGTTGCTGTACCGGCTGCGCGGCTGGACCGCGGTGGGCGAGGTGCCCGAACCGCGCCGCTTCATCATCATCGCCGCGCCGCACACCAGCAACTGGGATTTCGTCAACTATCTCGGACTGACCGCCGACCTAGGCGTGCGCGCCCATTTCATGGGCAAGCTGTCGCTGTTCAAATGGCCGCTCGGCGGCTTCATGCGCCAGATGGGCGGGATTGCCGTCGATCGCCGGAACAGCAGCAATGTCGTGCAGCAGATGGTGCAGGAATTTGCGCGGCGGCGCGAGTTCATGCTGACCGTCGCGCCCGAAGGGACGCGGGGCAAGGCGAAGAAATGGCGTACCGGCTTTTACCAGATTGCGCTCGCCGCGAAGGTGCCGATGGTCGTCGGCCTGATGGATTATGGCACCAAGACCGGCGGCCTGGGGCCGCTGATCTGGCCGACGGGCGATTTCCGGGCCGATATGATGAAGGTGTTCGACGTCTATAAAAGCTGTATTCCGAAAATACCCGAACGCGCCGTCCGGTCGATCGACGACATCGTCGGCTGCGACGAGGAGGTGCAGGGCGTGGAGGCACAGGGCGAGGAGGCACCGGGCCGATGACCGACATAGTGACGCTTCTGGCGATCAATTTCGCGGCACTGATAGCGGCGATCCTCATCCTCTGGGGTATCGCGGTGGTGATCCGCGACGTGTCGTTCATCGATGCCTTCTGGGCTTTTGGCATGGTGCTGCTGGCACTCGCAAGCGCGGCGCAGGTCGGTATCGAAGGCGTGCACGCGGCGGCGATCCTCGCGCTCACGGCCCTGTGGGGGCTGCGCCTGTCGATCCATCTCTTCGTGCGCTGGCGCGCGCATGGCGAAGACCCACGCTACACACGGATCATGGCGCGGACGATGGAACGCCGCGGCTGGAGCTGGGCGCAGACGGCGCTCCTCACCGTCTTTCTGACGCAGGCGCCGCTCCTGTTCCTCACCTGCCTCCCCGCGCAGATCGGCATTTGGGCCAGCGTGGCCGATCCGGTGCCGGCGCTGGGCGTCATCGGCTGGGCGGGCGTCGCCGCGGCGCTCACCGGTATCGCGTTCGAAAGCATCGGCGACGCGCAGCTCGATGCCTTTCGCAAGAATCCGGCGAACAAGGGCAAGGTGCTCGACACCGGCCTGTGGCGGTATACGCGGCACCCCAATTATTTCGGCGATGCGCTGACCTGGTGGGGCATCTGGCTGATCGCTGCCGACATCGGGCTGTGGGCCGCCGTCGCGAGCGTCATCGGTCCCATCTTCCTGACCTTCACCCTGACGCGCTGGTCGGGCAAGGCGCTGCTGGAAAAGGGACTGCACAAGACGCGTCCCGGCTATGCCGACTATGTCCAGCGCACCTCGGGCTTTTTCCCATGGCCGCCAAAGACCAGGGGCTAGGCGGCGAAGCGGCCGCCGCCGATGCCGGCGCGCTGGGCGATGCTCCGCGCATTCGCGCGATCCTGACCGCCGCGGCGCGCGACGGACGCAGCGTCAGCTATTCCGAAATACTCGGCGACCTGGGTTTCCGCTTCACGCGGCCCAAGATGCGCGCGCTATGCAAGACGCTGGGCGAGGTCGACCGGCTGTGCGCACTCGATGGCGAACCCGATCTCGCCGTGCTTGTGGTGCGTGAGAGCGACCGGCTGCCCGGTCAAGGCTGGTGGGTCGGCGGCACTGCGCTGTTGCTCGGCTACGACGGCCCGTGGGAAGGCGCCGCCGCGACGCGTTTCATCCGCGAACAGCAACAGATCGCGTTCGATTATTGGGCGTCGCGATAGGCCGGAAAATATCGCGGCGCGCGGCAAAGGCAGCGGCATGTTGAGCGACGCCATCGCGACCTAGCCAAATGCGCCCCTTCGCCCTAAAGAGCGCCGATGCATTTCCTCGATCAGGCAAAGATTTTCGTGAAGTCCGGCGACGGCGGCCCCGGCGCCGTTTCGTTTCGCCGTGAGAAATATGTCGAATATGGCGGCCCCGACGGCGGCAACGGCGGCAAGGGCGGCGACATCGTGTTCGAGGCGGTGAGCGGACTCAACACGCTGATCGACTTTCGCTATACCCAGCACTTCAAGGCCCGCCGCGGCACCCCCGGGGCCGGCCGCGATCGCACCGGCGCGGGCGGCGACGATCTGGTCATCCAGGTGCCGATCGGCACGCAGATCCTGGCCGATGACGAAGATCGCAGCCTGCTCGCCGATCTGACCAAGGAGGGCGAGCGCATCGTCTTTCTGCGCGGCGGCGACGGCGGGCGCGGCAATGCGAGCTACAAAAGCTCGACCAATCGCGCACCGCGTCAGCACGGCCCCGGCTGGCCGGGCGAGGAAATGTGGGTGTGGCTGCGCTTGAAGCTGCTCGCCGATGCGGGTCTGGTCGGGCTGCCCAATGCCGGCAAGTCGACCTTCATCAACGCCGTCTCCAACGCACAGGCCAAGGTCGGCGCCTATGCCTTTACGACGACACGGCCGCAACTCGGCGTCGTCAGCCACAAGGGGCGCGAATTCGTCATCGCCGATATTCCCGGCCTGATCGAAGGTGCGGCCGATGGCGCGGGGATCGGCGACCGTTTTCTGGGGCATATCGAACGCTGCCGCGTGCTGCTGCATCTGGTCGATGCCAATGATGCCGATGTCGCGACCAGCTATCACATCGTGCGCGACGAACTCGACGCCTATGGCGCGGGGTTGACCGACAAGCCGGTCGTCGTCGCGCTCAACAAGGTCGATACGCTCGACGAGGAATTGATCGCCGCGCTCAAGGCCGAGCTTGAAGAAGCAAGCGGCTATCCGGTCATGGCGCTGTCGGGCGCCAGCGGCGAAGGCGTGGGCGCGGTGCTCGACAAATTGCTCGAAGCCATCGGCCCGGTTGCGCCCGCGGCCGACCATCGCGACGACGCCGACGACGAAGGCGCTTGGTCGCCGCTTTGACGGCGCGGCGGCCGGCGCGGAACGAAACGCGCCCGCGGGGCATTTGATCGCGGAACAACAAGGAGTTCGTCATGCCTCCCCACGCGTCCCGCGCCCTGCGCGCGCCTCTCTCGCTCTGCCTGGCCGCGGCCACGGCGCTCACCGCCGTCCCGGCCGCCGCGCAGGACGAAGGCGAAACGACCGGCAAGCGCACCCGCGTCTTCGCCGGGCCGCAATTCTGGCCCGAAACCCCCGGATCCAAAAAGCTCGTCGTCGGCCCCTTCGTCGACCTCTCGCGCGCCAAGCCCGGCGAGGATTTCGCCTTCGAGGCCCCCGACCAGAGCTTTGGCTTCGACCTTGTCGACGACAAGAAATTCGACTTCGGCCCGACCGCCAGCATAATCCGCAAGCGCAAGCCCGAAGCCGTCGGCGGCAACCTGCCCAAGGTCGGACTGACGGTCGAAGCGGGCGCCTTCGCCCAAGCCTGGCTGACCCCGGCGCTGCGCGTGCGGGTCGAAGCACGCAAGGGCCTCGGCGGCCATGGCGGCTGGGTCGGCGATGTCGGCGCCGATTATGTCGCGCGCCAGGGCGACGACTGGCTGTTTTCGATCGGGCCGCGCGTCTCGCTCGGCGACAGCAAATATAGCCGCGCCTATTTCGGCGTCGCTCCCGCCGATGTCGCCGCCTCGGGCCTGCCCGCCTATGATCCCAAGGGCGGCGTGCAATCGGTCGGTGTCACCGCGGGCTATATGCGCCAGTTGACGCGCAATTGGGGCGTCGCGGCCTTTGCCCGCTACGACCGCCTCGTCGGCGATGCCGCCGACTCACCCGTCACCCACGCCTTCGGGTCGCGCAACCAGCCGGCATTCGGGATCGCGCTGAGCTACACCTTCGGCGGCAAGCGCTAGTCTAATTTCATTGGCGCGCAGGCATCGGCGCGCTATCGGGCGCGCATGTTGTTCGCGCCTGCCTCCTGCCCGCGGCTGATCGTCAAGATCGGATCGGCGTTGCTCGTCGATGAAGGCGGCGCGGTACGGCGCGACTGGCTGACCGGGATCGCCGCCGACATCGCGGCGCGCTGCCGCGCCGGGCAGCAGGTTGCCGTGGTGTCGTCGGGGGCGATTGCGCTCGGCGCTCGCCGGCTCGGCCTTGCCAAAGGCGGCCGCGCCAGCCTTGAGGATGCGCAGGCGGCGGCAGCGACCGGTCAGATTGCACTGTCGCACGTTTGGGCCGAGGTTTTGGGCGCCGAAGGGCTGACCGCAGCGCAAATCCTCGTCACGCTCGACGATCTCGAACATCGCCGCCGCTACCTCAACGCCGCCGCGACGCTCGACCGCTTGCTCACCTTGGGCGTCGTTCCGATCATCAACGAGAATGACAGCGTCGCGACCGAGGAAATCCGCTTCGGTGACAACGACCGGCTCGCGGCGCGCGTCGCGCAGGCGGCGGGCGCGGCCGGCGTCGTCCTGCTCTCCGACATCGACGGCCTTTATGATCGTAACCCGGCGCAGTCCGGCGCCACGCACATCGCGCGCGTCGACCGCATCGACGCCGCGATCGAGGCGATGGCCGACACCGGATCGGCATCGGGCATGGGGTCGGGCGGCATGGTGTCGAAGATCGCGGCGGCGCGCATTGCCAATTCGGCGGGCGCGAGCCTCGCCATTGCGTCGGGGCGCATTGAGCGGCCCTTGTCGGCCGACGCGCGCCACACGCTCTTCGCGGCCGAGCGCGGCGCGAGCGCGCGCAAGGCATGGCTCGCGGGCGGGCTGACCGCCAAGGGACGACTGACGATCGACGCCGGGGCGGTGCGCGCACTTGCCGGCGGCGCCAGCCTGCTCGCCGCCGGCGTCACCGGCGCGTCGGGCGACTTCGCGCGCGGCGATATCCTCGACATCGCCGGTCCCGACGGGCGCACGATCGCGCGCGGACTGTCGGAATATACCGCCGCCGATGCACAAATGATCCTCGGCCTCGGCCGTGATGCGCAGGAGGCCGCACTCGGCTATGCGCCGCGTGCGGCAATCGTCCACCGCGACCATCTGGTCCTGTTGTGACGGCGCCGGACCAATCGCGCGTTCTGGCCATGACCGGTGCGACCGGCTTCGTTGGCGGCGCGACATTGCAGCGGGCGGTCGCCGCCGGATGGCGGGTGCGCGCGCTGACGCGGCGGCCGCAAGAGCCGCGCGATGGCGTGACCTGGATCGACGGCGCGCTCGACCGGCCCGACAGCCTTGCTGCGATGATCGCGGGCGCCGATGCGGTGTTGCACATCGCCGGCGTCGTCAACGTACCGACGCGCGCCGCGTTCGAGGCGGGCAATGCCATCGCGACCGCCAATATGGTTGCGGCCGCCCGCGATGCGGGGGTGGCGCGCTTCGTCCATGTCTCGTCGCTCGCCGCGCGCGAGCCGGCGCTGTCCAACTATGGCTGGTCGAAGGAACGCGCCGAAGCCGTGGTGATACAAAGCGCGCTCGACTGGACCGTCATCCGGCCGCCCGCCGTCTTCGGCCCCGGCGATACCGACATGCTCGACCTGTTCCGCATGGTGGGCCGCGGCATCGCATTGCTCCCCCCGCCGGGGCGGATGTCGGCCATCTATGTCGATGAACTGGCGCGCCTGCTGCTGGCGGTGACGGCCGACCGCAAAGAAACCCTTGGCCGAATCTATGAACCCGATGACGGTCAGGACGGGGGCTGGACGCACCGCGAATTTGCGAAGGCGATCGGCCGCGCGATCGGGCGGCCGAACGTACCGGCGCTGTCGGTGCCGGCGGCGGTGCTCAAGGCGGGCGGGCATCTCGACCGCCTCGTCCGTCGCGATCGCGCCAAGCTGACGCCCGATCGCGCCGCCTATATCGCGCATCCCGATTGGGTCGCGGCCGCCGGGACGCAGCCGCCGGCGGCGTTGTGGCAGCCCGCGCTCGCCACCGATGAGGCACTTGCCGAAACGGTGCGCTGGTACCGCGAACAGGGCTGGCTCTGACGTCGCCGGTGGGGCTTCGTCGGACGCCCGTCGAAGCTTGGATTGCCAAGGCCGGGCGGGCGGATTAGGCACGGGGCATGACCGACACCAGCGCCACGCCGCCCCAGACCCCCGATTCCGCCGGCCCTTGGGCCATTCCGGTTCGCCGTCCGCTGCCGGGCGACGACCGGCCGCGCGGCGGTACCAGCTTTCCGCGCAAGGTTTGGAACCTGCTCGTCGCGATCAAGGACGGGCTCGCGCTCCTGTTCCTCCTGCTCTTTTTCGTCGGGCTCTTCGCGCTGCTCTCCGGCCGTCCCAATGCGTCGCTGCCGGTCAGCAAAGGCGCGCTCGTCGTCGAACTCGACGGCGTGCTGAGCGAACAACCGGCCGAGGTCGATCCCTTTGCCGCCGTGTCGGGCGGCGATCGGATGAAGGAATATCGCACCCGCGACGTCGTCCGCGCTATCGAAACCGCGGCGAAGGACGACCGCGTCAGCGCCGTCGTTCTCGACCTCGACCGCTTCGTCGGCGGCGGACAGGTGTCGCTTGCCGAAGTCGGCGCCGCGGTCGACAAGGTGCGGGCGGCCAAGAAGCCCGTGCTCGCCTTCGCCACCGCCTACACGACCGACAGCTATCAGCTCGCCGCGCATGCGAGCGAAATATGGACCGACAGCATCGGCGGCGTCGCCGTCGCCGGTCCCGGCGGATCGCGCCTCTATTACAAGGGGCTGATGGACCGGCTCGGCATCACCGCGAACATCTATCGCGTCGGCACTTTCAAGAGCGCGGTCGAACCCTATCTGCGCAGCGACCAGTCGCCCGAGGCGAAGGAGGCCAATCTGGCCTATGCCTCGGTGCTGTGGGACACCTGGCTCGCCGAAGTGAAGAAGGCGCGGCCGCAGGCAAAGCTCGACGCGGTGCTGGCCACTCCGGCCGCGGTGGTGAAGGCCGCAAACAATGACCTCAGCAAGGCGTCGCTCGACGCCGGACTGGTCGACAAGATCGGCGGCCGACTCGCTTTCGGCGAGCGCGTCGCCGAAATCGCCGGCGCGCCCGACGACAGCCAGCCTTGGGCCTATAATGCGATCCCGCTCAAAAACTGGGTCGCCGCCAACCCGCCCGAAGCCAAGGGAGCCGCGATCGCGGTCGTTCCGGTCGTGGGCACCATCGTCGACGGCAAGGCGCGCCCCGGCAGCGCCGGCGGCGATACGATCGCCGAACATATCCTCGACGCCGCATCGGACGACGGCGTCAAGGCGATCGTGCTGCGCGTCGATTCGCCCGGCGGATCGGTGCTGGCGTCCGAACAGATCCGCCAGGCGCTGCTCGTCGCCAAGGCGAAAAAGCTGCCGATCGTCGTCTCGATGGCGAATGTTGCGGCCTCGGGCGGCTATTGGGTCTCGACCCCCGCCGACCGCATCTTTGCCGAGCCCGAGACAATCACCGGCTCGATCGGCGTCTTCGGCATCCTGCCGAGTTTCGACAAGACACTCGCCAAGATCGGCGTCACCACCGACGGCATCCGCACCACCCCGCTGTCGGGTCAGCCCGACATCCTCGGCGGCGTCAACGAAGAGTTCAACCAGCTCGCGCAGGCGGGGGTCGAGGACGTCTATGCCCGCTTCACCGGCCTCGTCGCCAAGAGCCGCAAACAGCCCATCGAAAAGATCGAGGCGATCGCCGAGGGCCGCGTCTGGGCCGGCGGCACCGCGCGTCAGATCGGGCTGGTCGACCAGTTCGGCGGGCTGCCCGACGCCCTCGCGGCCGCGGCGAAGCTTGCCAAGGTCGATGGCGCCTTCCACGCCCAATATTTCGAGGAAGAGCCGAGCGAATGGTCGAAGATGCTCGCCGCTTGGACCGGCGCCGAGCAGGATGAAACCGCACTCGCGCCGCGCGGCTGGTTCGGCATCGCGGCAATGAACCGCACCCTCGCCGAGCGCCGGCTGGTGCAGGATATGCAGATGCTGACGAGCAGCGGATCGGTGCAGGCCGCCTGTCTCGACTGCCGTGCTTATCTGCCGCCCGTACCGGCCGGCTCGGCAGAGGCGAAAGGCCTGATCGGGATGCTGGCGTTCCTTTTGAAATAGCCAAGCGGCACATCGCCGGGCGGATCGGAACAATATTGCCGCAAACGCCGCCGAATCGCCGGGGCTTGCCGCCATCGGCAAAGGCGTATAAAGCCGCGGCCAATGTCCGGCCGCCCCGCGAGGGGCGGCCCTTATTATTTCCGCTTTTGGAGAAGCAGTCATGGCCAATGCCGATGCCACCCCGCTGATGCCGCATGCGACCGCCGCCTGGCTGGTCGACAACACCGGCCTGACCTTTGCTCAGATCGCCGATTATTGCGGCATCCATATCCTGGAAGTGCAGGCGATCGCCGACGAGACCGCGGCGACCAAATATACCGGCCGCGATCCGGTTCGCGCCCACGAACTGTCGATGGAAGAGATTGAAAAGGGCCAGAACGACCCGAACTACAAGCTCAAGATGACGAAGCAGGCGCAGGACACGATCCGCCGCACCCGCGGCCCGCGCTACACGCCGGTCAGCAAGCGTCAGGACAAGCCCGACGGCATCGCCTGGATCCTCAAGAACCATCCCGAAGTGTCGGACGGCGCGATCGGCAAGCTGATCGGCACGACGCGCAACACCATCGGCGCGATCCGCGATCGCAGCCACTGGAACAGCGCGAACATCGTGCCCAAGGATCCGGTGACGCTCGGTCTCTGCTCGCAGCGCGAACTCGACGCGATCGTCGCGAAGGCCGCGAAAAAGGCGGGGATCAAGGCCCCCGAAGACAGCCGCTTCGAAGGCGACCGCGAGGCGCTGCTCGAGGAACTGCGCGCCGAGCGCAGCGCCGCCGCCGAAGCGCGCGCGGCAGAGGATCATTCGGACGACGAAGCCTGACGCATGGCGGTCGGCGGCGACGAGGATGATATTCCGGCGGCCAGCGGTTCGCCGGACGCGTCGCTGACCCAGGACGACAGCTTTACCGCGACGAGCCACGCCGGATTGACCTATCCCTGGGGCGACGCCGCACCGGGGACCGGCGAAACGATCCGCATCGCCGACGGCATCAGCTGGGCGCGCATCCCGATGCCGGGTTCGCTGGGCCACATCAACAGCTGGCTGCTCGACGACGCTGCCCCCGACGGCTCCGACGGGGTGGCGGTGGTCGATACGGGCATTTGCCTGACCATCTGCTCGGACGCTTGGAAAGCGCTCTATGCCGGGCCGCTCGCAGACACGCGCATCACGCGGGTCTTTGGCACCCATCTGCACCCCGACCATATCGGCCTTGCCGGCTGGATTGCGAAGAAGCAGCAGGTGAAGCTGTGGATGACGCGCGGCGAAATGCTCACCGCGCGCGCCATCGTCGCCGATTCCTCCGACGTCGCACCCGACGAGGTGCTGGCCCAGTCGCGCGCCGCGGGATGGGACGAAGAGGCGATCGAGCGCCAGCGCGCGGGCGGCTGGAACATGTTTCAGCGCATGATCTTCGCACTGCCGCGCAGCTATGTCCGCATCGCCGACGGCGACCGGATCGATTTCGGTAAACACATGTGGCGCGTCGTCACCGGGTCAGGCCACAGCCCCGAACATGCGTGCCTGTGGAACGAGCGCGAAGGCGTGCTGGTCTCGGGCGATCAGGTACTGCCGCGGATCAGCTCGAACGTGTCGGTCAACATCACCGAACCCGATGCCGATCCGCTGGGCGAATGGCTCGCCTCGATCGACAAGCTGCTCGCGACCGTTCCCGCCGACGTCGTGACCTGTCCCGCGCATGGCGAGCCCTTTCGCGGGCTGCACGTCCGCCTGATGGCGCTCCGCGACGAACACCGCATGCGGCTCTACAAGGTTGCCGAAGCGGTCGCCGAAACCCCGATGCGCGCGGTCGACACCTTCCCGCTGCTGTTCAACCGCCCGATCGGCGCCCACAACCAGAATCTGGCGACCGGCGAAGCGCTGGCGCATCTCAAGCGGCTCGAGGTCGAAGGCCGCGTGCGCAAGGAGGATCGCGGCGGCGTGTGGTGGTATCACGGGGTCGCCTGAAGCGATCCTTCAGCGCGGGCCGATCATCCCCGCCGCGACGGGCAAATCGTGACCGTTGACGGCGAGCGCGAGCAGGCGGTGCTTTTCATAGGGGCCAAGCAAGTCCCACGCCCCCGTCGCGTCCGCGGTGAAGCCGAAGAAGCGGCCGTAATATTCGGGATCGCCGATCATCATCAGCGCACCGTCGGCCATCGTCCGCGCCGATTCGAGCATGCGGTCCATCAGCGCGCGGCCGTGCCCGCCGCGCTGAACATCGGGGCGCACCGCAACCGGGCCGACCATCACCAGCGGCGTCGCCGTCCCCTGCGCATCGCGATGCGCGACCGGCCAGCACTGGATCGTGCCGACCAGCGCGCCATCCTCGACAGCGGCGAAGCTGAGGCAGGGGACCGCATCCATGCCCTCGCGGATGCGATAGGCGGTTCGTCCAAAGCGGTCCGATCCGAAAGCGGCGTCGAGGAGCGCCTCGACTGCCTGCGGTTCGATTTCGGACAATGGAAGTAACTCGACCAACGCGCACCCTTTCGCTAATGCGGCGGCGCTTTAGGGTCGCCGACCGGCAATGGAAAGCCGAATGTCGCGCCCGTACGACAGGAATTTCTTGTGACCGACACATTGTGGCTGGAAGTGGACGGGCTGACCGTCGATGTGCTGACCGGCATTTATTCCGAAGAAACCCACCTGCCGCAGCCGCTGCGCATTTCGGTGCGTGCGCGCTTGGTGATGGCCGATCATTATGACCCGGCAACCCCGCTCAGCGCCTCCAAAAACTATATGAACCTGAAATTCGCGGCGACCGAGGGACTGCCCAAGGACGTGCATTTCGTGCTGATCGAAAGCGTCGCCGACCATATCATCGACACGCTGTTCCTGCAGGACGACAAGGTCGAAGAGGTCGAGGTGAAGATCGTCAAGCTCGCGATCGCCGAGGATGGCGAAGAGATCGGCATCACGATGCGCCGGGCGCGCAAATGACGGCGGCGCCGATCGCACTCGTCACCGGTGGTCTGCACCGGATCGGCGCGGCGATCGCGGCGCGGCTTGCGCGCGAGGGCTATGCACTCGCAATCCACAAGCGTAGCCCCGGCGCGGCCGATGCCGTGTTGGCGGACGCGCTGGCCGACACGGGCGCCGAATGTCACCGCTTCGCCGCCGACCTCGCCGATCCGGCCGCCGTCGATGCGCTGGTGCCCGCGGTGATCGCAAGGTTCGGCCGTGCGCCAGTGCTGCTCGTCAACAACGCCTCGCTGTTTCCCGAGGGCGAATGGGACACGCTGACCGGCGCCGCGCTGGCCGAAACGATGCAGATCAATCATCACGCGCCGGTGATGCTCGCGCGCGCCATGGTTGCCGCGAACGAAGGCGGCCGGCGCCCCGCGATCGTCAACATCCTGGACCAGCGCATCGCCAACCCGGTGCCCGACCAGCTTGCCTACAGCCTGTCGAAGCAGGCGCTGTGGCAGGCGACGGCGACGCTGGCGGTCGCCTTCGGCGCGCGCGCGCGCGTCAATGCGGTGGCGCCGGGGCTTACCCTCCCCACCGACGATTACAGCGCGGGACAGATGACGCGGCTCGCGGCACGCATGCCGCTCGGCGCGCTGCCGACCCCGGACGATATTGCCGGCGCGGTCGCCTGGCTCGCCCGCGCCGAGGCGGTGACGGGGCAGACGATCTTCGTCGACGGCGGCGCGCATCTGGCGCCGCTCGGTCGCGATTTCGTGGCGCTGGAGCGCGATTGACGACCCGCTTGTCCCCGCGAAAGCGGGGACCCGGAGCCAGATCAGGCGAGCTTCGCTTTAGGACGCTCTGTGCTCCCGCCTGTGCGGGAGCACACGCAAAGCAGTTGGCCGCTCAGTAAATATGCACCGCCTTGGCGACGAGATAACCGTCGAGGCCTTCCGGTCCGCTCTCGCTGCCGAAGCCCGATTCCTTGATCCCGCCGAAAGGCATGTCATTGGCCGAGATGACGAAGCTGTTGATCCCGACCATGCCGCTTTCGATGCCGTCGGCGACGCGGTTGATGCGGCGGCCGTTTTCGGTGAAGGCGAAGGCGGCAAGGCCATAGGGTAGCCGGTTCGCCTGTTCGAGCGCGTCTTCTTCTGTCGCGAACGGCCGGATCAGCGCCATCGGGCCAAAGGGTTCGTTGTTCATCGCATCGGCGTCGAGCGGCACGTCGGCCAGTGCCGTCGGCTGGAAGAAATAGCCTTCGCCCGTCGCGGCTCCGCCCGCGATCACCCGCGCGCCCTTTGCGGTCGCATCGGCAATCATCGCTTCCAGCGCGGGGGCGCGGCGCGCGTTGGCGAGCGGTCCCATCTGGGTGCCGGCATCGAGCCCGCTGCCGATCTTCACGCGCGCGGTGCGTTCGGCAAAGCCCTTCACGAAGGCGTCGTAGATGCCGTCCTGCACATAGAAGCGCGTCGGCGAGACGCAGACCTGGCCGGCGTTGCGAAACTTCTGCGTCACGACGCGGTCGAGCGTCGTTTCAAGGTCGCAATCGTCGAACACCAGCACCGGGGCGTGTCCGCCGAGCTCCATCGTGATGCGCTGCACCCGGTCGGCGGCGAGCTTCATCAGATGCTTGCCGACCGCGGTCGACCCGGTGAAGCTGACCTTCCGGATCACCTCGCTGCCGAGCAGGTGGCGGCTGATCATGTCGGGATTGCCATAGACGAGCTGCACCACGTCGCCGGGGATGCCCGCATCGGCAAGGCAGCGCATGATCGCGCTGGTGCAGCCCGGCGTTTCCTCGGGCGCCTTGGCGATCACGACACAGCCCGCGGCGAGCGCCGGCGCGACCTTCTTGATCATCAGATTGACGGGGAAATTCCACGGGCTGAACGCCGCGACCGGGCCGACGGGCTGTTTCAGCACCATCGCGCGCTGACCCGCCGGGCGCTGCACGACGCGGCCCTCGATCCGCTTGCCCTGTTCGGCAAAATATTCGAGCAACGACGAGGCCGAAAGCACTTCGCCGCGCGCCTCGGCGATCGGCTTGCCCTGCTCGAGCGTGAGCAATGTCGCGATATGGTCGGCGCGTTCGCGGATCAGTCCGGCGGCCTTGCGCATCAGCGCGGCGCGCTCGTCAGGGGTCTTGGCGCGCCAGACCGGCCAGCCGCGCGCCGCGGCGGCAAGCGCTTCGTCGAGGTCGGCCGCGGTTGCGACGGGAAGCTCGGCGATCGTCGCCGCGGTTGCGGGGTTATAGACCGGCCGCGCCTCGCGCCCCTCGCCGCTCCGCCAGGCACCGTTGATGAAGAGCTGAAGGTCGGCGTCGTAGGTCGCGGTCATCGGGCAATTTCCTGTCTGATCCGTTCGCATCGAACGGGAAATGGAGGGTCATCAGATGGCGACCATATAGGACCGATCAGCGATAGTTAAAGCTGATGCTGATCCGTTCGTCCTTGCCGGCGTTCGGCATCACTTCGTGCCGCAGCCAGCTTTCCCACAGAAAAATGCGCCCCGCCGCGGGCTCGGCATAGATGAAGGGCTGCAGGCTCTCGGGCGCATCCTCGCTCCGCCCCGGCGCCGCCATCAGCATCGCGAGCCGCGGATCTTCGAGCTTCAGCGCGCCCGATCCGGAGGGCACGGCGACATAGAAGGTGCCCGATACGATGCTGTGCGGGTGGATATGCCCGCTGTGCGTACCGCCGGGTTTGAGGACATTGACCCACAGGCTGTCGAGCTTGAGCGGCTTGGCGAGATCGAAGTGACACGCCTTGGCAAAGGCCTTCACATGCTTGTCGAGCAGGCGCTTGAGGTCGTGAAAGGCGGGGTCGCGGTCGGGCAGGTCGTCAAGGCTGGCATAGCTGGTATAGCCGCGATAACCGTGCGCGCGGCTCCACGCCTTGCCCGCGCCATCCTCGCGCGCGAACAGCCGGCAGCTTTCCTCCAGCTCTTGCAGCAGGTCGGGCGCGGCAATGTCGGCCTCGTAAAAATTTGTGGCGAAGAGCGTGCGAACGGGCATGATGCGCGCAAAGCATAGGATAAGCGCAAGAGCAAGCGGGAGAGCGACGCGCGCGCACCGCCATCTCTTCGTCACCCCGGACTTGATCCGGGGTCCATTATCCGCTGCGTTGGAAGGAATGGATGCCGGATCAGGTCCGGCATGACGAATAGCAAAAGCAAGGGAGACGAGAATGGCCGAGTTTGAACTGATCGCTGACGGATTGCGCTTTCCCGAGGCGCCGGTGGTGATGGACGACGGCAGCGTCATCGTGACCGAGATCGAGGCCGGCCGCATCACGCGCTGCTGGCCCGGCGGCCGCAAGGCGGTGGTCGCGACCCCCGGCGGCGGTCCCAACGGCCTGGCGATCGGTCCCGACGGCAAGCTTTACTGCTGCAACAACGGCGGCTTCGAATATACCGAATCGAACGGCTATCTGGCACCGCACGGCATCGCGAAGGATTATTCGGGCGGCCGCATCGAACGCATCGATATCGAAACGGGCGCGGTCGAAATCCTCTATAAATCGGGCGACAACGGCGTCGTGCTGCGCGGCCCCAACGACATCATGTTCGACAGCCACGGGGGCTTCTGGTTCACCGATCATGGCAAGGTCGATTATGAAAAGCGCTGCCACGACATCGTCGGCATCTTCTATGCCAAGGCCGACGGCAGCTTTATCGAGGAAGTGATCTTTCCGTCGAACAATCCGAACGGCGTCGGCCTCTCACCCGACGGCAAGGCGCTCTACGCCGCCGAAACCTACACCTGCCGCCTGATGAAGTTCAACATCACGGCGCCCGGCAAGGTCGCCCCCGACGCCGGTCCCGGCGGCCCCGGCATCCCGCTCTATCGCCCCGCCGGCTATAAATTCTTCGACAGCCTGGCGATGGAGGCGAACGGCAATATCTGCGTCGCGACCATCGGCGAATGCGGGATCAGCGTCGTGTCGCCGTCGGGAGAGTTGGTGGAGTTCGTCGCGACCGACGATATTTTCACCACCAACATCGCCTTTGGCGGCGCCGACATGCAGGATGCCTATATCACCTTGTCGGGCACCGGGCGGCTGGTAAAGACGCGCTGGAACCGGCCGGGACTGACGCTGCAATATTGATCGGTCGCCGGTCGGAAAAGGGGAAGATATGCGCCGCGATACTCACCGCGAAACTCACTCTGTCGCGCGGATCGGATGGCTGCGCGCCGCGATTCTGGGCGCCAACGACGGCATCGTCTCGACCGCGAGCCTGATCGCGGGGGTCGCGGCGGCGGGCGCGGCGCAACCCGCCATCCTCCTTACCGGCATCGCGGGTCTGGTCGCCGGTGCGATGTCGATGGCGGCGGGCGAATATGTCTCGGTCAGTTCGCAAGGCGACGCCGAAAAGGCCGACATTGCAAAGGAACGGCACGAACTCGCCACCGACCCCGAATTCGAGCTGGAGGAGCTGACCCAAATCTATCAGGAACGCGGGCTCGACCGTCCGCTTGCCGAACAGGTCGCCGCGCAGCTTACCGCGCACAATGCGCTCGACAGCCATTTGCGCGACGAACTGGGGCTGACCCACCATATGAAGGCGCGTCCGGTGCAGGCCGCCGTCGCATCGGCCGCCAGCTTTACTGCGGGCGCGGCGCTGCCGCTGCTGGTGGTTTTCCTCGATACGGGATCGTCGCTGCCGTGGACGGTGTCGGGCGCGTCGATCGCTTTCCTTGCGATCCTCGGCGCGCTCGGTGCGTGGGCGGGCAATGCGCCGATGCTGCGCCCCGTGCTGCGCGTCACCTTCTGGGGCGCCTTCGCCATGGCGCTGACCATCGCGATCGGATCGCTGTTCGAAGCACCGCTGGGCTGACGGGAGAGAGAAGCATGAACGATATGGCCTGGACCATCGACATCGATCGGGACACGATTTCGAAGGCGGCGCTCGCACGGGCGGATCATGCGCCGCTGCGCGCCGGCGAGGTTCGTGTGCGCGTCGACAGCTATGCGATGACGGCGAACAACATCACCTACGCCGTCTTCGGCAAGCCTGCGGGGCTGTTTGGCAACGATCAGGGCTATTGGGACTTTTTCGCCGAGCGTGACGCGCCCGCCCGCCTGCCTGTCTGGGGGTTCGCCACCGTGATCGAGAGCGCCGCCGAGGGCATCGCGCCCGGCGATCGCTTTTACGGCTATTATCCGATGGCAAGCCATGCGGTGCTCAGCGCGGGCAAGGTCGGCGCCGGCGGCTTCACCGACATCACGCCGCGGCGCACTTCCCTGCCTCCTATCTACAACCAATATCAACGGATCGAGGCCCTGCCTGACTATCGCGCCGATCATCATGATTATTGGCCGATCTTCCGTCCGCTCTTCCTCACCGGCTGGCTGATCGCCGACCAGTTCGAGGATAAAGGCGATTATGGCGCCGACCAGATCCTGATCGCCAGCGCGTCGAGCAAGACGGCGATCGGCCTCGGCTTCGCGCTCGCCCAGCGTGCGGGGGCCCGCCCCGTCAGCATCGGACTGACGAGCAAGGCCAATGTCGCGGCGCTGGCCGCGCAGGGCATCTACGACCGTGTGATCGCCTATGACGACATCGCCTCGCTCGACGCTGCGGTGCCGTCGGCCTTTGTCGACATGGCGGGCAATGGCGCGGTCACCCGCGCGGTGCACGGCCATTTCGGCGATGCGCTGAAAGTATCGATCATCGTCGGCAAATCGCACTGGGACGCCGAGGCCGACGCCGCGGCGCTGGCCGGCCCCGAACGGCAGGGCTTCTTTGCCCCCGGCCGCAGCCAGAAACGCGTCGGCGACTGGGGCGCCGCGGGCTTCGGGCAGCGGATCGCCGAGGCATGGTTGGGCTTCATGGCGGTTGCGCCGCGCATCGCGCGCATCGACCGGCGCGAAGGTAGCGCCGCGGCGCTCGATGCCTATCGCGAAATGCTGTCGGGACGCGCCGATCCCGCGGCGGGGATATTGGTCATCCCCTGACGCAGCGCCCGCGCGGTCAGAGCTTGACCGCGGCGTTGCCGCCTTCGGCCCATAGCGCCGATCCCGAAACGAAGCTCGCCATGTCGCTCGCCAGAAACAGCGCCGCCTGCGCGATCTCGTCGGGGTCGGCGATACGCTTCATCGCGTGCAGGCTGGCGGCCCATGCCTTCGATTCGGCATCGCCCGCCATCGCCGTATCGGTCCCGCCCGGGATCAGCGCGTTGGCGCGAATACCCGCCGCGCCATAATCGGCGGTGATCCCGCGCACGAGTCCGAGCAGCCCCGCCTTGGCGGCGCCGTAGCAGGCCATGCCCGGCAGCCCGACGCTGTTGCCGACAAAGCTGGAGGTAAAGATCAGGGCGCCCTTGCCGCGCGCCAGCATCGACGGAATCTGCGCGCGGGCGCCCAGAAAGGCGGCGGTCAGATTCGCCGCGATCACCGCGTCCCAATTGCCCGGCACCTGATCGGCGAGCGGGGCGAGCGCGCCGACCGTACCGGCGTTGTTGAAAGCGATGTCGAGCCCGCCCCACGGTGCGCAGGCGGCAACCAGTGCCTCGTGCGTCGCTGCATCGACAACATCGCCCGCGACCGCACGCGCCGTTCCGTTATCGGCGACAATTTCGGCGACCACGGCATCGAGCCGCGCCCGGTCGCGTCCGCCGAGCACGAGCCGCGCGCCATGGCGCGCAAACAGCCGCGCGGCGGCGCGCCCGATTCCCGAACTCGCGCCGGTGATGATGACGGTCTTTCCTTCGAGCAGCATAAATCCTCCGGTGAATGAACAGCGCCGCGCCTTGCCGTAGCGGCAGGGGTGTGGCGTCCCGAAAGATGCGGTCAAATTCGCTTGATCTTGGACGATAGCGCGCGGCATGGCCGTCGGCATGGCTCAATACACGCATGTGATCTTCGACTTCGGCGGCGTCATCACCGCCTCGCCCTTCGAGGCGTTCAACCGGCTGGAAGCCGAACGCGGGCTACCCCGCGATTTCGTGCGCGGGGTGAATGCGCGCAACCCCGACACCAATGCCTGGGCGCTGTTCGAGCGCGCCGAGATCGACGCCGCGACCTTCGACACATTGTTTGCCGAAGAAGCGCGCGCGCTGGGCCACGACCTTGAAGGTGAAGCGGTTCTGGCGGTCCTCGCCGGCGCGGTGCGCCCCCAAATGGTCACGGCGCTCGACACGCTGAAAGCCGGCGGCTTCACGATCGGCTGCATCACCAACAATGTGCCGTCGGGCAAGGGCGCCGGCATGGCGCGCAGCGAGGCGATGGCGGCCGAGGTCGCGGCGATCATGGCGCGCTTTGACCATGTCATCGAATCGTCGAAGGTCGGCGTACGCAAACCCGACCCGCGCATCTATCAGATGATGTGCGCGGCGCTGGGCGTCGAACCCTCCGCGTGCATCTATCTCGACGACCTTGGCATCAACTGCAAACCCGCCGCGGGGCTCGGCATGCACGCGATCAAGGTGACGAGCGGCGAACAGGCGCTGGCGGACCTGTCCGCCGCGCTGGGCATGCCGCTGCCCTGAGTGGCCAGAGCGGTGCATTGCCCCGCGCGAAGTTTTGGGGTGGTTGGCGGACGCTACTGATAACCGCTTTGCGTTCCCCGGCGAAGGCCGGGGTCCAGAGTGTCGAACGCCACCGTTGGTGCTGTAAAGCCCTGGACCCCGGCCTTCGCCGGGGAACGCAATATCGACGCGGGGCTTTCATCCCTTCGTCATCCCGGACTTGATCCGGGATCCATTATTCCGGCGCTGCGTGAATGGATCCCGGATCAAGTCCGGGATGACGAGGGTGGATGTGGCAGGCTTCGATCGTTCGCCGACTTCCAAGCCAGTCTTTCGGGCCTAGTGCGCGAGCAGCAGCGGATAGCGGCCGCCCGTCACGAGATATTGCGTCGCGCCGCCGAAGATCGTCTCGCGCAGCCGGCTGCGACCGAAGGCGCCCATCACGATCAGGCCGGCGCCCAGCGCGTCGGCTTCCTTTTCGATCCGTTCCTCGGGGGTTTCGACGCCGCGCTCGATCGCGCGCAGTTCGGCGTGGATGCCGTGCCGTGACAGATAGCGCGCCGCATCTTCGGCCGCGAAATCGCCCTCGTCGCCGCCGATCGTGACGATCACGACCGGGCGGCCCTTCAGAAAGGGAACCGCGGCGCGCACCGCATGGGCCGCCTCAGGGCTGCCGTTCCACGCGATCAGCGCCGGCTTGTCGAAATCGAGCGCCTTGCTGTCCTGCGGCAGCGCCAGAACCGGGACCGACGCAGTCAGCGCCAGATCGCCCGCGAGCATCGGCGGGCCGCTGCGGAAATCGCCCTTCGCCTTGGGCAGGCTGACGATCGCCAGATCGGCGAGCGTCGCGGCGCCCGACAAGGCGCTCACGATTTCGCCATCGGCCATTTCGATGTCCCACGGCACATCTTCCTTCGCCAGCCGGTCGGCAAGCCGGCTTTCGAGCGCCAGATCGTCGGCCTGCGCCTTCGCCAGCGCCTCGGCGGCGAAATAGGTGCCGCCGAACGGATCGAAGCTGACGAATTCGCGCAGCGGCGTCGCGATGAGCAGGCTGACATGGCCTTCGAAACGGCGGGCGCAATCGAGCGCGACCTGCAAGCGTCCTTCGGACGCGGCGTCGCTGTCGGCATGAACCAGAATTGAGCGCATTGGGGGCCTCCTTTATCCAGTGAACATCAGAATAATGCGCCGCGCGATCCTATCGTTCATTGACCGGGGTCAAAAGGGACGAATCTTCGCGCGCCGCGCTATCCCGCGGTCAGGCTGAGGCCCGCGGCCTGATCGAAGATGCGCGTCAGCACGGGTTCGGTGTCCGACACGCGCATCGCGACGCGGAATTCGACCGGCGCGAGCGCGGGCAGCCCCGCCAGTTCGACGAGCGCGCCCGCGGCAACCTCGGCGCGCACCATCGGTTCGGGAAAGATGCCGACACCGCCGCCGGCGCGTGCGATGTCGATCATCATCCGGGCATTGTTGCACAGGTTCAGCGATTTCTGCGCGATCCGCGACGCCGCGATCGCCTCGCGCATCCGGCCGTGGATCGGCGAGGGGCTGGCGAGCGACCAGACGGGCACCTGCTGTTCGCCCGTTCCGCGCTCGAACAGCGCGGCGACCGCCGGGTTGGCGAGCCAGAGCAGTGCAACCTCGCCGATCGGGCTGGTCCGAAGCGCCGGGTGCGCGATCGGTCCCGCCGCAAACGCCAGATCGGTGCGGCCGGTCAGCAGTTGCTGGATCAGATTCGCGGTCAGGTCGATCTCGATCTCGAGCGCGACATTGGGCATTTCGGCTTTCAGCGCCGCAACGAAGGGCGGCAGGCAGCTCGCGGCGGCGATCTCGCCCGCGCCGATCCGCACCACGCCGCTCGCCTCATTGAAGCCGCCGCTGCCGAGCAGCGCGAGTTGCATGTCGCGCAGCAGCGGGGTGCAATCATTGACCAGTTTGCGCCCCGCCGGGGTCAGCGACATGGTGCGCCCGTCGCGGCGAAACAGCGTCGACCCCAATCGCTGCTCCAGTTCGCGCATCCGCGCCGACACCGCGGGCTGCGTCGTGTTGAGCCGTTCGGCAGCGGCCGAGAATGTGCCGAGCCGATCGATCCACAGCAAGGTTTCGAGATGATAGATGGAGATGCGATTGATCGACATCGGTTATGGATAATCGAAAAATAGAACAATTAGAATTGATGATTTATTTGCGCCAAGGTCGCCGCCGATCAGTGGGCCGATCCGCGAGCCGATCAGAGGAAGGGAGTCCCGTCATGGCGAACAAGCAATACCCCGATGCAGCATCCGCGCTCGAAGGGCTGCTCTTCGACGGCATGCATATCTGCGCGGGCGGCTTCGGCCTGTGCGGTATTCCCGAACGGCTGATCGACGCGATCCGCGACGCCGGGACGAAGGACCTCACCATAGCCAGCAACAATGCCGGCATCGACGGCGAAGGGCTCGGCAAGCTGCTGCGTACGCGGCAGGTCAGGAAGATGATCTCCTCTTATGTCGGCGAGAACAAGGAGTTCGAGCGGCAGTATCTGGCCGGCGAGCTCGAGGTCGAATTCTGTCCGCAGGGCACGCTCGCCGAACGCTGCCGCGCGGGCGGCGCGGGCATCCCCGGCTTCTATACCAAGACCGGCGTCGGCACCGCGGTGGCCGAGGGCAAGGAGGTCAAGAATTTCGATGGACAGGATTATATCCTCGAACGCGGCATCTTTGCCGACCTCGCGATCGTCAAGGGGTGGAAGGCTGACGAAAGCGGCAATCTGATCTTCCGCAAGACCGCGCGCAACTTCAACCAGCCGATGGCGACCGCGGCCAAGATCTGCGTTGCCGAGGTCGAGGAGATCGTCCCCGTCGGCAGCCTCGATCCCGACTGCATCCATTTGCCCGGCATCTATGTGAAGCGGCTGATCGTCGGTGCGCCCTATGACAAGAAGATCGAGTTCCGCACCGTGCGCCAGCGGGAAGCCGCATGATGCGCGCGCTTGCCCTGTCGGCCGGCCTGCTGCTCGCCGGCTGCGCCCAGACCGCCGCGACGACGGCGCCCGCGGCGCCCAGCGCCGAAGTGATCGCCTCGCAGGTCGGTGAAAAGCCGACGCCGACCTCGCCGCCGACAGGGCAGCAGTGGCTCTATGGTTCGGCGGAGGGCGCGATCGCCTCGGCACAGGTCTATCGCACCATGGCCGATTATGTCCGCATGGCCGCGATTTCGGCGGCGCCGCGCCGCCAAGTCGTGCTCGCCGAAGGATCGACGCCCGCCGCGCCGAAGTTCGACGATTGCGGGGACAAACCGCTCGCGGCGGTGTTCGACGCCGACGAAACGCTGATCTGGAATCTCGGCGCGATGCGCTACTTTGCCGAGCAGGGGAAGGATTTCGATCCCGCAGTCTGGGACCAGTGGGAAAAGACCGGTGCCGGCAAGGCGGTCGCGATGCCCGGCGTCATCGATGCGCTGGCGATCATGCGCGGTGCAGGGGTGACGATCATCGTCAACACCAACCGCAGCGCCGCCAATCCCAAGGGCAGCGAGGATACGCTGCGCGCCGCCGGCCTTGGGGATTTCAAGCATGGCGAGACACTGTTCCTGATGGGCGACACGCCCGACGGAGCGAGCAAGGACGGCCGCCGGGCGCTGATCGCTTCGCGCTGGTGCGTGATCGCGATGGGCGGCGACCAGCTCGGCGATTTCGCGCAGGCGTTCAACGCACGCGGGCTGTCGGTCGCCGACCGCAAGGCGATGGCCACGAGCGGACCGGTTGCGGGCCTGTGGGGCCATGGCTGGTTCCTGCTTTCCAACCCCGTCTATGGCCCGTCGATCCGCGGCGGCTTTGCCGACATCTTCCCCTCCGACAAGCAATGGGAGCCGAACTGACATGGCCTGGACGCGTGATGATATGGCGGCGCGCGCCGCGAAGGAATTGCAGGACGGCTTCTACGTCAATCTGGGCATCGGCATCCCGACGCTGGTCGCCAACCACATCCCCGACGGGATGGACGTGACGCTGCAGTCGGAAAACGGCATGCTCGGCATCGGCCCCTTCCCGATCGAGGGCGAGGAGGACGCCGACCTCATCAATGCGGGCAAGCAGACGATCAGCGAACTGCCGCAGTCGGTCTATTTCAGCTCGGCGGAAAGCTTCGCGATGATCCGCGGCGGGCATATCGACCTTACCGTGCTGGGCGCGATGGAAGTCGCCGAAAATGGCGACATCGCCAACTGGATGATCCCCGGCAAGATGATCAAGGGCATGGGCGGCGCGATGGATCTGGTCGCCGGCGTCAAGAAGATCATCGTCGTCATGGAACATAATGCCAAGGACGGCAGCCCCAAATTCATCCCCGCCTGCACCCTGCCGCTGACCGGCAAGAATGTCGTCGACATGATCATCACCGACCTCGCGGTGTTCAAACGCGACGATCATGACAGCCCGTTCCGGCTGATCGAGCTCGCACCGGGGGTGACGGCGGACGAAGTCGCAGCTAAGACGACGGCCAAATATGAGGTCGCCGTCTGATCGAGAGTCCATGCTGCGTGCTTTGATGATATTGGTTGCGGCCGGCGCGCTCGTTTTCGCCGGCTGGTTCGGAGTTCAGGCGCTGGGCGGCAGCCAGCCGCTGGCAAGCGTTCCGATTCCCTTCGCCGCTCCCGAAGATCTGCCCGACACGCCCGACAAATGGCACGGGCGGATCGATTATCGCGCGCTCGACCGGCAATTGACCGATCTCGCCGCCCGCCCCGAAATGGCGGGGCTGGCGGTGGCGGTCGTCGAGGATGGCAAGCTGAGCTTCGTGCGCACCTACGGCGTTGCCGACGCCGATAGCGGCGCGCCGGTCACGCCGCATACGCTGTTCCGCTGGGCGTCGGTGTCCAAGACCGCAACCGGCGCGCTGGCCGCGGCGCTGAGCAAGGATGGCGCGGTGAACCTCGACCGGCCGGTCGCAAGCTGGCACAGCTCGCTGCGCCTTCCCGGCGGCGCCGAATCGCATGTGACGCTGGCCGAACTGCTCGCCCAGCGCACCGGCCTCACCAAAAATGCCTATGACGAAAAGCTGGAGGAAGGTCAGAGCCCGGCGCTCCTGCGCACCAGCCTCGCCGGTGCGCCGCTGCAATGCGAGCCCGGCACCTGCCACACCTATCAAAATGTCGCCTTCGACACCGCGAGCGAGATTCTGGGCGCCGCGGCGCACAAATCTTTTGCCGATGCCGTCGAGGACCGCTTTTTCCTGCCGCTCGGCATGGTCAGCGCCGGCTATGGCGCCGAGCGGCTGACGGGCGCGAAGGATTGGGCACGGCCGCATCGCGGGCGCCACGTCCAGCCGGTCAAGGAAGCCTATTGGCGCGTCCCCGCCGCCGCCGGCGTCGAAAGCGATATCGTCGATTTCGCGACCTGGATGCAGGCGATGATGGGCAATCGTCCCGACGTGCTGCCGAAGGATGTGCTGCAAATCGCTCATCAGCCGCGCGTCGGCACCGCGCGACTCTATGGCGGCGCGTTGCGGCAGGCGATCGGCGATGCCTCCTACGGCCTCGGCTGGCGTAACTTCACCTATGCCGGGCTCCGCCTTCAAGGTCATTCGGGCGCCGTGTCGGGCTATCGCGCGACGATGATCTTCGAACCCGCAACGCGCACCGGCGTCGTCGCGCTGTGGAACAGCGACTGGGGCTTCCCCTTCCGCATCCCCTTTGCCGCGCTCGACAGCTATCACAAGCGCGCCGACGCGGCCTGGCTCGACCTCAGCGAACTGCCGCCGCAGAAGGGCGGGGCGACCGCGCCACAATCGACTGCCGAGGCGCCGGAAGGGTAAAGCCCTTGTTCCCCTGTCGGCGGCCTGTGTATCAGGCGCGCATTCAGACCGAGAGGAGAGTCACCGATGCGCGTACTGCTGACCGGATCGTCGGGATGGCTCGGGCGTTATCTGGCCCCGTTGCTCGCCAAAAGCGGCCATGACGTTACCGGGCTCGATGTCGTTCCCGGCGCGCATACTGCCGTGATCGGTACCGTCGCCGACCGCGCGTTGGTTGACCGCACGATGAGCGAGCAAGGCATCGAGGCCGTCATTCACAGCGGCGCGCTGCACAAGCCCGATATCATCCGTTATCCGCGGCAAGCCTTCATCGACGTCAATGTGACCGGCACGCTGAACCTGATCGAGGCTGCCGTGGCGGCGGGGAACGACCGCTTCCTCTTCACCTCGACCACTTCGCTGATGGTCCGCGCCGATGTGCGCGCAGGCGCGGGCGAACAGGGTGCCTGGTGGATGGACGAGGATTTTTCACCCGTCGAGCCGCGCAACATCTATGGCATCACCAAGCTGGCCGCCGAGCAGGCGTGCCGGTTGGTCCACCGCGCGCACGGCATCAACGTCGCGATCCTACGTACCGGGCGCTTCTTTCCCGAGGATGACGATACGCATGATGCGCCGAGCGGCGAAAATCTGAAGGCCAACGAGCTGCTCAACCGCCGCCTGACGGTCGAGGATGCCGCCGCGGCGCATCTCGCCGCGCTGGAAGCGGCGCCGCAGATCGGCTGCGACACGTTCATCCTGTCGGCGCCGCCGCCTTTCGTACGCGAAGAGGCCGGAGAACTTGCCCGAGATGCTCGCGCCGTGATCGCACGCCATCACCCCGACGCCGCTGATCTTTACGCCGCCGAAGGCTGGGTGCTACCCGAGACCATCGACCGCGTTTATGACCCGTCGCGCGCCGAGCGCCGATTTGGCTGGCGGGCCGCAACCGACTTCGGCAGCGTGCTGGCGGCGCTGAGAAACCACACGCCGCTGCCCTTCACGCACGACCCCGATTACACCTCCCCCATCGTCCGACAGGAGCGCGAAGCATGTATGTGCTGATCACCGCCAACCGCAATTATTCGAGCTGGTCGCTAAGGCCCTGGATGCTGATGAAGGGGCTCGACATCGACTTCGAGGATCGCGTCGAGCCTTTCGCAAAGCCCGTCAATTACGACGCCTTCCGCAGCTTTTCGCCGACCGGTCAGGTTCCGGCACTGCTCCACGAGGGGCGCACCATCTACGACTCGCTTGGCATCACGCTCTATCTCGCCGACCGGCACGATGGCGTCTGGCCGGCCGATCCCGACGCCCGCGCCTGGGCGCAGTGCACCGTGGCGGAAATGCACAGCGGCTTTGCGGCACTCCGCAACGATTGCACAATGAACGTCGGCGTCCGCGTGACGCCCAAGCCGATGTCGGACGCCCTCGCCGCCAATGTCGCGCGCATCCGCGAACTGTTCGAGGAAGGCTTGGCGCAATTCGGCGGCCCCTGGCTCGCCGGCGCCGACATCTCGGCCGCCGACGCCTTTTTCGCGCCGGTCGCCTTTCGCATCCGCACTTACGGCCTCGACGTCGGCGCCGGGCAGGCGTGGGTCGACCACATGCTGGCGCACCCCGCCATGCGCGAATGGGAGCGGCAGGCGCTCGCCGAAGAGTGGCGCGAAGAAAGCCACGAAGCCGAGCTGGCAGCAGCCGGGGTAATTACGGCGGACTACCGGACGGCCTGAGCCCTCCTTCGTCATTGCGACACCGGCGAAAGCCGGGGGAAGCAATCCGGCGCGGTTTACGCAGACTCTGGATTGCCGCGTCGCCTTCGGCTCATCGCAATGAGGGGAATTAGTCCGCCAGCGCCTCGCGCACCACGGCGATGCCCGCTTCGCGCTGCGCCTTCAATTCGGCCTTCAGCCTAGCCGGGTCGCGCGCGAAGACGAAGCCGAAGCTGACCCCGCCTTCCTTGCCGATCGTCGCATGGTGCAGCTTGTGCGCCTGCACCAGCCGCTTGGCATAGCCGCGCCGCGGTACCCAGCGGAAATAGCGCTGATGGACCAGCCCGTCATGCACCAGCGTATAGATGATGCCATAGCAAAGGATACCGAGGCCGATCCACGTTCCTGGTTCCCACGCCGCCGCACCGAAGATCATCGGACTGCCGATCGCGAACATCGAAATGCTCATCGCGGCACCGACGATGGCGAACAGGTCGTTCTTCTCCAGCCGACGCCCGTGCGGTTCGTGATGGTCGCGGTGCCAACCCCAGCCGAAGCCGTGCATGATATATTTGTGGCTCGCCCAGGCGACACCTTCCATCGCGATGACGGTGGCAAGGACAAGGGCGATGATGGCGAGGGTCGACATGGGGGAGAGTATAGGCCGGTTAAGGCAACCGCGCCATCATCTCCTCGTTCCCGGCTATAGGTATCGGCGACCGAAAATTGCGTTTTTGATCGCCACTCGCTTGCAAAGTTGTGTGGGCAGCGTAAGTGAACCCGCATGACTCGGCCCCGCACGCTTTATGAGAAAATCTGGGACGCGCATGTCGTCGAACAGCGCCCCGACGGTACCTGCCTGATCTTCATCGACCGCCACCTCGTCCATGAAGTCACCAGTCCGCAAGCCTTCGCCGGGCTTCGCGCGAGCGGCCGCACGGTGCGCCGTCCCGACCTGACGCTGGCGGTTCCTGATCATAATCTGCCGACGACGGCGCGGCGCGATGCGGCGGGCAACCGGCTGCCGATCGCCGACCCCGAAAGCGCAGCACAGCTCGCTGCGCTCGAAAAGAATGCGCCCGAATATGGCATCCGCTACATCGACGCGGTGGCGCCCGAACAGGGCATCGTCCATGTCGTCGGCCCCGAACAGGGCTTCTCGCTGCCCGGCACGACGATCGTCTGCGGCGACAGCCACACCGCCTGCCACGGCGGCATCGGCGCGCTCGCCTTCGGCATCGGGACGAGCGAGGTCGAACATGTGCTGGCGACGCAGACGCTGTTGCTCCAGCCTGCAAAGACGATGGAAGTGCGCGTCGAGGGTGATGTCGGGCCCGGCGTCAGCGCGAAGGACATCATCCTTCACATCACCGGTGTGATCGGCGCTGCCGGCGGTACCGGCCATGTCATCGAATATACGGGCAGCGCAATTCGCGGCCTGAGCATCGAGGGCCGTCTGACGGTCAGTAACATGGCAATCGAGGGCGGCGCCCGCGCCGGGCTGATCGCCCCCGACGATGTTACCTTCGCTTATCTGAAGGGCCGCCCCTACGCGCCGAAGGGGGCCGACTGGGAGGCTGCGGTCGCCTATTGGCGCAGCCTCGCGACCGATCCGGGCGCCACCTACGACAAGACCGTCGTCATCGACGCCGCCGACATCGCACCAAGCGTCACCTGGGGAACCAGCCCCGAGGATGTGGTGCCGATCACCGGCATCGTTCCCGATCCTGCGAGCTTTGCCGACCCGTCGAAACAGGCCGCCGCCGCCAAATCGCTCGCCTATATGGGCCTCGAACCCGGCACGCGGATGCAGGACGTCGCGATCGAGAACATCTTCATCGGCAGTTGCACCAACAGCCGGATCGAGGACATGCGCGCTGCCGCCGCGGTCATCAAGGGCCGGAAGAAGGCCGACAATGTCCGCTGGGCAATCGTCGTTCCGGGATCGGGCCTCGTAAAAGCGCAGGCCGAAGCCGAAGGGCTCGACCGCATCTTCATCGACGCAGGGCTCGAATGGCGCGAGCCGGGCTGTTCGGCGTGCCTTGCGATGAATCCCGACAAGGTGCCCGCAGGCGAACGCTGCGCATCGACGAGTAACCGCAATTTCGTCGGCCGTCAGGGTCCGGGCAGCCGCACGCATCTTGTCAGCCCCGCCATGGCCGCGGCGGCAGCGGTGACCGGCAAGCTCACCGACGTGCGGGAGTTAATGGCATGACCCCGCTGGAAAAGGTCGAAGGCCGCGCGATTCCGCTCGGGCTCAAGAATGTCGATACCGACGTCATCATTCCCGCGCACTGGCTCAAGACCACGAGCCGCGAAGGCATGGGGCGCGGCGCGTTCGAAAGCCTGCGCGCCGATCCCGACAATCTGTTCGACCGGCCCGAGAACAAGGGCGCACCCATCCTGATCGCGGGTGACAATTTCGGCTGCGGGTCGAGCCGCGAACATGCCGCCTGGGCGCTCGGCGACCTTGGTATCCGCGTCGTCATCGCGCCCAGCTATTCCGACATCTTCTCGGGCAATGCCGTCAAGAACGGCATCTTGCCCGTCGTGCTGCCGCAGGCGGCGGTCGACCGGCTGATCGAGGTCGCGGCAACCGATCCGATTCACGTCGACCTCGACACGCAGACGGTGACGACGCCCTTTCAGGATCGCTTCACCTTCGAAATCGACCCGTTCCGCAAGATGTGCCTGCTCGGCGGTCTCGACGAGATCTCGCTCACCGAAAAAAGCGGCGGGGCGATCGACGCTTATGAGGCAAAACTGGCGGCCGAGCGTCCCTGGTTACAGCCCGCGCTTACCGAATAACCGACGAAAAAAGGAAAAGGAGACGATGATGAAGGCTCTTCTGTCGACCGCGACCGGCGGCCCCGAAACGCTCGAACTGGGCGAGGTCGCGCGCCCCACCCCCGGCAAGGGGCAGATGGTCGTCGATGTGAAGGCCTGCGCGGTCAACTTCCCTGACGTGCTCATCATCGAGGATAAATATCAGTTCAAGCCGCAGCGCCCCTTCGCCCCCGGGGGCGAGGTCGCGGGCATCGTGGCCGAGGTCGGCGAAGGTGTGACCGATTTCAAGACCGGCGACCGGGTGATCGCGGCGTGCGGCAATGGCGGCATGGCCGAGGCGGCGCTGGTCAATGTCGCCAACGCCTATCCGCTGCCCGAAGGGCGCGACTTTGCCGAAGGCGCGGCGCTGTTGATGACCTATGGCACCAGCATCCACGCACTGGTCGATCGCGGCCATATCGAGGAAGGCGACACGCTGCTCGTCCTCGGCGCTTCGGGCGGAGTCGGCATCGCCGCGGTCGAACTGGGCAAGGCGTTCGGCGCGCGTGTCGTTGCAGGCGTATCGAGCGAGGCAAAAGCCGACATCGCACGTCAGGCCGGTGCCGACGAGGTCGTCGTCTATGGCTATCAGCCGTTCGACAAGGAAGCCTCGAAGGCGCTTGCCAACACGTTCAAGGCGGCGGTCGGCGGCGACGGCGCCAATGTGATCTACGATGCGGTCGGGGGCGATTATTGCGAACCGGCGCTGCGCTCGATCGCGTGGGAAGGACGCTACCTCGTTGTCGGCTTCCCCGCGGGCATCCCGCGCCTGCCGCTCAACCTGACCCTGCTCAAGAGCTGCGACGTCGCCGGTGTCTTCTGGGGGGCTTTCGCCGCCCGCGAGCCGCAGCGCAACCGCGCCAATATCGCGCGCCTGTTCCAGCTTTGGGAACAGGGCAAGATCAGTCCGCGCGTCACCGAACGCTTCGCGCTGGCCGATGGCGGCAAGGCGATCGCCAAGCTGGGCGACCGCAGCGCGGTCGGCAAGCTGGTCGTGACGATCTGAAATATCGCCCCGACCCCGCGCTGACCGAGGCGCTCGTCGCACTGGCGCGGCCGACCGGCCGGATCGAGGTGCGCGTGACGCCCGGCGCGGGGCGCGACGAGGTGCGGATCGATGCTGGCGCCGTTTTGCTGCGCGTCACCGCCCCGCCCGCCGACGGCGCCGCCAACGAGGCAGTGCTGCGCCTGCTTGCGGCCGCGCTCGGCCGGCCACGCCGCGATCTGACGCTGCTGCGCGGCGCCACGGCGCGCATAAAGCTGGTCGCGGTCGCGCTCGACTGATCGCAAAGCGACGCCCCGCTTAACCATTTATCAGGGGCTCCCCCCTATCGTTCAATGCAGGACTATTGGGATTCAGGGATCGACGATGGCGGACCCCCGTTCGGCCAGTGATGGGCAGGCGATGAGCCTTGCGAATATCTCGCGGACTCGCCGTGCGCAGTTGATTGCCGAGTTCGAGGGCGAACTCGGCATCGATCACAAGGCGCGCGCGCGCGCCGCCTATGAAGAAAAGCGCTGGCGCATCATCAAGACGATCATTGTGTGGACGATCGCGCTGATGTTCTTCGCGGTTGCCTGCTACAAATTGTGGCTGATGGGCCAGCAGGTCGACAGGCCCTTTTCCGACCTCAATCCGATCGACAATATCCTGGGCAAATAGGCCGAGCGGCCGATCCGGGCACCCGAAGGCGCCCGGTCGCAAACGCATCCTCAGTAAACGCGCGCCTTCGGCTTGATATATTCGGCATCGTCGGTCAGCGTATATTCGTGGACCGGGCGGTAATCGAGCGTCACCTTGCCGTCCTTGCCGCCCCAGCCGTCGAACCAGCTGATCGTGTGCTTCATCCAGTTCGCATCGTCGCGGTTCGGGAAATCCTCGTGCGCGTGCGCGCCGCGGCTTTCCTTGCGGTTGAACGCCGAATGCATCGTCACCGTCGCCTGCGCGATCAGATTGTCGAGCTCGAGCGTTTCGACGAGATCGGTGTTCCAGATCAGGCTGCGGTCGGCGACATGGACGTCGTTCATGCGCTCATAGGTCTTGGCAAGCTTGTCCTTGCCCTCGGCCATCAACTCGTCGGTGCGGAAAACCGCCGCGTGCTGCGACATCGCGCGCTGCATCTCGGTGCGGATTTCGGCGGTCGGCGAACCGCCGCTCGCGTTGCGGAAATGGTCGAGGCGGCCGAGCGCGAGGTCGGCGCTGTCCTTCGGCAGCGCGGGCTGCGCGGCGCCGGGCGCGACGATTTCCTTGAGCCGGTGACCCGTCGCGCGTCCGAAGACGACCAGGTCGATCAGGCTGTTCGAGCCGAGGCGGTTCGCGCCGTGGACCGAAACGCACGCCGCCTCGCCGACCGCGAACAGGCCGGGGACGACCGCATCGGGGTTGCCGTCCTTCAGCGTCACGACTTCGCCGTGATAGTTACAGGGGATGCCGCCCATATTGTAATGGACCGTCGGGACGACCGGCAGCGGCTGGCGCGTCAGGTCGACGCCCGCGAAAATCTTGCCGCTTTCGGTGATGCCGGGCAGACGCTCCGCCAGCACCGCGGGATCGATATGATCGAGGTGCAGGAAGATATGGTCCTTGTGCGGACCGACGCCGCGGCCTTCGCGGATTTCGAGCGCCATCGAACGCGACGCAACGTCGCGCGACGCCAGATCCTTCGCCGACGGGGCATAGCGTTCCATGAAGCGCTCGCCTTCGGAATTGGTCAGATACCCGCCCTCGCCGCGCGCGCCCTCGGTGATGAGGACGCCCGCACCGTAGATGCCGGTCGGGTGGAACTGGACGAACTCCATGTCCTGGAGCGGCAGGCCCGCGCGCAGCACCATCCCGCCGCCGTCGCCGGTGCAAGTATGTGCCGAGGTCGCGGTGAAATAGCAGCGGCCATAGCCGCCGGTCGCGAGCACGACCGCTTGGCTGCGGAAGCGGTGGATGCTGCCATCCTCCATGCACAGCGCGATCACGCCGCGGCACACGCCGTCTTCCATGATCAGGTCGAGCGCGAAATATTCGATGAAGAAGTCCGCGTCATACTTCAGGCTCTGCTGATAGAGCGCGTGGAGCATCGCGTGGCCGGTGCGGTCGGCGGCGGCGCAGGTGCGCTGCACCGGCGGGCCTTCGCCCATATTCTGCATATGGCCGCCGAACGGGCGCTGATAGATGGTGCCATTGGCGTTGCGCGAAAAAGGCACGCCGGCATGTTCGAGTTCGTAGACCGCGGCGGGCGCCTCGCGCACCATATATTCGATCGCGTCCTGATCGCCCAGCCAGTCGGAGCCCTTGACGGTGTCGTACATATGCCACTGCCAATGGTCGGGGCTGTTGTTGCCGAGGCTGGCGGCGATGCCGCCCTGCGCCGCGACGGTGTGGCTGCGCGTCGGGAACACCTTGGTAATGCAGGCGGTACGCAGGCCGGCTTCGGCGCTGCCCATCGTGGCGCGCAGGCCCGAACCGCCGGCGCCGACGACGACGGTGTCATAGGTGTGGTCGATGATCTTGTAGGCTTCGGTCATATCACATGCCCCCCGGGCCGAGCGCGGCGGGCGCCAGCGCGATGCGCACGATCGCGAAAATCCCGTAGGCCGCGCCGCCGAACGCATAGAAATTCAACAGGACGATCGACAGCAGACGCGTCGCTTCGCCATGGACATAATCCTCGATCAGCACCTGCAGACCGAGGCGCAGGTGCCAGAAGACACTGACCACGAGCAGGATCAGCGCAAAGGCGACCATCGGCTTCGACGCCCACTGCATCAGCGCGGCATGGTCGCCGAGCGGCAAGCGGAGCAGCGAGACGACGAACCAGGTGACGAGCAGCACATTGCCGAGCGCGGTCAGCCGTTGCTGCAGCCAGTGGCCAGTGCCGTGGTGCGAGGCGCCAAGTCCGCGGACCCGGCCGAGAGGCGTTCCGTTACCCATTGAGCGCCTCCTTGGCGATATAGAGCCAGGTCGCGGCGGTCGCGAGGATCGCGCCCACGATCACGACGGTCGACCAGAGCTTGTTGGCCTTGAGCTCGTAACCCGCGCCGGTATCGAGGACGAAGTGGCGCAGGCCCGAAAACAGATGCTGGAAGAAGGCCCAGGTCAGACCGACGAGCACGATCTTGCCCAGAATATTGGTGACCTGATGCACGCTGCCGCCCGCCGGGTCGTGCCAGACGCAGGCGACGAAGGCCGCATAGGCCTCGGGGCCCGCCGCGATCGCGCCGAGCCAGCCGAGGAACATCAGCGCACCGACGATGGCCAACCCGTCGCCGCTGACGCGGTGGAAGATCGAGACCGCCATGTGCGGCCCCCATTTATACACCTGGAGGTGCGGCGAGAGCGGACGTCCGCTCGGTTCTTTGCCAGCCATATCAGCCCCATTCCGTGACTCTAGTCGGTCGATGGGCGCCGGTTTAGCGCCGCGCGCACGATATGCAATTGCTTAGGGGGCGATGGAGGCAAGAAATCGCAGGCACCCGGCCCCGGGATCGAAGGATCGTCCGGGACCGGGGCGCCTTATTTGATCTTGTCGCGGTTCGCGTAGAGCAGCGCCGCAAGCACCGCGGCCGAACCGACACCGATCCCCGCCGCCGTCTTCCAGCCGATCTTCCGGCCGCCTTTCGCCGCCTCGCGGTCGGCCGCCTCGGTTGCCTCGGCGGCTTCCTTCTGGGCCTGCTGCTCGCGCGCGGCGCGCAGCACTTCATTTTCGTCTTCGTCTTGCGGGGGAGGCGGCACTTGGTCGGTCATCGTCTCTCTTGATCCTATGGTCTGGCGTCAGGCGAGTGCCTGCTCGACAGGCACATAGTCCGCTCCCACCGCTTCGGCTACGGCTTCGAACGTCACCTTACCATTCCATACGTTCAGGCCCTGCGAAAGATGCATATCGCGGCGCAGCGCTGCCTTCCAGCCAAGGTCGGCGATGCGCAGCGCGTGCGGCAGGGTGACATTGTTGAGCGCATAGGTGCTCGTCCGCGCGACGGCCCCGGGCATGTTGGCGACCGCATAATGGACGATGCCGTCGACGACATAGGTCGGGTCGGCATGCGTCGTCGCATGGCTCGTCTCGAAACAGCCGCCCTGATCGATTGCGACGTCGACCAGCACCGATCCGGGGCGCATCGTTTTCAGCATGTCGCGGGTGACGAGCTTCGGCGCTTCGGCACCGGGGATCAGCACCGCGCCGATGACCAGATCGGCCTCGGCGACGCATTCGGCAAGGTTGGCGCGGTTCGAAAAGCGGGTCTTGGCGCGCGCTTCGAAAAAGGTGCCGACGCGTTCGAGCACTTCGGGATCGCGATCGAGGATCGTGACGTCGGCGCCCAGCCCCGCCGCCATCTGCGCCGCGTTGAAGCCGACGACGCCGCCGCCGATCACGCAGATTTTGCCCGGCGCCACGCCCGGCACGCCGCCGAGCAGCACGCCGCGGCCGCCATGCGCCTTTTCGAGCGCGGTCGCGCCGGCCTGGATCGACATGCGCCCCGCGACCTGGCTCATCGGCTTGAGGAGCGGCAGGCCGCCGTGCGGGGAGGTCACGGTTTCATAGGCGATGCACACCGCGCCCGATTTCATCAGATCGCGCGTTTGCTCGGGATCGGGCGCGAGGTGGAGATAGGTATAGAGAATCTGGCCGGGGCGCAGCATCGCGCGCTCGACCGCCTGCGGCTCCTTGACCTTCACGACCATTTCGCAGGTCGCGAAAATTTCTTCGGCGCTGTCGACGATCTCGGCGCCCGCCTCGACATAGAAGCGGTCGTGAGCGCCGATGCCTTCGCCCGCGCCGGTCTGGACCAGCACGCGGTGACCGTGCGCCACCAGTTCGCGGGCGCTCTCGGGCGTCAGGCCGACGCGATATTCGTGATTCTTGATTTCCTTGGGGGTGCCGATGATCATCCTGTCTCTCCGATTTGCGGGGCCGGACGCGCATTATTTCGCCTATCCGAAGCCTTCGGGCAAACATAACAGCGGATCGCCGGGATTTGCTTGCAAACTATCGTTCGCATGACGATAAATACGCAATATTTTTGCGTCATTCTGGATGAACACGCGACATGATCGATCGAATCGATGCAAAGCTGCTCAACCTGTTGCAGCGCGAGGGGCCAAAACCCGTCGCCGAACTCGGCGAACGGGTCGGACTTTCGGCCTCCGCCTGCCATCGCCGCATCCGCGCGATGGAGGCGGCAGGGATCATCACCGGCTATGCCGCGCGCATCGCCCCCGACACCATCGGCCTGGGGCTCGACGTGTTCGTCGACATCAGCCTGACCTCGCAGAGCGAAGAGGCGCTCACCGCCTTCGAAAGCGCGGTCAAAAGTTTCGACGAAATCCTCGAATGCCAATTGCTGTCAGGCGCGTCCGACTATCGGCTGCGTGTCGCCGCGCGCAATGTCGCCGATTTCGACCGGCTGCACCGCCACTGCCTGTCGCGCCTTCCCGGTGTCGCCGCGATGCACAGCGCCTTTGCCTTGCGCACGATCAAGGGCTTCGAAGGCTATCCCGTCCAACCCACCGAGCGGCGCTGACCCCGCGAAACCGGCCGCGCTGGTTAACGGTGAATTTACCAATTTCCTTCCATATCCGGCAGACGCAGTTTGGGATGATGGCGGGCGGCAGACCTGCGCGTCCTGGGGTCGGCAAGGGAACAGGATCATGGTGAAGGAAAATCCGATTCATAAGCAGCAAATCGAGCCCGTTTTGATGGCCGATCGCTTCCCGACCTATGACCTCGACGGCCGGCTCGCTGCCGACGGCGCCGAGGTGCACATGATCCTGTCGGGGCTGGAGACGCAGCTTGCGAACGCCTATTGGGATGCCTTCAACGCGCTCCCCATCGTCACCCGCAAGATCGAGGGCGATCTGCTCGAATCCTATATTCGCGGCAGCGCGCGGCACATGCAGACCAAATATGCCGACGCCGGGGGGCAGGAGGCCGCAACCATCGCGTGCCAGAACACCCATATGGCGCTGCGCGTCGGCCTGCCGATCGCGACCGTGCTGTCGTGCATCGGCGAAAGCCACAAGCTCGCCATCCATTATGTGATCGAGGCGTGCGCCGGCGACACGGCGCGCCAGACGCGCCTGACCGCGGCGATCAACCGTCTCGCGCTGCTCGAAATGGACATCATGCTCGCCTATGCCGAAAAGCTCGACCGGGCGGCGATCTCGCAGGAGCGACAGGCGCTGGCGAGCGATTTCGACCGCTCGATCGCCTCGCTGGTCCAGGACAGCGACGGGGTGCGCCAGCAGCTCGCCAAACAGGCCACATCGGCCGATCACGCCGCGCGCGGCATGATCGCCAAGACGAGCGAAGTCGCCGCGGCGTCCGAACAATCGGCGATGGCGATGCGCGAAGCCGCCTCGACCGCCGCCGGACTGATCCGTGCGATCGAGGATGCGCGCACCGAAGTCGAAGCATCGGCCAGCGTCGCGACGCGTGCCTCCGAACAGGCGGGCGAAGCGGTGGCCATGTCCGACGCGCTGTCGCGTCACGCCGAATCGATCGAATCCATTCTGGGCCTGATCCGCGAAATTGCGGGCCAGACCAACCTCCTCGCGCTCAACGCGACGATCGAGGCGGCGCGCGCCGGCGAATCGGGCCGCGGCTTCGCGGTCGTGGCGCAGGAAGTGAAGAGCCTCGCCAACGAAACCGCGCGCGCGACCGACGATATTGCGGGCAAGATCACCGCGATCCAGCAGGCAACGCGCGGTTCGGTCGCCGCCAACCAGTCGATCCAGCAGACGATCATCGAGGTGCAGCAGTCGGCGCAGCGGATTCGCGATGCGATGGACGCGCAGGCGCAGACGGTCACCTCGATCACCGCCGCCGTCGATGAAACCGCGCTCGCCGCCGACAGCATGTCGTCGACCATCGCCAGCATCCGCAACGATTCGGGCACCGTCGCCAGCGAAATCAGCGTGCTCAGCCAGGAATTTTCCAAGATGGGCGAGCGGCTGCAGGCGCTGGAAACCGCCGCGAGCGAATTCAGCCGCCGCGTCGCCTGATCCGTCGCGCCCTGCTTGGCAAGCGGCCCGCCGCTCGCCTAAGGCGGGGGGATGAAAACCCACATTCTGATTACCGGGGCCAGCCGCGGCATCGGTGCGGCCATCGCCGACGCGCTTGCGACCGACGCGGCGAAGGTCGTCGCGCTGTCGAGCGCCGACGGCGACCTTGGCGACCCTGCGATTCCGGACCAATTATGGGCCAAAAGCCTCGACCGGCTCGACGGCCGGATCGACGTGCTCGTCAATAATGCCGGCGTTTTCGAAGCGAATCCGGTCGGTGCCAGCGATGCCGACTGGCTCGAAAGCTGGAACCGGACCCTTCAGATCAACCTGACCGCCGCCGCGCTACTGTGCCGCCGTGCGGTGCAGCACTGGCAGGCGCGCCGGGCCGCAGGCGACACGGTCGATGGCCGGATCGTCAATATCGCCAGCCGCGCCGCCTATCGCGGCGACAGTCCCGCGCATTGGCATTATGCGGCATCGAAGGCGGGCATGGTCGCGATGACCAAGACGATTGCGCGCGGCTATGCCCATGACGGCATCCTCGCCTTCGCCATTTGCCCGGGCTTCACGATGACCGGCATGGCCGAGGACTATCTCGCCAGCCGGGGCGGCGACACATTGCTCGCCGACATCCCGCTGGGCCGCGTGGCGAGCCCGGAGGAAATCGCCGAAATGGCGCGCTGGTGCGCGCTCGAAGCGCCGCCGTCGATGACCGGCGCGATCCTCGATGCCAATGGAGCCAGCTATGTCCGCTAAAAGTCTTGCCCTTGCCGCCCTGATGCTTGCTGCCCCGATGCTTGCCGGATGCGCGCCGCAGACGAGCGCTCCGGCCGCGGCGCCGGCCGCGCCGACGGGCAAGGGGCTCGCCGCCGCCTGCGCCGATCGCGACGGCTGGAGCGATCCCGCGCCGCCGGCGAAGCTGTTCGGCAACACCTATTATGTCGGCACCTGCGGCATCACCGCGCTGCTCATCGACGCGCCGGCCGGACCGATCCTGATCGATGCCGCAACCGCCGAAGCGGCGCCCGCGATCCTTGCCAATATCCGCGCGCTGGGCTTCGATCCCAAGCGCATCCGCGCGATCCTGACCAGCCATGAACATTTCGATCATGTCGGCGGCCTCGCGGCGCTGCATGCCGCGACCGGCGCGCCGGTGATTGCGCTTGCCGACGCCGCGCCGCAGCTCGAAAGCGGAACGCCCGACCCGCGCGATCCGCAACGCGGCGCCGTCGACAGCTTCACCGGCGTGCCGGTCGCACAGCGCCTGCGCGACGGACAGCCGCTCGCCTTTGCCGACATCCGGATCACCGCCTACGCAACCCCCGGCCACACGCCGGGCAGCACGAGCTGGACGTGGCAATCGTGCGAAGGGTCCGCCTGCCGTACCATCGCCTATGTCGACAGCCTGACCGCCATTTCGGCCGACGGCTACCGCTTCAGCGACCATCCCGACTATGTCGCGATGCTGCGCGCGACCTTTGCCAAGGTGCCCACGCTGCCGTGCGATATTCTGGTCACCCCGCATCCGGGCGCGAGCAATTTGTTCGCGCGGTTGGCGGGCGAGGCACCGCTTGCCGCCGCCGATGGCTGCGCCGCTTATGCCGCGGCGGCAGGCAAGCGACTCGACGATCGGCTGGCGAAAGAAGCGGCAACGCGATGAGCTGGATCGTCTCGCTGCCCTGCACGCGTGCGGAGGCCGAAGCACTGTCGGGTGAAATCCCCGCGCTGGATGCGGCCCCCGAAGCGCCGGTCGTCGTAACGCGCGAGATCGACGAAGATGCCGGAACGTGGCAGCTCGACGCCTATATGGACGACGCGCCAGGCGATGACCTGCTGCGACTGATCCAATCGCTCGCCCCGAGCGCGAAGGGCATCGCGCCGACCGTCGCCGAATTGCCCGAAGAAGATTGGGTCACGCTGTCGCAGCAGGGTCTCGAACCGGTGCGCGCCGGACGCTTTTTCGTCCATACCAGCAGCTATGCCGACCGCGTCCCGCCGGGCGCGACATCTTTTCTGATCGATGCGAGCCAGGCCTTCGGCACTGGCGGGCACGACACCACCGCGGGCTGCCTCGCGATGCTCGACCGCCTCGCCCGCGCGGGCGCCGCGCCGCGCAACATCGCCGACATCGGGACGGGCACCGGCCTGCTCGCCTTCGCCGCCATGGCACTTTGGCCGCGCGCGCGTGTCATTGCGTCGGACATCGACCCGGCGAGCATATTCGTCACGCGTGACAATGCCGCGATCAACGATGTGCCACTGGGCCGCGGCGGCGGCCGGCTCGCTCTGGCGGTCGCGCCGGGGACCGACCATCCGGCCATAAGGCACCGGGCGCCCTATGACCTCGTCATCGCCAATATTCTCGCCGGGCCGCTCATCACTCTTGCTCCCGACATTGCCGCTGCGACCGCACCCGGCGGCCGCGCCATTCTTGCCGGCCTGATCGCGCGCCAGATGGATCCCGTACTCGCCGCCTATCGCGCGCACGGCTTTCGCCTGTCCGCGCGCGGCGGCAGCGCGGAATGGCCCTGTCTGCTGCTCACCAAGCGGCGGCGCTACGGCTACCGCCGCAAGGAACGCGCCCTGCACCGCGCCAGCCCCTCCGACGCGAGCTTCGGGAGCTGGTGAAATTCAGGCTTTCGCCGCCGCATAGTCCTGCGTGCCGCGGGTGATGACGGAATCGTCTGGCAGGATGTCGGCGATCGGGATCGGCGGCAGCGCGGCGTTCGCGGCATAGAGCGGTGCGAAGTCGGTGTTGACCGTCGTGTCCAGAAGCTGGTCCAGACTATCGATCACGAAATAATTCTGCTGGAAATCGTCGATCCGGTAATCGGTGCGCATCACGCGCGCGAGGTCGAAACCGATGCGATTGGGACTGTCCGAATCGAGCGCAAAGACGCTCTCGGCGTAGGACGAGACGATCCCCGCGCCATAGATGCGCAGGCCGCCGCTCTCGCGGATCAGCCCGAATTCGACCGTGTACCAATAGAGCCGCGCGAGCTGCTTCAGCGCGTCGAACTGCAGGCTCCGAAGCCCGCCTTCGCCATAAGCGACCATATAATCGGCGAATATCGGGTCGGCGAGCATCGGGACATGGCCGAACACGTCGTGAAAGACGTCGGGTTCCTGCAGATAGTCGAGCTGCTGCGGCGTGCGGATGAAATTGCCCGCCGGGAAGCGCCGGTTCGCCAGATGGTCGAAAAACACGTCGTCGGGGACAAGCCCCGGCACCGCCACGACCTGCCACCCCGTCGCCGCCATCAGCCGCGCATTGAGCTCGCGATAATCGGGGATTCCCGGCTTTTCGAGCTTGAGCACGTCGATCCCGCGCAGAAAGGCGTCGGCGGCGCGTCCCGGCAGCATCTCGGACTGGCGCGCGAACAGCCGATCCCACATCGCATGCTCGTCGGCGGTAAAAGCGTCCCAATCCTGCGATATCGTCCAATCCGCCGCAGCGCCCGGCGGCGGCGTGTCGTGGACGTGCGTAAACTGGCTTTCCATGCGTGCAATCTACCATCAATATGGTTTCAAGTGAAACTTTATTTGCCGAGCTCGACGATTTGCGTTGCCAGCCGGTCGACCTCGGCCCGATCGTGACTGACATAGAGGATCGGCACTTTCAGCTCGTCGCGTATCCGTTCGATCACCGTCATGATGTCACCGCGCCGCGCCGCGTCGAGCGACGACAGCGGTTCGTCCATCAACAGGATTTGCGGCGCCGCGAGCAAGGCCCGGCCGATCGCGACCCGCTGCGCCTCGCCGCCCGACAGGCTTTGCGGCCAGCGACCGAGCAAATGGCCGATGCCCAGGAAATCGGCGGCCTCGTCCAGCGTCATCCAGCGATTAGCCGGATCGGCGAGACGCCAGCCATAGAGGAGATTGGCCTTCACGCGCCGATGCGGAAAGAGGCGCCCGTCCTGAAAGACATAGCCGACGCGCCGCGCCTCGGGCGGCAGGTCGGTGGCGCCGTCGAACAATGTCCGTCCGCCGATACGGATATGCCCGCGATCGGGGCGCAGCAGCCCGGCGACCATGTTGAGCAGGCTGGTCTTGCCGACCCCCGACGGCCCGAACAGCGCGGTCAGTCCGGCTTCGGCCGTGAACTGCGCCCCGATGACGCTCGCGCCGAAGCGCCTTTCGACGTCGATATCAATCGCCATGCCGCGCCCTTTCGGCATGGGTGCGCCGCACCAGCCATTCGGACAGGATCAGCGCACCGAGCGACAGCGCGACCGACAGCAGCGCGAGCCGGGTTACCATCGCCTCCGCCCCCGGCACCTGCAGCGCCGAATAGATGGCGAGCGGCAGCGTCTGCGTTTCGCCGGGAATGTTGGAAACGAAGGTGATCGTTGCGCCGAACTCGCCGATCGAGCGGGCGAAGCCGAGCACGAGCGCGGCCAGCACGCCGGGCAGCGCGAGCGGCAGGCTGACCGTCCGGAAGGCGTGCCAGCGCCCGGCCCCCAGCGTCCGCGCCGCGCCTTCCAGCCGCCGGTCGATCCCCTCGATCGACAGGCGCATCGCGCGTACCATCAGCGGCAGCGCCATGATCGCCGCGGCCAGCGCGGCGCCGGTCCAACGGAACATCAGCGTGACGCCCAGCCAGTCCTGCAACCGGCTGCCGATCGGGCCGAGCGGCCCGAAGGCGACAAGCAGCAGCCAGCCGGTGACGACGGGCGGCAGGACGAGCGGGAGATGGACCAGCGCATCGAGCAGCAGCCGCCCCGGAAAACGATAGCGCGCGAGTACCCAGGCGAGCGCGAAGGCAAGCGGCAGCGTCGCAAGCACCGCGACCCCGCCGACCTTGAGCGACAGCGCGACAATCCCCCACTCCTCGGCCGACAGCATCAGGGCGCCGTAAAGCCGTGGCGCGCGAAGATCGCACGCGCCTGCCGCGCCAACAGGAACGCGCGGAACGCCGCCGCGTCGCGGCTGCGCGACGTCTTGAGCAGCGCCAGTGGATAACGGATCGGCGGATGGCTGGCGGCGGGAAAGGTGCCGACGACGCGCGCCGCCTGCGACGCCTGCGCATCGGTGGCATAGACGATGCCGAGCGGCGCGGCGCCGCGTTCGACGAGCGCCAGCGCGGCGCGGACATTCTCGGCCGGGGCGAGCTTGTTCGCCACATCGCCCCACACGCCGAGCGCGGTCAGCGCCGCCTTGGCATATTTGCCCGCGGGCACCGCGTTCGGATCGGCCACCGCGAGCCGCCCGCCGCCGAGCGCGCGCGCCAACGCAAAGCCGCGCGCCGGGGCAAGCCGCAATCTGCTCGCCCGGGGGGCGATCAGCACGAGCCGGTTGCCGACCAGATTGGCGCGCGTGCCGGGACGCAGCAGCCCTGCCTTGGCGACGGCATCCATCCAGGGCTCGTCGGCGGAGATGAACAGGTCGGCCGGCGCCCCCGCCATGATCTGCCGCGCGAGCGCCGACGATCCCGCAAAGGACAGGACGGGGCGCGCATGCCCCTGCGCCGCCCACGCATCGGCCGCGTCGGTCAGCGACTCCTGAAGGCTGGCCGCCGCAAGAATCAACGGCCCGCGCTCGGCCGCTACGGCCATGGGCGCCCAGATGGTCAGGACAAGGAGCAGCAGCAGGCGCCGGAGGATCGTCATGGCGGCGACCATAGCCATGCTAGGCGGGGCGCGAAAGCGGCGGCAGGACGCGAACATGGCGATAGCCGCGCTCGATCGTCCCGCGCACCGCCAGATCGCGCAGCGCGGCGCCGAGGGTGACGCGCGACACGCCGAGCAGGTCGGCGAGTTGTTGCTGCGTCGCGCGCACCGTCATCCCGTCGGCGGCGTCGGCGGCCATCGCCGCGAGCAGCCGCGCCAGCCGTTCGGCGACGGGCAGCCGCCGTTCGGCATCGATGATGTCGAGCGACACGGCAAGCTGGCGGCCGAGACTGCGCAGCAGCAGCTCGGCCCAGCCGATGTCGGCGGTCATCAGCGCGCGAAGCACCGGGCGGTCGATAGCGACGAGCCGCGCCGGACCGCTGGCAATCGCATCGACCTGGCGTTCCAGCCCGGTGAAGAAGGCCAGCTCGCCGAAGATATCGCCCGGCCCCAGCACGGCAAAGGCGGTGAATGCGCCATCCTCCGCATAGCGTCCGACGAGTACATGCCCCTCGATCACCGCCCAGAAGGCATCGCCCGGATCACCTTGATGCTGGACGAACTGACCGTCCGCAACGGATCGTGGCGACGTCATCGCGAGCAGCCGGTCGCGTTCGACGCCCGACAGGCGCGTTCGCTCGGCAAGGGCCAATTGATAACTTCTTTGCATTGTCGAGTCGGTTTCTGTGCCACCACGCCGCGAAAGACAAGTGGCACAAGGCCATAGCGGGAGAATCGGGATGCAGCTTACCTCGGCCCAATCGAGCCTGATCGTCGTTGCGATCTATGTCGGCTTCGGCCTGCTCGAGCTGATCCGCACGCGCCTGTTCGCCAAATCCGAACAGTCGCGCCACGACGGCATCATCGAAATCGTCAGCACCTTCACGCTGCTGATCGCGACCCAGCCTGCAATCCTGCTGATCGTCGGCGCGCTCGGCCACGCCTGGTTTCCGCAATATGAAGGCGCGCTGGCGCACGCCCCCTGGTACGCCGCGCTCGCGCTGTTCCTCGTCTTCGAAGACATGATGCAATATTGGTGGCACCGCGCGTCGCACAGCACCGCGTGGCTCTACAACCTGCACCGCGCGCACCATAATGCCCGCTATATGAGCGTCCGGCTCGTCTACCGGAACAACATCATCTATTATGCGATGATGCCGAGCATCTGGTTCGCCGGGGTGCTCGTCTACCTCGGGCTCGGCTGGTTCTACGCCTTCTACCTCATCGTGAAGATGGCGGTGATCATCGGCGCACACAGCGATGTCGCCTGGGATGCGCCGCTCTATCGCATCCGGGCGCTCGCCCCGGTGATGTGGGTCGTCGAACGTACGATCAGCACCCCCGCGACGCATCATGCGCATCACGGCCGCCACGCCGACGACCCGGCGGTCAACTACAAGGGCAATTTCGGCAATCTACTCTTCTTCTGGGATGTGCTGTTCGGCACCGCAAAGATCACGCGCGCCTATCCGCAAAGCTATGGCGTCGAAAATCTGCCGCCGGCCACGCTGGGCCAGCAGCTTTTGTGGCCGATCTTTCCCGAGAACAAGGACATGCATGCGGTCATCCCCGGCGCCGTGCCGGGGGACAAGGAACCGCGTGCGATCGCGGCGGGCTGAACGGGTCGCAGCACGCCCCGCCAGCGCGCGGCCCGGCACCTGTGGGGGGATGCCGGGCCGTTTGCCGGCCGGCGGATCAGCGCACCGCGGGAACCATCCCCAGCCAGCGTGCGACCCGTGGCAGACGCGGCAGGATCAGCCGGTCGACGAGCCACAACAGGATCAGCGACGCCGCAAGCAACGGCAGCAGCGCCGCGAGGAACAGCACGATCGCCGCCACCCCCTTCAGCCGCGCTGGATCGCGCGGCATCGGCGGCGCGCCGATCGCATCATCGGGCTTGCGGCGGCGCCACATCAGGAAACCCGACACCGCAAGCGTGACCATCGCAAGCGCCGTTGCGACGCCGATGAGTTGATTGACGATGCCGAATAGCTGCCCTTCGTGCCAGGCGATGCCGTAGCCGACGGCGCGGTCGATCACATGCTTGTCGGCAAAACCGCTGCGCGCCACCTCGATCCCGGTCACCGGGTCATAGCTGACCTTGCGCACGAGCGGGCGGTTCTGCGTCTGCGTCGTCAGCGTCCAGACATTGCCGTTGGGCGGCCCGAACATATTGGGCGCCCCCGGCGGCTGGATGATCGCCGGCGCGGGCATATGTTCGGCCTGCGCGCGCAGCACGATCCGGTCGAGCTTGACCCGCGGCGCATCGCCCGCGTTCGCCATCCGATGCGCCGGCGTCGCCCCGTTCATTGCCTTGGCCATCGCGCCATGGTCGTGCGCGGCGTGCGGATCGAGCCCGCCCTTCCAGTCCTGCACCCCCGACACCCAGCCCATCTCGGCGCGCACGGCGCGAAAGCCCGTCGCCCAGATGTCGGTCCACGGCAGCGCGGTGGTGAGGAGGACGAGCGCGAGGCCCGATACCCAGAATCCCGTGACGGCGTGCAGATCGCGCAGCACCGCGCGGCCGCCAAGGCTCAGTCGCGGCCAGACGACCCCGGCCAGTCCCCGGCCGCGCGGCCACCAGAGATAGAGGCCGGTCAGGATCATCACGATTGCCCAGCTCGCGGCAAGTTCGACCAGAATGCCGCCACCCAGCCCCAGCAGCAGCTTGCCGTGCAACCGCGCGAGCCATGCCGTCCAGCGCTGGTCGGGATCGGCCGACCCGATAACGCGTCCCTGCGGAGACACCGCCACATCGCGCATTGCGCCGCCGGACAGACCGAGATGGATCACCGCGGCGTCGCCCGGTGCTTCCGGGATGCGATAAGAATGAAAGGCCGCGCCGGGAAAGGCGGCGAGCGCCGCCGCGACCTGCGCGTCGGCATCGACGCGCTGCGCGGCGGCCAGCCCGCGCCAGTCGCGTTCCTCCCACCGGTCGATCTGCGGCTTGAACAGATAGGCCGCGCCGGTCAGCGACAGGATCAGGATGAAGGGGATGACGAACAGCCCGGCATAGAAATGCCAGCGCCATATCGTGCGATAGAGCGGCATGCGGCTGATGTCGGCCATCCCCCTCCTCCCCGTCAGAACCGCGCGCGAAGGCCGGCCGAAATGGCACGGCGTTCGACGGGGTAATAGATTGCCGGATTGGCGGTCGGCGTCACCGACGCGTTGATCGTCGCGCTGATGTCGCCGATGGCCTTTTTGCCGGTGATGTTGCGCACGTCGACGAACGCGTCGATGCCGTCGGTTATCCGCGCACCGCCGGTGATACCGATCAGCGCATAGCCCGGCGTCCGCACCAGATTGCGATAATCGGCATAGGGACCCTCGGGCACCCATTCGACATTCGGCGCAACGTGCAGCGCCTCGCTCCCCAGCCGCAATTCGGCGCGATAGACATGCTTCGGCACCACCGGCAGGCGGTTGTTGCCGAACTGGCTGTCGCCGCGGAAGCGGAAGTCGCTGTAGGTATAGATCTGGCGCAGCCGCACCCATGGCGCAAAATTCAGCTCGAGCGCCGCCTCGATCCCCTGATGCAGCGTCCGGTCGGCGTTGAAGGTCGCGGCCGGAATGCTGCTGTTCGTCGAGAATTGCAGCATCTCGCCGGTCAGCGTCGAACGGTAGAGCGCCAGATCCCAATGCGCGGTGCCCGCGCTGCCGCGCGTACCGATCTCGGCCGTCCACGCGCGCTGCGGGCGGATGGCGGAGACGACGGCGCTGGTCGGCGGGGTGCCGATCGTCTGGAACACCTCGCCGAAACCGGGGAATTCGGCCGACCGGCTATAGTTGGCGAAAATCTGCATGCGGCTCGACGGTTCGAACAGCAATCCGAATTTCGGCGAAAAGGCGTCGAGATCGACACGCCCGTCGGTCGCCGGACTGGTGGAAAAATTGACGTGGCGCTTGCGCCAGCCATCGGCATAGACGCCGCCCGCAATCAGCGAAAGCTGCGGCACCGGGCGCACGCGGACCTCGCCATAGAGGCTCGCCGTCTGCGCCTTCTGGTCGGCATCGAAGGTCAGCGCGCCGCGCGACCCGCTGATGTTGACGAACTGCTTCGCCTTGGTGCTGCCGTGGCGAAGCTCGCCACCCAGCGTCAGTTCGACCGGCCCCGCCGCATAGTCGAGGCGCGCGAAGCTGCCGACATCGGTCGATTTCTGGTCGATCACCTGAAAGATCGGGTGGAACAGCGATTTGGCGTTGACGAAGCCGCCAACCTCCAGCGTCGCCGATCCGAAATCGAAGGTCGTGCGGTTCTGCAGGCGCAGCGAATCGATGTCGCGCTGCTGATCGCCCGCCGCGCTGCCGGGGTTCGCCATCTTTGGCGTCGTCAGCGCCTGGTCATAGGTCAGGGCGCCGGGAAGCTGCTGGTTGATATTGTTGAAGCTGGCGTAGAAGCGCGTCGAGACGGCATCGCTGAGCCGCAAGCCAACATTGGAATGAAAGCGAAAGCTCCGCCGCCCCGCATGATCCCGATCCCCGTCGGACGTGTCGGCGCTGACCGCGCCCCACGCATCGACCGCATCGCTCGCCACCCCGGCTGAGACGAGTCCACGCAGCATCGAAAAGCTGCCCGCGTCGGCGCGCAGATAGACGCCCTCGGCGGTGCGGCCGGTCGGCGTCACGCCATTGATCGCGCCGCCCAGCGTGCCCGACCCGAAGCGCAGCGCATTGGCGCCGCGATAGACTTCGAGATGGTCGAAGAAGATCGGTTCGAGTTCCTGGAAATCGCCATTGTCGTCGGCGAGGTTGATCGGCACCCCGTCCTGGAGCAGCGTGATGCCGCGCATGTGGAAACCGCGCGACAGGCCCGAACCGCGGATCGACAGGCGCACTTCCTGCCCATAGCGCGGCTGGAGATAGACTCCGGGCGAAAAGGCCAGCGTGTCGCGCAGGCTGACGATCGATTTGTCGGCATAATCTTCATAGGAAACGACATCGGTGCCGCCGGGCGTTTTGGCGGCGCGCGCTTCGGCCGCATCGGTAAGCTGCGGCGCGGTGACGATGATCGTCGACTGGTCTTCGGCGTCCGCGGCATGGGCAGCGGACGACAGGGAAATGGCGAGCGCCAGCAATGGCGCCGCACGGGTCACGTGACTCTTCATGGAAAATCCTTCGCTTGAACACAGGCAGAACCGCGCCGCGCGAGGTGCGCGGACGGTCATCAAACCGGGTCAGGCGAAGGCGGGTGGTCCGGTGCTCGGCGGCAGCGGCGACGCGATCCCGGGCGCATAGCCAAGCGCGGGAATCGCGACCGGCTCGGGATCGGCCGCGGCTAGCGCGACGGGGAGCACGGGCGTATCGGGAACGATCGGGGCCACCGCGAGGGCGCCCCACGGGCAATGCTGCTGCCCCTTGCCGCCGTCGTGGTCGCCCGCCCTTTCAAGCGGGATGGTCAATGTCGCGCCGGGATTGGCGGGGTCCGAACAGACGCGCACGGTGATCGCGCCCTTCGCGTCGCTTTCGATCATCCAGCCGGGCGCGACGAAGACGCGCGCCGCCAGCGCCAGCAGCACGGGCAGCAGCAACAGGATGCCGGGACGGCGCAAGACGGCAAGAACCCCCACGCGCCGCGCCTTATGCCCGTCCACGCGCGCTGGCAAGCGGGCATGAGCCCTATTCGGCCGGCGCCTCGTCGATCTTCTTGCCCGTCCGCGTCCACGGATAGAGGAACTGGCCGCCATAGCTGCGCGGTACATCTTCGGGGATGCCGTAATTTTCGGGCCAGCGATCCTTCGGCAGATGAAAGGTGCCAAACAGCTTGTCGAGGAAAGGAAGGTGGATCGCGAAATTGACGTCGAACGCCTCGCGCTCCAGCCCGTGGTGCCAATGGTGAAAGCGCGGCGTCGCGACCCAATGCCCCAGCCGGTTGAAATCGCCGCCGACATTGGCGTGGAGAAGCGACGACCAGACATAGACGAAGCCGATATAGGCCTGCATCACCGACGGGCTGAACCCGAGCGTGAACAGTGGCAGCGAGGTGATCGAACGGAGGAGGATGATCTCGACGAAATGCATCCGCGATCCCGCGAGCCAGTCCATCGATTTCGCGCTGTGATGGATCGCGTGGAATCCCCACAGAAAGGGAATTTTGTGGAACAGCCGGTGATACCAATATTGCGCGAGGTCGGAGACGAAGAGGACGATGACGAACTGCGCGATCCACGGCAGCGCCGCGACCCCGGCGCGGAATGCCGCCCAGCTGCTCGTATGGTCATTGACGAACGCTTGCGGGGCGAGCGCAAGAAAGCCCAATATCTGCACGAACATCGTGCTGACGAGATAATAGAACAGATCCTCGCGCCATTCGGTGCGGAACAATCGCTGCGCGCGACGGTGCGGAAAGGCGCGCTCAAGCGGCGCGAACATGAAGCCGGTGACGAGCAGGTTGACGACGAAAAAGTCGAGCCCGAAGAAAATGCCCCAGTCGCGCGTCTCGGCGGGCTGGACATTGGCGCCGCCCATCAACGCCGCCGCCAGCCCGATCATCAGCGCGGTCAGCCCCAGCGCCTTGCGCGGCCGCAGCAGCAGGCTGAGCAGCGACAGGCCATAGCTCGCGAGCAAAGTCAGGTGGACGATCCCGCGAAATCCGGTCCAGCCCTTGACGATCTCGAGCTCGGGCGTCGCGAACCAGTCGGGAAAGCGCAGCGCGACAACCATGAAAAAGCCGCTGATCGCAAACAGCAATCCGAAGAAGCCCGAAAGCCACCCGCTCCCGAACCGCCGCACCTCGGTATGCGATTCCAGATCGCGCATGAGGCTCTTCAGATAGTCGCTCTTAGCCATTTTGCCCCCTCGCCCCCTCCGCATGACCAACCATATGTCCCGCGGTGCTATCCCGCCGCCGCCACAATTTCCGCCCACTGCGCCTCGTCGATCACCCTGATGCCGAGTGCGGCCGCCTGCTTGAGCTTCGACCCCGCGCCCGGCCCGGCGACCACCAGGTCGGTCTTGGCACTCACCGACCCCGCCGCCTTGGCGCCGAGCGCCTCGGCCTGCGCCTTCGCTTCGTCGCGGCTCATCGTCTCGAGTTTGCCGGTAAATACGACCGTCTTGCCCGACACCTCGCTCTCGCGGGTTTCGACGACGTAGAGCGGCGGCGACACTTCGCTGAACAGATCGTCCCAGAGCGCGCGGTTGTGCGGCTCATGGAAGAAATCGCTCAGCGCCTCGGCGACCGCGGGGCCGATGCCGTCGGCGCGCACTTCGAGGATGGCCTTGATTGCGTCGAGTTTGCGGCTTGCATATTTGCCGTCGGATTCGTCCGGATCTTGCGGGTTCGCCTCGGTCCAGGCCCGCAATTGCTCGGCCTTTTCGGGCAATCGCCGGATGTCGCCGATCCCCTTGAGCAGATCGCGCGCGGTCACCGCGCCGATATGCCGGATGCCGAGCCCGAACAGCAGCCGCGCGGCGTCGGGCTGCCGCTTTGCCTCGATTGCGGCAATCATCTTGTCGACCGATGTTTCCTTCCACCCTTCCCGTCCGAGCAGTTCGTCCCGGTGCGCCTTCAAGCGGAAGATGTCGGCCGGTCCCTTGTCGAGCCAGCAGAGATCCATGAATTCCTGAATACTCTTCTCGCCCAGCCCCTCGATGTCGAGCGCACCGCGGCTGACGAAGTGGCGCAGCCGCTCGAACTTCTGCGCCGCGCAGATCAGCCCGCCGGTGCAGCGGACATCGACCTCGCCCTCCTCGGCAACCGCTTCGCTGCCGCAGACGGGGCAATGGTCGGGGAAGATATAGGGGTCGCGCGGCGTGTCGCGGGTGAGATTGTCGACCACTTGCGGAATCACGTCGCCCGCGCGCTGGACGACGATGCGGTCCCCCGGCCGGACACCGAGCCGTGCGATCTCGTCGCGATTGTGCAATGTCACGTTCGAGACGACGACGCCGCCGACGGTAACGGGGGTGAGGCGCCCGACGGGGGTGAGCTTACCCGTCCGGCCGACCTGGATGTCGATCGCCTCGAGCGTCGTCTGCGCGCGCTCGGCGGGGAATTTATGCGCGATGGCCCAGCGCGGCGCCTTGGCGACGAAGCCGAGCCGTGCCTGCCAGTCGAGCCGGTCGACCTTGTAGACGACGCCGTCGATATCATAGGGCATGTCGGCGCGCCGCCGCTCGATCTCGGCATAATGGGCGAGCAGATCGGCGACGCTGTCGCAGCGCGCGAGCAGCGGCGACACCGGAACGCCCCAGCCCGCGAGCGCATGCATGACGCCGAACTGGGTATCGGCGGTAAGCGCGCTTACCTCGCCCCAGCCATGCGCAAGGAAACGCAGCGGGCGCGCCGCAGTGACGCTCGCGTCCTTCTGGCGCAGCGATCCCGCCGCGGCGTTGCGCGGGTTGGCGAACTGGCGGACGGTGGCGGGATCGAATATCTGTTCGCGCTGTTCGGCGAGCGCCCGCCCCTCCTCCATCAACCGTTCGTTGAGCGCCGAAAAATCCGATTTCGACATATAGACTTCGCCGCGAATCTCGAAAACGTCGGGGGCGTCCCCCGGCAACTCCTGCGGAATATCCGCGATATGCCGCACATTGGCGGTGACATCCTCGCCCACCGTCCCGTCGCCGCGCGTTGCGGCCTGCACCAGCCTGCCCTTTTCGTAGCGCAGCGAGCAGGACAGGCCGTCGATCTTGTCCTCGGCGGTCATCGCCACCACGGCATCGCCCGGAAGGTTCAGGAAACGCCGCACGCGCGCGGCGAATTCCTCGACATCCTCGGCCGCGAAAGCATTGTCGAGGCTCATCATCCGCACCGCATGGGCGACCTTGGCGAGCGGCGATGCCTCGACCGCCGCACCGATCAGTCGGTTCGGGCTGTCGGCACGGATCAGGTGCGGAAAGGCGGCTTCAAGCTCGTTATTGCGACGGACGAGCGCGTCGTATTCGGCGTCCGAAATCTCCGGCGCATCCTCGGCATGGTAACGATTGTTGTGATGGGCGATCGTCCTGGCGAGACGCATCAGTTCGTTGGCGGCGTCGGCTTCAGTGGTCACGGCGATTTCAAAGCTTCCAACAGGGCGGGGTCGGCGAAGACCTGCCGCACGAGCAAGGGATAGAGCGCATTATACTGCCGGAACGCCTCGGGGATAGCGATGGCGCCGATAAAATCACCCTTCCAGCGCGTCTCGACTCGATAGTCCTTCGAAAAGCCCGGCCCTTCGCCGCGTAGCACCGTGATGCGCACACCCAGCGACGCATGAGACTCGCCGGCCCGGCTTTCGATCAGCCGCCCCGCGATCGCGACCGGCGCGCTTGCATCGAAGCGCCCCGCCGCTCGCAGTTCCTTTTCGAAGCTCATGCCCAGAAATTCGGCGAAGCTGGCCCCCTTCGGCGGGCTGAGCGTCGAGCCGCGAATGATAACGGCGCGCGCAATGGGTGCCTGCCCGCCCGCATCGACGAAAGGACCGAGCGCGATCGGCGGAACCTTTGCCGCACGCAGCGACTTCAGCGTCTCGATCGACGGCGCCGTGTCGTCGATCTGCGCATGGACGCAGCCCGCCAGCGCAAGAAGGGCTGTCGTCGCGGCGAAAAAGGCGAGCCGCCGCCAGGCCATCTATTGCGGGAAAGCGGGATCGGAGACGAGATTGTTGACGCCGCGATCCGTCGCCTGACGCACCACCGTCTTCACCGCCTCGGTCACATTCTTGACCTGCGTCCCCGGAATTTCGACGTCCTTCTTGCCATATTTCATGTGCAATGCGTGCTGAACCAGCGTCTTGATCGACGCGGCGCCCTCGCCCGGCAGATATTCGAAGGTCACGTCATAGCGGTCGGTCGCGACGACGCCACCGAACAGCCCGAAGCCGAGCCCGGCGCGAAAGCCGTCTTTCTTCGCCTTGTCGACATCTTCCTTCTTGACGATATTGTTGAAAGTGACGCTGAGCACGGCGCCGCCGGCGACGGGAGTCTCGAGCACCTCGCTGAACGCGCCGCTCTTTTGCAGCGCTTCGATGATCCAGGGTTTGACTTCCTTGGTCGCGCGCGGGTTGGGCGCGCCATCGCGCTGAAACTCAAAGATCAGTTGGACCGGCCGCGGCGTCGCGGGCGCCTTCTTTTCCTCGGGCTTCACTTCGCCCAGTGTGTTGTCGACATACCATTTTGCCGCCTGTGCCGCCGTCGGCACGGCAAACAGCAGCAGGGCCGCGAGCGCCATCAAGCCCTTGGTGCGCGCGGATAAAATCGATTTCAGCATGATAGCCCCCTCCCCAATGGAAATTGGATATCACCGCGAGCGAAATCGGCAAGCCGCTTTGCATCGCCCCGCTCGCCATCGCTCAGCGCAGAGGGGATGCAATCGGCCTGAACTCGGCGCGAGCGCCAAATCCCGCAATCAGCGGTCGCCCTTTCGCGATCGCCGCCTGCACCGACGGCAATTGCAGCGACGCGGCATGGGCATCCTTGTCAGCCCAAAGCTCGACGATCCACAGCGCGTCCGGATTGGCGCTGTCTTCGCCGACCAGATAGGTGAAATTGCCGGGCATCGCGTCTGTATCCTCGGTCAGGATCGCGGCAAGCGCAGCGCGCTGGCCGGGCTGCGCGATCATCTGGCCGATCAGGCCATAATGGGGCTGTTCTTCGTCCATGATCGTCTCCAAGGCCAGCAGGTCGCGCGGTGCCAGAACTGCTGCTGCGAAAGTCGCGAGCGCGGCAAGATGGGTGCGTCTGTCCATCACCGTGCAATCACCAGCACGTGCACCTGTCGCCGCTCCCGAAAGCCAAGCGATTCATACAGTGCGATCGCGCCTTCATTGTCGGCATAGCTGTGCAGAAAGGGCGTCTCGCCGCGCTGCGCCATCGCGCGCATGACATGGCCGATCAACGCACGCGCCAGTCCGCGTCCGCGGCAATCGGCCCAGGTCGCGACGCCGCTGACCTCCGCCATGCCGGGAACAAGCATCCGTTGCCCCGCCATCGCAAGCAGGCGCCCCTCTTCGCGTACGCCGAAGAAGGGGCCATATAGATGCGTCTTCGGCCCCCACGGCCCCGGCTTCGCATGCTCGGCAAGCGTGGTCATTTCAGCCGCATCGGCCTCGCCCAGCGGCACGATGAGGGGATCGTCCGCGCGCGGTTCGGGCGGCGGTCCTTCCGCAACCATCTGCGTCAGAATGGCGCGCTTTACCTCGCGAGTTCCCGGCGGCAGAGGCCAAGCCTCGCCTTCGACCAGCCACAGTTCGCCACCCTCAGGAACAAGCGCCGCGAGTGCGGCTTGCGCCGCCGCGCCGGTGTCGGAAGCGGCACCGAACGGGCCGTAATCCCGATCGATCCGCACCGCCCGCGCATCGCCCTGTGCCAGATGCGCCTGTCGGCCGGTCAGGATGCTTCGGATCGGCCGGTCGAGGGGGTGCGCGCTCACCCCGCGACCTCCAGCAGCCGGTCTGCCTGCGCCCGCGCCTCCGCGGTCACTTCGGCCCCCGACAGCATCCGGGCGATTTCTTCGCGGCGCCCCGCTTCGTCGAGCGCGCGGACGCCGGTGCGCGTCACCGTTCCTTCGCTCGACTTGGCGATCATGAAATGCGTCGCGCCCTTGGCGGCGACCTGCGGGCTGTGCGTCACCGCGAGCAATTGCTTGCCCGCGCCCTGTCCGCTTCCGCTGGCAAGCCGTGCCAGCCGCTCGCCGATCGCGCTCGCCACCGCGCCCCCGACGCCGCGGTCGATCTCGTCAAAGATGATCGTGTCGGCCCCGCCCTCTTCGGCAAGTGCAACCTTCAGCGCGAGGATGAAGCGCGACAATTCGCCGCCCGAGGCAATTTTGGCGAGCGGAGCAAAGGGTGCGCCGGGATTGGTCGCGATCAGAAATTCGACGCGGTCGATACCGTCCGCACCCCAACGCTCGGCAGGCAGGCGTTCGACGAGCGTCCGGAAGCGCGCGGCATCGAGCTTGAGCGGCGCCAGTTCGCCGGCCACCGCCGCATCGAGCCGCGCCGCGGCCTTCGTCCGCTGATCCGACAGCGCGGTCGCGGCATGGGTGTAGGCGGCGGCACTTTCGGCGACCGCCGCTTCGAGCCGGGCAAGCCCCGCGCTGCCGCCTTCGATCGCGTCGAGCCGCGCGGCGAGATCGTCCGTCAGCGCGGCCAGTTCGTCGGGCTGGACGCCATGCTTGCGCGCCATTGCGCGCAGTTCGAACAGCCGCGTCTCGGTCGCTTCGAGCCGGTCGGGATCATATTCAAGGGCGCGTGCCGCCTCATGCAGCTTGGCTTCGGCATCGTCGGCATCGATGATCGCGCGATCGAGACTGGCGAGCGCTTCGGCAAGCAGCGGATGGTCGCCCGCCAGCCTATCGAGCCGCCGCGCGGCACCGCGCAGCAGGGCGGGACCGCCGGCGCTGCCGTCGAATGCCTCCATGATCGTGGAAAGGTCGCCCGCAATCCGCTCGCCCTTCTGCATCGCGGCGCGCGCCTCGGCGAGTTCGGCCTCTTCGCCCGGCTGCGGCGCCAGCGTTCGCAACTCGGCAACACAATGCTCCAGCCATTCGCGGTCGCGTTCGGCCTCGGCAATCGCGGCGCGCGCGGCTGCCAGCCGCTCCTCGGCGCTGCGCCAGCTGGCATGCGCCGCCGCCACCGCGCCTGCATCGGCGCGCGCATAGGCATCGAGCAGTGCGCGATGCCCCGCGGGCGCGAGCAGGCCGCGATCGTCATGCTGCCCGTGAATTTCGACCAGATAGCTGCCGACTTCGCGCAGCAGCGCCGCCGAACAGGGCTGATCGTTCAGAAAGGCGCGGCTGCCGCCGTCGGCCTTGACGGTGCGGCGGATGAGCAGCGGTTCGCCATCTTCCAGTACGACATCATTGTCGGCGAGCAGCGCGGCGAGCGGCGTGCCTGCTGCCGGCGGCGCAAAGCTGGCGGTGATCTGCGCCCGGTCGCTGCCCTGCCGCACCAACGCCGTGTCGGCGCGCGCGCCCAGCGCAAGCCCCAGCGCGTCAAGCAGGATCGACTTGCCGGCGCCGGTTTCGCCCGTGAGCACGCCCAGCCCGCCCTCGAAATCGAGGTCGAGCCGTTCGATCAGAACGATATTCGATATGGACAGCGCGGTCAGCATCCGGCCCCGCCTTACAATAGAACAAAGCGCGAATCTATCGCGCGATGCATCAGGCGCTGGGCGCGTGCTTTTCCATCAGCTTGTACGCGCGCTCGTACCATTTGCTGCCGGGATAATTGGCGCCGAGGACGGCCGCCGACTTCTTCGCCTCTTCGGGAACGCCGAGCGCGAGATAGCATTCGGTCAGTCGGAACAGCGCCTCGGGCGCGTGGCTGGTCGTCTGATATTTGTCGACGACTTCGCGGAAGCGGATCGAGGCCGCGAGCCAGTTCGAGCTGCGCTCGTAAAAGCGGCCGATTTCCATCTCCTTGCCGGCCAGATGGTCGCGAACAAGATCGAGCTTCAGCCGCGCATCGGCGGCGTAGCGGCTATCGGGATAGCGACGCACAATCTCGCCCAGCGCGGCCTGCGCCTGCTGCGTGATCTTCTGGTCGCGGGTCACGTCGCTGATCTGCTCATAATAGCTGAGCGCGATCAGATAATAGGCGTAAGGCGCATCCTTGTTGCCGGGGTGGATCGACAGGAAACGCTGCGCCGATTCGATCGACGGAGTATATTCGCGGTCCATATAATAGGAAAAGGCGCTCATCAGCTGCGCCCGGCGCGCCCAAGGCGAATAGGGGTGCTGGCGCTCGACCTCGTCGAACAGCGCCGCGGCAATCTTGTACTGGCCGCGGTCGAGACGATCCTGCGCGGCGCGATAGAGCGTATTCACGTCACGCGCGACGTAGCGCGTGTCCTTCTTGACCCCACCCCCGCCGGCGCAGGCCGCGAGCAGCGGCGAAATCACGAGGGCGGCGGCGATCAGGCGCACGGCGGCGCGAGAGGAAGGGCGCTGAGTCATGGGCGCGGTATAGCCACAGCGCAGATGAACGCAAAATAAATGATCATGTCTTTCGTCGGCTTCGCGAACCAAATCGTCCGGCGGCACTCTGGGGCGTCACGGCGCCGGAACCGCGGGCGCCTTCACCACGCAGCCCTTCGGCGCATCGGCAGGCGCCGGAACGCGGCGCGCCGACAGGATGGTCACGGCGGGATCGAGGATCTGGCCGCGCATCACCCCCTCGCCCGCGGTCTCGGAAACCGGCATCGCGAAGATTTTTTCCGCCACGTCGCGCCCCGAAGCAATCTCGCCGAATACCGCGAAACCCGCTCCATCGCCGCCGGGCGCGTCGGCGTCGAAGCCCTTGATGTCGGACAACAGCAAAAAGAAATCGGTCGTCGCATCGCCCGGGCGCAAATGCGCCATCACCAGCGCGCCGTCGCAATTGGTAAGGCCGGTTTTCGTCGTCGGCTCATGCGCGATCGGCGGAAAGTTGGTTCGCGGGTCGCCGCGGTTGCCCGCCTGGATCAGCTTGTTTCCTTCACCCCAGCTGCGCGTCGTGCGATAGAATTTGAACCCGTCCATCCGCTTGCTGTCGACATAGCGGAGGAAATTGGCGCTGGTGATCGGCGCCCGCTTGTCCTCCAGCCGAACGACGATCGTGCCTGCGTCGGTCTTGAGCGCGACATAAGGCCGCGTGTCGGGCGCCGCGACCTCGACCGGGGGCGTCACGGCCGCCGGAACGGGCGGCGGCGGCGGGGGCAGTTGCGTGGTCTGTGCCGGAACGGACTGCACCGCAAGGACGAGCGACAGGATCAGGGGAGCGAACATGGACCTTTCTGCGGACCTCTCTCTGGTTGGCGGGCGGTCAGGCTAGACGCCCCGGCAGCGAACGCCAAGCCCTTGCGCCGACGCCTATTCGACGAAGGCCGCCGCTACGGTCACGCCCTCAGCGTTCCAGGCAGGAACCGCCTGCGCGGTCATCGGCACCATGAAGCGCTTCGGCCTTTGCCCCGCTTCGGCCGGACGTTCGATTTCCAATATGTCGCCGGCGCCGAAATTCTCGACCGCCACGACATGACCGACGGCCTCGCCGTCGGTCGAAACGCAGGGCAGGCCGATCAGGTCGTGATGATAATATTCCCCCGGCGCGAGCGACGGCAGCGCCGAGCGCGGGACGGTCAGCACCGCACCGCGCAGCGCTTCGGCGGCGCTGCGATCGGCGATTTCGGCAAAGCTTGCCACCGCCCCCTGATTGGCGGGGCGTACCGATTTCAGCGTCAGCTTGCGGGCGCCGGCGTCGAAAACGGAAAAGGCGCGGAGAGCCTCCGCGCCTTCACCGAACAATTTGAGCCGCACCTCACCCCGGACCCCGTGCGCGCCGGCAATGGCGGCCAGGGTGACGGGACGATCGGCGGCGGCCAAGGGTTTAGCCTTCGGCCTTTTCTTCGCCGGCTTCGGCGACGGGGCCGCCTTCGGCAACTTCTTCGGCGATCGCAGCCGCGTCATCGGCGCTCGCGTCGGCCGGAACTTCCTCGGCAACCGCGTCGGCGACCGCTTCGGCGGTTTCTTCGCTCTTCACCGAGCCGGTCGCATCCGATTCAGCGGCTTCGGGAGCAGCTTCTTCGGCCGGAGCCGGAGCCGCAGCGGCGGCCGCCGCAGCTTCTTCGGCCTCGGCCAGCTTCGCGGCCTTTTCTTCGGCGCGTTCCTTGGCCTTCTCGCCCGGGACAGCCTTGTTCGGGTTGTTGCGGGCCGAACGTTCCTTCACGCCTGCGGCGTCGAGGAAGCGGGCGACGCGGTCGGTCGGCTGCGCGCCAACCGAAACCCAATGCTTCGCGCGTTCGGCGTCGAGCTTGACGCGGTCCGGATTATCCTTGCCGAGCAGCGGGTTGTAGCTGCCGATGCGTTCGATGAAACGGCCGTCGCGCGGGCTGCGCGAATCGGCAACGACGATCTTGTAATAGGGGCGCTTTTTCGAACCGCCGCGCGAAAGGCGAATGGTGGTAGCCATGATATTTTCCTTCTGACTTTCTAACTTTGACTTTGATTTTCCGGGTTATTTCTTCTTGTTCAGCAGATTGGCGAGATCGGGCGGAAGTCCGGCACCGCCAAGGCCGGGCAGTCCGCCGGCACCGCCGCCGCCGCCCATTCCGGGGATACCGCCGCCGCGGCCGAGGAGGGCGCCAAGGCCCTTGAGGCCGCCCATCTTGCGAATCTTCTTCATCGCGGTGGACATTTCCTGATGCATTTTCAGCACCTTGTTCACCTGTTGCACCGTGGTACCCGACCCGTTGGCAATGCGGATCTTGCGCTTCGCATTGATAATTTCGGGCTTCGCGCGTTCCTTTGGCGTCATCGAGCCCATGATCGCGTCGAAATGGACCAGCACCTTGTCGTCGGTGCCGCTCTGCGCCATCGCCGCCTGTGCTTTTTTCAGGCCGGGGATCATGCCCGCCAGCGCACCCAGTCCGCCCATGCGGCGCATCTGGTTCAATTGCGTGCGAAGATCGTCGAGGTCGAACTGACCCTTCGCCATCTTCTTCGCCATCGCCTCGGCCTCTTCGGCCTGAATCGTCTCGGCGGCGCGTTCGACGAGGCTGACGACGTCGCCCATGCCGAGGATGCGGCCCGCGATGCGCGAGGGCTGGAAGACTTCAAGACCGTCAAGCTTTTCGCCGGTGCCGGCGAATTTGATCGGCTTGCCGGTGACGGCGCGCATCGACAGCGCGGCGCCGCCGCGCGCATCGCCGTCCATACGGGTGAGCACGACGCCGGTCAGCGGCACCTGTTCGGTGAAGCGCTGCGCGACCTGCACCGCGTCCTGACCGGTCAGGCTGTCGACGACGAGCAGCGTTTCGGCCGGATTCGCCGTGCGCGACACCGCCTGCATCTCGTCCATCAATTGCTGATCGACGTGGAGGCGGCCCGCGGTATCGAGCATCAACACGTCGAAGCCCTGAAGCTTCGCCGCCTGCATGGCGCGCTGCGCAATCTCGACCGGCTGCTGCCCGGCGATGATCGGCAAGGTCGCGACGTCGATCTGGCTACCGAGGACGGCGAGCTGTTCCTGCGCGGCGGGACGATTGACGTCGAGCGACGCCATCAGCACCTTCTTGCGCTCCTTGTCCTTCAGCCGCTTCGCGATCTTCGCGGTCGTCGTCGTTTTGCCCGACCCCTGAAGGCCGACCATCATCACAACGGCGGGCGGCGTGACGGCAAGGTCGAGTTCGGCAGCTTCGGAGCCGAGCATTTCGGTCAGCGCGTCGCTGACGATCTTGACGACCTGCTGCCCCGGCGTGACCGAGCGCAGGACATTCTGACCGACCGCAAGTTCGGTGACCTGGTCGACGAAGCTGCGCACCACGGGCAGCGCGACGTCGGCTTCGAGCAGTGCGATGCGCACTTCGCGCATCGCCGCGCGCACGTCAGCCTCGGTCAGCGCACCGCGGCCGCGGAGCTTCCCGAAAACATCGCCAAGCCGATTGCTCAGACTGTCGAACATGCGCTTCCAAACCCTTCTCTCGATCCGCAACGCAAAACACGCCGGTGAGCGAAACCTCGCCAACCAGCGGCTATCCGTGGACAGAAATTCCGTCGCGGATGTCGATATGCCCACCCGAATCCAATGGGCGAACGGCGGCTCCTTAGGCGAGATCGCCCACAAAGGCAAGTCGGACCGCCCGCTGGCTTCGCGATCGCAACCAAGCGCCACTTAACGCAAATTTCACCGCTTTGCCGGCATATGCGGCGAATGGTGGGGACTATAGCATGAATTCGACGATGAAGCCGCGAAACCGTAGCGAGGACGCCCGACGCGACATGATCGCAGGGGGAATCGTCGTCGCCGCGATCGTGATGTTCGTCGGCACCGGCGGCAATGTGATGCAGGCGGTGGTGCAGACGCTGATCGGCATCGGCGGCGGGCCGGACAAGGTCTTGTCGGCGGCGCTGATCCTGAATGTTGCGCTGATCCTGTTCGGCTGGCGCCGTTACGAAGACCTCAACCGCGAGATTCGCGAGCGCACCGAGGCCGAACAGCGCGCGCGCTATCTGGCCGACACCGATCCGCTGACGGGCTTTCTGAACCGCCGCGCGCTGATCGTTGCGGGGCAGCAGCTCATCGCCAGCGCCGTGGCCGAAAAGCGCAACGTTGCCCTGTTCCTGCTCGACCTCGACCATTTCAAGACGGTCAACGACATCCACGGCCACGCCGCGGGCGACCGCGTGTTGCAGGTCGCGGCCGAGCGAATCACCGCCATCCTGCCGCCCAATGCGACCAAGGCGCGGCTCGGTGGCGACGAATTCGTAGCGATGATCCCGTTCGAGCCCGCCGCGCGCGCCAACATCGACGCGCTCGCCGCGGCACTGGTTTCGTCGCTCGAGGATTCGGTCGCCCACGATGCGCAGCATATCCGCATCGGCGCCTCGCTCGGCATCGCGCTTGCCAGCGACGCGAGCATGACGATGGAAACCATGATCCGCCAGGCCGACATCGCGATGTATCACTGCAAGGACGAGGGTCGGAACCGCTATTGCTGGTTCGAGCAGGGCATGGAAATGGCCGTCCAGGTCCGCAACCAGATCGAAAACGGCATCCGCGAAGGCATGCCGCGCGGCGAGTTCATTCCCTTTTTCGAACCGCAGGTCGACATCGCGACCGGCCGCCTTGTCGGCTTCGAAATGCTGATGCGCTGGGATTCGCCCGAATATGGTATGATCCCGCCCGAACGCTTCATCCCGATCGCCGAGGAAAGCGGGCTGATCGGCGAATTGTCCCTGCTGGTCATCCGCCGCGCGATGGAAATCGCCAAAGGCTGGGATCCGTCGATCATTCTCGCGGTCAATATTTCTCCGCAACAGCTCAAGGACCCCTGGTTCAGCCAGAAGCTCACCAAGCTGCTGGTCGAAACGGGCTACCCCGCCAGCCAGCTCGAGGTCGAGATTACCGAAAGCTCGCTGTTCGAAAATCTGCCGCTCGTCCGCTCGATCGTCACCAGCCTCAAGAATCAGGGCGTGTCGCTCAGCCTCGACGATTTCGGCACCGGCTATAGTTCCTTGTCGCACCTGCGTGCGCTGCCCTTCGACCGCATCAAGATCGACCGCAGCTTCGTCGCCGCGATGCGCGGCAGCCCCGATGCGCAGGCGATTGTGGTGGCAATTGTGCGCCTCGGCGAAAGCCTCGCCATGCCGATCACTGCCGAAGGCGTCGAAGACGAAGTAACCGCCATCGAACTGACGCGGCTCGGCTGCGCGAAGGGCCAAGGCTGGTTCTTCGGTCGCGCCGCGTCCGCCGACGACACGGCGCGCCTGCTTGCCGACCGCGGCCTGCTCCGCGCGCCCGCGCTGCCGCAAACGCCGCCGCCCGCCGGCGACGAGGAAGTGCTGCGCAAGACGGCCTGACGCCGCCACATCGCTAGACTTCGCCCGTCGGCGCCCTTACATGCGCGGACTATGGCGGACCGCTTCACCAAGATGCATGGCCTCGGCAACGACTTCGTCGTGATCGATGCGCGCGCGAACAGCGTCGAGATGACGCCGGCGCGGGCGCATGCGATTGCCGATCGCCGCCACGGCATCGGCTGCGACCAGCTTATCCTGCTCGAACCGTCGTCGAAGGCCGACGTCAAAATGCGTATCTTCAACGCCGATGGCAGCGAGGTCGAGGCGTGCGGCAATGCGACGCGCTGCGTCGCCACGCTGATCGGCAAGCCCGCAGTCATCGAAACGCTGGGCGGAATGCTGCGCGTGACCCCCGCCGACGGCGGCGCCGAAGTCGTGCTGGGTGAACCCGTCTTCGACTGGGAGCATATTCCGCTCGCCATGCCGATGGACACCCGCGACATGCCCGTCGCTTGGGACGAACTGGAACATGGCGCGGCGGTCAATGTCGGCAATCCGCACATCATTTTCTTCGTCCCCGAAGCCGATGCGGTCGCACTGGGCGACCTGGGCCCGCGGATCGAGACCGACCCCCTGTTTCCCGAGCGGGTCAACGTCAATGTCGCCAGCCTCGACGGCGAAAATCAGCTTCAGCTTCGCGTCTGGGAACGCGGCGTCGGGCTGACGCAGGCGTGCGGCACGGGCGCGTGCGCGACCGCGGTCGCCGCCATCCGCGCCGGCATCGTCAAATCGCCCGTCACCGTGTCGCTGCCCGGCGGCGATCTGGTGATCCGCTGGTCCCCCGGCGAGCCGATCGTGATGAGCGGCGCGGCGACCCGCGTGTTCGAGGGCGAGACCGACTGGGCGCAATTCGGATGAGCGTTGCCGAAGCCGACCGGGTCGAGGTCGTCAATTTCGGGTGCCGGCTGAACCTGGCCGAAGGCGAAGCGATCCGCGCCGCCGCGACGCGCGCCACAGCGCGCGACACGATCGTGTTCAACAGCTGCGCGGTGACCGACGAAGCGGTGCGCCAGACCCGCCAGGCCGTGCGGCGCGCGCTACGCGAGCGCCCCGACACTGCGGTGGTCGTTACCGGCTGCGCCGCCGAACTGGAGGCCGAGCGCTTTGCCGCAATGGGTGCGCGGGTGGTCGCCAACGATGCGAAGGGACTAACGGCAAGCTACCAAGTCGAAAACGGTGCTTCGACAAGCTCGGCACGAGCGGAGATGGATGACGGAGCTCCTCCGTCACCGTTCGCCCTGAGCCTGTCGAAGGGCCGTTCTTCCGTTCCCTACACCCCCGCCCTCTCCGGCGCCGACCACGCCCGCGCCTTTCTGGGCGTCCAGACCGGTTGTTCGCATAGCTGCACTTTCTGCGCGACGGTGCTGGCACGCGGAGCCGCCCGCTCGGCAACGGTCGAATCGATCCTGACAGCGGCCCGGACGGCGATAGACCGCGGCCAGCGCGAGATCGTGCTGACCGGGGTCGATCTTGCCAGCTATGGCGACGACAGCGGCACCAGCCTTGCTGCGCTGGTCGAAGCCTTGCTGCGCCTGCCCCTCGAACGGCTCCGCCTGTCGTCGCTCGATCCGCACCGCATCGACGCGGCGTTGTTCGCGCTGCTGACGCAGGAGGCGCGGATCATGCCGCACGTTCATCTCTCGCTGCAGGCGGGCGATGACATGGTGCTGACGCGGATGAAACGCCGCCACCGCCGCGCCGATGCCGTGCGGCTGGTCGAACGGCTGAAGACCGCGCGCCCGGCCATCGCGATCGGCGCCGACCTGATCGCGGGCTTTCCGACCGAGGACGCCGCCATGTTCGCGAACAGTCTGGCGCTGATCGACGATTGCGACATCGTTTTCGGTCACATCTTTCCCTACAGCGCGCGCAGCGGGACGCCCGCGGCTCGAATGCCGCAAGTCGGACGCGGCATGGCGCGCGAGCGGGCGGCGCGGCTGCGCGAGGCCAATGCGCGGCGGCGTCATGCCTGGCTGGACAGGCTGACGGGGTCGGCAACGACCATGTTGGTCGAGCGCGACGGCCGAACCGGCCATGCCGAAAACTTCGCCGCGCTGACATTGACCGCGCCCGCCGAACCGGGCGCCATCGTGCCGGTCCGGGCGGGCGCACGCGACGGCGACAGAATGATTGCGGAAAGGATATCGGGATGAGCGGACCGAGCTGGAGCGAGCGGCTGCTCGGCGGCTTTCGGCGCACGTCGGAACGGCTTGGCGAAAATCTCGCGGGACTGACGGGCAAGTCGCGCCTCGACGAAGACGACCTCGACCGGATCGAGGAAGCGCTGATTACCGCCGACCTTGGCCCCGGCATGGCGGCGCGTATCCGCGATCGCCTGTCCGAACGCCGCGACGTCGCAGCGAACGGCACCGACGAATTGCGCCGGGTCGTGGCCGAGGAGATTGCGGCGGTGCTGCGTCCGGTCGCCGAGCCGCTTGAAATCGATGCCTTCCCCCGCCCCCAGGTCATTTTGGTGATCGGGGTCAACGGATCGGGCAAGACCACGACCATCGCGAAGCTCGCGCATTTGTTCCAGGAACAGGATTATGGCGTGATGCTGGTCGCCGGCGATACCTTCCGTGCCGCCGCGATCGGCCAGCTCAAGGTCTGGGCCGAACGGCTGGGCGTGCCGATCGTCACCGGACCCGAGGGCGGCGACGCGGCGGGCATCGTGTTCGATGCGGTCAAGCAGGCGACCGCGACAGGCATCGACGTGCTGATCGTCGACACCGCCGGGCGGCTTCAGAACAAGCGCGAGCTGATGGACGAGCTTGCCAAGATCAAGCGCGTGCTCGGCCGCCTCAACCCCGCAGCACCGCACGACGTCGTGCTCGTTCTCGACGCAACCACCGGACAGAATGCGCTGTCGCAGATCGACGTGTTCCGTGACGTGGCGGGCGTGACCGGGCTCGTGATGACCAAGCTCGACGGCACCGCGCGCGGCGGCGTCCTCGTCGCTGCGGCCGAACGCCACGGCCTTCCCATCCACGCGATCGGCATCGGCGAAACGATCGACGATCTGCGCCCCTTCGACCCCGACGAGATCGCGGGCATCATTGCAGGAAATATCCGATGAGCGAACCGCTCGACCAGCTTCCCGGCGGCCCCGAACCCGTCCCCGCCGCGCCGCCCGCCAAGCATGGCTGGCTGAACTTCGCGATCGACTTCGGTCCGCTGCTCGTCTTTTTCCTGACCTACAAGTTCACCGCCGGCGGCCAGGGTGCCTTCGCCGCGACTACGGGCGCGATCAAGGGCACGATCGCCTTCATGGTCGCGATCCTCGTTGCGATGGGCATCTCGAAATGGAAGCTCGGGCGGATTTCGCCGATGCTGTGGATGTCGGGTATCCTCGTCATCGGGTTCGGCGCGCTGACGGTCTATCTTCACGATCCCAAATTCATCGTGATGAAGCCGACGATCATCTATGCGGTCTTTGCGCTGATGCTGCTCGGCGGCTGGTGGTTCAAGAAGCCGATGCTCAAATATCTGCTCCAGTCGGCGCTCGACGGGATGACCGAACGCGGCTGGCTGCTTCTGTCGCGCAACTGGGGCCTGTTCTTCGCCGCGCTCGGCATCGCGAACCATGTGATGTACGTGCTGATCGAAGCCGGGCGGATGAGTTTCGATACTTGGCTGACGATCAAGGTCTGGGGCGTGACCGCGCTGTCCTTCCTCTTCACGCTGACGCAGGTGCCGGTGATGCTGAAGAACGGGCTGGCGGTTCCGGACGGCGAAGCGAAATAGGCGTCGGCTTTGAGGCCAGAGGCGGTAATCAGCCGTCGATCGCCGCCTTGTGCATCCGTCCGTTGAGGACATAGTGGGCAACGCCCATCTGCATTCCCGCCGCCTGCGCGTCGCCGATCTCGCGCACCCGGCGCGCCGGCGACCCGGCCCATAGTTCGCGGTCGGGAATCTCCTTGTTCTCGGTCAGCAGCGCGCCTGCGGCGAGCATCGCGTCGCTGCCGATGCGGCAACCGTTCATCACCGTCGCCTTCAGTCCGACGAAGGCGCGGTCGGCGAGTGTGCAACCATGCACCATCGCCATATGGCCGATCAGCACATCGTCGCCGATGATCGTCGGATACCCTTCGGGACGGCCCGGCATCGGGCCGTCGCAATGCACGACGCTGCCGTCCTGGATGTTCGACCGCGCGCCAACGACGATGCGGCTGACGTCGGCACGCAGCACGCAATTATACCAGATGCTGACGTCGGGGCCGATCGTCACGTCGCCGATGATCCGGCAACCCGGCGCAATGAAGGCGCTCGGATCGATTTGCGGCGACTTGCCGTTGACGCTGATGATGCTGACGTCGGTGTAGGTCATTCATGTTTCCCGATCAGATTGCCCCAGAGAAGTATCGGCAGCGTGGACGCATAATCATCAGTCCAGCGCTGAAACCTCGCCTCGCCACGCAGCGCGACCCAGGCGTCGTTCGCGGCGGCATTCTGACGGGGGCGGAGGCCATGCGTCAACTGGGCCAGGCGGGCAGGCGTCGCCGTCAGCGCCACCCAGTTCGATCCGGTGAGATCACCGAACTCGCTGTCCTCCGGTCCCGGGTCGAGCCGGATCGCCGCGCTCCACCCGCGCCCTCGCGCCTCGGCGGCAAGCACGGGTTCCAGATCGAAGAAACGGTTCGAGATATGGACGAGCAGGATACCGCCGGGGCGCAGCGCGCGCGTATAGGCGTCGAACGCTTCACGCGTCAGCAGATGCAGCGGGATCGCGTCCGACGAAAAGGCATCGATGACCAGCACATCGAAGCGCGCCGGCGGCAGCTTCGCGATCTGCAAGCGCGCGTCGCCGATCACGATCGGCGTATCGGCGGCGCAGCGCGACAGGAAGGTGAATTTGGTGGGGTCGCGCGCGATATCGGCCATGACCGGGTCGATTTCGAAGATCGTCCAGTGCTGCCCGGCTTTGCGATAGCAGGACAAGGTGCCCGTCCCCAGGCCGACAATGCCGACGGCGGCATCCGGCCCGGCGAGTTCGGGCAGCCTGTCGAGCGTCAGGCCGACCCCCGACTGATGGCCATAATAGGTAGTCGGATCGAGTTCGTGGCCGGGCGTCGTGCGCTGGAGCCCGTGCAGCGTCGTGCCATGCGCAAGCCGCCGCTGCTGATGATAGCGATCGTCGGTGACGGTATAGATACCGAAATAGCTGCGCACCCGCATCCCGTCGCGCCCCTTTTCGAGCGTCTGGACGCCCCCGAATCCGAGCATCAAGAGGAAGAGCACGGCAACATAGGCCCAGCGCCAGCGAATGACGAGCAGACCGACCGCCACGATGATCGCCGCCCAGACGACATGCGCGCCGTGCAGCGTCCCGTCCCAGGTCGCCACAAGCTTCCACGATGCGAAGGCCGCAATCGCGACCAGTGCGGCGACGACGGGTAGCGGGCGGCGCAGTCCCAGCCATTTTTCCCACGGCAGCAGCGCAGGCAACGGCAAAAGCATCGCCGCGGCAAGCACCAGCACCGGATGCTCATAGACCCAGTTGAAGACGAGCGGCGCCACCAGCGCCGCGAAGGCGCCGCCAAGGACGCCCCCCGCCGACATGATGAGATAGAACAGGGTCAGATACCGCGGTCCCGGCCGCAGGAAATAGAGATAGCCGTGGAGCGCGGTCGCGACGACGAACAGCATGACGAGGCTCGCCAGCGCGACGAGCATCGTTCCGCCGCCCGTCCCGAGCAGCGCTTGCCCGCCGACGAGCAGCAGCAGCGCCGGGGCGATTGTCACGATGACGTTGGTCAGCGACGTCCAGCTGGAAAAGGCGAGCACGAAGCTGAGCAGATAGAGCCCGAGCGGCAACACCCAGAGCAAAGGCATCGCGACGATATCGGTCGTAAGATGCGTGGTCGTCGACAGCATCAGGCCCGACGGAACGGCGGCGATCAACAGCCAATGGAGCTGTCGCCGCCAGTCCGGCCTGGCTTCGTCGCCGACCGTGTCCGGCGATTGGGCGTTTTCCGGGCCGCGCCCCCAGCGCGCCGCGGCGGCGGCCGCAACCAGCATGAACAGCAGAACATAGCCCAGCGTCCAGCCGATGCTCTGTTTCGCGAGCGGCAACAGCGGTTCGACGAGCGCGGGATAGCTGATCAGCCCGGCGAAGCTGCCCAGATTCGAGGCCGCATAGAGGAAATAGGGATCGCCGGCGCGCGGATCGGCGGCGAACCAGCGCTGCATCAACGGCGCCTGCGCCGAAACCGCGAAGAAGACCGGTCCGATCGAGGCAAAGAGCAGGAGCGGTACCCACAACGCCTCCTGCCCCGGTGCCGGCGGTGCGATCCGCGCAAGACCGACCGGCAGCCACAGCGCCGCAACCAGCAGCAGACCGAGATGGATCATCGCCTGCCGCCGCACCGCGAAACGCCCGAGCCAATGCGCATAGGCATAGCCGCCAAGGAGCAGCGCCTGATAGACGAGCATCGCGCTGTTCCACACCGCCGGCGCCCCGCCGAGCCGCGGCAACACCATGCGTGCGACCATCGGCTGAACGAGGAAGAGCAGGAAACTGCCGACCAATATGGTCAGAACGAACAGGGGCCGACGCGGCGAAGCGGAAGCGATCATGCAGTGAGCAGCCTCGCCGCGTGCAGCGCGTGATAGCTCAGAACCCCCGACGCGCCGGCGCGGCGGAAGGCAAGCAGGGTTTCAAGGACGAGCGCGTCGCGGTCGCCCGCACCTGCCGCGGCGGCCGCCTCGATCATCGCATATTCGCCCGACACCTGATAGGCATAGACCGGCACCGCGAAAGCGTCCTTCACCGCGCGCACCACGTCGAGATAGGGCAGGCCCGGCTTGACCATCACGCTGTCGGCACCCTCAGCCAGATCCTGTTCGACCTCGCGCAGCGCCTCTTCGACGTTGGCGGGGTCCATCTGATAGGTTTTCTTGTCGCCCTTCAGCAACCCGCGCGAGCCGACCGCATCGCGGAAGGGCCCATAGAAGGCCGACGCATATTTGGCGGCATAGCTCATGATCTGGACATGGCCGAAGCCCTCGATCTCCAGCGCTTCGCGGATCGCACCGATGCGTCCGTCCATCATGTCGCTGGGCGCGATGATGTCCGCGCCCGCGCGCGCCTGGTTGAGCGCCTGGCCGACCAGCACCTCGACCGTTTCCTCGTTGAGGACATAGCCTGCCGCGTCGATCAGCCCGTCCTGCCCGTGGCTGGTGTAGGGATCGAGCGCGACGTCGGTCAGCACGCCGATCGCATCGCCGAGCGCGTCCTTGATCGCCGCGGTCGCGCGGCACATCAGATTATCGGGATTGAGCGCTTCGGCGCCGTCCTCGCTGCGCCGGTCGGGCTGCGTATAGGGAAAGAGGGCAAGACAGGGGATACCCGCGTCGACCGCATCGCGCGCGCGCGCGACGAGCAGGTCGACCGACCATCGCGACACGCCGGGCAGGCTGGCGATCGGTTCTTCGACGCCGTCGCCCGGACAGACGAATAGCGGCCAGATCAGATTGGCGGGGGTCAGCTGCGTCTCGCGCACCATCGCGCGGCTCCAGGCGGTTCGGCGGGTGCGGCGCAGGCGCAGGTCGGGGAAAGCGGCGTGAGTCATGCCCGTGTGCATAGCGGCGCTTGGCCGCCGGGCAAATGGATATTGGCCGCCGTCAGATTCCTTCGCCGGCCCGCTTCGATGCGGTGTCGGCGAGCGAACCGAGCTTGGGCCCTTCGGCGGGCCGGGTGGCGACCGGCGTCAGCGCGGCGCCGACCGAGACCGAGGTGAGTTGGCGGATGCGGGCACGGAAGTCGGCGAGCGCCTTGCCTTCAAGTTGAGCGCGCGTCACGAAGCTGACCGACAGCGGGTTCACGGCGACGCCGTTGCGATAGACTTCATAGTGAAGATGCGGGCCGGTCGACAGGCCGCTCGACCCGATATAGCCGATCACCTGGCCGCGATTGACATGTTGACCGGGGCGCACCGCGATGCGGCTCATATGGCCGTAACCGGTGCCGAGACCGGCGCCATGGTTCAGTTTCACATAATTGCCGAAACCGCCGGTCCGCCCCGCGATCGTCACCACGCCGTCGCTGACCGCATAGATGGGCGCGCCGTAGCCGCCGCCGAAATCGACGCCGCTGTGCATGCGCGTATAGCCGAGGATCGGGTGGCGGCGCATGCCGAAGGTCGATGTGATGCGGCCGTTCGTTGGACGGACCATGCCGCCGCGCTGCTGCCCGATGCCCGACGCTTCATACCATTGGGTGCGGCCGTCGACCGTCCATTCGATCATCGACAGTTTCGGCTTTCCGCCGCGCACCAGCCCGGCATAGAGCAGCTTGCCCGTCTCGCTCTCGCCCGTTTCGGCGCGGCGATGGTCGAGGATGATGTCGAATTCGTCCGACGCGCGAATATCGCTGCCGACCGAAATCTGGCGGCTGATCACGCGCAGATAGGATTGGATCGCCTCGGGCGGTGCGCCGGCGGCGCGCGCCGAGCGATAGAGGCTGTCGCCGACCCGGCCGCGGATGCGCAGCGGCGTATTGTCGACCGCGATCGGGATGCGGCGCATCACCAGTCGGCCGTCGATGCGTTCCATCTCGATCCGCAGGTCGAAGCGCGCCCGCATCGCGAGTGCATCGACCGGGCGCGGCATCGTGCGCGCGGCGCGGCGGCCGAGGATCAGGTCGATCCGCGTTCCCGCGGCAATATCGGACAGCGGCACGGCGCCCGCGACCTGGCTGGCGATCGCCTGCGCATCGGGGCTGCCGACGCCCGAGCGTTCGAGCACGCGGGCGAAGCTGTCGCCCTGCCCCAGCGTCGCGGTGAGTTCGATCTGCGGCCGTTCGGGCGTCTGGGCCAGCGGGCGTACCGCGTCGGTCGCCGCCATATGGCGCCCGGTGTCGCCGCCATAGGCGATCGGCACGATCATCTGCGCGCGCGCTTCGTTGAAGTCCGATGCGTCGAGCGCCGGAGCGCCGCCGATCTCGAGCGGTTTCAGCCCCGGAAAGGTCGATATGGCCGTGCCGCACAGCAAGGTGAGCGTGGCCAGCCCGCGCCACCATTCCGCCGATCCGATATTGTCGCCAAGGTCGGGGACAAGATCGATATGCGCGAAACGGTCGCGCAGCGCGTCGATCCAGGACAGCGCGCGGGGTGATTCGTCGGCGGCACGGCGCAGCGAAATCGCCTGCGACATCGACAGGGTCGCGGCATTGCCCGACATACCCGCGATGGGTTCGTGACGCTGAAACAAATCGCAACCCCCGCTCGACGGGCCCCCAAAGCCCGGCCGTCGATGATGTTTTCGACCCGAGGTCTGTAAACAAAGGCCGTTAAAGTCAATTTAACGGCCACGCGAACGCGCGGGCTTGCGGCCAGTCGTGGCACGTGCGGGTTATGATGTGCCGCGATCGGGAAATCGCCCGGATCGCTCCGCCTTCGTCGATCCGCTGTTGCGCCGCCGCGCCGCCCGTGCCAGCGTTGCATCCAAGAAAATGCCGTCCCACTCCTCCCACCCGGTCAAGGCTGTCCTTGGCCCCACCAACACCGGCAAAACCCATTTGGCGGTCGAGCGCCTGACGGCGCATGCCAGCGGGATGATCGGCTTTCCGCTGCGCCTGCTGGCGCGCGAGGTCTATGACCGGGTCGTCGCCATCAAAGGGCCCGCGCAGGTCGCCCTCGTCACCGGCGAGGAACGCATCTGGCCTGCCGAAGCGCGCTATGTGCTGGGAACGATGGAGGCGCTGCCGGTCGACCGCGACGTCGCCTTCGTCGGCATCGACGAGGCGCAGCTCGGCGCCGACCCCGAGCGCGGCCATGTCTTTACCGACCGCGTGCTGCGCGCGCGCGGCCGCGAAGAGACGATGATCCTTGGTTCGGCGAGCATCAAGGGGCTGGTGCGCGATCTGGTTCCCGAAATCGACGTCATCAGCCGGCCGCGCTTTTCGACGCTGAGCTATGCCGGCGCAGCAAAGCTGTCGCGCCTGCCGAAACGATCGGCGATCGTCGCCTTCTCGGCCGAGGAGGTTTATGCGATCGCCGAGATGTTGCGCCGCTTTTCAGGCGGCGCGGCGGTGGTCATGGGGGCGCTCAGCCCCAAGACGCGCAACGCGCAGGTCGCAATGTTCGAAGCGGGCGAGGTCGATTATCTCGTCGCTACCGACGCGATCGGCATGGGGCTGAACCTCGACGTCCAGCATGTCGCTTTCGCGAGCCTGCAGAAATTCGACGGCCGCCGGGTCCGCCGCCTGACCATATCGGAAATGGCGCAGATCGCCGGACGCGCAGGGCGGCACCAGCAGGACGGCAGTTTCGGTACCGTCGGCCAGCCGCAGGGCGGCTTCACGCCAGAGGAAATCGCCGCGATCGAAGGCCATCATTTCCCGCCGCTGACCAGCCTGTTCTGGCGCAATCCGGCGCCGCGTTTCGATACGCTCGACACGCTGATCGCCGACCTTGCGCGGCCGCCCGAGCACAAGGCGCTGCGCCCGGCCCCCGAAGCCGTCGATATTGCGGTGCTCAAGCATCTGGCGGGCGACATGGAGGTGCGCGCACGCGCCGACGAAGCCGCCGCGGTGCAGCGCCTGTGGGACGTGTGCGGCCTCCCCGATTTCGAACAGCTCGGCCCCGAACATCATAGCCGCACCGTCCTCAAGCTGTGGCAATGGCGCACAAGCGGCAACGGGATGATCGACCCCGACTGGTTCGCGCGCCGCCTCGCCCGGCTCGACCAGGTCGACGGCGATATCGACCAGCTCGCAAGCCGCATCGCCGCGGTCCGCACATTATGCTTTATCGCCCAGCGCGGCGACTGGATCGAAGGCGGCGCCGGATGGACCGAGCGCACGCAGGACCTCGAATCGCGATTGTCCGACGCGCTGCATGCGGCGCTCGCACAGCGTTTCGTCGATCGCCGCCTGGCGCTGCTGATCCGCGATGCGGGGCAGCGCCACGCCGCGCTGCCGGTCGCGGTCGGCCCCGACGGCACCGTCGCCGTCGACGGCGAAGCGATCGGGACGCTCAAAGGCTTTCAGTTCAAGGTCGATCCCGGCGCGCGCGCCAGCGATCACCGCCTGTTACTCGCCGCCGCCGAGAAGCATCTGCGCGCCGAACTCGCCCGCCGCGCCGCGCTGCTTGCGAGCGGCGAAGACAAGGCGATCGAACTGGTCAGCGAAGCCGGCGCGCCGCCGCGGCTCGCCTGGCACGGCCAGACGATCGCGACACTCGCGCGCGGCCCGACGCTTGTACAGCCGGCAATCCAGACCGACCCGTCGCTTCGGCGGCTCGAACCGCAGCAGGTGCAAGCGATCGCCGAGCGGTTGCAGATTTTCGTCGCCGAACAGCTCGCGCGCCATGCCGCGCCGCTGGCCGCGATGGGCGAAGCGGCGGGCGACCTGTTCACCCCGCCGCACGTCCGCGCGCTGCTCGCCGCGCTCGTCGATGGCGGCGGCATGGCGCCGCGCGCGCAGGTCGAGGCGCAATTGGGCGCGATGAGCGCCGACGAACGCCCCTATCTGCGCAAGCTCGGCCTGACTGTCGGGTCGCTCGACCTTTTTCACCACCAGCTTCTCAAGCCCGAAGCCGTGCGCTGGCGCGCCGCGCTGCTTGCGGCGCAACAAGGAAGCGCGCCGATCCCGGCGCTGCCGCCGCAGGGCGCGGTGCTGCAAAAGAGCGGCCATCACGGCGGGCTGCGCATCGCAGGTTTCCGCCGCTGCGCCTCGGGATGGCTGCGCATCGACATGGCCGAAAAACTGGCGCGCCAGGCCCATGCCGCGCGCCTGAAGGCCGCACATCCGCCGACCGAGCCCGTCGCGGGTGCGGCCGAACATCATGCCGACCATCCTGACGGCGCCGACGAGGGTCAGGGGGTTTCGGCCGCGCCGCCGCCCGGCTTCATCATCGATCCGGCGCTCGCCACCTCGCTCGGGCTTGACGAGGAAACGCGCCGCGCGCTGCTGCAGGCGTTCGGTTTTCGCAGCGTCGGCGACCCCGCGCTCCAGCGCTGGCGCTGGTCGGGGCTGAAGGCCGCCGACAAGCGCAAACGCCGCAAGCACAAGGCGGGCGACAAACGGCCTGAAACAAAGGCCACAACCTCGACCGATGGACACCCGGCACGGCACCGAGCCAAGCCGGGCAAGACCGGCAAGCCGAACACGGCAAAGGGTCAGCGGCCGCAGGGGCAGCAGCAGAGCAAAGGCGAGGCGCGGCCACCGCGAACCGACCGTCCCGACCGCCCGGTCCGGCGCGGCCCGTCGCCGAACAGCCCCTTCGCCGGGTTGGCCGCGTTGATGGCAGAGGCGCGCAAGGACTGATGGCAAGCCCCGGCGCAGCAGGCAGCATCCGGCTCGACAAGCTGCTCTGGTATCTGCGCTTTGCGCGTTCGCGCAGCATCGCGCAGGCGATGGTCGCGGCGGGGCATATCCGCCTCGACGGCCGCCGCGTCAGCCGCGCGTCGGTCGCGGTCCATCCCGGCGCGACGATCGTGCTGCCGGTCGGCGAACGCATCGAAGTGATCCGCCTCCTGACCCTGCCGCCACGCCGCGGTCCCGCGCCCGAAGCGCAGGCCTGTTACGAACGACTGACCTCTGCGCCGGCCTCTCCGGGAAATGAGAGTGATTCGCAACTGGCGGCGGACCATTGACGCATCGCCGCCACGCGGCATAGGAGGCGGGGAATCGCAACAAGGGGCGGCAGCAATCCGCCACGAAGGGAGCCCTTACCCATGACCTATGTCGTCACCGACGCCTGCATCCGCTGCAAATATATGGATTGCGTCGAGGTTTGCCCCGTGGACTGCTTCTATGAGGGCGAGAATATGCTCGTCATCAACCCCAATGAATGCATCGATTGCGGCGTGTGCGAACCCGAATGCCCCGCCGAGGCGATTCTGCCCGATACCGAGAGCGGCCTTGAAAAATGGCTGGAAGTGAACAGCAAGTTCAGCGCCGAATGGCCGAACATCACGACCAAGAAGGACAGCCCCGCCGACGCCGACGAATATAAGGGCGTCGACGACAAATATGAAAAATTCTTCTCGCCCGAACCGGGCGAAGGCGACTGAGACCAGGGACAGGGCGGGATTTTCCCGCCCTTTTCTTTTGCAGTTGCCGCCGCTGAAACGCGGAGCGCTGCAAGGCACCGCGCCACGCCTGCCGGTGCGGCGCCGGGCGCGGCGATACCGAACGGGCTTTGCGCGATGGCGATGCGCGCCTATATTATGCGCATGACAAGCCCCACCGATCCCCGCCGCTTCCTCTACCGCGCCGATGCGCTCGACCCCGATCTGGCGCAGAAACTCGCGCGCGAGGCACTGGCGAAGGCCGACGATGGCGAGCTTTATCTGCAATATCGCGCGACCGAGAGCTTCGGCTTCGACGACGGGCGTCTGAAGACCGCCGATTATTCGACCGACGCCGGCTTCGGGCTGCGCGCCGTGGCGGGCGAGATGACGGGCTTTGCGCATGCCAGCGACGTCAGCGCCGGCGCGATCCGTCGCGCCGCCGAAACGCTGGCGTTGCTCGATCCCGCGAAACAGGCACCCGCCGGCCCGCCGCCGCGCACCAACCGCCACCTCTATGACGAGGCGAACCCCCTCGACCTCGTCCCCTTCGCGAAGAAGGTCGAGCTCTGCCAGAAGATCGACGCCGCTGCGCGCGCGCGCGATCCGCGCATCGTGCAGGTGTCGGTCGCGCTCGCAGGTAGCTGGTCGGTGGTCGAAATCGTCCGCGCCGACGGCTTCCTCGCAACCGACATCCGCCCGCTCGTCCGCCTCAACGTCTCGATCGTCGTCGAAGAAAATGGACGGCGCGAGAGCGGCTATTTCGGCCTCGGCGGCCGTTATATGTACGATCACCTCTTCGAAGAGGCGCAGTGGAACCGCGCGATCGACGAGGCGCTGAATCAGGCGCTCGTCAATCTGCGCGCGGTCGATGCCCCCGCCGGCGAATTTACCGTGCTGCTCGGCCCCGGCTGGCCGGGCGTGCTGCTCCATGAAGCGGTCGGGCATGGGCTCGAGGGCGATTTCAACCGCAAGGGCACCAGCGCCTTTTCGGGCCGGATCGGGGAACGCGTCGCGGCGGCGGGCGTCACCGTGGTCGACGACGGCGCGATGGAAAGCCCGGTCGGCGGCGGTCGCCGCGGTTCGCTCAGCATCGACGACGAGGGTACGCCTACGGGCGAGACCGTGCTAATCGAGGACGGCATCCTCAAGGGCTATATGCAGGACCGCCTCAATGCGCGGCTGATGGGGGTCGAACCGACCGGTAATGGTCGCCGCGAAAGCTTTGCGCACGCGCCGATGCCGCGGATGACCAACACCTTCATGCGGGGTGGTAACGACGATCCCGCCGAGTTGCTGAGCCGCGTCAAGAACGGCATCTTCGCCAAGAGCTTCGGCGGCGGACAGGTGGACATCGTGTCGGGCAAGTTCGTGTTCAGCTGCACCGAAGCCTACAAGATCGAGAACGGCAAGATCGGGGACTCGATCAAGGGCGCGACCCTGATCGGCGACGGGCCGAGCGTGCTGACCAAAGTCAGCGGCATCGGCAACGACATGGCGATCGACGAAGGCATCGGCATCTGCGGCAAGGGGGGGCAGAGCGTCCCCGCGGGCGTCGGCCAGCCGACGCTGCTGGTGAACGGTCTGACGGTCGGCGGGACAGCCTGACAATCGCGTCATCGCGAAGGGCGAAGTGACGAAGCAATCTCAAGCGCCCGGCCTTGCGCTACGGCGATGACTCGAGATTGCTTTGCTTCGCTCGCAATGACGAAGACTGTGACAGCCCTCACTTGGCGTTCGCCCGATCCGCGCATATAGAGGACCAAACAAGAATAGATTTCGGTCGCATCATCCGTGGGGCACCCCACAACAGGGAGGTTTGCATGCGTTCGAGTCTGCGTTTCGTGTCCGTCGCCGCCGTTGCCGCGATGCTCGCCGCCGTTCCGGGATCGGCGCAAAAGACCACCGGCCCCAAGGAACGCTATGAAATGGACGTCGCGACGATGTCGGGTTTCGCCGCGATGGCGGGGGGCGGTCGCGGCGGCCTGGGCGGCGCGATGAGCATGATGTTCGGCGGCGACCCGTCGAGCCGCGTCGCCTACACGCTCAACCTCCGTCTCGGCTCCGACCAGTCGCCGACCGCGCCGCCGCCCAAGGGCGATCATTATTTCGAACCGCAGGCCAAGCTCGGCAAATCGGTGCCGCTGATCGCGCCGCCGCGCGCCGAAGGCAGCTACACCCCCGAATTCGAACGGCCCAAGGGGCGCCTGCTGCTCTATTGGGGCTGCGGCGCCAAGGCCGGTCCCGGCCAGCCCGTCATCATCGATTTCGCCAAGGTCGCGGCCGGACAGGTTCCGCCCGGCCTCTTCTCGAGCGCGGTGCCGATCATTCGCGAGGTCAGCCAGGCGAACAGCAAATCCTATGTCGACTGGCCGAACAGCAAGGGCGGCAAACAGCCGCAAGCGGGGTCGTCGCTGATCGGGGCGCACCGGATCAACAGCAATGTCGGGTCGGACATCAATTTCAATCTCGCGCAGGATTATATGCCGGGTCTCCAGGCCTCGACCGCGCAACAGGCCGACGGATCGGTGATGATCCGCTGGGGCGCGCTCCAGCCCGCGACCGGCTATGTCGCATGGACGATCGGCGGCATGGACCGCGGCGGCGGCAATGGCGACATGGTCTGGTGGACGAGCAGCGCATCGAAGGAATTCGGCGGCGGCCTGTGGGATTGGCTCCCCCCGTCGGTCGTCGCCAACCTGATCACGAAAAAGATCGTGATGCCGCCATCGCAGACAAGCTGCCAGATCCCGGCCGAGGTCAAGAAAGCGTCTGGCGAAATGATGATCGGCAATCTTAACGCCTTCGGTCCCGAAGCCAATTTCTCCTATCCGCCCAAGCCCGCGGGCAATGCGGTGTGGAATATCGACTGGACCGCCAAGGTGCGCTTCCGGTCGCACACCATGCTGCTCGTCGGCGCCGATATGGGCGGCATGGGCGCGATGGGCGGCAGCAGCGGCAGCGCCAGCACCCCCGCCGAACCGCCCAAGAAAAAGAAGTGCAAGGGACCGCTCGGCATCCCGCTGCCCGACGGCGCCTGCTGATTTCCGCCGGCGCTTTCAGGCTCGGTTCACGCGTCTCCGTCTATGGAGTGGGGAGGGGTAGGACATTTCGAACCGCAGGAGCCCTGTCATGCGTCCGCTGATTACCGCCATCATCGCCGCCGCCGCTGTCGCGGCGGTTCCCGCTGCCGCCACCGCGCGCGAAAAGCTCGCACCCGAGGCGCAGCTTGCCAAGCTGCTCGAAGGCCGCGTCGCCGGCAAGGCGCGCGACTGCATCTCGCTCTCGGCCGTCACGAGCAGCCAGGTCATCGACAAGACCGCTATCGTCTATCGCATCGGGGACACCCTGTGGGTCAACCGGCCGAAAAATGCCGACAGCCTCGACGGCGACGATGTGCTTGTTACCAAGACCACCACGTCGCAGCTCTGTTCGATCGACACGGTCGAACTGCACGACCGTAGCAGCCACATGTATAACGGCTTCGTCTCGCTCGGCGAATTTACCCCCTATCGGCGCGCGGGATCGAACTGATAGATAAGGGGAATGTTCGACGACGACCTCCCCTCTCCCCCGCCGCCGCCCGCCGATTGGCCGCACAGGCTGCTCACCTTCTGGTTCGACAGCCACGGAATGGACGACTGGTATGGCGGCGGGGCTGATTTCGATGTCGCGGTGCGCGATCTGGCAGCCGACTGGCTGGCGGCGCTGCGTAGCCAGCCTGCCGAGACCTTTCTGACCGACCCCGACACCGCGCTCGCCGCGACCATCCTGTTCGACCAGGTGCCGCGCAACATCTTTCGCGGCAGCGCAGAGGCCTTTGCAACCGACGATCTGGCGCGCCAGATCGCGCGCGGCATCGTCGCGCAGGGCTGGGACCAGCACTGGCCCGACGCACGGCGCCAGTTCGCCTATCTGCCCTTCGAACATAGCGAGGATATCGCCGATCAGCGCGAATCGCTGCGCCTGATGTCCGAACTCGCCGATCCGGTCTTCCACGACTATGCGAAGAAGCATTTCGACATCATCGACCGTTTCGGACGTTTCCCGCACCGCAATGCCGCCCTCGGCCGCGCAACGCGTACCGATGAGCAGGCGGCGATAGAAGAGGGCAAGAATTGGTGATAGACCGGCCGCTGAACGGAGCTTTGCCATGGCCGAATTTTTCGACGCGCTGACCGAAAAGCACGTCGCTTTCATCGAAAAGCAACCCATCTTTTTCGTTGCGACCGCGGCCGCCGACGGGCGCGTGAATCTGTCGCCAAAGGGCTATGCCGACAGCTTCCGCATCCTGTCGGGCAGTCGGGTCGCCTATCTCGACCTCGGCGGATCGGGGAATGAAACCCATGCGCATCTTGCGGCCGAACAAGCCGACCGCGGGCGCATCACGATCATGTTCTGCGCCTTCGACCGCAGCGCGCTGATCCTGCGTCTCTACGGCCGCGGCCGTGCGGTGCTGCCGCAGGACGATGAATGGAATGCGCTCGCGGCGCAGTTCAGTCTGCTCCCCGGCACCCGCCAGATCTTCGTCATCGATATTGACAGCGTGCAGACGAGTTGCGGCTGGGGCGTGCCGATGATGGAATTGCAGCACGAACGTGACACGCTGCAGAAATATCATCGTCAGGCCGATCCGGTCGAATGGACCGAAAAGTTCAAGGGCCGCACGCGCAGCATCGACGGACTGCCGACCCGGCCGACCGACCGCTATATCGCGGGCGACGCCTGAATGGCGCTGGTCGAACTGGTGCGGATGCCGAACGGCGCCGAGGCCGAATTGCTGCGCGGTCGCCTCGAAAGCGCCGGAGTTCCTGCGGTCTGCTTCGACGCCGGGATGAATATCGCCGAAAGCGTCGGGCTCGCGATTCCCGTCCGCGTCATGGTGCTCGACGAGGATCTCGCCGACGCGCGCGCCTTGATGGCGGAGTTCGGGATCGCCTAGGATGCGGATGACGGCTGCAACCCGGACCCGCCGCCGTTCGTCTTTACCGCAATGAAAGCAGCCCGCCCTCTCCCATGATCCCGCCCGCCCCCATGATCAAGGTCGCCAGCTACAATATGCGCAAGGGCATCGGCCTCGACCGTCGTCGCGATCCGGGCCGGGTGCTGTCGGTGCTCGGCGAACTCGATGCCGACATCGTCGCCTTGCAGGAGGCCGACCGCCGCTTCGGCACGCGCGCGAGTGCGATCCCGCCGCACATGTTCGAAGATCATAGCGACTATGTTCCCGTCGACCTGCTGGACGGCCGCCCCTATGCGATCGGCTGGCACGGCAATGCGCTGCTCGTGCGCAAGGGCATCGTGGTCGAGGAGAGTCACGCGCTCCATCTGCCAACACTCGAACCGCGCGGCGCGGTCGCCGCGACGGTGCGCGTCGGCGATACGCGGCTCCGCGTCGTGGGCATGCATCTCGACATTTCGGGGCTGCGCCGGCGCCAGCAGGCGCGCGCCATCCTCTCGCATGTCGCCGAAGGCGAAAAGCTGCCGACGGTGCTGATGGGCGACTGCAACGAATGGCGCAATCGCGGCGGCTGCCTCCACGATTTCGGCGAGCATCACCGCCTCGTCGACACCGGCCACAGCTTCCACAGCCGCAAGCCCGTCGCGCGCCTCGATCGCATCTTCGCCTCGCCCGAGCTCGAAGCCGTGGACGCCGGCGTCCACCAGAGCGCGCTCGCCGCTCGCGCGTCCGACCATCTGCCGATCTGGGCGCGGTTCAAGCCCGCCGACTGATCGGCCGCGCCCTCCCCCGGTCGGCGGACAGGCACAAGCGCGAGCAACGTATCACTGCTCAAAATTTAGGCAAATGCCTGCCTCGCCTGCCCAGGTTGCGACCGATTGCACCTGCCTGGCGGTTAAAAATCGTCACAAAATGTTAACTTTCCCGCCCTCGCCGCAATTTGGCACGGCTGTTGCACTGCAACATGGTGCCATAAGCAAAAGGGGGCATCATGAAGCTGATCCTTGCTATCATTAAACCGTTCAAGCTCGACGAGGTGCGCGAAGCACTGACCGGGCTGGGCATCGCAGGAATGACCGTCACCGAGGTCAAGGGTTTCGGCCGGCAGAAGGGCCAGACCGAAATCTATCGCGGCGCCGAATATGCAACCAACATGGTGCCCAAGGTGAAAATCGAGCTCGTCTGCGACGATGCGCTCGCACCGCGGGTCGTCGAAACGCTTCAGCAAAGCGCCGGAACCGGGTCGATCGGCGACGGCAAGATTTTCGTCCTCGACGTCGGGCAAGCCGTGCGCATCCGCACCGGTGAGACCGGCGAGGCGGCGCTGTGATGACGAAGGGGGAAAATATGACGTTCGCAAAGAAAATGGGGGTCGGTAAGATCGCGGCGAGCGCCGCGGCTGGCGGCCTCGCGCTGTTCGCGGCGCTGCCCGCTTGGGCGCAGGAAGCGGCTGCCGCCGCACCCGTCGTCGACAAGGGCGATACCGCCTGGATGATGACCTCGACCGTGCTCGTCCTGGCGATGATCCTGCCCGGCCTTGCGCTTTTCTACGGCGGCCTGACCCGCAGCAAGAATATGCTTTCGACGATGACGCAGATCGGCGCGGTCGCCTGTCTCGCGATGATCGTCTGGGTTTGCTACGGCTATGGCCTCGCTTTCGGCCCCGAAGGCAATGCCTTCATCTCGTGGGGCAAATTCTTTCTCGCCGGCGTCACGCCCGACAGCCTTGCCGATACCTTCTCGGACGGCTTCAAACTGCCCGAATATGTGTTCATCTGTTTCCAGATGACCTTCGCCGCGATCACGCTGGCGCTGGTCCTGGGCGCGACGGTCGAACGCATGAAATTTTCGGCGGCGCTCGTCTTCGGGGTCATCTGGCTGACGATCGTCTATTTCCCGATCGCCCACATGGTGTGGGCAGCCGGCGGCCTCTTCTTCGAAATGGGCGCGCTCGACTTTGCCGGCGGCACCGTCGTCCACATCAACGCAGGTGTCTCGGCGCTCGTTGCGGCGATGATCCTCGGCAAGCGCATCGGCTATCAGAAGGAAATCATGGCGCCGCACTCGCTGACGCTGACGATGGTTGGCACCGGCCTGCTGTGGGTGGGCTGGTTCGGCTTCAACGCCGGCTCGGCGCTCGAAGCCAATGGCTCAGCGGCGCTCGCGATGATCAATACCTTTGTGGCCACCGCCTCGGCCGGCCTCGCCTGGATGCTCGCCGAAAAGCTGGGCGGTCACAAGCCGTCGGCCCTCGGCTTCTGCTCGGGCATCATCACCGGCCTCGTCGCTGTCACTCCGGCGGCGGGCAATTCGGGTCCGTTCGGCGCGATCGTCCTCGGCGCGGTTGCTGCGTTCATCTGCTTCTATGTCGTCACCGTCCTCAAGCCCAAGCTCGGCTATGACGACGCGCTCGATGCCTTCGGCATCCACGGCGTTGGCGGCATCGTCGGCGCCATCGGCACCGGCATCGTCTACGCGCCCAGCCTCGGCGGTCCCGGCGGTGCAGATTTCGCGATCGGGCCGCAGCTTGTGACGCAGGTCTCGGCGGTCGCCGCGACGATCGTCTGGGCCGCCATCGGCACCGTCATCGCGGTCTATGTCGCCAAGGCGCTCACCGGGCTCCGCGTCACCGAAGAAGTCGAACGCGAAGGCCTCGACCTCGGCGAACATGGGGAACGCGCCTACAATATGTAATCAAGAGACAGGATACCCGCCGCCGCTCTCTCCTCTTTCAAACGGGCGGCGGGGTCCTAACCAGGTTCCTCCTGCGAACCACTCATGGCCGGGATGCGAAAGCGCCCCGGCCATTTTTTTGTGCAGATTGCACTGCACAATAAAAGGGCAGCGCTGCCGCGAAATTAGGCCTTCCCATCATGACATTAATATGGCATTCAGCCTGTCAACAGTTTCAGGAGGGGAGAGCCTGAAAGGCTGGGCCAGGACGCAAGTCCTGGCCCTCTTTTTTTGCCCATTTCGCAGGCACCCCTGAAAAGCCGCGCTTTTTCAGGCCTCTCGTATAGCGAGGCATCGCCGAGGGCTGCACGCCCCGGTCCGCCGAATCGGTCGAGCCGAACGCCTTCGCCGCGAAAGACTCCGGCCGCCGCGATGCTTTTGCGCGCCGCGGCAAAGGCCGCTTATTGCAGCGCGGATTTGACGAAATCGGCGGCGCGTTCGCCGATCATGATGCTCGGCGCATTGGTGTTGCCGCTGACGAGGCGGGGCATGATGCTCGCATCGGCAACCCACAGGCCATCGACGCCATTCAGCTTCAGCGCCGGGTCGACGACCGCGTCGGCGTCGCTGCCCATGCGGCAGGTGCCGACCGGGTGATAGACGGTGTCGGCGCGGCTGCGGATCAGCGCGTCGAGCGCGGCGTCATCGTCGATATTCACCGGGTGGCGATCGACGCCGGCATAGTCGGACAGCGGCGGCGCGGCGACGATGCGGTGCATCATCCGCACCCCGGCGCGCAGCGTCGCCATGTCGCGGTCGTCGGTCAGGAAGCCGGGATCGATCAGCGGAGCCGCCGCCGCATCGGGCGAAGCAAGCGTCACGCTGCCGCGGCTTTCGGGGCGCAGGACGCAGGCGTGGCACGAAAAGCCATGCCCCTTCACCTTGGTGCGGCCGTGATCCTCCAGCATCGCGGGAACGAAGTGGAACTGGATATCGGGCGCAGCAACGTCGGGCCGCGATTTCCAGAAGCCGCCCGCTTCGGCGAAGGGCGTGGTCATGATGCCGGTGCGCCCGGTGCGATGTTCGAAAATCGCCTTCAGCATCCGCCAGCTGCCCGCGAGACTGTCGCCGAAGGGGTCGCCCGAGCGCGTTTCCCAGCTCGACACATAGTCGATGTGATCCTGCAGATCGGCCCCCACCGCCGCACGGTCGGCGACCGGATCGATCCCCATCGCCTTCAGATGGGCGGCGGGTCCGATGCCCGACAGCATCAGCAGCTGCGGCGACCCGAAAGCACCGGCCGACAGGATCACCCCGCCCGCAGCGCGCAGCGTCTCGCGCGCGTTGCCGCGGCGGATCGCCACGCCCGTCGCGCGGCCGTTTTCGACGAGGATCTTCTCGACCAGCGCGCCGGTGCGAATGGCGAAATTGGCGCGCCCGCGCAGCGGTTCGACATAGGCGCGCGCCGCCGACCAGCGCTCGCCGCCCTTCTGCGTCACCTGATACAGGCCAAAGCCTTCCTGCTGCGCGCCGTTGAAATCGGGGGTGCGCGGCAATTGCAGCGCCGCCGCGCTCTCGACGAAACGGCGGCTCGTCACATTGGGCCAGCGCTGGTCCATCACGTTGAGCGGACCGTTGTCACCGTGCCATTCGTCGGCGCCGCGTTCATTGCCCTCGCTGCGCTTGAAATAGGGCAGCACGTCGGCATAGCTCCAGCCGCTCGCGCCAAGCGCCGCCCATTGGTCGTAATCGAAAGCGTGCCCGCGAATATAGATCATCGCGTTGATCGCGCTCGATCCACCCAGCCCGCGCCCGCGCGGCTGGTAGCCGGTGCGGCCGTTCAGTCCCTTTTGCGGAACCGTATCATATTGATAATTCGACTTCTTGGGAATGAAGGGCATGAAACCGGGCGTCTTCACCCACATATTGTCGTTCGACCCGCCGGCTTCGATCAGGCAGACACGCCGCGTGCCGTCCTCGGCAAGCCGTCCCGCCGCCGCGCTTCCGGCGCTGCCGCCGCCGATGACGATAATGTCGAACTGATCCATAAAGCCGCTCCCCTCGCCAGCCGATCGGTGGTCAATTGCGACTTACATGAATGTCATTAGCCCGCGAGGCAAGCGCGTTGTCGCGGCGGGCGAAGACTATTCCGCAGCCGGCTCCTCGGGGGGGCGGCCGGCCGCCCATCGCTCCTTGATCATCGCACTGGTCATCCGGCTGCCGTCGTGGCTCCAGCCGGGTTCGCGCCAGATATAGGACAGCTTGTGCCGCCACGGCGCGCTCCACACGTCCTTGGCGATCCCGACCCATTCGTGGACCGCGGCCCACAAAAGGTTGAAGCTGCCGAGTTGCTTGACGATGCCATAGCGAACCGGATCGTCGTCGCGTTCGGGAACGAAGCTGCCGAACATCCGGTCCCACACGATGAAGACCCCGGCATAGTTGGCGTCGAGGTAGCGCGGGTTGACGCCGTGGTGAACGCGGTGGTGCGATGGCGTGTTCATCACCGCCTCGAACCAGCGCGGCATCCGCCCGATCGCCTCGGTATGAATCCAGAACTGGTAGATCAGGTTGAGCCCGCCGCAGAAGAATACCATCGCGGGTGGAAAGCCGATCAGGAACAGCGGCAGACGGAACAGGAAGGCCAGGCTGAAAAAGCCGGTCCAGGTCTGCCGCAGCGCGGTCGACAGATTATAATGCTGGCTCGAATGATGGATGACATGGCTCGCCCAGAACCAGCGGACGCGGTGCGCGCTGCGATGAAAGGCATAATAGGCCAGATCGTCGAGGACGAAGCAGAGTATCCACGCCCACCACCATTGTTTGAGCGCGATGCCGATGTCGAACAGGTGGAATTGATAGACCCACACCGCCATGCCGACGACCGCCGCGCCGACCGCCGCACCGGCCACTTGACTACCGGTACCAAGCAGAAGCGAGGTCAGCGTGTCGCGCGTTTCGTACCGGCTCTTGTCGCGGCGCAGCGACACGATCATCTCGGCGATCAGCAACAGGATAAAGGCGGGCACCGCATAGGTTACCGGGTTGGGAAGATCATCCATGCGCCACATCCCGCATCCGCGCCGCCCATACCCCCGCGTCTTTCCCGAGTTGCAGCGTCACCGACCCGAAGGTTCGCTCGGGCATCGTCAATGTCAGGAAATCCTTGTCGAGCCGTCCAACCACGGCGGCATCAACCGGCCGCGCCGCGAAATGATTGCCGTGCGCCCGCACTAGCATCATCCGCCCGGCGGCGTTGCGGACGATCGCGGCAAAGCCCGCGCGGTCGCGCGCGACCTCTATCCCCCCGAACCCCGTCTCGGCCTCGTCGGCAAGGCGGATAGCATGGGCGGCGTCGGCAATCCGCGGATCGGCGCCCAAGCCCATGCGCTTGACCAGCCAGGCGACGAACAAGACCGCCACCAGCGATCCCGCGAGCTGGATAAGGTCGCTCACCGTCATGGCTAACCTGCGAGCGCGTCCATCATCGGCCGCAGCGCCGACAGATCATAGCCGCCGTTCGCGGCCGCATCGCACAGCATGTCGATATCGTCGCCGGCCCGCGCGCGCGTCAGCGCCCACAAATGCGTCGAGCGCGTACCCGACCGGCAATAGGCGAGCACCGGCCCGGTCGCATCGCCCAGCAACGTATCGAGCGCGTCGAGCTGCGGATGGCTGAACCCCGAATGGCCGATCGGGATGGCGGCATAGGCCATTCCCTCGGCGGCGCAGGCATGCGCGATGGCGTCGCCCTGCGGCGCGCCCGGGTCCTCTCCGTCGGGGCGGTTGTTGACGATCATCGCAAAGCCTGCCGCCTTCGCCGCGGCGACATCCTCGATGCTGATTTGCGGCGCGACCGAATAGGTCGGGGTCAAGGCTCGAAAGTCGCTCATGCCGCGATCTATAAACCTGCGCTGATTGCTGACAAGCGTGAAGGTGGCAACAAGGTTGCGCGATAGCGATCTTTCCTAGAACTGCCGGATCACCTCCAGAAAGGCATCGCCCCATGCCTCCAGCTTCTTGGCGCCGACGCCGGGAATCGACGCAAGGTCGGCGCGCGAGGCGGGACGCTCGCTCGCCATCGCGCGCAGCACCGCGTCGTGAAAGATCACATAGGGCGGCACGCCCGCCTCGCTCGCGAGATCGCGCCGCGTCGCGCGCAGCGCATCGAACAGGGGGTCGCCGACCGGGTTTGCCGCCGCACCATCGCCGCGCCCGGCGCGCGACAGGCGGCGGGCAGGCGGCTCGGCCATCAGCACGGGCACCTCGCCCTTCATCACCGCGCGCCCGGCGGGGCCGAACATCAGCCCGCCATGTTCGGTCGCGGCCAGCGCCTCGCGCGCCATCAGGCTGCGCACCAGCGGCTTGATCAGCCGCGCATCCTCCCCCTCGACGATGCCGAACACCGACAATTTGTCGTGACCGCGCGCGGCGATCCGTTCGTCGCGCCGCCCGGTCAGCACCGCCTCGACATGCCCCGCGCCATAGCTTTGCCCGGTGCGATAGACCGCCGACAGCAGCTTTTGCGCCAACACCGTCGCATCGACCTGCTTCGGCGGGTCGAGGCAATTGTCGCAATTGCCGCAGCGCGTCGGCGGGTCTTCGCCGAAGTGGCGCAGCAGCAGCGCGCGGCGGCACTCGACCGTCTCGACCAACGCCGCGAGCGCATTCAACCGGGCGCGCTCGCCTGCCAGCCGGTCCTCGGGCAGATCGCCCAGCCGCATCCGCGCCCGCGCGAAATCTTCTGCGCCCCACAGCATCAACGCCTCGGCGGGATCGCCGTCGCGCCCCGCGCGCCCGGTCTCCTGATAATAGCTCTCGATCGATTTCGGCAGCCCGGCATGCGCGACGAAACGTACGTCGGGCTTGTCGATCCCCATGCCGAAGGCGACCGTCGCGGTGACGATGCCATCTTCGGAGGCGACGAAATCATGCTGCACCCGCGCGCGCCGTTCGGGGTCGAGCCCGGCATGATAGGCCGCCACGCTGCGCCCGGTGGCGGCGGCGAGCTTCGCAGCCATCCGTTCGGTCCCGTCGCGCGTCGGACAATAGACGATCCCGGGGCCGGGATTGGCGGCGATGAATTCGGTAAGCTGTTTTGCCGGCGCCCCGCGCGGCGCGATGCGATAGCGGATGTTCGGCCGATCGAACCCCGCGAGGATCAACCCTTCGGCGGGGATGCCGAGCTGGACCAATATATCCTCGCGCGTGTGCTTGTCGGCCGTCGCGGTCAGCGCGAGCCGCGGTACCGCCGGAAAGGCGTCGAGCAGCGGGCGGAGCAGGCGATAGTCGGGGCGGAAATCATGCCCCCATTCCGAAACGCAATGCGCTTCGTCGATCGCGAACAGCGCGGGCGCGCGCGCCGCCATCAGCGACCGGAACCCCTCGCCCGTCGCCCGTTCGGGCGCGATGTAGAGGAGGTCGAGCTGTCCGTCACGATAGGCTTGGCGCGTGTCGGCGAAATCGGCATCGACGCTGGTCAGACTGGCGGCGCGAATCCCCGCCGCACGCGCACCGCGCAGCTGATCATGCATCAGCGCGATCAGCGGCGATACGACGACGACACAGCCGTCGAGCGCCACGGCGGGAAGCTGGTAGGTCAACGACTTGCCCGCCCCCGTCGGCATCACCGCCAGCGTATGCGCGCCCGCCATCACCCGCCCGACGACATCGGCCTGCCGCCCGCGAAAGGCGTCGAAACCGAAAGTGGATTTGAGAAGAGGGAGAAGAGCGTCGGCGGACATCGCTCGGGGCGATAGGGGAGTCGAGCCCGCGACGGAACCCCCTCCACGCGAATGCGGTCTAAACCGTGCCCTCTTCCTTTTCGGCCTGCTGACGCGCCCACATGTCGGCGTAGAGGCCGCGCATCGCGAGCAGTTGGTCGTGTGTGCCCGTTTCGGCGACGCGGCCGCGGTCGAGGACGATGATGCGGTCGGCGCTCGTGACGGTCGACAGGCGGTGCGCGATCACCAGCGTCGTGCGCCGTTCGGCGATCCGTTCCAGCGTGTCCTGAATCGCCGCCTCGGTCCGGCTGTCGAGTGCGCTCGTCGCTTCGTCGAGGATCAGGACCGGCGGATTCTTGAGCAGGGTGCGCGCGATCGCGACGCGCTGTTTCTCGCCGCCCGACAGTTTGAGCCCGCGCTCGCCGACTTCGGTCTCATATCCCTGCGGCAGCATCGCAATGAAGCCGTCGATCGCCGCGCCTTTCGCCGCCTCGGCAATCTCTTCGACGCGCGCATCGGCGCGGCCATAGGCGATATTATATCCGATGCTGTCGTTGAACAGCACCGTATCCTGCGGGACGATCCCGATTGCGGCGCGCAGGCTCTGCTGCGTCACCGCGCGGATGTCCTGCCCGTCGATCAGGATGCGGCCGCCCTGCGGATCGTAGAAGCGGAAGAGCAGCCGCGCGATCGTCGATTTGCCCGCGCCCGACGGACCGACAATGGCCAGCGTCTCGCCCGCGCCCACCGCAAAGCTGACGCCGTTCAAAATGGTCCGGTCTGCCTCATAGCCGAAGACGACATCCTCGAACGCCACGGCACCGCCCGCGACGTGCAGCGTGGGGGCGCCGGGCGCGTCGGTGATCTCGCTTGGCGTGTCGATCAGGCGGAACATCGCCTCCATGTCGATCAGCCCCTGCCGGATCGTGCGATAGACCATGCCGAGCATGTCGAGCGGGCGGAAAAGCTGCGCGAGCAACGTGTTGACGAGCACCACGTCGCCGACCGCGAAGATGCCGCGCGACCAGCCCCACACCGTATAGCCCATCGCGCCGGCCATCGCTGCATTGGTGATGAAGCTCTGCCCGATGTTGAGCCAGGCGAGGCTGTTCTCGCTCTTGACCGCGGCGCTCGCATATTGACCCGCAACCTCGCGGTAGCGCGCTGTCTCGCGCTCCTCGGCGCCGAAATATTTGACCGTCTCGTAATTGAGCAGGCTGTCGACGCTGCGCCCGACGGTCAGCGTGTCGAGGTCGTTCATCCGCATCCTGAGCGCGGTGCGCCAGTCGGTCACCTTGCGCGTAAAGGCGATGTAGACGACGACCATCAGCGCGGTCGCCGCGGCCAGACCGAGGCTGAATTTGGTCCAGAAGATGACGATGACCGCGGTCAGTTCGATGATCGTCGGCGCGATATTGAACAACAGGAAATAGAGCATGGTGTCGATGCTCTTGGTTCCGCGCTCGATCACCTTGGTCACCTCGCCCGTCCGCCGCGCGAGGTGAAAACGCAGCGATAAGGCATGCAGGTGGGTGAAGGTGGCGATCGCGAGTTCGCGCGTCGCATCCTGCCCGACGCGTTCGAAAACGACATTGCGCAGATTGTCGAACAGCACCCCGGCAAAGCGCGCACCGGCATAGGCGACGACCAACCCGATGGTCAGCGCGACGCCTTCCTGCATCCCCGGCGCCATGCGGTTGATCGCCGCGCCATAGACGAAGCCCATCGACAGCTGCACCGCCTTCGACGCCAGCACCAGCAGCCCGGCCCCGATAATGCGCAACTTGTGCTCGCGATGCCCCGCCGGCCACAGATAGGGCAGGAAGCGCCGCAGCGTCGCCAGAATCGGCGGCTCGCTGCGCGGGCTGGCGGAAGAAGCGGTGTCAGGCGGCATGAGCGCTCCATGTAGGGCGCCGGTCCCGCTTCGCCAAGCTTGGGCGAAGACAATGCTCCCTTTTCCGTGAAAAGCGCGTGATCCCGGTCCGCCGCCGCCCGATCATCAGAATCGGGCGACAGGGCCCCCTGTCAGCCGCCGTTGGCGCGGATCCATTTTGCGACGACCGGCGCAATCTCTTCGCGCCACTTGCGCCCGTTGAAAATGCCGTAGTGGCCGACGCCCTTCGCCATCAGATATTTCTTCTTGGCGGTCGGCAGTTCGGTGGCGAGGGTCAGCGCCGCCTTGGTCTGGCCGATCCCCGAAATATCGTCGCGCTCGCCTTCGATCGCGAGCAGCGCGATGTCGTCAATCTTGCCAAGGTCGACGATCTTCCCCCGATGCTCGAATTCGCGCTTGGGCAACAGGTGGCGCTGGAAAACCGCATCGACCGTCTGGAGATAGAATTCGGCGGTCATGTCGCAGACGGCGCGATATTCGTCATAGAATTCCTTGGTCTTGTCCGCACTCTCGCCATCACCATCGACCAGATGCTTGAACATTTCCCAATGGCTCATCATGTGATTGCCGAGGTTCATCGACATGAAACCGGCGAGCTGCAGGAAGCCGGGATAGACGCGGCGCCCGGCGCCCGGATACCAAGCCGGAACCGTTGCGATCACATTTTCCTGGAACCATGCATAAGGCCGCGTCGTCGCGTGCTGGTTGACAGCGGTGGGCGCCTTGCGCGTGTCGATCGGTCCGCCCATCATCGTCAGCGTGCGGGGGCGGCACTTGTGCTTGTCGGCCGCCATGACGGCTGCGGCGGCGAGGCTCGGAACCGAAGGCTGGCACACCGCGAGCATATGCGCGCCCGGCCCGATATGCTCGAGCCAGCCGATCAGATAGTCGATATAATCATCGAGATCGAATTTGCCCGCTTCGAGCGGGACATTGCGGGCATCGCGCCAGTCGGTGATCCACACATCATGGTCGGGGATCATCCGCTCGACCGTGCCGCGCAGCAGCGTCGCATAATGACCCGACATCGGCGCGACGATCAGCAGCTTGGGATTGCCGGCGCTTGCCGCGTGGCGGAAATGCTTGAGCTGGCCGAAGGGCTTGCGCGCCTCGATCGCTTCATCGACGCGCAGCGTCTCGCCATCGACGACCGTCTCGTACAGTTCGAACCCCGGTTTGCCGCGCGGCGCCGAGGCGTGCGCAAAGACCTCGAGCGCCGAGGCGAACATCGGGCTCGCGCTGAAATAGCCAAGCGGATTGGCGGGATGCTGGATGACCTGCGCGCCCGCGGTCGCCAATGCGCTCGCGCCCGCGAGCCAGCTCCGCTGCATGTCAAAAGCGTGGTACAGCATAATCTGAATTCCTTGCGTCCGGTCGGGCGCTCTTCCGGCATCCCTGTTGGAGCACAGTCTAGGGCAACATCGCCATTGTGCAATGCATCAAAATCATTGCGCGGCGCTTGATGGATAATATTCCGGGACAGCGGCGGCCTCGGCCTGTTCCAGCGCCTTCGCCCCTGCGGCTTCATCGCTTCGCGCGGCGGCAGCCCTATCGCATCACGCGCGCAGGCCTGCGTGCGGTGCGGGCGCAGCTCGACAACCGCTGAGCCGAAGGGAGCGCGGGCGATCCGGTCCCGCGCTCCCTTTACGCAGCCTGGCTTCATGGTCCTTGAAGCAGATCGCCATTCTGCATCGTTGAGCGGCACCGGCGCGGCTGCTAGGGCGATGACCAATGGCGACCAAATCCGATAAACCGAACCCGCCCCGCAAGCTGTCGAGCCTGCGCATGGTCTGGCATCATGCCAGCCGCTATCCGCTCCAGCTGCTGATTGCGGCGATCGCGCTCGGCATCGCGGCGATCGCGACGCTCGCAATCCCCTATCAGTTCAAGGAAATGATCGATTCGGGCTTCGTCGCCGGCGGCGGCGATGTCAGCCCGCATTTCCGGTTCTTCTACGTGATCGTCCTCATCCTCGCGATTGCGACGGCGCTCCGCTTCTATTTCGTGAGCTGGCTCGGCGAACGCACCGTCGCCGATATCCGCGAGGCGGTGCAGCGTAACCTTCTGCGCCTGGCCCCCGGCTTTTTCGAAGAAAACCGCCCCTCCGAAATCGCCTCGCGCATGACGGCGGATACGGCGATCATCGAACAGACCGTCGGCACCACGGTTTCGGTTGCGCTTCGCAACACCGTCATGGGCATCGGCGGGATCGCCTATCTCTTTTCGCTCTCGCCGAAACTTACGGGCGGAATTCTGCTCGGTATCCCGGTCATCATCATGCCGATCGTGCTGCTCGGGCGCCGCCTGCAAAATGTCTCGCGCTCGAGCCAGGATCGCGTCGCCGACATCGGTGCGACCACGGCGGAACAGCTCGGCGCCATGAAGATCGTCCAGGCCTTCGGGCAGGAAACGCGCGAGGCGGAGCGCTTCACTAGCGCCGTCGAAGCCAATTTCGCCACCGCCAAGCGCCGCATCCGGCTCCGCGCTACGATGACCGCGATCGTCATCGGGCTGCTGTTCGGCGCCATCACCACCTTGCTCTGGTACGGGGCCGAAGGCGTGGCCGCGGGCACGATCACGGGCGGCACCATTGCCGCCTTCGTCCTGACCGGCGGCCTTGTCGCGGGTGCGTTCGGCGCGCTGACCGAAGTCTATGGCGATCTGCTTCGCGCGGCCGGCGCCGCCGAACGCCTCAACGAACTGCTGATCGCCGAGCCGAGCATCGCCCCGCCGCCGGCCCCTCGCGCTCTGCCGGAAACCGCGACCGGCACGCTCGAATTCGATCATGTCGAATTCCGCTACCCGACGCGCCCCGACGCACCCGCGCTGCACGATTTCAGCCTGTCCATCCGCGCGCGCGAAACGGTTGCGATCGTCGGCCCGTCGGGTGCCGGCAAATCGACGCTCTTCCAACTCGCCGAACGCTTCTACGATCCGCAAGGCGGTGAAATCCGCCTCGACGGCGTCGCGCTGCCCGAACTCGATCCCGCCGACCTGCGCGCCCGGATCGCGATGGTTCCGCAGGAAACGGTGATATTCGCGGCCTCGGCGCGCGACAATCTGCGCTATGGCAACTGGCTGGCCACCGATGACGAGCTATGGGCCGCCGCGCGCGCCGCCAATGCGGAAGAATTTCTGCGCAAGCTTCCCGATGGTCTCGACACTTTCATGGGCGAAGGGGGCGCCCGCCTGTCGGGCGGCCAGCGTCAGCGTGTTGCAATCGCCCGCGCGCTGCTCCGCCGCGCGCCGCTGCTGCTGCTCGACGAGGCGACTTCGGCGCTCGACGCCGAGTCCGAAAAACTCGTTCAAGATGCGCTCGAGGCGCTGATGCACGACCGCACCACCGTCGTCATCGCGCACCGCCTCGCGACCGTCCGCTCCGCCGACCGCATCATCGTGATGGACGAAGGCCGTATCGTCGAGGAAGGACGCCACGACGATCTCGTCGCCGCCGACGGTCTCTATGCGCGGCTCGCGCGCCTGCAGTTCCAGGATAACCTTGCCGCCGATCAGGCAGCCGTGATGGAGAAATAGCGATGTCGCTCTACGATCTCACCGTTCCCGCCTACGTCAATGCGCTCGGCGCGCTCTCGGCGCAGCTTGCAAAGGCGCAAGCGTGGGGTGCCGACAATGCCATCGGCGAGCTGCAATTTGCCGCCGGCCGGCTGGCGCCCGACATGTTCCCCTTGCCGACGCAGATCCGTTTCGCCTGCGGCCAGGCGATCAGCGGGCTCGCCCGGCTTGGCGCCTCGGGCGGCCCCGAATTCCCCGACGACGCCGCCGACTTTGCGGGAATGCAGGATCAGATCGCCCGCACGCTGACTTTTCTGGATACGATCGACCCCGTGTCGCTCGGCGTGGACGATGATCGACCGGTCAGCTTCGATCTGCCCAACGGCATGGTTTTCGACCTGACCGCCGCGACCTATGTTCGCGACTGGGCGCTGCCGCAATTCTACTTCCACATCGTCGCGGCCTATGCCGTCATGCGTCATCTTGGGGTGCCGCTCGGCAAGGCCGACTACGCCGGCTATATGATGCAACATCTGCGCCCCGGGACGGCGCCAACCGCCTGACCGGCACTTCCGAGACGGGGCATCGGTACGAAGTCGGCGGTCAGACCAAGCCGCCGTACCGCTGGATACCCGGAAACGCGATCTTGCTGCCCCCGTTGCGACGGATCGCGCCGATGGCCTGATCGACACGCAGATAGCGCGCCTGCGCGTCGGGTTCGAACAGCAGCGTGGCCGGAACCGCGCGCTCGGACGCTGCCTTCACCAGTTGGCCCAGTTCGGCCAGGTCGACGGCGTTGCCGTTCCAGCGAATGATGTCGCTGGTGTCGATGCTGACGCGATTTTCGTCGCGAACTTCGAAAGGCGCCGGGCCGGCGGGCAGCGTGACATCGACCTTATGCGTCGGCGGCGGAATGGTGATGACGAACATCACCAGCATCACGAGCATGACGTCGATCAGCGGCGTGGTGTTGATGTCGGGGCTGCCGTTCGGATCGGCGCGAAAGATGCTGCGGCGTCGACGCATTCTGTCTCTCCCTGTCATCGGGAGCGCCGACACCTCACCCTCGCGTGCCAGCGCGCCCGCCTTGTCCGAGGCCCACCCGTTCATCGAGGCGCCTCACAGATATGATATATCATTTATGTTGAGGAGCAAGACTCAAATTCCGCGTCGTCGCCCCGGCAAGCCCTGCCATCAGCCGGAGATGTCATCGAAAAGCATACATAAAGAAAGGGCGGCACCTTGCGGTACCGCCCTTCTTTTTCGTCCATTCCCCGTCGGGAATGAAAACCGGTCTTACATGCCCGAGTTCGGACCGTAAGTGATTTCCACGCGACGGTTCTGGTCGTTGCGGACGCCATCGGCAGTTGCAACGGCCGGGCGGGTTTCGCCGAACGCCTGCGTCGTGATCGAACCATCGGCAACGCCACGAGCCGTCATGTACGACTTCACGGCATCGGCGCGACGCTGCGACAGACCGACGTTGTACTTGGCCGAACCCGAACGGTCGGCGTGACCGGCGAGCATGACCTGCTGGCCGCTGCAGCCACGGTTGTAAGCGCTGATCGCGTTGTCCAGCGTTGCAGCCGCTTCCGGCGTGATCGCCGACTGATCCCAGTCGAAGTACACGATATACGGTCCGGGTTCGCAAACCGGCGGCGGCGGCGGCGGCGGCGGCGGAGCCGGCGGCGGCGGCGGCGGCGCTTCCGCACCACCGAAGTTGTAGGTCAGCGTTCCGAGCAACGAGTGCGAACGGAAACGGCCCGAAACGTCACGACCAAGCTGGTCGACCAGCTTCAGATCGCTGACATTGAAGAAGCGATACTTCAGACCGGCATCCCAATGCTTGGTCAGCGGCGCACGAACACCGGCGATTGCCTGCCACGCGAAGCGCGTATCGGAATCGTCCAGGAAGTTGGTTGCGAAGACCGGCTGAATCGAAACGCGTGCAACACCTGCACCGCCGCCGACAAAGCCCTGCAGGCCATCGTCGTCACCGAAGTCGAGCATACCATTGGCCATGAAGCTCAACGCGTTCGAGTCGCCATTCAGCGGCGTATTGCCGGTGAAGAGCCCGCCCGTCGAGTTCGCCGGAATCCCGGGAGTTGAAAAACGGCCACCGGTGATGTCGGCTTCACGATAGCCGACTTCGACTTCAGCGCGGAAACCGCCGAAGTCATAACCGACAGTGCCTTCGAAATCATAACCGGTACGATGATCGAGCGTTCCCGCATTAGCGACGGTGCCGATATCGAGGTCGATGTCCTCGACGATCATGACACCACCACCGACACCAACATACCACGAGTTGTCGCGCGCCATAGCAGGCGACGCAAGGGCAGTGGAGGCCAACGCCACAGCGACGGCAAGCTTCCTCATAATGGATTCCCCTTTCAATTGAGATTACGTCTCGACAGACGTCCTACTCGTGCCTTTGGTTCCACGCAAGTAAACAAATCGACAATCTGTTGCCAAAAAGTCGCACTTCCTGCGCGAACAGAAACAAAATCAGCCAGCGATCATAATACCATGCGCTACCATAAGCGCAAGCAGCGCGTCTATTGCCGCACGCGCTTCCAGGTCGATCGTTGCCCCTCCTTCGGGATTCGCAATAGCGATGGGTACAGTCCATCCGGAGCCGTTGAACAGCAGCGTGGCACCGTCGCTGATCCGTCTGACACGCATCCCGGGCGAAGGCGCAACGAACCGCCATCCGCCCGCTGTCCAGAGCGCCAGGCGGCCTGCCTCGCCGGACCATTCGCCGATGGCGGCTTCATCCACGATCCAGCAATCGCCCTCGGCAGGATCTTCAGGCGGCGTCGCCAGCGACCCATCGACGACGGCGGCGTGAAGCAGCGCGTCGATCAGGACGAGCGCCTCGTTATGCGTCATTTCCTTTTGCGCCTGCGCCACCGACAGCATCGGCAGGGCAAAGCGCGGGGTCTGCAGATTGTCCGACATGTTGGAATCCTTTCAGAAAGCAGAAGATCAGGCGAGCGGGAGAAGAAGCGGCGGCGAAAGGCCGAAATCGCCGACCTGCCGGATGGAAAGTGCGCTTCCCGCTGGGATCGCTGCGAGCGACGCGGCATCCAGAAGCAGTCGGGATTCGGTGCAATCCCACGGGCCGAGCCCCGGCACCGCGGGCACCAGCATGACCTGCCACAGCTCGCGGCCCTCGCCGACCGGCAGATCGACCTGGTCGCGCCAGCCGTGATCGGCGCGGCTGCGCCGGACCCAGCGCGCTTCGATCGCGCCATCGGCAGCCGCGCGCACATATCCGTGCACCGGCGAGAGGGGGCGCAGCGCCCGCGCCGCCGACGGCACCGGCACATCGACCAGTTCAACGCCGCCCCGCCGCGCCCATTCGACGCTTGCCTCGCCGCTTTCGGCCTGGCGCGCCATGTCGTCGGGAAGCAGCCACAGCGCCGCGTCGTCGAGCAAGGCGAACGGCTCGCCCGCGCCATGCGCCATCGCATCCTCGGTCCCGGCAAGACCGCGCAGGAGCCCGGTCAGCCGCCACACTCCGCCCCCCAGCGACTCCGCAGTACCGAACTGCAGCAATTCGCCGCCGACCATCGCTCTGTTGCCGCCGGCCAAGAGCGCCGCGTCGCCAATCGATTCGAGCGCCATCATGGAATTGGCCAGCTCGACGACCAAACTATTCGCCCGGTCGAACAGGCCTGTCGGCCCCGGCTCCAGCGGCGCGGCCAGCGCCCCCAACGCCAGTGCCGGCCGCGCCGTCCCGATCGCGATCGGCTCTATATCGGTGCCGCCGCGAAACCATAGATCGGCGCCGCGCCAGCCGTCATTCCCGCCTGCCGCCGCAACCAGCACCCGCGGCGCCGTGGCGGCCGCGCCCATGCTGGGCAGATCGAACAGCCGCACCACACCCTCGCTATCGGGCCAGTCGGGGGCAACGACGGGCGCGCCGGGGTCCGCGGCAAGCTCGGCCATGCTCGACGGCCGATAGCGCCGCAGCTCGATGCGAACCGACGCCGCTTTCACGCTGCGCGATCCGATGCGCCAGACGCCCCCCTCCGGGAGCATAATCAACCCGCCGACGGGCAAGGCCAGCGCCGCCAGATCCGCTTCCCAGACGATTGTTTCGCGGCCATCGGTCGCCGAGGCCGCGAGCCGCTGCGCCAGCGCGCGGGCCGAACCGGCGGCAAGCACGGCGGGCAAATCCATCCGGTCCTCGCGCGCACCTCCGCCGGCGACGATCGCCATCTGCTGACCGAGTTGATAGTCGCGCTCGGGCTCGTAATGGCGCAGCCGGATCGAAGCAGGCAGCGCGCCCAACGGCATGCGCCGATGCTCGACGATGTCGGACGCGCTCCAATCGCGTCGGCTTTCGGAATAGGCATCCGGTGCAAGGATGGGCTGCTCGGCCTCTGCCGGCAGAAGCCGCCAGTCCGCCGACGCGCTGCGCAGCCGGACGGCATCGACGTCGAATAGCGGCGTCAGCGCGTCGCGAGCGCGATCGCCCGACGCGGCATAGCCGCCAAAGGGCCAAACCCCCGCCGCACGGCCTGGATTGCCCAGCAACGCATTGGCCACGCTTCCGGCATCGACGGTCCCCGCATCGGCTTCGACCTCGAAGGTCAGCGATGGAATCCGGTTGCCGAAGGCCGCCAGTTCCAGCTCCTCGAACACGACATAGGCCAATCCGCGAAACGCCGAAGCAGCAGCCGGGCCCAGCGCCGCGGCAATCAGGGGATCGACGGCCTGATCCTCGCCCCCGTCATGGCTCCGAAAGACGCAGCGTTCGCGAAAGCTGCCGCTCGACCCGCGCAGCAGATTGCCATCGGCCCAGATGCGCCGCACCGCCCGGATCGGCCGCGAGGACAGCGCGACCGCCAGCGATACCGCGTAGCTATATTCGGTCACCGAAGGCCGCCCCTTGCCGCCGCCGCTCTTCGTGCGCCGCTCGATCAGGTCGGTTGCCCAAATGACGCTGCCCGCGACGCGCATCGTGCCGAACAGCTTGGGAATCTGCTGGCCATAGGTCGATGCCTGCACCTTCAGGTCGGCCAGCCGCGGCCCCTCGCGCCCCTTGGGCTTGAAGATCGCCGCGTCGACCTGCTGGCCGACGGCGGCACCGATCGCCGCGCCGACCGGCCCGCCGACGATGCCGCCGACGACCGTCAGCACCAGAGTCGCCATATCATTTCTCCAAATCAGAAAGCCGCCAGCGGCGCGCACGCAGCACCGCCGGATCGAACGGCGCTTCGACCACGCGGCGCAGCCCGGCATGGGCATGAACGATCCCCGCCGGCCCGATCAGCGCCAGGTGAAACTGCCGCGCGGGCAGCGCGATCAACGTGACATCGCCGACCCGCGCCGTGTCGGCCGTTTCGCCAAAACCCGCCGCCGTCAGTCCCGCCGCGACCCGCCCGCCGCTCCATCCGCGCAGCGGATAGGCAGCGGGCGCGACCAGCATCCGTCCGGCCGCGGCATAAGCCGCCCAGACCAGCCCGACGCAATCGACGCCCGTGCGCGGATCGCGCCCCTGCGGGACGAAACGCGCCCCGACCATCGCGCGCGCCGCGGCAAAGGCGCGCGCGCCAAGCTCATCCACCGGGATAGCGCGTCAGCAGATCATTGCCCGGCAGATGCGCCTCGCCACGAAAATTGACCGCATTGGAAAAGCGGCTGCAACAGGTCGCCAACTGCTTGTCGCACCCCTCGATCAATCGCACCCGCGCGGGCAGGGGCGGAAGCAGCGGCGGCATCTCGGCGAGCGTCAGCACCGCGCCCGCCGCCGCAATCACCGGAGTGCGCAGCCCGCACGCTGCCCCTTCCAGCCAGCACAGCTCGCCGAACGCCATCGTGCCGGGCGGCGGCGCGGCATCGATCGTTACCTCGCGCCCGTCGATCGCCACGATGCGGCGCGCATGGGTCAGCGGCGCCAGATTGATCCGGCACGCGGGGTCGCCCAGCGCCGCGCGGCACGATGGCGATGTCGCCGGACAGACCGGCCGGTCGAGCATCTGCATAATGCCCTGCAATTCGGCCGCAAAAGCGCTCCCGCGCCGTTCGATCGCGCCCAGCGTCCCGCGCGCCACCGTCACCGGCGCCACCTCGGGCGCCGTCCAGTCGGTCACGAACAGCGTCAGTGCCGCGCCGTCCCAGCGCCCCGCATCCAGGTCGCGCGCCGCAATCGCATCGCTGCTGATCGCGCCTTCAAGGTCCATCGTCGACGCATCCAGACTGTCGCTCGTTTCGATCGCCGAGGGCTTCATCCCCGGCGCCGCGCGATAGGGAACGCCATCGATCAACAGGTCGCGGTCGTGCGACGTCAGGCCCAGCACCACCCCGTCGCGCCGGGACAGGCGCCAGCACCACGCCAGCGTCACCACTTCGGCGCGCAGCCATGCCGGCGCGGCTTCGGCCTCGCTCACCATGGCGCCCGCACCTCGATCAGCGGAACGCTCGCAATCTCGCCCGCCAGAAAGGTCGCACGGCTCACCTCCAGCCGGTCGTCGGCAAAGCGCACAGGCACGTCGAACAGAAAGCCCGCCGTAACAGCGGCCCCAACCGCGGGGGCATCATCCAGCAGCACCGCGCCCTCGCCCGTTACGACAAAAGCCGCCGTCTCGACGCCGCCCACCGCGACGCGCACGCTTCCTGCGACGGGCAGGCGGATCGCCCGTTCCTGTTCGGCATCGCCCACGCCATAATGTTTGACGAGCGCGAACAGCCGCGTTTCGCCGTCGCCCTCTCCCAGCAACTGGTCACCCGGTCCGGGTGCGCCGCCATCGCCCGCCGAAGCATGATCGAACGGATCACGAAAGCGAAAGGCGCGCGCCGCCCCGCGCCGCGCCCGAAAGAATTCGGCCAGCGTCCGCACATCGGCTTCGGAGCGTATGCCCGGCCCCGCGTCATAGCGCATCCGGGCTTCCGCCCATTCGCTCGCGCGCTGTTCGTGGCCCGAAGGCGAGCTGACGATCTGCGTCGAAAATTCGGTCGCCACCATCGCCTCGCGCCCGATCGCCAGCGGAAAATCCACCGCATCGAAAGCCTGCACCGCATCCTCCCCGTCAAAACAAGTGAAGCCGTCGCGCGCGACCTGCGGCAACGCCCAGATAAAGGCGCGCGCGACACCCGCCGCCTCTGCCGCGTCGGCGGCCGCCGCGATCGCCGCCCACTGGGCGCGGTCGTCGGCATCGAGAACGAAGCCCGCGAAATACTGCTGCGCGGACACCGGATACCCCAGCCGCACCGCCATCGCGGCGCGCGCGCCCGCGCTTGCGGCGCCGCGTCCCGTCGTCACCCAGTCATAATCCTCGAGCTGCAGCACATCGAACGCCGGTGCCGCCCAGCCGAGCGGCACATTGGCGCGGCGCAGTTCGGGCGCCGCGGGATCGAGCACGCTCGGCAGATAGATGAGCAGATGGCTCCGGAAATCGCTCGTCCCCGCCGCGTCGCGCGCCGCCGCCACCAGCGCCGCAGTCGATGTCGCCAGCAGCACCCCCAAGGCGTCGAGCATCGCGCATTGCCCGGCATCGAGCGCGCCGCGGACATCGGGAATCGCGACGCTCGCGCTCCCCAATGCCGCCGTCGTCGCCGCGTCATAGACGCAGAGCCGCCCTGCGCCGGCGACCCACCACCAGGGCTCGCCGACCTGGAACCGCACCGGCAAACCGGCCTCGACCGCCAGCGCGACAAAGGCGCGCGCCACCAGTTGCAACCACCCCATCGCCTCGGCGTGGGCGGGCGACAACAGGGTCGATGGCGGTTCCCAGCCCGTCAGCGCAGGGTTACCCTCGCTGTCGCGCTGCTTCCAGTCGGCGGGGCAATAGGCATCGAATAATTCGTAGGAGAGCGACCAGATCAGCCCCAACCCGGCGGCGGCACATCCGGCTGCAAAGGCGCGGTGCCATGCTGCGCACGGCGCGTTGAGCACGCCGCCCGCGACATCGACCTCGAACCCGCCGCCCGCCGCCGCCAGCCGCATGAAATGGCTCATCCCGACATAATGGACGACCTCGCCGCGATAGCCGAGCTGGACGATCTGCCGCACCACCCGCGCCGGGGTCAGATGATAGAGATCGTCATAGCCGGTCGCGATGCCGCGGCGCAGTTCGGGCAAGATCGTATCGCCGATTGCCAGCACCGACCCCGACCCGTCGCACGCAATGCTGCTGAGCTCGGCCCAACCTTCGACCGGCTCCGCCAGCACGCCCTCGCTGCCGTCATAAGCGGGCGGCACCAACGAAACGAACATCCGGTCGATGTCGCCCGCCCACACCGGATCGGCTTCATCTGGCAGCGAAAAGCCGCCGGCCAGCGCATCGAAGTCGAGCGTGACGAACGCGTCCTCGCCGCTCCCGTCGGCATAATTCCACAGCCGCACATACCAGGCGCGCGGCGCGCCCGCCGCATCGCGCCCCTCGATCGTCAAGGTCGGGCCGTGCAGCGCATCGAGCGACTTCATACCGCCCGACCGCCAACGAAAGCGCAGCCGGCTATGCCGGAAATCGCGCCGCGTCTCGTAACCGAGCAGCGCATGGTCCCAGCGATCCGCCGCCTCCCAGATCAGTCCCGCCAGATCGTGCCTGTTGTGGAAAACCGCCTCGATACGCAGCGCGTCGGGCGCCGTCGTCACCGCGCTCGCCATCATCGGGCGTGCGAAGTCGATGGTCCAGAAACGCGGGTCGAAGCGCTTGACCCAGCCCTTGCGATGATGCGGCTCGGCCGCCACCAGCGCCCAGCCCATCAGGCGTCTCCCGCCGCAACCGCGCGCCGCACCGCCTGCGCCAATTGCCGCCCCGTCTGCGCGAGCCTTTTTGGTTCTTCTGTCCCGCCACCACGAACATTTACGGTGATCGCGATATTGCGCACCGCACCGCCCGTCTCGACCCGCCCGCTCGCGGTCGGGACGAACCATTCGGGGCCGCGCTCGCCGACGCGATAGGCGCGCCCGGCGCTCACCGGCCCGCCCGTCGCGCGTCCCGGCGCGCCGAACAGCGCCATCGCGATCGAACTGCCGAGCGACAGCAACCCGCCCCCACCGCCGCTACCGCCGCCCGTCACGGCCCCGATCCCGTTCGCGATCGCCGCGCGCGCGATGTCGGCCATCACCGACAGCGCGATCCGCTTCAGATCCTCGAACCCCAGCTTGCCGGTCAGCACCGCGCGGTTCAGTGCGCGCTCGATCCCGCGCCCGGCGGCATCGGCGGCATCGACCAGCGGTCCGGTCAAATCGTCGCGCAGCGCCGCGATATCGCGGCGAAACGCGCCGGTGTCGGCGCGCACCGCGACGACCATTTCGTCGATTTCGTCACCCATCGGGATATTGCTCCATCATCGCGGCCAGCGCCGCGCCATCGATGCCGCCGCCGCCATCATCGTCGCCGCGCCAGCCGGCCAGCACTGCCGCCACCTCGGCAGGCGTCGCGGCCCAGAATTCGCCGGGGCGCCAGCCGCAGACGCGCGCCATCACCCCCGCCAGCGCCAGCGCGCCGGGGGCCAGCCGATCGTCGGCCACCTCATCGCCCCTGCAATATCTGCCCGAGCAGCAGGCGCAGCGCCGGCGTCGCACCCGCCAGCCCCGCGGCAACCACCGCCTCACCCACCGCCTCGCGGGTCAGCGCGGCGGGCCGCTCGGCGATACAGTGCCAGAACAGCGTCGCCATCTCGCCCAGCGCCAGCCGCCCGTCCGCCGCCCGCTCGACCAGCGCGAACAGCGGGCCAAGCTCCGCCTCGGCCGCGACCAGCGCGCCGAAACTCGGACGCAGCACATGGGTCGCTCCGCCGATCCGCAACTCTCCCTCGCCGCGCAAGGCGTTCGCCGCCGCGCTCACAGGCTCGCCACCGCGCCGCTCGATTCGAGGTTCAGCGTGTAATTGCGCTCACCATTATAATCGCCCGCATAGTCGAGCCGCGTGACCAGGAACCGGCCGCGCAGCCGCTCGCCGCTTTCGAAGCTCAGCTCATAATCGTCGATTGCCCCCGACAGCGCATGGCCGCGCATCCGAATTTCGGCGTCGGAGCCGGTAAAGATTCCCGCCGCGCTGACCGACACCGATCGCACCCCGGCGCCCGACAGCAGCTCGCGCCACCCGCCCGAATCCTTGGTCGTCACATTCACCGCCTCGCCGTTCACCGACATTTGCGTCGTCCGCAAACCCGCAACGGTGCGATAGGCGGGCGGCGTTTCGCCGTCGCCGATCTTCAGCAGAAAGGCGCTCCCATTTTCGATAGCCATCGTCTACATCTCCTCGCACATAATCATCCGCAAACTGGGGAGTCGCAGGATGCTTGTTTTTTCCATTCTTCTCGCTGCCATGGCGCCGTCGCCCGCTGCCGCCGTCGACAATTCGCGCGCGATCTTCACCAAATGCCTGCGCGACCATATGAAGAAGTCGCTCGAGGCAAAGATGGGCGAAGCCGAATATGAACTCGCGCTCAAGGAAGCGTGCGGCACCGAACGCGATGCGTTCCGCAACGCGGTGATCGCGCTCGATCGCGCCGACGGCGACACTGCCGCCGAAGCGGCCGAGGACGCCGATTCGCAGGTCGAGGATTACCACTCGACCTTCATCGACAAGTTCAAGGACTACACCGAAACCAAGACGATGCCCGCCGACTAGGACGGGGGATGAAGCGGGCGGACCATCGCATCGGAAACGACACGACCGGTTTCGGCCGTTTGCGGCCATACCTCTCCCCTCCCGCAGGCGGGAGGGGTCGGGGGTGGGCATGCGACGTTGAATATACCCACCCCGCTGCGGCTAGCGAGCAAGCTCGCAACCTTCACTGCCCCTCCCGCTGGCGGGAGGGGAGAACAGCGCACGCTTCAAGCGGCAGCTTCCCTCCCCATCCCGGCCGCATTTGATTATCCCCCCACCCTAACCATCCCCAACCAGGCAGCGGCATCGCAGCACCATCTCATGCCGCCAGCCGCCGTCGCGCCCGAAACGCGTTCGCGTCCGTTCGACCCGCGCGCCCACCACCGCCCAGCCGTCGGCGCCGCCGCGCAGCGTCCCGGCGATCGCCTCGATCCGCGCTGGCGCCGCACCATCGACCGCGCCCGCGCCGTGGACCGCCAGCGTCAGGCGCACCTCGCGTCCCGCGCGGTCCTTGGTTCCCCAGTCGCGCGCCTCGACCGCGTCGAGCGCGACGAATGGCGCGGTCGCCCGCGCCGGCACGCCGTCGAATATCCCGTGGACCAGCCCCGCCAGCTCCGCGTCGGCCTGCAACAGCGCCAATGTCCGCGCACGCACCGCTGCCTCCGCGCCGCTCATGCCGCACCGCCCAGCGTCATCCGCCGCCAGGGTTGCCACAGCGCCGCGATGGCCGCCGGCGGCGTCGCCGGGGCGCCGTCGCGCGCATCGTGCAGATGCTGCGTCATGCGCACGATGCCTTGGCGGATCGCCTCGGGAATCCCGTTCGCCTCGGCGGCGATGCCGGCGCGGTAGGACAGACGCGCGCGCACCGCGCCGCTCGTCTGGTGAAGCGTCACCTGCGCGGTGCCGTCGCGGCCGATCACCGCATCCCATGCGTCGGCCGCCAGCACCGCCTCCCCCCCGTCAATCCCGATCAGCGCGACCGCATCGACCGCCACGACGGGCCGCACCCGTGGCACCAGCGGCGCACCGTTTATCGGCAGCACTTCCTCCGCCGCGCGCTCGATCAACCACTGGCCGACAAAGGCTTCGCAGATATTGGTCGCCGCGCGCACCAGTCCGGCGACCACGGCATCGTCGATCGTCGGGCCCAGCCGCAGCCAGCCGCGCGCCTCGTTCAGGCTGACCGGGCTCTCGCCCGGCGTCACGCTCTGCATCGTCATCGCTCCTCCACCCGCACCGTCATCGATCGCTCGTCGATCTGACCGTCGCTCAGCGTGACGCGGTTCGTCACCTGATAGACATGGCCGGCGATCCCGCCCGCCAGAGTTACCGCCGCCTGCTCCAGCTCGTGCGTCTGGGCGGCGATTGTAACCCCGCCAGGCTCGTCGGGCGTTGCCAGCCATTCGCTCGCGACCAGCGCCTGCCCCTCGGGATAGGCGGCGCCCCATTCGAATGCGAAGTCGACCCGCGTTCCGGGGTCTTTGACAATCATTGTCACCGCAAAATCCTTTCGGTCAGGGCTTGCGCACGATGACGCGCCGGGGCCGGTCGCGCGCGATGGTCATTTCGGTCTGCCGCGCGGCAGGCGCGGGTCCGCCCCATGCCGCGGCAAGGTCTCGGCGCGCCGCATCGGCAATCGCGCGCGAAGCGAGGGCGCTCCCGATCATGCCGTCTCCATCGCGGCGATCCGCGCCTCCTGCGCGGCGATCAGGAACAGCGAAAGCTGGTCGGGGCGAATACCGAACCTGTCCCCGGCGGGCGCCGCGCCATCTGCGTCGCCATCCGCGCCGCCATCCCAGCGGTCATAACAAAGAAAGGCATAAGGGCTGTCGGGCGTGGCCTCCGGGACCAGCGGATCGATCAGGCCCTCGTCGGCCATGATCGCCCACACCGCCTGCGCCCGCACGCCGAAATGCAGCCGCGCCCCCGCGGCGCCCTTTTCGGCGATCGCCGCGTTCCACTGATAGAAGCCGAGTTCCAGGGCGATCCGGCGCGCCGCCGCCATTTCCGGCGCCGTCAGCACGCCGCGCCACGTCTTTTCGCGTTCGTCGGACGTGTTGATCGATCCGGTCGCGGCATACAGCGTGCTCGCGCGGTTCGCCGCCCCGCCCAGCGGCAGGGCATTGTCGGTCGAAGGAAAGAAGGATCCGGTCGATGCAGACACATTCCACTGCCCGCCCGCACCGGCCTGAAGACTGAGCGCGACGCCCGAGGGCGTCACCATCTTCGACGCCCATAATTCGGACCATCGGTTGGTCGCGGATCCAAAGGATTGGGTGTTGTTTCCGGCGGGGCGCAGCGCGCCGCCGGTCTCCAGAACCACCCGCTCGACATTGTTGCACCTGAGCGCCAGCACATGCGCTGTCGAGGTGCCGACGGTCATGCCGCTCGCGGTCGTATAGAGAAACCCCCGCACCGTGTCCGATGCGCCGTACAGGGTGATCTGCGAACCGGTCGGGCCGGTCATGTGCAGATTGCGATAGCCGCCGAAATTCTCGGGCGTCGTCGTGCCGATCCCGACATTGCCGGCGCTGCTGATCGCGACGCTGTCGACGCCATTGTTCAGAAACTGGTGCGACGACGCCGCGCCGGTATCATATTGCATCGTCCCCGAACTGCTGATCCGCACCGATGCCGACCCGGCGCTGGCAACGCCGAACCGCCCGGCGCTCGTCTGGACGTCCAGCTTGTTGACCGGATCGACGCCGATGCCGACATTGCCCCCGGCCGTGACACGGATGCGCTCCGTTCCGCCCGTCGCAAGCGCGACGATATTTGCGGCGGGACGATAAAGGCCCGTGTCGGGATCGCTCGCGAACGACACCGATGGCTCGGCGGCACTCCCGTCGATACCGGCGAGGGCCGCGCCCGCAAGCACTCGTCCACCGGCATCACGATACGCAAGCGTCGCGATCGGGATGTTCACCCAATCCGCGCCCCGCCGCACCGTGATCATGTCGCCGGCTTCACCGACGGGCACGGCCTCGTGCGTCGTCGACAGCGGCTGTTTGCCGTCCAGCGCGTCACCGAGCGCCGTCACCGCGTCGCCGACGCTCGCCATTTCGGCCGCGACCATCGCCTGGGCTTCGAACCAGTCGGCGGCAACGGTCAGCGCGATCGTCTTCAGGCCGGGGGCGAAATCGACGCGGGCACCGCCGTCCGACGACGCCGCGACCGCTGCACGCACCAGACGTCCGGCAGAATCGAGATGGCCGGTGCCCACCTCCCACTGGTCGGGCTGCGCCACGCCGGCAATCGTATAATGGAAATCTCTATCGACGGGCACGGTGCCCGCAAAGCGGCGATGACCGGGCACTGCGCCGCTCGGCGTCAGCGGGCCGGTCCCGCCCTCGTGGCACAGCTCGCGCACCAGGTCGGCGAAAAAGGGGGTCGGCATGGCAGGGCCATCCTTTCTAATGTCGCTATAATGTCGGGGTGTCGTGCCGGCGGGTAGGCGCCCGGCCCGTCCCGAAAGGGAAGGGAGCCGGGACCGGGCGCCCTCGCGCACCAACCGCTTTAGCTGGCGGCGAACTTCAACAGCTTGATGGCGTTCGAATCGATGATCGCACCGCCCACCCTTTTGGTTGCATAGAAATGCACGAAAGGCTTGTTGCTGAACGGATCGCGCAGGATCCGTGTCTCGCCGCGGTCGGCGATCAGATAGCCGGCGCGAAAATTGCCGAAGGCGACCGACAGGCTGTTCGCGGCCACATCGGGCATATCCTCGGCCTCGACCACCGGATAGCCGAGCAGCGTCGCCGCCTGCCCTTCGACCATCCCCGGCTGCCAGACGAACGCACCGTCGCTCGTCTTGAACTTGCGGATGCGCGCCAACGTGTCGCTGTTCATCACCCAGCATGCCCCCTGCCGGTACGGCGCCTTCAGCGCATGGACCAGCTCGACCAGCTTGTCCTGCGGGTTCGACGCGGCAAAGGCGCCCGCCGCACCCGATGCCAGATATTGCAGCGTCCCGAAGGCGCGCGCGCTGTCGGTCTCGTTCGTCGCGGCATAGGACAGGAATCCCTTGGGACGGTTCGTGCCGTTGCCGGTCACGAAGGCCGCACCTTCGGCCACCGCGAACTCGCGGCCCAGCTCCCCCGCCAGCCAGTCCTCGACAGCGAACATCGCATCGTCGAGCATCGCCTGGCTTGCCGCCGGATTGGCGTAAAGCTCGCCCGATGGCGGCGCGATTTCGGCAAAGCTGCGCGTCGCCGTCTCGGGCCGCGCCGCGGTCTCGCCGACCCAGCCCGTCGCCGTCGCTCCGGTCGCGACCAGCTTGCGGTATCCGCTCGTCCCCGTCTGTACGACGGTGGCAATCGACCGGATCGGCGATAGCGCCTTCAGCGTCGCCGCGATGCTGCCGTCGATTTCGCGCGGCACCGCATAGCCGCCCTCGCCGCCGCTCGCCCCCGACAGGCTCTTCATCTCGACGCCCGCATCGATCCCGCGCCGCAGATAGCGTTCGACAAAGGCGTCGCGCGCCGGATCGGCCGACGCCTTCGCGCCGTCGAGCGGCAGCCGCGAGGCCGCCACCGCCTGCGCGTCGACCTGCGCCTTCAGCGCCGCTACCGACGCCTTCAATTCATCGACTGCCTCGGCCGCCAATACCGCATCGAACGCGCCGTCGAGCGCGTCGGCTTTCACTTCCATATCGTCCATGCTTGTCACTCCTTCACCAAATCCACCGCATCTCACTTTCCTCGTCATCCCGGCGAAGGCCGGGATCTCGCCCTCTCGTTCGCCTCAGCCGTCGAGATTCCGGCCTTCGCCGGAATGACAATAGAAGGAGACACCGCAATCACCCGCGCCAGCGGCTGCATCGGCTGGGCGACCAGGCTCACTTCGGCGAGGTCGAGCGCCAGCAGCTCGCGCGGCCGCGCCCCGCGCGCCGCGCGCACCCGATAGCCAAAGCTCAATCCGGTCAGCGCGCCGCGCTCGACCAGCCGCGCCGCCGTGGGATGCGTCACCCGCCCCACGACGCGCAGCCCGCGCGCATCCTCCGCCAGCGCCTCGATCGTCCCGACGACCGCGCCGGGCCGATGCTGCCACAGCAAAGGCACCGCGCGCGCCGAACGCAAACTCGCCGCGAAAGCCCCGCTGCGCACGACATCGCCCCCGCGGTCGACCCGGTCGAACACCGAGGCATAGCCGGCGAAGCGTATCTCCCCCTCCCGCTCGCGGGAGGGGGTCGGGGGGAGGGCATGTTCGAAGACCGCGCTCACTTCAGCAACCCCGGCAGCCCCATCTTCATCGCCAGCCCGACGACGAGCAGCGCCAACATCCCGCGCACCGCCCAGTCGACCGCCGCCTTCCACGCGCTCGTCTTCGCGTCACGCCACGCGCCGAGCAGTTGGCGCAGGTCGCTCACATCGTCGCGCGCCGCCGCATCGGCGAGCCCCAGCCGCGCCAGCGCCCGCCGCGCCCCCAGCTCGCTCGCTTCCTCGACCAGCGCCCGCAGCGCCGCCGCGTCGGCGCTTCCGGCCGCACTCGTCCCAGCCCCCGTCCCAGCCAGCGCGATCAACCGCGCCAGCGCTTCATCCTCGTCCATATCGAATACTCCCGTCGCCCCCGCGAGGGCGGGGGCCGCAATCGGCCTAACTCGGCGTCACTGGGCCCAACCACAGCGCCCCCCGCATCCGCGAGGGCGCCGATGTCACGCCATGCCCAAAAGCGCCTTCTTCTCGTCGGCGGTCAGCCAGTCCGCCGCCGACACCTCGCGCCACAGCGCCATGCGGTCGTCGGCGAGCGCCGGCACCCGGTCGAGATCGACGCGCAGCGCGGCGTCGGCAAACCAGTCGACCAGCCCTTGCGCCAGCGCGCCCAATATCTTCGCGCACAAGGGCAGCACGGTCAGCCGCCACAGCGCGCGATTGGCCTCGCGATAATTGGCATAGGTCGCATCGCCTGGCAGGCCGAGCAGCATCGGCGGCACCCCGAAGGCCATCGCGATCTCGCGCGCGGCGCTATGCTTCAGTTCCAGAAAATCCATGTCGGCGGGCGACAGCGACAGCGCCTGCCACTTCAGCCCGCCTTCCAGCAACAGCGGCCGCCCCGCATTGGCCCCGCCCGCAAAACTCTCGGCCAGTTCCTCGCGCAGCCGGTCGACCTGCTCGGCCGACAATGGCATCCCCTTGTCGCCCGGATCGTGGACCAGCGCCCCCGACGGCCGCGCCGCATTGTCGAGCAGCGCCGCATTCCATTTCGCCGCCGCATTATGCGCCGCGATTGCGCCCGCCGCCGCGCCCAGGCACCCCGCACCATAATGGTCGTCGAGCGGGTGCAGCGACTTGATGTGGATAATCGCGGTGCGCCCTCCGCCATCCTCGGCCGCGAGCGCCACCGCCTCGCCGCCTGCCTTGTAGCGATAGGCGACTGGCCAGCCGCGCGCGTCGGCCTCGACCGTCACCCGCTCGGGCCGCAGCGCATAAAGCTCCGCAGGTCGCCCCGCGGCGTCGCGCAAAATCTGCACATAGCCATTGCCGTGCAGCAGCAATTGCGCCACCAGCGTCTCGACCAGCCCCTGCCCGCCCGACGTCGCCGCGACGAGCGCGCCAAGCGCCGGATCGCTCGCCACGACCGGCGCACTGCCGGCAGCCTCGGCCACCAGCCGCACCGCCCGCTGCACGATCGCATTGCCCAGATAACCGGCCCGCACCTGCGCCTCCCACGACAGCGGCGCCGGCGCCGACCACGCCCCATACACCCGCGACAAAGCAGGCCGCGCAGCCCCCTGCGCGGCCTTCCGGCCAAACCAGTTCATGATGTTCTCCTGCCTTGGTCGCCTGAAGCGACCGGCTATTCCTCGCAGATCGTCACCCCGGGCTTGACCCGGGGTCCCGCTTTTTATGAACCCACCGGAATCGATGCACGATCACATCCGCCGCACCCCCGGCCTCCGCCCTTTCCGCACCCCATCGAGCAGCGCCGCCAGCGCCCACACGCACGCATCCGCCCGATCGGGCGAGCGCCCCGGCCCCGCATAGCCGCCGCCCACCTGCAGGCCGCAAAGTTGATCCTCCAGCGCAGCAAACGCCCCCGCATGCACCACCTGCCCACGCTCGTAAGCGAGCGCGACGGGTTCCGCGCGCCGCGCCTTGCCGACGCTCGCATGCACCGCCACCACGGGCAGCGTCACATCGGCCTGGCGCAGCGTCGCCGTCACCATCTCGCCGCCCATATTGCTTTCGGCGACGATCCGGTCGGCGCCCCAGCGCGCCGCCGCAGCGGCGACCGCCAGCGCCCACAGCGCGGGCGGCGGCGTTTCGACGCTCGCATCCTCGACCACCGCCAGCCGCCCGTCGCGCAGCAGCGCCGCGACCACGATGCCGCAGGCATCGCCGTTCGCGCTCGCCGGCGGATCGACGCCGATGATCACCCGCGCCGGCTTGCCGATCGCATCGGTTTCGACCCGGCACCTCTCGATCAGCGCGCGGGTCCACAGCGCGCCCTCGACATCCTCCAGCATCTCGCCATCCAGCTCCTGCCGCCCGAGGCGCGTGCCGCCATAGATCGACCCCATTGTCGCCAGCCATCGCGGTGACAGATTGTCGCTGTTGGCCTGGGTGCGCCCGGCGGTCGTCGCGACACCCTTTTCGCGGATCAATCGCCGCACCAGCGGCACGCCGCGCGGGGTGGTCGTCGCAACGACGCGCGGGTTTTCGCCGATCCGCATCGTCAGCATCAGATTGTCCCACGCCGCCTCGCCCAGCGGCCATTTGGCGATCTCGTCGCACCAGGCGGCCGAATGTTCGGGGCCGCGGAGGCTGTCGGGCTCCGCTGCCGAGTAGAGCGTTGCGATCGCGCCGTTCGCCCAGCTTACCCGGCGAAGGCTGCTCTCATATTCGGGCTGCACCTCGTCAGGCGCGATCGCCAGCAGGCCGCTCTCGCCCTCCACCATCACCTGCCGCGCTTCGTGCAGCGACGCGGCGACCAGCGCGATCCGCGCGCCCGGATGCGCTTCGGCATAGCTGCGCACCCATTCGGCGCCCGTCCGCGTCTTGCCGAATCCCCGCCCGGCGAGCAGCAGCCAGACGTGCCAGTCTCCTTCCGGGGGGCATTGATCGCCGCGCCGCCACCATGTCCAGTCGAACAGCAGGCTGGCTGCCGCATCCCGTCTTAATCTGCGCGACCAGGCGGCATATTCGGCCGCGGGCATGTCCCGAACTTCGGCAAGGCGTTTCAATCCCCCACCTCCTCGCTAAAGGCTGCGTCGATGCCGTCGCCCTCGGCCTCGCGCATCGCTTGCGCGCGGACCGCATCGAGCTTGGCGAGCAACCGGGCCTTGGCGCCGCCCTTCGCCGCGCCGACCCCCGCCGGCAACTTCGCCCCGCGCACCGCCGCGCGGTGCGCGGCGAGCAGCGACAGGCCGAGCCGATATTTCTGCGCCCGCGACTTGAGCGTCGCATCCTTCACATTGCCCGTCGGCGCGATCAAAGCCTCGGACAGCAACTCGGCCTCGAGCCTGACAAAACCTTCGCAGAGCGCCTCGTGCCAGCGCGCCGCGAAACCGGCGTTGCGCCGCCGTTCGCGATACATCGCGGTCGCCGAGACTCCCGCCACCCGCGCCGACGCCGCGACATTCGACGATTCTGCCAGCGATTCCAGAAAAATGTCCATCTGCCTGCGATCGGGACGCGCCTTGCCGGCACCGTCCACCGCCTTGCCGGCCTGCCCCATCACCCGTCTCCCAAAACAAAGGGCCGGAACGCCCTCCCGCATCGGAAGGGCGCCGGCCCGAATCGCAATTCTTCATGATGTGATACTTGTGCCATATGAGCGTGACGATGTCAATATAAAATAACCTATATGGTTATTTTGTCGCCCACACCAGAAAACGGCGCCAAGGTCGCGCGCTGGTCCCCCCTCCCGCCTGCGGGAGGGGGAGCGAGACTAGCGAGCCTGCTCGCTAGCCGCAGCGGGGTAGGCGGATCGCACCGTCGCATCCCACCCCCAACCCCTCCCGCAAGCGAGAGGGGAGAAGATGATCGCAACCCACCGCCGCTACCCCATCCCCACCCGTTCGATTGACGCCCCGCGCCAGATGGTTACACCCTCAACCATCCACCGGAAAAAGGGCACCCATATGATGCGCAAACTCGCCTTGCTCGGCGCGAGCCTTCTCACCCTCGCGGCGCAGCCGCTTTACGCGCAGCAAAGCACCGCCCCCGAGCCCGCAAGCGCCCCCGCCGCAACAACCGCCGCACAGGATGACGCGACCGGCAGCGCGCAGACCGGGCCGCAGCGCCGCTTCACCGGCGAGGATCTTTTCGGCCTCGCCGCCGCATCGGACCCGCAGATCAGCCCCGACGGGCGCCACATCGCCTATGTCCGCCGCGCGAACGACATCATGTCCGACCGCGCGGTCAGCACGATCTGGCTGATCGACACGCAGACCGGCGCCGAAGTCCCCGTCGCGGGACGCGGCGGCGATGCCTTTTCGCCGCGCTGGTCGCCCGACGGCAAGCGGCTCGCCTATGCCTCGGCCGAGGGCGGCAGCGTCCAGCTCTGGGTGCGCTGGATGGACGGGGGCGAGGCGGTGAAGCTCACCGGCCTGCCGACCAGCCCGTCGAGCATCGCCTGGTCGCCCGACGGCCGCTCGATCGCCTATACGATGCTCGTCAAGGACGATGCGCCGCGGTTCGGCAAGGCGCCCGCGAACAAGCCCGAAGGCGCCAAATGGGCCGAACCGCTGGAGGTCCACGACCTGCTCACCTACCGCGCCGACGGCCAGGGCTATATCGAGCCGGGGTTCGAAAAGATCTTTCTCGTCTCGGCGACCGGTGGTGCGCCGCGCCAGCTCACCTTCGGCCCCTATCATGACGGCGGTCCGCTCAGCTGGTCGCGCGACGGCGCAATGCTCTATTTCAGCGCCGACCGCCGCCCCGACTGGGAAAGCGATCCGCTCGAAAGCAACATCTATGCGCTCGACGTCGCGAGCGGCTCGATCACCCAGCTTACGACGCGCAAGGGGCCCGATGCCAATCCGCTGGTGTCGCCCGACGGCCGGATGATCGCCTATCTCGGGTTCGACGACCGGCTGCGCGCTTATGAAAACACCAGCCTCTACGTGATGAACCGCGACGGATCGAACAGCCGCCGCATCGCTCCCGACTGGGATTTCAGCGTCGACGGACTCGCGTGGGACGCCGACGGGCGCGGCCTTTATGCCCAATATGACGAGCATGGCGAAACCAAGGTTGCGCGCATCGGTCTCGACGGATCGGTCCGCACCGTCGCCAGCGGGCTGACGAGCAGCGGGCTCGACCGACCCTATTCGGGGGGCAGCTTTTCGGTCGCCGACAATGACGCGATCGCCTTCACCGGTGGCGGCCCGGCGCGGCCGGCCGAGGTCGAACTCGCGGCCGCCGGCAAGACGCGCATCCTGACCGATCTCAACCGCACGCTGCGCGAGGTGAAAGCGCTGGGCGAGGTGCGCAAGATCACCGCCGCGTCGAGCGTCGACGGCCTGTCGATCGACGGCTGGCTCACCTTGCCGCCGGGCTATCGCGAGGGGCAGCGCGTGCCGCTGATCCTCGAAATCCACGGCGGGCCGTTCGCCGCTTATGGGCCGCATTTTTCGACCGATAACCAGCTTTATGCCGCGGCGGGCTATGCCGTCCTCTCGTCCAACCCGCGCGGGTCGACCAGCTATGGCGCGTCCTTCGCCAATGCGATCGACAAAAATTATCCCGGCAACGATTATTTCGACCTGATGAGCATCGTCGACCGCGCGATCGACCTCGGCATTGCCGATCCCGACGCGCTCTTCGTCACCGGCGGGTCGGGCGGCGGCGTGCTGACGAGCTGGATTGTCGGCAAGACCGACCGCTTCAAGGCCGCGGTCGCCCAAAAGCCCGTCATCAACTGGACGACGCAGGCGCTCACCGCCGACGGTCCCGCCTTCTTCGGCCGTTACTGGATCGGCGCGATGCCGTGGGAGGACCAGACGCCGTTCTGGAGCCATTCGCCGCTGTCGCTGGTCGGCAATGTGAAGACCCCGACCATGGTCGTCGTCGGCAGCGAGGATTATCGCACCCCGGTCAGCGAGTCGGAGCAATATTATACCGCGCTGCGTCTGCGCGGCGTCCCGACGGTGCTGGTCAAGGTGCCGGGCGCCAGCCACGGCGGCATCGCCGCCCGCCCGTCGCAGGCCGCGGCAAAGGCGTCGGCGATCCTCGCCTGGTTCGAAAAATACAAGAAAGGGTGGACGCCGGCCGCCAAGGATTGATCGCCGGCCGGCGCCCGCGCGCCGATCATTTGGTCGTATAGCCGCCATTCACCAGGATCGTCTGCCCGGTCATCCACCAGCCGTCGGACACCAGCATGCGGATCCACGGAACGATGTCGGCGATGTCGGTCAGGCCCGTCTTGGTAAAGGCCGACAGCGCCGCCGCGGACTTGTGATACGCCTGCGCATCGGCGGCTTCGGCGGGATAGAAGAAGGGCGTGTCCATCGGCCCCGGACCGATGGCGGTCACCGAAATGCCGCGCGCCCCGAACTCCTTCGATGCGGCGCGGGTGAAATGCTCGACCGGCGCCTTCGTCCCGGCATAGGCGGCATAGAAGGGCGTGTAGGCGCCGAGCAGCGAGGTGACGAGCGTGCAGATCTTGCCATTGTCGTTGAGGTGCTTGCCCGCTTCCTTCAGAAAGAAAAAGGCGGTCTTGCTGTTGACCGCGGTCATCGCGTCATATTCTTCCTCGCTGATCTCGACGAACGGCTTCTTCAGCACCTTGCCGACCGTGTTGATCGCGATGTCGGGCCGGCCGATCGCCGCGATGGTATCGGCGAACAGCTTTTCCATGGCGCCGGCGGGGGTCAGGTCGGCCTGAAAGGCCACCGCTTCCGCACCGGCGGCGCGGATCGCCGCGACCGTCGCCTCGGTTTCGGCCGCCGCACCCGCGCTGTTATAGTGAACCGCAATCGCCTTGGCGCCCTGCTCGGCCAGATCGCGCGCGACCAGCGCGCCCAGATTCTTGCCGCCGCCGGCGATCAGCACGGTCTTTCCCTTGATGCTGTGGTCGACCATAATCTTGTCCTTTCAGTCTGTTGGGCGGAGCTCCGCCCCGGAGGTGAGACGATCAGCTAGGCATGTTCGACCTTGCCCGCTTCCCGAATCCGGCGCAGTTTTCAAATCGGGCACATCGAGTCGTGGGGACTCGCAAGGAGCTTGATTGACCAACCAGCACCCTGGTCCATGGGACGGCAGCCGGCCGCTTTCACCGCGGCATGTCGTGCGGCGTGCGCACGCGATGCTTGGCCGAATGGACGTCGTCGCCGCCACCGAACAACTGGCTCTGCCGACCGATTGGACCATCGAACAGGATCGTCACACGATCATCGTTCACCTCGACGGCCGGCTCGACCGCATGGAATGCGTCTTTTCCAACGGACCGTCGGGGCGCGCCTTGCCCGCTCCCGGTGACATCTGGATGGTGCCGGCCGCCTCGCGCTACGCCGCCCTCGCGCAGGGCGGATTCGCACGGTTCGTCGAAATCGGCCTGCCGCCGCCGCTCCTTGCCGGCGGCGAATTTCCCGCCCGCGTCCGGCACCGCGATCCCTTTCTTGCTGCCGCCGCCGCGCGGCTTGCCGAATTGATCGCCGACCCGGCCGACGATGTCGGCGCCATGGCCGCGCACGCGATCGCGAACGGAATCGAACTGCATCTCCGCCACCAATATGGGCGCCCGGCGGCCCCGCCCCCGCGCCGGCCCGCATTCGATACGCAAGACCGCCGCCTTCTGGTCGATGCCATCTATGCGACGCTCGACGATCCGCACGATCTGGCAAGCCTCGCGGCGCTCGTCGGGATGGACGTGCGGCGCTTCACCGCCGCCTTCCGCACCGCCTTCGGCTGCTCGCCCTGGCAGTATATCCTCGATGCCCGCCTCGCAGAGGGCGCGCGGCTATTGCGCGAAGGCGACCGGACGATCACCGACATCGCACTATCGACCGGCTTTGCCACACCAAGTCATTTCACGACGCGCTTCACGCGCCATTTCGGCGTTCCGCCTTCGCGCTATCGCAAGCTGGCGAGCGGATAGGCGGGCGCCTCTCGCCCTCGCTGCTCCACGGCGGTTCCAATTGCCGCGCATCCTGCTAGGGTCGGCGCTTCCCCAACCAACGGAGCCCGCTCCCCTGATGTTTCTGCGCCCTCTCGCCGCCCTGCTCGCTGCCGCCCTTGCCGTCCCCGCACTTGCGCAGGATATCAGCACCGCCAATCTGACCGAGACGGTCCGCACCCTCGCCTCGGACCAGTTTCAGGGTCGCGCCCCCGGAACGGTCGGCGAAGAGCGTACCGTCGGCTATCTGATCGGCCGGCTTCAGGCGCTCGGGCTCGAACCCGCCGGCCCGAACGGCGAATGGACGCAGCCCGTGCCGCTGCTCCATACGCGCCTCGGCACCCCGACCGCACTCGCCTTCGACCGGCAGGGCAGCGCCACCCCGCTCACCCTCGGCACCGACATCTATGTGTCGAGCCAGCAGGACAAGGATGTGGCGGCGATCGCCGATGCGCCGATGGTCTTCGTCGGCTACGGCGTCCACGCGCCCGAACGCGGCTGGGACGACTTCAAGGGCGTCGATCTCAAGGGCAAGGTCGCGGTCTTTCTGGTCAACGACCCCGATTTCGTCGCGACGAAGGGCGAAGACAGCTTCGGCAAATTCGGCGGCCGCACGATGACCTACTATGGCCGCTGGACCTACAAGTTCGAAGAAGCGGCCCGCCGCGGCGCCATCGCGGCGCTGATCGTCCACGACACCGACGGCGCAGGCTATGGCTGGAACGTCGTGAAAAGCCCCGGCGGCGAAAACTACAGCCTCGTCGTACCACCCGAAAAGGCGACCAGCCTTGCGCTTCAGGGCTGGATTTCGGGCGAAGCCTCGACCCGGCTGTTTGCATCCGCCGGTCAGGATCTCGCAAAGCTGCGCATTGCCGCCCGGCGCAAGGATTTTCGTCCCGTCGACCTCGGCACCGGCTTTCGGGCGTCGATTCCGGTCACGCATGAAGTCGTGCGCAGTCAGAATGTCCTCGCCAAAATCTCGGGCACCGACCGTGCCGACGAGGTCGTGATGTATGGCGCGCATTGGGATGCCTATGGCGAGGGCAAGCCCGACGAAAAGGGCCGCGTCTACCGCGCCGGTGCGAACGACGACGCGCTGGGCGTTGCGGCGCTGATCGAAATCGCGCGCGGTTTCAAGGCCGCACCGCCCACCGATCGCACGCTGCTTTTCGCCTTCTGGACCGCCGAAGAGCGCGGCCTTCTCGGGTCGGAGGCCTATGCGCAGGCGCCCGTCTATCCGGTTGAAAAGACGGTGGCGAACCTTGGCATCGACATTCTTCAGACGGCAGGCAAGTCAAAGGACGTCATTCTCGTCGGCAAGGGCCAGGGCACGCTCGAGGATGATCTTGCCCGCGTCGCCGCGATGCAGGGCCGCACCGTGTCGCCCGAAAGCCTCCCCGAACGCGGCCTCTTCTTCCGCGCCGACCATTTCAGCATGGCCAAGCGCGGCGTCCCCGTGCTGCTGCTCATGGGCATCGCCGGCGTGTCCGACCTTGTCGACGGCGGCAAGGAAGCAGGGCAGAAATGGGTCGATGACTATACCGGCCGCTGTTACCATCAGGCTTGCGACGCGTGGGACGAAAGCTGGAATCTGGCGGGCGCCGCCCAGGATATCGCGCTCTTCTACACGATCGGCGACGAACTCGCGCGCTCGGGCAAATGGCCCGGCTGGAAGAGCGGCAGCGAGTTCAAGGCGCTGCGCGACCAGACCGCCGCTGTCCGCAAATAGCATCTTGGCTGCGAGGCGGCCCGGGCGGCCGGGGGGAGAGGACGCCCCGTCGCCGCGCCTTGCCCGGCGCTTCGCCTGCGTATAACTCCGGCCCATGACCACCGACAAGATCTACATCAGCGCCAACGACCTTCTTGCCGACTCGTTGCGGCTCGGGATGCAGGTGATCGACAGCGGCTTTGCGCCGACCCATCTCGTCGGCATCTGGCGCGGCGGGGCGCCCGTCGGCATCGCAGTGCAGGAATTGCTGGAATATCACGGCGTCCACAGCGACCATATCGCGATCCGCACCTCCTCCTATCACGGCATCGACCGCCAGGACACGCAGGTGAAGGTTTTCGCGCTCGGCTATCTGATCGATACGCTCGATCCCGACGACCGGCTGCTCATCATCGATGATGTTTTCGACAGCGGCCGCAGCATCCGGGCCTTTCTTGCCGAACTCAGGGCGCGATGCCGCCACAACATGCCGCGCGATATCCGGATCGCGACCGTCTATTACAAACCGCGCCGCAACGTCACCGATCTCAAGCCCGATTTCTTCGTCCATGAAACCGACCAATGGCTGATCTTCCCGCACGAAATCGACGGGCTGACGGTCGACGAAATACGCCGCCACAAGCCCGAGGCGGCGATCATCCTGCGCGAAGGAACGGAGACGCCGCATGGCTGACGCTTTTGCTACCCCGGCGGACCGGGCGGCCTTTATCGCTGCGCTCCCGAAGGCGGAGTTGCACCTTCATATCGAAGGGTCGCTCGAACCCGAACTGATGTTCGAACTCGCGCGGCGCAACGGCATCGCCATCCCCTTCGCGACCGTAGAGGACGTCCGCGCGGCCTATGCCTTTTCGAACCTGCAGGATTTTCTCGACATCTATTATCAGGGGATGGGCGTTCTGCAGACCGAACAGGATTTCTACGACCTGACGGCCGCCTATCTCGCGCGCGCGCATGCCGATGGCGTTCGCCACAGCGAAATCTTCTTCGATCCGCAGGGCCACACGGCGCGCGGCATCCCCTTCGCGACCGTCGTCGGCGGTATCACCCGCGCGCTCGACGATGCGCAGGCCCGGTATGACATGAGCTCGCGGCTCATCATGTGCTTTCTGCGCCATCTCAGCGAGGAGGAGGCAGAGGCGACGCTCGACGAAGCGTGCCCCTGGCTCGACCGGATCGACGGTGTCGGCCTCGATTCGTCCGAAGTCGGCCACCCGCCCGCCAAGTTCCAGCGCGTCTTCGCCCGCGCCCGCAACCTCGGCCTGCGCCTCGTCGCCCATGCCGGTGAGGAGGGGCCGCCGGCATATGTGCACGAAGCGCTCAATCTTCTGGGCGTCGATCGCATCGATCACGGCAATCGCAGCCTCGAGGACGAAGCCCTCGTCGCGCGGCTCGCCGATGACGCGATGTGCCTGACCGTCTGCCCGCTTTCCAATCTCAAGCTTTGCGTCGTCGACGACATGACCGCGCATCCGCTCAAGACGATGCTGGACGCCGGACTTCTTGCCACCGTGAACAGCGACGACCCCAGCTATTTCGGCGGCTATGTGAACGCCAATTACACCGCCGTCGCCGATGCGCTCGACCTGTCGCGGGACGAGCTTGTCACGCTCGCCCGCAACAGCTTTCTCGGCGCCTTCCTCGATGACGACGCCAAGGCGCGTCATCTTGCCGCGATCGACGCCTACGCGGCGTAGAGCATTTTCCAGTCAGGTGGAATCACCTGACGATTCAGAAAATGCGGAAAAACAAGAATCTAGAGCGGGCGATCCGATGCAATCGGATCGCCCGCTCTAGAATTTCCCGCGGACCGAGAAAGCGAAGATCGGCCCGATCAACCGGTCGCGCTTTTCGACGAAGGCAATCGGGCTTTCGCCGCGCAATCCCGTCCACACCGTACGGTCGCGCTTCGACCTTGCATTGAGGATGTTCGCCACCGTCGCACGGACCGTCAGGCCGAACACATCCTTGTTTTCGACAAAGATGTTGGCGAACACCGGCCCCTCCCACGTGGTGTCGATCTGGTTGCGGCGATACACCGGCTGGTAATGCGAATGGTTGGCGCTCGTGCCCCAGGCCCAGTCGCTGCCGGGAATATCGTGGCGCAGGCTAAGCTCGACGACCCGGTCGGTAAAGCCGTTCCACTGGCGCGTCTCGCCGGTGAAGGGATCGCGCAGCGAACTTTTCTGAAGCAGCAGCCGCGCTTCGATCTTCATGCCCTTGATGCCGGCGGGATCGAGATTGACCGTCGAGGTCCAGTCGATCGCGCCGGCGCGCGCCTTGGCAATGTTGCCGACGCCTTCACCATCGCCGATCGGGATTACATCGACCCGGTCTTCGACATCGCGGTACACGAAGAACAGCTTCGTCGATCCCCACGCCCCGAACCGCTTGTTGACCTCCAGTTCATAGCTCCAATCCTGCTGCGGCCGCAGATCGGTGTTGCTTCCATTCTGGTTGTCGTCGTTCAGAAAGGCGCGCGCAAGGAAGTCGTAGAAGCTCAACTGCAGCACACGGCGCCGGATCTTGAGCGACATATCGAAATCGGGCACCGGCGCCCACGCGATCGACAGCGATCCCTTCGGACGGAAAAAACTGCGCGTCAGTCCGTTCGCGCCGCTTTGCGTGATCGTCGACCGTTCGGCGCCGGCCACGATCTGCACGTTCAGCTTGTCGGTGATCTTACGGCCAAAGCTCAACAGGCTTTCGTAGCGATCCTCCTTCACGCCGCCGGTGCCGCCCGGGAACGGAAGCTCGACGAAAGCCCCCGTCGGATCGAGCGTATAAAGCGCCGCGACATTGTCGAGCGTGTTGAAGGCCGCCTCCCCCGACAACTCCCAATCGCCGCCCAGCATCTTCCACTGATATTCGCCGCGCGCGATCGTCTCGCCGATATCGCCCGTCTGGGTAAAGCGATCGCCCACCGCGGGCGATCCGTCCGCAAAGCTGGTGATCACTTCCTGCGAATAGGGTTCATGGCTGAAGCGCCGCAGCCCGATCAGCTTCAGCTTTCCGGGGCCGACCCCGAACTGGTAATCGCCGTTGATTTCGTAATTCCAGCTGTTCGGATTTTCGCGAACGGTGCGATATTCGTCGGGCGCGCCATCGCGCGTCCGATGTCCGAATTCGACATAGGGATTGTAGATGCGCTGATAATGGGCGCCCAGATGGCCCACCGTATCGGCGGGGCCGTCCCAGGTCAGCCGCCCTGAAAGCTTCGGCGTGTCGTAGGGACTGCGCCAGACATCGTGGCGGCGCTCGATGATGTTGCCGTCGCCGTCGGTGATGATCGTCGGCCCGCCCGCGGAACTGCGCGCCGAATCATTGTTATTGAGACCCAGTTCATATTCGATCGCTCCCTTGCGGCCGCGGACCGAGATGTCGCCACGCGTGTAGAGCGGATGGGCATAATGAGCGCGGAACTCGGGCTTCCACGCAAATTGACCCGAAAAATCGTCGGCGCGATAAACGATATTCGCAACCTGCCCCGACAAGCCGGGAATATCGAGCGAGGCGCCATCGACGATTTCGATGCGCTCGACATTTCCGGCGGGAATGCGCGACAGCAATGTCACCATATCGTCCGACTTCGTCGAGGGACGCTCGCCGTTGAACAGGACATTGCCCGTCGCCTGCCCCAGCCCGCGGAGCTGTTCATTGTCGCGGATCGAAAAGCCCGGAACCTGATTGAGCATGTCATAGGCGTTCTTGGGCGCGTAGCGGACGAAGTCGGCGGGGGTGAAGACCTGCCGCGCGCTGCCGCCACTCGCCGGAGCGGCGGCCGGAGCCGGGACCGGCGGCGGGGCTGCACTGTCGACCGCCGCATCCTGCGCGCACGCCGTCGTCGCCGACATCGATGCGGCAAGGGCGGCCGCCAGCGCCATTGCGCTCGTCATCCGCATCACTGCGTGCCTCCGGCTGCCGCATTCATCGAGCGCGCATAGTCGGGGGTAATCCCCAACGCCTTCATGCTGATCACCTGGTCGGAGCTCAGCTTTGCGTAACCGGCCTCTGCCAGCCCGCGCACATAGTCGCGGTCGACGCCCAGCGCCTTGCAAGCGATCGCATCGTTGATCGAGGTGAGCCGAAGCGCGCCCGATTGGAGGTCGCGGACATAGGCGGGCGTCACCTTCAACGCGGCCGCCGCGACAAGTTCGCCGGTGTGCGGACGAAGCCCCGCGTCGATCAGGCCGTCGGCCAGTTCGACCGTCGCATCGACCATCAACATGGCGAGTTGTTCCTTGCGCGTCGGCGCGCCGACACCGCGGCTCTCCAGCGCGGTCGCGAAGCCGGCATCGGGTGCAAAGCGGCATTGTCCCTCGCCCTCATAGGCTGCGTGCAGGCTGCCCGTGCAATCGAGGCGGCCCGCCGCGTGCACCACGCTGAAGCTGACCGGGCCGCGCCCGCCGCCCAGCGTGTCCCGCGCCGCGGAAAATTCCGCGCGGGCACCGTCGAGAGCGATGCTGCTGGTCGATTGCTTGGCGCGAAGCTGCAGGCGCGGATCGCCGTCGCCGTCGTCGGGTTGCGAAACATCCCAGCGGATCGCGCTGGCTTCCTGGGCCGAGGCTGCGGTCGGCTGCGCAGGGGCGGCGCAGGCGATCAGGGTCAACAGCACGCTGCCGGCGGCGACAAATAATGTCTTCGATTGCGGTTTCATTGGGGGCACTCCTCCTCCGTGCGCCGGGCGAGCGTCATCGCTCGCCGCCGCAGCGGCGTTTCAAAATCAGGCTTCGATGAGCGGCGGCTTGGCTTCGGCCAGTGGCCGAAGGGTCAGTCCTGCGGCGCCGCGGGATTTTCGGGCGGCGCGGGCGGGCGCGGCGGACTTATCCGCGCGACCTTGCCGTCGGCGCTGCGCGCCTCGAGCGTTCCGTCCGGTCCGATGCGCGCGGTCGCGCCCGAGCTGGACCGGACTTCGCTATAGGCCCCGCCCCAATTGCCCAGCGCGCGCGCCTCGATCGCATCGTCGGGGTCGCGCATCGCGCGGCCCGCGGCACGCATCTGGCGGACATAGTCGCCGGTGACGCCCATGGCCCGCATCGCGGTCAGATCGTCGAGATTCACATCGGGGAAATAGCGGCGCATGTCGCGGGCATAGGCCGGGTCGATACCTACCGCCTTCGCACCGACCAGATCGCCGACGTCGGCGTTCGGAAAGACACGGCGCATCGCATTGATATAGGCCGGGTCGACGCCGGTAGCCTTGGCCGCGACAATGTCGTCGGCATCGGCATGGCCGCTTTCGCGCATCTTGCGGACATCGTCGGGCGTCACGCCGACCGCGCGCATGCCGACAAGATCGTCGGGCGACAGCGGCTTGCCGGCAGCAGCAGAGGCCGGCTTGTTGGTCCGCTCGGCCGCCGAACCCACGGCCGCGGCGGACTGCAATGCCGCGGCCGGGGCGGTTGCGACGGGGGTGTGGACAGGCCCCGACGCGGACGGTGTGGCGGTCGCGGAAAAGGCGGCGAGCGGCGCCGATACGCCGGCGAGCAGCACCAGGCTCATCAGAACCCAGCTCGCACTGGCGGGTCCGCGCTTCAGGCTGCCGTCGAGCACGCGGGTGATCCGGCGCTTCAGGCTGTTCTGCGCCGGCGCGACGCCGTGGGCGGCAAGCAGCGCGCCCTGATTGTCGTGACGCGCCGCACCGACGAGCAGCGAGGCATAGTCGGGACCGTCGATGTCGGCGAGCAGCACGGCATCATCGGCCGCTTCCTCGCGCAATTGATGGCTTTCGCGCGCCAGCATCCAGACGAGCGGATTGAACCAGAACAGCGCGCAGGCAAGGCGCGCCGCGAGCAGCTTCGCCCAGTCGAGCCGCGCGACATGCGCCAGTTCGTGCGCGATGATCGCCTCGGCCTCGGCCACGGCATCGACGGCGGCCGGGTTGAGCACGATCGTCGGGCGGACCACGCCCCAACTGATCGGCGAGCGCAGTTCGTTGCTGACCAGCAGCGCGGTCCCATGCTTGAAGCCCATCCGCCGCTGCGCTTCGGCGAGCGCCGACAGCCACGAAGGCTGAACCAGCACATCGGCTCGGCCGCGCATCGCGAACAGCCGCACCACGGCAACCGTCATCAAAAGGGCAAGCAGGAACAGGGGAAAGCTGTACACCCATATGGCGAGGTCGGCCATCGCGGGCAGCGTCCAACCGGCATCGGCTTTGCTATCCGCAGCCATGGCCGACGCCGCAGCGCCGGGCCGAGCCGCCGCCGCGGGAGGCGCCTCGACAACCGCCGGTGGCGCCGACATTGCAGGCGCAGACGCTTCCACCCAGCCGGCGGGCAGCGGGGCCCATTCGGGAAGCGCCAGCGTCGCCACGGGCAGCAGCAGCAGCGCCGCCAGCCCGGCGTGCGCGATAAGCGAACGCTCGCCTGCCGAACGCGACCGCGCGAGGCGCAGCAACACCAGCGTCAGCCCGGCGATGATCGCCGATTTCCAGGCAAGACCCAGCAGGGTCGCGGCGGTGATCATCATTTCGTCCTCCCTTCGCGCGCTTCGGCGATCAGCTTTTCCAGCTCATCGAGATCGCCCGCACTCATCTTGTCCTGCATGCCGAGCAGCGCCGCGGCGGCGCTGGTCGCCGATCCGTTGAAAAAGACGCGCACCACCTGGGTCAGCGCCGATTTGCTCGCCGTCTTCTCTTCGACGCTCGGCGCATAGAGAAAGCCGCGATCCGATGCCTCGCGAACGACGAAGCCCTTGGCCTCGAGCCGCTTGAGCATCGCGCGGATCGCCGATCCGGACAGTTCGGCGGGCAAAGCCTCGCCGATTTCGGTCACGGTCGACGCACCACGTTCGTAAAGAATATCGACAATTTCGCGTTCCCGCGGGGGCAAGCTCGACAACATGCGAATCACCTTTTGCGCTACATTTGTAGCGTGCTACATTTGTAGCGCATGCTTGGCAAGGGGTTTTATTCGACCAATACACATGCTTGCGGCAAAGCCCCCGAAACCATAGGGTCCGCGGCATGACAGGAGGACAAATATGATCGATTTCGCGCTGGATCGCCGGACGCTGCTAGCGGGCATGGGCATGGCGTCGGCGGGGCTTGCGATGCCGGCATGGGGTGCGGACAGCGCCGACGCGCGCCTCGATGCACTGCTCACCCGCCAGTTCGATCAGGCGCTGATCGACGACCCGACCCGCGCCGCGAGCCTGGGCCTCGATATCGGTGCGCGCGCCGGGCTGCGAGCGCGATTTCCCGACTGGTCGGCCGCCGCGCGGACCGCACGCGACCGCCGGATCGACACCGACCTTGCCGCACTGCACGCGATCGATCGCGGTGCGCTCGGCGATAATGCGCGAGTGGCCTATGACAGCGCCGAGTTCGATCTTGTGGCCCACCAGCGACTGGCCCGCTTCCCCTATCACACCGGCGGCTTTGCGCACCGCGCCGGTCCCTATGCAGTCACGCAGCTCGGCGGCTTCTATACCGGCGTCAGCACCTTTCTCGACAGCCAGCATCCGGTGAAGACCAAGGCCGACGCCGATGCCTATATCGCGCGAATGGAGGCAACGCCGGCGCTCCTCGACGATGATAGCGCGATCGTGCGCGCCAATGCCGCGATGGGCGTCGTCGCGCCGCGCTTCATCATCGAACAGGCCCTGCAACAGCTCGGCCGTTTACGCGACGGCGATGCGGCATCGAAGACGATCGTCGCCTCGCTCGCGCGCCGCGCCAAAGCCACCGGCCTCACCGGCTATGATGCACGTGCGCAGGCAATATTCGAAGGGCCGATCCGCGCCGCGCTGACGCGTCAGATCGACCTGCTGACGGCGCTGCTGCCCAAGGCTGGTGACGACGCAGGCGTATCGCGCCTTCCGGACGGTCCCGCTTATTATGCGGCGACGCTGGCGCAGCACACGACCACCGACATGACCGCCGAGCAGATCCATCAATTGGGGCTCGACCAGCTTGCCGATCTGCACGCGCGCATGGACAAGCTGCTGACGGCGCAGGGCTTTAAAGAGGGCAGCTTGCGCCAGCGGCTCGACGCGCTGACCGCGACCGACGGCCAGTTGTTCGCTAATGACGATGCCGGGCGCGCGGCGCTGCTCGCCTATCTCAACGATCGGCTCACCACGATTCGCGCGCGACTGCCGCAAGTTTTCAGCCGGATGCCGCGCGCGCCCTACGAAATCCGCCGCGTGCCGCCCGAGATCGAGATCGGCGCCCCCGGCGGTTCGGCGCAGGCGGGTACGCCCGACGGGTCGCGCCCGGGCATTTTCTTCATCAATCTGCGCGATACGCACGAATGGCCGCGCTACACGCTGCCGACGCTCGCCTTTCACGAGGGGGCACCGGGGCATTTGTTCGAAAATGCCCTGAAGTTCGAGGATGCGGCCTTGCCGCTTTACCGCCAATCCTCTTACGTCACGGCCTATGGCGAAGGCTGGGGGCTGTATGCCGAGCAGGTTGCGGCCGAGCTCGGGATGTACGACGACGATCCGCTCGGCGAGATCGGCTATCTGGCGTCCTATGCGTTTCGCGCGTCGCGCCTCGTCGTCGATACCGGGCTGCACGCCAAGGGCTGGAATCGCCAGCAGGCGATCGACTTCATGGTCGAAAACTCGTCCGAAACGCCAAGTTCGGCGCGAACCGAGATCGACCGCTACATCGTCTATCCGGGGCAAGCCTGTTCGTACAAGGTCGGTCAGACCGCGATCAGCCGGCTGCGTGACGAGGTTTCGTCGCACCGCGATTACGACATCAAGCGTTTCCACGACGTCGTGCTCGGTGCCGGACGCATCCCGCTTGCGGTGCTCGAACGCCGCGTACGCGACGCCTTTCCGGCTTGAGTTATTTCCCTCGGCCGTCCGGGCCGCTATCTGCAGCGGGCAGTCGAGGGAGTTTGACGATGCCGATCAAGGCCGCCCGCCTCTATAATGATGGCAAGCTCGTGCGCGAGCTGGGCCCGAACGAGGCCATTCCCGACCATTGCGATCCCGGCGACTTCTTCTGGCTTGGCCTGTTCGAGCCGACCCCCGGCGAGCTTGAGGGGATCGCCAGGCGCTTCGGCCTGCATCCGCTGGCGGTCGAAGATGCGCTGAAGGCCAACCAGCTCCCAAAGGTCGAAGCCTATGGCGAGCAATTGTTCGTCGTCGCCAGCACCGGCAATCGCGATGGCGATACGATCCAGTCGGGCGAAACCGCCTTCTTCCTTGGCCGTCACTTCATCGTGAGTGTCCGTCACGGGTCGGCGCGGACGCACAGCGAGGTGCGCGCACGGCTCGAATCCTTGCCGGCGAAACTGGCGCACGGCCCCGATTATGTTCTCTATGCGGTGCTCGATTTCATCGTCGACGGCTATTTCCCCGTGATCGACGCGATCGAGGACCGGCTGCTCACGGTCGAGGAAAGCGTCATGGACACGCCGCTCGACGCTGACGACATCCGGCATCTTTACGGCCAGCGGCACGAGATCATCCGTTTTCAACGCCTGGTCGGATTGATGAAGGATGTTGCATCGCGCCTGACCAGCGATGCCGACCTGCCGTGCATCGACGATGCCGTGCGCCCCTTTTTCCGCGACATCTGGGACCATGTGCAGCGCGCCGAATTCCGCCTCGTCGGATTGCGCGATGTCGCGGCGTCGGTCGTCGACACCAACAATCTGCTCGAACAGCAGCGGCAGGGCGCGATCACGCGCCAGCTTGCGGCCTGGGCCGCAATTCTGGCCGTGCCCACCGCGATCGCGGGCATCTACGGCATGAATTTCGAGCATATGCCCGAACTCGGCTGGACTTTCGGCTATCCCTTCGCGCTCGGGCTGATGGGCAGCGTATGTGCGCTCCTCTATTGGCGCTTCAAGCGGATCGGCTGGCTCTAATATCGGCCCCGCTCTTGCCCCGTCGCCACCGGGGCGCTATCTGTCATCCGTCATCTTTTAGAGGAGTCAGAGGATCATGGACCGCAACTGAACGCATCGCCCCTAGCCTTGCCTTCAGGAAAGCCTTGTCCATGTCTACGATAACCCTCTCTCGCCTCGGCTGGTCGACCCCCGACGGTCGCCGCATATTTTCCGATCTCGACCTTCAGTTTCGCCCCGAACGCACGGGTATCGTCGGGCGCAACGGCGTCGGCAAATCGACCCTGTTGCGCCTGATCGCGGGTGAGGCAACGCCGACGAACGGCGCGATCAGCCGCGGCGCGCACATCGCCATGCTGCACCAGACGGTGCAGGTTGCCGCCGATGCGACGATTGCCGATCTGTTCGGCGCGCGCACGGCGCTGGCCCTGCTCGCGCGCGCCGAAGCGGGGACGGCGTCGCTCGACGATATCGCAGAGGCCGACTGGACGCTGGCGTCGCGGATCAACGAGGCGCTGGCCGGTGTCGACCTGCCACTCGATGCCGCAACCCCGCTTGTGCATCTTTCGGGTGGGCAACGCACGCGCGCCGCGCTCGCCGGCGCAATATTCGCGCGGCCCGATTTTCTGCTGCTCGACGAACCGACCAACAATCTCGATCGTCAAGGCCGTGAAACGGTGCGCGCAATCCTGCACGACTGGCAGGGCGGCGCGATCGTCGTCAGTCACGACCGCGAACTGCTCGAGGAAATGGATGCGATCGTCGAACTGACCGCGACGGGCGCCGCCCGCTATGGCGGCGGCTGGAGCGCCTATCGCGCGCGCAAGGCGGTCGAACAGGCGGCCGTCGAGGCCGACCTTGCCACCGCAGAGAAGCGCGTCGATCAGGCCCATCGCCAGGCGCAGGCCGCCGCCGAGCGGCAGGATCGCCGCGATTCGCGGGGCCGGAAGAATGCGGCACGCGGCGACATGCCGCGCATCGTGATGGGGGCAATGCAGCGCCGCGCCGAAGAATCACGCGCTGCCGCCGGGCGGCTGGCCGAACGCCAGCAGGGACAGGCCGAGCAGGCGCTCGCCGCGGCGCGCAGCCGGATCGAGATCGGAGATCCGCTGGCGATCGCGCTGCCGTCGACGGGCCTCCCGGCTTCGCGGACAGTCGTAGCGTTGGAGCATGTCCGCGCGGGCTATGACGGCGGCGCACCCGTCATCGATGATTTGTCGCTCACGATCACGGGACCCGAGCGATTGGCAATCACCGGCCCAAACGGATCGGGCAAATCGACGCTGCTCGCGCTGATCGCCGGAACACTGACGCCCTGGTCGGGGAGCGTGCGCGTCGGTGTGCCGTTCGCGCTGTTCGATCAGCGCGTCGCGCTGCTCGATCCGCTACTTTCGATCGCCGACAATTTCCTGCGGCGCAACCCCGGGGTCGGCAACAATGCCTGCCGCGCCGCGCTCGCACGCTTCCGCTTTCGCGCCGACGCCGCCGACCGCATCGTCGGCACGCTCAGCGGCGGGCAGATGCTCCGCGCCGGGCTTGCCTGCGTGCTCGGCGCGCCGCAGCCGCCGCAAATGCTGATCCTCGACGAACCCGGCAATCACCTCGATCTCGATTCGCTCGCCGCAATCGAAACCGGGCTCGCGGCCTATGACGGCGCGCTGATCGTCGTCAGCCACGATCCCGCCTTTCTGGACGCGATCGGGGTGAGCCGCGAACTGGCGCTGGGCGACGACCGCGATCACCCCCCACCCGGCTGATGCGGCGGCGACTTGCCAGCGGCGTCTGGCTGTGGCAGGGGCGCCGCTCCCACGGCGTGGGGCGCTTAGCTCAGTTGGTAGAGCATCTCGTTTACACGGCGATGGCGCAGATTATCCAGCGAACTGAAATCCCTACGCTTTCTTGGCCGTGCTTTGCTCCGGTTCGGGAATATTGCGGGACTCGCTGGCATCGAGGCCGGCGCGCACGTCGTCGTCGAGGACGTGGGCATATTTCAGCGTGGTGGCGATGTTGCGGTGGGCGAGCGCTCGCTTGGTCAGCGCCAGATCGCCTGTGTTGCGCAGGATCCGCGTCGCGCGGGTGTGCCGGAGGTCATGCATGCGCAGATCCGGCAGCTCGATCGCCTTGCGAGCATCGTCATGGACTTCCCTCATGACGCTGGCGCTGATCGGATAGCGCTCGCCCTGCCGGCGCTGGGCGCGATCGCGGCGACCGCTGGCGGTGGCGCGCTGGCAGACATAGGTGAACACCTTCGGGCCGACCTTCGGCTGGTTGGCGATGATCAGAAGCATCGCCTGCGTTAGCGGCCGCTCAACCATCGCCCCGCCCTTCACGCGCGTCCACGCGGTGCGGTTCGGCAGATCGAGGTCATTCCATCCGAGACCGATCACCTCGCTGCGCCGCCAGCCGGAGAGAAGCAAAAACTCGAACGCGGGGCGAACGTCGGCCCGGACAGCGGCGAGATAAGCATCCTGTTGATCGCCGGCGCTGAGCAAGCGCCAACGCGTTCCCGCCGCCTTGAGCCGCAAGGCGTTCCAGTCGGGCATGTCGCCGATGTCATATTTCGCCTTATCGGCCCGGTGCCAGACGGCGCTCGCAACCTCGATCTCGCGGTTCACGCTGCTATTGGCGCGCATCTCGCCATTGTCGCGGATCCGGCGCGCCGCGAAGTGGTCGATCAGCATGCGCTGGGTGATTTCGGAGAGCAGGCGTCCACGGCCAAGACCCGACACCAAAGCCGCGAGAATATATTCGGTGGTTTTCCAGCTCGGCAGGGCCGAAGCATAGTCTTGGTAGAACCCCGCGGCATCGTCGAGCGTGATCGGCGGGCGGGTCCGCGTGGGAAGGAGCGCCTCGTGCAACCGCTGATCGATGATCTGCTGCGCTAAGCGCTTGTTGTCCGTTCCCGTCGAGCCATGAAACCGACGACCGCCCCTGACGAAGTCGTAGTGCCAGTGCGGCGATCCTTTCTTCGGGATGGGGCGGGGCATTGCGGCGAATCCTGATGGCGGGCAGCGACGTGCTGGCGGGCGATATAATCGGCGATGTCATCCGGCGTGTGCCGAATCTTGCGGCCGTCGAGCCTGACGTAACCGATTTTCCCCGCCGCGCGCAAACGGCGCAGCGTGGGGACCGATATCTGAAGCTCGGTCGCGGTTTCCTCGATCGTCAGGAGCCGGGTCACTTAGGCCGACCTCTCCGGATTCAGATCTTCGCTGCGACCAGGCGCGCGCGGCGGGATCCAGAAGGTAGGCGCGTGGGGCAGCGGTTCGGCCCGCAGATCCCACACGACCCACATGAAATCGACTTTGCCGCCGTCGTGGGCGCGCTTGCCGAGCTGCTCGATGACGTCGCCCGGCGGCATCGACGGGCGTTCGCACAGGATGTAGATCCCGCTCGGCCGATGATCGCGCTCGAAGAGTTTATAGCGGCCCTTGCTGGCGAGCCACTTCACCGGGAGCAGCGCAGCCACCTTGTGCGTGGCGACCTCGATCGCGCGGCGTATGCACTTCTCTGCGAGACCGCGCACCAGCGCGCCGTTCTGGCGGCTGTAGGGTGGATTGAAGAAAATCGACAGCGCGTCGCTCGCTTCGAGCAAATGTCGCTGGTCGCCCATCCAATCGTGGACGCCGAGGAATCGCGCGCCGGCGTAGCGTTCGAAAAGATCGGTTCCGAATGCCTGATGGCCCCGCTCGGCGAGCGCTTCCACAATGTTGCCGGATCCGCAGCATGGATCGAGATAGGTCACGCCTTCGTCGAGCGGCAGGAAGTCGGCGAGCCGGTGCGTCACCCAGCGCTCTTCGACGTACCAATCCCATGGGTGGCGACTGTTTGCAGAGGAAAGCTCGCCGCTCATGTCCCCACCAAATCGCGAAAGAGGAGAGGCTCGACGCTTCCATCTTGATTGACCCTATCCAGCCAAACCGCGGCGCTCGGCTCGTTGCCGCTCCACCCGTCGGGCCACGTCTCGGCCGCGATCAGTTCGCGGATCCGCGCCTCCTCTTCGGCATTGATGATGTCGAGCCGGGGTCGGCCGCGTCGGTCCGCCTCCTCGTTCACGCGGCGCTGAATATCGAGCACCGTGTCCATCGCGTGGAGGCGCGCCGCGAAGGTCAGCGGCCCCATGCGCTGGGGGTTCTTCGCGATCTTGCCACTCTTTAGCGTTTCGGCGCCGGCCTTGCGGATGCGCTGCGCAGGCTCCCGCATCCAGCGATGAAGCGCGCGGATCTCGCGCACCGGTGCCAGATACGACCATTGCGGCATGGCGATGATGTTCTGGACCGCTGTGTCATCCTCGGCGAGCGGGCATTCTAGGCAGCCGGTGCGCGCATTCTTCTCGACTGCATCGTCGCCGCCATAGGCATCGGCCAGAATCGCGGTTGGCCAGCCGCCGAACTCGGGCTGCGGCGCATAGACCTTCAGCCAATCCCAGATGATGCAGACGCGCCAATGCAGCAGCGGGGCAAGCGTCGCTAACCGACCACGGATGCCCTTCGCCTCGGGCAGCACCTTCTGGTACCAGCCCTGCCCGCACTCAGCGCCGTCCTTACCGCACGACATCGCGATTCGGCCGTCGCGCACCGCGCTTTCGCCCTGCCGCACGCCCGTGATCATCAACGCCGAGCCGTCGATCCCGTCAAGCGCGCTCGCCAGCGCAGCCGTCATCGGGTCGACCTTGATCTGCCGCGTGCACCAGCGCAGCGTGTTGTTGTTCGGCGGGGGGACGCCGCGGCCGAGAATGTAGACCCAGAATCGCTTGTCGAGCGGTGCGGTCACTTCCTGAAATTCAATCCAATCGCGTTCGCGCAGCTTTTCAATGATGAGCTGGGCCGACACCTCGATTGGCAGCAACTCCTGCCGGGTCTGGGCATAGAAGACATATAGTGCCTTGGGCCGCGGCAATTCGCCCGCTTCGATCAGGTGAACGATCAGCGTTAGCGCGGCCGTGCTGTCCTTCCCGCCAGACCACGCAAGAGCGACATGCTCATGTTCTCCCCAATAGGCGCGCAGCGACGCGAGGGTCATCTCGATCGCTTCCTCGCTGACCATGCGGGCACCTTGTGCGAAAAGGTTATCGACAACGCGCGTCATGGTTGCACCTTTCCTTCGCGGGCGATTTCGCGGTCGATGGCGTCAATGAAGGCGATGGCGATGATGACGCCCTGCACGGCCTTTTTCCGGGCGGCGGGCAGGATGCGGCGTTCGTCGGGGCCTTCGGCGCGCTCGGTGGCGATCTGGAGGAAGGACGTGGCCTTTTGGCCGATGCTGTTCAGCGGCATGGCGTCGTCGGCCGCAGCATCGTGGCCGAAGACCATGACCGAGCGGGCGCGTTCGCGCATCAGCTCGTGCATGATCTCGATCAGCGCCGGGCTAAGCACCTGGTCGACGGGGAAGTCGGGCAGCGGCGCGCTCATGCGTCCCTCCGCAGGTAGCGGCGGATTCGGCGACGGATGCGGTGGATCCAATAGAGCTGCAGGATCTGTGTCCCGAGCAGCACGATCATGATCGTCGCGATGATGAAGACCTGATTGTCGGTCATGCGGCCATTCCTTCGGTTAGAGCCGACAGGCGCGCCTGATTGCGCTCGATCGAGCGACGACGTGCCTTGATGCGGCAGGTTTCGATGTGGATGAGGCGCCAGAGGCGGTCGGCCTCGGCATCGGTGAGAGCGCGGGTACGGTTAATCGCCTGATAGGCGGCGATCTTGGCCTGCAGCTCGGCGTCGGACAGGCGGCTCATCGGCGCTCTCCGGTCGAACGAGGAGCAGACGCGGCGGCGATCTGATATCCGCGGTGCAACGCCATAGCGGCGATGACGAACGTGATATTCTCCAACTCGGCTTCCTTGCCGACGATCTTGGCGAAGGCGATGTTGACGATCGCGACGATCGCAATGGTGCCGAGTGTTTCCGCCCAAGGTTTCAGCCAGCTCTTCATGCCGGTATCTCCCGAATGATAGAAAGGGGCGCGCGTTCGCAGTCGAGCCAGAGGGCGCGGCGGCGCAGTTCGCGATTGCGATCGGCGGCGGCTTCGCGCGAGCGGTTGCGGCTGGCGGCGATCGCGGGGGGCTGGGGCAGCACCGGAGCGTGTCCGCCGCGACCGCGACAGACGAAGGTCGGGGTGCCGACGATGCTGGTGCGGTGACCGTGCGGCTTCACAGGGCGCCTCCCGCGATCAAGAGGGCGAGAAGCGCCGCTGGCAGGCCAATGACGAGGAAGGCTGCGTAGGCGACAGCCGCAAGGAAATCGGGCCAGCGGAAGAGCGAGGCGATTTCCTCGGCCGCGCGATCGGCCTCGGCCGCGCTGATCGGAAACATGGTCAGGAGGCGGCGCATTCGGCACCCCCCGCCGCCGGATAGGCGGTCATCAGCTTGCGGCGGACCAACACGCTGTAGTCGGCGACGGTGCGGCATTCGGCGGCTTCGTCGTCGGTGATCTCGATGCCGAAGCAATCCTCGACCTTCATCACGATTTCGACGTGGTCGATGCTGTCGCAGCACAGATCATCGACCAGGCGGTGCGTCAGATCGACGTGCGACACGCGCAGGCCGAGGCAATGCTTGACTGTCGCGCAGAGCCGCTGCTCGACGAAGGTGGCGTGGTTGAATTCGGGTTTGGACATGCGGGATCCTCCCTTGCTGTTGGGATCAGGTGAGACCGATGGCGGAGCGGTAGACGTCGAGGATCGCGTCACGTTCGGCGCGATCGTGCGGGCTCATGCGGCGGAGCTTGACGACTTCGCGCATGATCTTCGGGTCGTAACCCTGCGACTTGGCTTCGAGATAGACATCGCGCTTGTCGTCCTTGATGCCCTTTTCCTCCTCTTCGAGCCGCTCGACGCGCTCGATGAAGAGGCGGAGCTGGTCATCGGTCGCGCCGGCGTCGCCCGAGCGGATCGTCTGGCCGCGCGAACCCTCGACACAGCCACCGCAGACGGTGAGCGGGGCCTTGGTCATGCCGCTGGTGTGACGTTCCCAGCCCGCCGGAAGCAGGTCGCCGTCCATGAGGCCGGGGGCGTCGCATTTGGCGCAGAAGATGCGCTGCCCGCTCACCGGCGCGCCTCCCGGCGGGGCAAGTCGCTGGCGCGCATCAAGGCGCCGGTGAAGCCGGCGGCGAGGATGCCGATCGCCATGCCGGCGCTCGGGCGGTCGAGCGGCCGCGGCGCGCGCGGGTCGACATGGCGCTGTGCTATCTGATCGGCGCAGTTGCCGCAGCGCACCGCATCATGGCCGTTCGGGGCGGCGCAGCGGATCCAGCCGACCGGAAGGCGTTGCCGATCGCCATAATGTTCGACGTGGCAATCGGCGCAAATGTAGATGCCGGGTTGGAAGGGCTTCATTTTCAATCCTCCATGACTTCGTCGCGGGCCTCCGGCTGGGCGAAGACCCAGCAGTGGATGACCTTGCTTTCGAGGCGGGTTTTCACGTTCTTCGCCGCGATGAAGCGGCGGGATTTCGAGGAGCGGAGGAGCTGCTTGAGATCGTCCATCGGCGGCGCCTGAATGCCGCGATGGCGGCACCGCTCCTCGAACATCGGAAGGCTGACGGCGATCAGCTTGTCGGCCTTGGTGTGCAGATTTATCGGTGTGCTGCCGCCGGGTTCGTTGGCTTCGAACCAGTCGAACAATTCCCAGAATTTCGCGACATGGGGGTGGTCGGCGCTGATCGCCTGATGCCGCTCGCGGATCATGCCGCGGATGAATTCATGTCCTCGCTCGCGCACGTCGTCGGGAATCGAAATCACGGTCGCGAGGGCGTCGAGGCCGGCGGCGAGCTGGGCGTGGTTCTTGACCAGGCGCTGGTGTCCGACGCCGCTGGCGGCGGGCAACGCCTTTTCGTGCTTTTTAAATGCGGCGAAGAAGGCCGCGAGCCACGCTTCTTCCTGCCGGATGACATGGACGATGAAGCCCGACAGGGTGTCGGTCGGCCAGCTTTCGATAGCCTCGGCCGCGACCTTGGTTTCCGGGCTCCAGCCTTCCTTGTTGATGGTCAGGCTCATGAGGCGTTCGAGCAGCGCCGCCGATGCCTTTACCGCGAAATTCTGCGCGATCACGACGCCGCCGCGGAAGGGCGGGTCATAGGTTTCCATTCCGCCCGAGCGGACGCCGCGTGAACGAACCGCGCGCCCGTTATAGGCGGTTTTCAGTTCGTCCCATTCGAAGCGCTTGCTGTGCGGGGTGCTTTCGTCGCGATCGCCCTCGATCAGCACCACCGGCAGGTTGCCGACCTTGCCGAGGTTGCGCGCGATCGCCGCCGAAGTTGCCTTGGTCGGGTCGAAGCCTTCGTAGGAATCGCGGCCGTAGAGCCGCCAGAGGAATTCCAGCAGGGTCGATTTACCCGATCCGGGTTCGCCGATGATCTGGAGGAAGGCGAGGCTCTTGTGCGCTTCGCGGATCTGTTCGGCGAAAAGGGTGATCTGCCAGAAGGTGAGCGCAATCAGGCCCTTTGCGCCATAGGCGGTCCACAGCTTGGGGAGCCAGTCGGTCCTGAAATTGTCGCGGTCGTAATCGATATCGAGCAGGCGCTCGGGCGAACGCAGCTTCACCGCCACCTTGCCGAAATCGAAATAATCCTCGGCGTTCAGATCATAGACCCGACCGGCGCGCACGGCAATGTCGCCGAGGATCCACGCGCCATGGGCCTTGCTGTAACCGGTGAAGTCGATCGGCTCGACCGTCTTGAGGTCGCGCGTCTGGATCTGCATCAGGCGGTCGAGCTGGCCGGTCGTGCCGGTGAACATGCCGCCGAAGGCGAACAGGCGCTTCTTGAACTCGGGCGCTGCGGTGAGCTGAGCCGCCGAGAAGCGCCCCTTTGCGGTCGGCGTCTTGCCGCGGAAATCGACGCGCAGATAATAAGCGGTGTCGTCGATGACGTCGTCGCGCTCGCGGTAGAGCGTCCGAAAGGCACAGTTGGCGATCTCGTCAACCTCGGCGCAGGCGCGGATCGCGGCTTTCTCGGTCAATCCCTCCTTGAGCCGCACTTCGGCGATGCGGGCCTGATTGAAGCTCGCCCACCACATGCGATTGTCGAACGAGAAGCTGAACCCGTTCCAATGCTTGCGCTCATGAATGAGGCAGGCCTTTTCGAGCGCGCTGGTCGCGATGGTGACGCGGCCATTCCAGAAATATTCGTCGAAGTCGGCGGGGGTGAGCCGCCCCAGCTCGAGAAGATCGTTCCAATCCTTTGCATCGCCCTCGACCAGGCTGGCCTGACAGGCGGTCGCGGACCAGCCCTCTTCCTCGGCGCGCTTGACGAAATCGCGCGACCATTTGACGCCGGCGGCGCCGACGTCGAACGCGAAGACCAGTTCGGGCCGATGGTTGGGGGTCGGGCCGTTGGCGATCGCGAGGCGCAGTTCCTGCAGCCAGTGTTCGGGCCAATTGTTGACCGTCATCGCCGACACGGCGGCATGCCCGGCCATCGTCAGCGCCCATGCGTTGAAGATGCCCTCTGCGATCAGGATCCGTTCGGCCGCGGCCTGCTTATCGATCGTCAGGGCGGGCGGCGCCCAGCAATAGCCCTTGTAGGATTTCCCGCCGGCGGCGCGCTTGGGCTGAAAGCGGGCCTTCATTTCGAAGCGGCCCGGCTGGTCGATCAGCCGTTCCCACCATGTCCCGCCGGGCAGCGGGAAGCGCACGGTGGCGGTGCCGATGTTGCGCTCGGGATCCTTGTAATATTCTTGGCTGTAGCAGCCGCGCATGCCGGTCAGATCGAGCTTTCGGCCATGCTGGAGGAAGGCGTCGGCGGCGGCGTTCGGATCGGCCTCGGTCGCCTTGAACCGCTTCGACCAATCGTCGAAGATTTCGGGGAAATAGGACTTTACCGACTTTTCATAGCCGCAGCGATTGAGCCGACCGCATTTAAGGACGAACGGCTTTTCGGCGTGAACATACAGCTCCTTCTTGTGGCACTCGGGGCATTTGCCCTTGCGGTACCACTCGCCCTCGCGCCGGAAGGCGAATTCCCGCTGCAGGGCGCGGTCCAATTCTTGGGCGAGGGCGTTGCTCATGAAGGAAGGGCGGCTTTCGCAGGCAAAGGGGTAGCGCCGCCGAAAGCGAGGTTCGGCGCGCGGTCTGTTGGTTCATGCGGATTTGGTCAGGTCAGGCGGGGACTGGCGCCGGCGGTGGCTCTCCATCGCGGCGCGCCCGGCGGTAGCGCTTGGGCGTCACAGGATATTTGATCTCAACGCCGACCGGGGTCGAAACGCTGTGAACGAAGCTCATTTGCGCTTTCCAACGGTGGCCGCAGCCATTGTTGGTGCAGTCGAAGTAGATATCGCGATGGAGGATCGAGACTTCCTCGCTATCGCGCGCGCGGCCCGGCGATTTGCAATAGGGACAGCGGGCCGAAACGCGGCGGCTCATTGACGATACTCCCGTTGAATCATGCGCGCTTCGGCGCGGATGGCGAGCGCGGTGGCGATCACCTGGTCGGCCGCGGCCTCGATCTGTTCGGCTTCGGCGCAATCGACATGATCGTCTTCGTGCGCCTCAAGGATCGCCTCGGCCAGTTCGCTGTTGCCCTTTGACTGCCGGGCGAAGAGCATCAGAAGGTCGCGGCCCGTCGCGGCGATGTTCGGCGTCGGCACCAGCTCACGCAGCCGCTGGCGCGCCAATACGGTCGTGACGTGCGGGTGGCCCGGATAGCCGACCGTTTCAGCCTCCAGCGTCGCGATTTCGTCGGCGCGTGGAAAGGCGTCGGTCGTCGTGCTGCAGCAATCGCTGATCCGCTGTTGCCGGGTGCCGAGCCGCTTGGCGACCGCATCCTGTCCGCCATAGGCTTTCACGAGGGCGCGGAACGCTTCCTTGATTTCCTGTTGCTCGGGCGGGAGCGTGATGTTCCGTTCGACGCTCATGCTCGGATCTCCCGCGGGGCGGTAAGGAACTGATTTTTACCGCCTATCGCGCCGCCACAGATGCGGGCAGCTAGGGCCGCGCAGCAGCGACGAGCAGGGGTGCGGTCGCAGTTGGCGCAGGGGATGGACGGTGCGGAGTGCGAGGGCGAACAGGCTGCGACGTGCAGAGAGGGGAGAGCTGCCGCAGCCTGTTCGCCGAGCGGCGACGCGACCAGATCGCCGCCGATTGGTAAACGAAAATGGTGAATCCCCCCGAGACGCCTCACAGTCCGCGACCTCGATAGCTTGCGGCGCTGCTGCTCATGTCGGCCATATCCATCGGCGATGGATTGAAGCCGGGAGCGATTCGAGTGAACGCGATGCTGGATATGTGACGGTTGATGCGCAAATCGACGACGTGCGCTACCTGCGGAAAATAGGCGCAGATGCACCGCACCCATCCGTCCTGATCGCGAAAGGCGATCGCCTGCGTTGCTTCGCCGAAATTCTCGGGCAACCGGAACGAGCGGAGGATAGCCATTGCTCCGTTCTCTCCTTCGACAGGCCAAATCTCGCGGATATGGCGCTTCAGCAAATGGCGTGGATGGAAGATGGAAGGATCAAAGGCGTTCATGCGACCCTCCGATCAGCGCCTTTGTCGATGCCAATCCATCGTTCGGTCTGATCAGGTGCCGGCGGATAATCGCGCGGATAGATGTCGGGACGGAGGGCGTGCCGCGATACTCCGAACTCGCGCTCAGCGAGCAAAACATATTCCGCCGGAAGGCGCTTCGATGATTGCAGCCATTTCCAGAACGTCGGTTGCGGGACAGCGAGCCGGCGCGCAGCCTCGCTTTGCGAGCCAGCGATTTCGACGATGCGATTCAGTGCTTCGAAGGGCGAGTTCGGCGTGTCCATGCGCCCAACTATTCTGAAAGTGATAGATACGTCAATGGGAAAAGTGTCAGTGCTTGCTATTCCAAATGGAATTATGCCGAGAAGCATGAAGCATGCCGTCGATACCGACCGTTTTCGTAAGCGTTTGCAGGAACGTGGAATGACGCAGTCGGGCTTGGCCCGGCAGCTTGAAATTTCGCAAGGCACGATTGCTAAGCTCGCGCTAGGCGAGAGCGCTGGGTCGAAGCACCTTCACCGAATCGCGCGGGCTCTCGGAACGACAGCCGAGTATCTGACTGGTGAGATTGACGACCCCGCGGAAGGCGCCACGCCTCCGCCATCGGCTGAAGAATTGGCCGATGAGCTTGGCCTGGTCGCGATCAAGGAAATCGACCTCACGCTAGGACTGGGCGGGGCATATATCGGCGAGGGCGTGGTCAGCGAGATTGAGCGCTATTTGCCGCTGGCATGGCTGCGCGAGTTCACGCGCGCGGATCCGCAATATTTGCGCGTTGCGCGAACCCGCGGCGATTCGATGAAGCCGACGCTGTCGGATGGCGATCTGGCGATCATCGACATCAAGCAAAATTCGATCCGCGAGCAAGATGCGGTGTGGGCTATCGCCGTCGCCGATATCGGCATGATCAAGCGCATCTGGGCGAACCCGGATGGCAGTTACAAGATCAAGAGCGACAATCCGAATGTGGATCCAGAGACGGCAGTCGATGGCGAAATGTTCGTTCTGGGTCAGGTCGTCGGTAAATTGGGGAAGCTTTGATGAAGTTCTATCGCAGGTGCGCGATCGTCGTGCTGATTTTGGCAAGCGGCTGCAGCAAGCAGGATGAAGCCTCACAAGCCGTAGCGACTGCGAACGCGATCGAAGTTTCGACTGCCCAGCAAGTTATGGACGGTTTCGTCAAATCCGGCTTGCCGGTCGGCAAGGTCAGGAATGTATCCGCCTCCGACGATGCAAATCAGCTACTTGGCCGACCTCACCAATACACCAGCAAAATCGATTTCATCGACACACGGTTTCCCGAGGGGAAACTCGACGAAGCGACCAACAATATCGAGGTTTTCCTGAATGACGAGGACGCCCGTGCGCGGCGGGACTACATCGAGCGCGTGATGCGCGACATGCCGATGGCTGCGCAATATCTCTTCCTGCGGAAGAACGTGCTGGTTCGCGTCAACGGCGCGCTCACACCTGAGACCGCCAAAGAATATGAGGAAGCCGCCGCAAAAATAGTCGCGCCCTGAATCACCGATTCCAGCCGAGGCCTGCGATCCCGCGCAAGATATTGACCAAACAGGCCCATGATGACCGCCAGCGCCAGCCAGAATGCGAATTGCCGCGCCTTGCTGGGCGGTGGCAGGGGGTCGCGCGGATCTTCCCATGGGTTCGGCATGGCGCGACGATAGCGCCGCCGGCGGCGTCAGTCGATGGCGCCGAGATCCAGCTTCAGTTCGGAGATGAAGCCGCCGCCGGCGCTGACGCGGTGCGTCACCTCCGCGATCTGCCACTTTGCGGCGTCGATCTCTGCCTTGAACCCCTGCAGCGTCACCGGGCGGTCGGGCATCAGGGTTGCGTCGCCATAGGCGAGCGTCAGGGTGAATTCGGCCGCGGTGCGGGCATCGCGCCGCCGCGCGCCCTCTGCCGCCGCCTTCGCGTCGCTCGCGCTCGCATAGGTGCGCTTCAGGCGGCGCGCGTTGCCGCTGTCGCCCACGGTCACGACGTGACGCTTGGCGCTGCCCTGATCGTGCCATTCGGCCTCGACCCCGTCATGTTCGTCGCGCTTTTGCCGCGTCCAGCTATAGCTGGAGCATTGTTCGCGCGCGATCGTCAGGCCGGGGATGGTCGAACCTCCCGCGGTGGTCCCGGCACCGATGGGCGCGAGGATGAGCGTCCCGGCCTTGATCGTCGCCATGGCCTCATATCGGCGGCCCAGCTCATTGATGAAGGCGATATCGCTTTTCGCCTTTTGCCGCGTCGCCGGAATTACCGCCCCGGACAGCAGCGGGTGAACGCGCGGCGTCAGCCCGTGGCGCTTGGCGATCTTCGCGACGATCGAGGCCAAGGTCTGTTCGACCCAGCTTTCGTCGCGCCGTTTGCGCAGATCGGCGGTCAGGTCGGCGGCGCGCCCGGTGATCGACAGGCCATCGGGCGGACCCGACCAGGTGAGTTCATCGACGCGGAAATTGCCCTTATCGATAAGGCCCGCGGTCACGCCGCTGCCCTTCGCCCAGCCGATGGCGACCGCGAGCGTCGCGGTCGGCGGCGGGAGGGCGAGCGCGCCGCCTTCGTCGCCCAGCGTGATGTCCAGACTGTCGGCCTCTTCGCCGCGCTTTTCGGTCAGACTCAGCTCGCGCAGAATCGGCCGCATCGCCTCGGTCAGATCCTGCCCGTCGAGCGTCACCTGCCATGCCGCCATCGGCATGATCCATTCGTCGCGGCTCGCGGGCTGCAGCGCGGTCGATGCGGGGGGCTGGCTTGCCATCAATCGCCTGCGCGGGTCAGGTCGATGGCGAATTCGACGCGGCGTGCGCCGCCGCCGGGCAGGAAGGTGCTGCGCCGTTCGTCGACCGCCTGAATGATGTAATTGCCGATGATCGTGCCGTCCGATTGCACCATGGGATAGGCGTCGCCGGTTTCGGCCATCGCGCGGATCTGCGCCAGCGACGTGTTCGGCCCAGTCATTTCGGGCATCAGGACGCCCGGCAGCGTGATGGTCTCTGCGCCGGGGCCGAGGAACTGGAAGGCCGCGCGGGCGCCGAGGCGTTCGTTGGCGGCATGGCGCCAATCGCTGCGCCGGATGAATTCCTGATAGGCGATCGTGTCGATGCCGAAGAGAAACAGGCCGAGCGACAGCATCGACAGGCGTTCGCCGGTCACACCGCCAGCGGCGTCGATCTTTGCCAGCCCCTGCAGCTTGGCAGCGATGGTCGCCGCGGTCGCGATCGCGGGCATGTCGGGCAAGCCGATCAGGCGGCGCACGGTCGAAAGCTGCGACGTCGCGGACGACAGGTTCAAATTGCCGCCGATATCACCGATCTTCATAGCTGCCCCTTGCGCGCTTTGCCGACAGGCGTTCGAGTTCGCGCATGATGCGCTGGCCCATTTGCTCGCCATTCTCGCCCGGCTGTTGCTGGATCTGGATCGTGATGGGGCCAGTGATCGTCAAGCCGCCTGCCTTAGCCGGGCCACTGCCTGACGCCGCCAGCGCCGCCGCAGAGGGCGATCCGGCGGCGAAGGGGGAGCGCGGCAGGCTGAACCCTCCCGCAACGCCCTGTGCCAGCCTGCGGGCGCTATCGACGGGGCGGCGCTGCCCGCGATCGATGCCGATGGCGAGGCCGTCGCTGACAAAGCCGCCCATCTGCATGAACAGGCGCGACGGCGAGTTGATGCCGAGATAGGCCTTGGCGCCCTTCCATGCACCGGCAACCACCGATTTCAGCGCGGCCCATATCTTGCCCGGCGCCGCGCGGATCCCCGCGGCGATGCCATCGACGATCGAGCGGCCGACATTGACGAAGTTGGCGACGTAGCCGCGCGCCAGAGCGACGGCACGGCCGATCGCGGCGACGCCATTCCAGAAGGCGCCCTTGATCCGGTCCCAATTGCGATAGATCAGGTAGGCGGCACCGCCGATTGCCACCACGAGCAACGTGATCGCCAAGATCATCGGGTTGGCGAGCATCATGGCCCCGGCGCGGAGCAGCCCGCGCGCGAGGAAGAGCGATGCGGTGCGGATGACACCGAAGGCGCTGGCGACCATCGGCCCGGCGCGCGCGGCGACGCGGCCCAAGAATGTTAGGCGCCGTCCGGCCTCGTCCACGGCGCGGAACTGTTTGAACAGACGATAGGCGGTCGAGAGCGGGCCGAGGATGGCGCCGACGCCGAATTGCACGATGCCAAAGCCGATCTTCAGCCCGACCAGGCCTGCCGCGATCTTCACGATCCCGGCGGCGAGCTGGGGATTGGCCTGCGTCCATGCGAGGACGTGGGTCATTGCGCCCTTTACGGTTAGGCCGAGCTGGTTCAGGCTCGGCAGAACAGCCTTGCCGACGAGCAGTGTCACTTCGGACATCGTCCCAAGAAAATCTCCCCACATGACTGTGGCGTCCTTTGCGACACGGAGATTGAAAGCCCTGTCGATCGTGCCGCTGCTCTTCATCGCGTCGTCGCGAACCTTGCGGTAATCCTTGAGGTTCATGATCATCGCGCGGATGCCGGCCTGTGCTTCGCGATCTTCGAACGCATAGCCTAACTTCGACAGGTCGCCTCCGATGGCTTTGTCGGTGATCATCGCGATGGCTTCGAACGTGTCATACCCCTGATTGCGGAGCTTCTTCATCGCCGCTGGCAAATCCACGCCGAAATTCTTCTGAAACGCCCGTACTGTGCCGGGCGCATTGATCTTGCCGAGCAAGTTGGTCACCGCTGTGGCGGCTTCGTCCGACGTGCCTGTGCTTCGGCGAGCCATCTGGAGCGCCGCCGACAGGTTGCCGACTGCTGAGAGACCGGATTCTCCGAGCGCATTGAGTTGCGCCGTAAGGCTGGGGAAGTATCGCGCCATGTCGCGAACCTCGAAGGCACCGGCGTTACCCGCTGCAGCCATGATATCTAGCGCACGCCCGGTGTCACTGACGCCAACTTTCAGGTTTTGAAGATTGGCGAACGCTGCATTAGCGCCATCAGCGATATCGACCTTTAAGGCGGTACCCATCTTGCTGATGGGCGCGATCATGATGGCCGCAGTGCGTGGGTCTAAGCCGAAGCCAGCCAGAACGTCCACACCGGCGCGGATTTCCTCCGGCATCCTCTTTGCCGCCCGAGCAGCTCGAAGGATGGTATGTTCGAGCTGTTCTGTTTGTCGGTTGGTCAGTTCCGCCTTTTGCTGCAGATCGACCATCCCGGACGAGAAATTGCCCGCCTCGCGCGCGGCAAGGATGAAGGGCGCGGCCATTGCCGCCCCTTCGATCACATTATCACGCCCCCTCGATCGCAGTTCGCGACCGCGCGCGGCGATGCGGTCGGCGCGCGCGGCGATGGCGAGCAGGCGCTTCTGCCGGTCGATCTGGCGATTGGTGTCCTCGATCTGATTGGCGAGCGCGCGCTGGCGGTCGATCAGATGGGTGACATTGCCCGACGCACCGCGCAGTTCCTTGCCGGTAGCGGCCAGCTCGCGCTTGAGCCGACCGCTATCCTGTTGCAGCGCGCGCAGGGCGCTCGCCCCCGATTTGCTGAGGCCGACGATATTCTTGAGTCCGCCGTTCAGCTTGTCGAGGCCAGCGGAGCTGAACTGGACGATCAGGGCGAGCTTGTTGCCGCTCATCGTGCCGCCGCCATGATGTCCGCCTTCATCTTGAGCATCGCCTTCATTCGGTCATTCGCGCGGCCGTGCCATGCGATCAGTTCGTCGAGGTCGAGGGCCTCCAGTTCGGACAGCGGCCAGTGAAAGATGAAGGCGACGTCCGCGATCAGTTCGTCGACGTCAGCTTCTCGATCATCGCCCGCTGCGCCGAGTTGAAGAAAAAACCGGTGATGACGCCCCCCGCCTCGGCGATATCGTCGGCCTCAAGGCTTTCGGCGTCGGCGACGGTCATGATCGGGTCGGAGATGCGCGGCAGCACGGTGATGATCGCGTTGACGTCCGCCGCCATCAGATCCTGCAGGTTAAGGCCGCGCAGTTCGCCGCCCTTCGGCTTGCGCAGGCGAATGTCGGTGATGACCTTGTCGCCGCGCACGAAGCCATGTTCGAACTTGCATTCTTTCCAGACCGGCTGCTTGGTCGCGCTGGGCGCGGGTGCGTCAGACATGCGGATTTCCTTGCTCTGTCATGCGGGAATGCGGTTTCTCCGCCCCGACGCGCCCGCATGTACGCGCCGGGGCGAAGCTGGTGGGCCTAGAGGCCGATGGCAGCGCGGATGGCGGCGAGGCGATCATCGCCGTTCACCTTGAAGACCATGCCGGGGATGTCGATTTCGACGACTTCGCGTCCGTTGACGATCAGCTTGTAATAGCTGCAGCTCGCCTTGAACTTGTGTTCGGTATCGGATCCGGGCTTGGCATTGCCCATGTCGATTTCCGAATAACGCCCGCGCACGACAGCTTCGACGGGGATCACGCCGCCGGTATCGTCGGCCTGATAGGCGCCGGCAAAGCGCAGCAGCTTGCCGTCATGAGTGATGGCGCCAAAGCCCGCGATCGCGCCCGCGACGATGCCGCCGAGCGTGAATTCCAGCTCCAGCTTTTCCTGCCCCATGTCGATATCCAGCTCGCCGTCCATGCCGGCGGCGCGAAAGCCCTCCATCTTGCGCGAGAGCTTGGGCAGCGTGACCTCGGTCGCGATGCCGAGATAGCTCGCGCCGTCGTCGAAGAGGTTCATATTCTTGAGCTTGGAGGCGAGGCCCATGGCCGGATCCTTTCAGTGCGTGAAACGGGGGAGCGGGATCAGGCGGCGTTCGCCAGATCGCCATAATAGCGGTCGGTGATGCGCTGGTTCAGCGTCAGCTCCTCCGCCGGGGCGCAGGGCGTATAGTCGTAATCGACCGTGATCTTACCGGCGGCGAGCTGCGCCGCGGGGTTCAGTTCGGGGTCGATCCACGCGCGACCGCCGATCAGGCTCCCCTGCGCGACAAGCTGGCGCAGGCGGGCGTTGATCGTTTCCTCGATATCGCGGAACAGCGACTTGGTGATCGGCTTGTCGATCGCCCACAGCAGCCCGGCGGCAATCTCGTCCTGAATAACCTGCGCGGTGCGGACGGTGCTTTCGAAAGCGAAGATCGGTTCGTCGGAACAGGTGCGGTTGCCCCAGAAGCGGAAGCCATTGACGCGGATCACCGTCGTGATGTCGGCGGCGTTGAGCAGCCCGGCATCATTGTCGGCGCCGTGCAGATCGAAGAAGACCGGGACCGACAGTCCGGTGACGCCGTTCATCGCGACGTTCGAGAGCGTCTTGTGCCAGCCGAATTCATTATCGATCAGGCAGCGCATGCCCATGGCGCGCGCCACCAGGTCACCGGTGAACGCCGCCGAGGTGTTCGGCCAGAGCAGCATCAGCTCGCGCGCGCTGAAATTGGCGCGATACAGCACCGCCTCGGCCACGTCGTCGCCGATCGCGGCGGCATAGGCGAAACCGCGCAGCTTGGCGGCGATCTCTTCCAGCTTCGTCGCCACGACCTGCGTATCGAGGCCGGGCGCCCCAAGGATGCGCGGGCGCACCCCGAGCTGGACTTCGGCGCCGAGCAGCTGATCGAGCGCGGCAGTGACCGCATCGTCGAGGTCTTCGGGTGCGGCGGGTTCGGCGATGCGGATCACGACGGCGACCGGATTGGTCTGATCGGCGATCGCGGCCAGCGCGGGAGCGAGCGTCCCGGTGCTGCCCGCCTTGGCGACGGCGGCGCGCACGTCGGTGACCAGCACCAGCTCGCCCTCGGGGAAAGCGGCGTCGAGCGCGTCTTCGGCAGGGCCGGCGACGGCGCCGGCGGTGGCGACAAGGCCGATGATGGCAAGGCTGGACGCGACGATGGCGCGGGTGCCGGTGACGGGTTCGTTGAGCTTGATTCCATGCATGGCGCGATTCCTATGCAGTCAGGGGGATGGCGAGGCGGGTGAAGCTGTTAGCGCCGGCGGGGCGGTCGGTTCGATATCCCTCGATATCGAGCGCGACCCGGCCATCGGCGCCGGTGGTCGAAAAGTTGACGCGGGTCAGGCGGATGCGCGGTTCCCAGCGCGCAATGGCATCGGCCGAGGCGGCGAGCATGAGCAGGCGGGTCGCGGCGTTGATCGGGCGGTCGATCAGTTCGAACAGCATCGACCCATAGTCGCGCAGCATGACGCGGGTGCCGACCGGCGTGGTCAGGATATCGCCGATCGACTGAGCCAGATGCGCGTCGCCGTCGAGCGGGGCGCCGGTGGAGCGATCCATGCCGAGCATGGCGGCGACACTGGCGCCGTCCGCGCGCGGCGCGCCAGTGGTTGCTCCTGTATATCGCGCTTATACAGGAGCGGTGCGTTGCAAAGGATCCTAGACGGGCGGTCCCGACTGCCCGCCGCCCGGCTGAACGGCGCTGTGCTTGTGGCTCTTGAGCGATTTGCCGCCGCCGATCACGTCGTCTTCGGCGGTCAGCTTGCCGGTCACGGTCACGTCGCCGTCGATAGCGACGTTGCCGGTGATGGTCACCTGGTCGGCGGTGATGTCAGCGGTCGATCCGCCGGGGAGCTGCGCGGTCAGGCGATGCGCCTCGGGGTCATAGGCGATGCGCGCGCCATCGGCGAATTCGATCAGCTCTTCGGCGCTGTTGCCCGCCGGCGCGAACGCATCGCTCGGGATCCCGCGCAGGACGAGGCCCCCGCCCAGCTCGCCGTCCATGCAGATCAGCAGCACCTGTTCGCCCGCGCTGGGCGGCGACCAGATGCGCGTCGCGCCCATACGCCCTTCGATCCAGCGCAGCGGCGGGGTTTCGATATCGCCGGTTTCGACGATGCAGCGCGCGGCGGCGAGATCCACCGACTTGACGGTGCCGATCTGGATCAGGCCAGAGGGGTCGAAATCATCCTCGTCGGTGCGCGCGCGCATCATTCGGCGGTGCCTTCCTCTTCAACCGGCGGCGCAATGATCACGCCAAGGTCGATCTTGGCCGCGACGCCGCGCGCAACCTCTGCCACGCGCTCGGCCGTTTTTTTGCGGTCGCATTTGCCCGCCGCAGTCACCACCGCGCGCACGTCGCGGCGGTGAACGATATCGCCCGCGGTGAAGGTGACGGGAACGGTGCCGGTCTTGGCGTTGAAGCGGCCGATGGAGCTGGTGAGTTCGGTCATCGTGCGGATCCTTTATGCGACGGGGGGAACGGGCCAGTCGGCGGGTGCGCCGTCTGTGATCGAGAGGGGCAGATCGCGCAGCGTCTGCCGATATTCGGCCCATCGCGCGCGCAGTTCCGCGTCCATGTCGACGTCGGGCAATTGCGTATAGTCGCTGTCGCGCAAGAGCTGGTCGCGGCGCGCGCGCACGAGCGCGAGCGCGATTTCAGGTTCGGGCGCAACCGGGGCGACCATGGGCTTGCCGTCCGGCCCGGCAACGATCGCCAAACCCGGCTCCAGCGCGTCGAGCGCGGCGGTGCGCTCGGCCTCGCTGACCTCGATCGCGTCGGCGGGGACGCTGCTGTGAACACGGCGATCGTAGAAGCCGCAGGTGGAAGGGGAGAATAGGAGCATGGTCGTTACTTCCCGATGACGTGGTAAGGGAGCGATCCGCTGATGTCGCCGGCTTGATAGATGGAGAAGCCGGAGATGGTGGAGCTGGCGAGCAGCGTGTTCTGCTGCGACGCGGTGCCGATCTGGTCGATCGTCGGAAAGACGGGCGTCGGCACGGTATCGAAGCTGATCGGATAGGTGACGTTGCTGTAGCTATCCATGCTGACGCTCACCCGGCCCCAGATGATCTTGAGGCCATTCGAAAAGGCGATGTACCCATTCTGCAGCACGCTCGCCGCGGCGATCTGAAGAAAATCGCTCGCCTGCAGCCCGTCGAGAAGATCGGCATTGAGGCCGCTGCCCGGGCCGTCGACCGTGAGCAGGCGCGACAGGATTTCAGCGGCGGAAAAGGTCGCGGCGGGCAGGAAATAACTTGCGTGGAAGCCGTCGAGCAGGTCCGCGTCGAGGCCGCTGCCCGAACCGTCGTTGCCGGCATGCCATGCGGCGTTGCCGCCGATCGAGACGGACGTCGAGAAGTAGCCGGACCGAATCCGCGCGCCTGACGAACCGATGTCGTAGGTGTCAGAGGCAAGCGGCTTAAAGTGGCCGGACTGGTCGATAGTCCAGCGAAATGCGCCGTTGGTGCCGAAGCCCAACTCCCCGGCGACCTCGTTCATGATATGGAGATTGTCAGCTGAGGCGCCGTAGCCAAAGAACGCCTTACGGCCTGTCGCGTCAGCAAGGCCCAGATAGCTGTTCCCGGTTCCGCGCGCGTTCGTCGATTCCAGCGTCATAATCTGGCCAGAGCCTGATTTGACATGAAGGCGCACACCCGGCGATGTCGTGCCAATGCCTACGCCGCCGCCGACCGTGATTGTCACGGCAGTCGCGTCGTTAGCACCCAACTGCAAACCCATGCCTCCGCGACCGGAAAGAATGAGATTAGTAGCGGCTGTAGCCAAATAGCCGGCGCCGCTGGCGCCGACCACCGAAACCGTCGCGTTCTGGCTACCGTCTCCGATCTGCAACGTACGGCCAAAGATCGCCGTGATGTTACTCGTTCCGATACCGACGTCGCCGCCCGTATGACAATATAACGTCGGAGATCCGCCGTTCAGACGGAGCGCAAAAGCGTTGCTGCCCGCCGTGCCATCCTGCCCGAGCGACCAGTCGCCGACACCGTTACGCTTGAATACCATCCTCGGGATTTGGCTGCCCGCGATCTGGAGTGTCCCATCGGCAGAGAAGCGTGCGACATCCAAACCGTCGCTCACGCCGTTGCGACCCCAGTAAATGGAGAACGCATCAACGCCCGGCGCCTGACCGATGCACCAATTGCTTATCGTGTTCTGCGTGAACGAGAGCATCGCACCGTTGAGGCCGGCGGCGGCGGTGTTTGCGATATCGGCAAGGATGCCGCGTGGCGGATTCGAACTACCGACGTTCAAGAGATAATTGGCCGTAGCGCCGTTCAAAGTGACCTTGCCGTCTGCCCCGATGCGCATGCGCTCGGTGCCGGCGGTCGAAATGCCCAGTGCGTTCGCGGCGGCGCGAAAAAGGCCGACATCGGTGTCGGCGTTCCAGAACAGGCCCGGTGCGGCAGCATTGCCATCGACAACGCCGACCGAGACGTTGACCACGGTGCCCCCGGTGATCGCCACCGCATTGGCATTCTGGTTCGCCATGGTGCCGTGCGAATGGCCAGCGAGCGCGAAGGCGCTGGCGTGAAGCCCGTCGAGCAGATCGGCGTCGAGGCCGCTGCCCGCGCCATCCTGCGACAGCAGCCAGCCCAGCATCGATTGCTTGCCCACATAGGGGGTGAGGACGCGGCTGTTGTCGCTGCCCGCCTGCCCCTCGGCCGTTGTTGCCAGCTCGACCAGGCCGAGGATCTCGGTCGTCGCGGGCGGTAGGACGAAATTGGTGTCGCCGAATTCGATCATCGTCGCGTCGATGTCGGCAAAGGCAATGTCGGCCGCGAGCAGCATCATCGATTCGGCGGTCTTGTTCAGAATCGCGCCCGCCTGCCCATAGAGGGCGAACAGGGTGCCATCGGCCAGATAGAGCGCAAAGCCGCGCATCGTATAGGCGTCGGTCGTCACGTCGCTGGCGGTGACGTGGATCGCGTCGTCGGCGACGACGACCCCGGCGACCGAGGCGATGCGCTTGATTTCGCCGGGCAAGGCGACCTGCGCAGGATCCGCGGCAAAGGCGGTCGCGGTGATGCCGAGCTGGGTGATGGTAACGGCGTTGGTCCCGGTGTTGGCGGCGTTGACCAGCGCGGCGCGCCCGGCGTTGGTGACGATGATGGTGATGGCCATGGCGAACCCTTCAGACGGCGGTGGCGGTAAGGCGGGTGAGCAGGGCGGGCCGCGCGACGGCGGCAAGGCGGACGCCGGCGGTTGCGCTGAGGCCCTGCGTGAAAGTGAAATGCGAGCGCACCGGCTTGGTGCGCGTCACTTCGGCGATGATGTCGTCGATATAGCTGGCGGGCAGCGGCCCCAGCCCGCCGCCGACCGTGAGCGTGATGGTGAAGGTATGCGGATCCGCGGGCGGATCATATTGCCACCATTCCTTGAGGACGAGCGACCCGCCGAAACTGTCGACCACGTCGAAGACGCTCTTCGCCGTCCCCTTGCGGCGCTGGATCGCGATCGCGGAGGCGACGCGCTGGCGGCGCACCGGCTCCGGCCAGCGATTGTCCCAGCTGTCCATCGACAGGCCCCATGCGAGCCATGGCAGCATGTCGGCGGGGCAAGTCGCAGGGTTCCACAGACGGGTCGGCAGATCGACGTCGATATCGCCGACGCGCGCCGTCGCCTGTTCGATTGCGCGTTCGAGCGCCGTCGAGGTCGGCGGCAGGATCGATGGCCGGTCGGTCATTCACCCGTCCCGGCATGGGTCAACGTGATCGCGGTGCAATTTGACGCCTGCGTCCGCGACAGCTCGACATCGGCGGCGGGGCTGATCAGCGTCACCTTGCTCACGCCCTCGGCATGGAGCGCGGCGAAGATCGCCGATCGCACGATATCGCGGCCGAGGCGTTTCGACTGTTCCCGATAATCGGCGACGCGCGCCTCCGCCTCGGCGATGACAATCGTGCTGTCGGGACCGGCGAAGGTCTCGATTTCGGCCTCGATCGCAAAGTCGATGATCTCGGCACCCTGCACGGTGACATGATCGGTCAGCGGGCGCACGTCGTCGGCGCTGACCGCCGCTTCGACGGTGGCGAGCAGCTCGGGCGGCGCGGTGCCGTCGCCGGTGCGCGACAGGACGGTGACGACGACCTCGCCCGGCGTCGGCGAGGTGGCCGATGCGTCAAGGACATCGGGATCCGCCGACAGGGCGTGAAAGATATAAGCCCCCTCGGGACCGGCGACCGAATAGCCCTCGGGCGCGAGGATGATGCGCCGGCGAAAGTCGGCGTCCGATTCCATCACCGCCGGGGTGCCGGTCAGCGGATCGGCGGGCGTTATTTCGAGGCGATAGGCGCCGAGCAGCGCGCCGAGATTGTCGAGATCGGCGCCGACCGCAAAGGCGACCAGGCATCCCCTCGCCCGCTCATTGAATGTCGCGCGCAGCAGCAGCTCGCGATAGGCGCAAACCTCCAGCAGCTTTTGCACCGGGTCCGATTCGACCGCAGCCGAAAAATCGGGGAAGCGATCGAGCATGTCAGCGCGCAGCGCGGCGAGGATCGCCGCATAGTCGAGCTGCTCGACGATCTGCGGCGCCGGAAGCCGGGAAAGGTCGATTGCGGTGGCGGAGGTTGCGGACATGCCGCCATGGATCGCCCGCAGCGATCAAGGCGCAACGGGCTGCTCCTGTATAAGCGGGTTATACAGGAGTGGGCTTGAAACCCAGCGCATCGCCAACATATCTGCAGCGGAGGAGATCCATAATGCCAAAGCGCGGTTCGAAGGAAGATCTAGCAAAGGTTCGCAGCATTCTCCTGCGCGAAGTCGCAGCAGGGGCCTCATACGAGGAGGCTTTCAGAACCGCCTATGCGGAAGACCCTGATTCCTATCGACGTGCCGCTGGGATGAAGGCGCGCGCAAAATCGCGATAGCGCTCAGGCGTCCACGCCGTCCAGCACAGCTGCCAGCACGGCGTCTTCATCGACTGCGCTAAAGCCGAGCAGCTCGCGCGCCGGGTAGCGGACTTGCGGGGCGCCGCGGAAACGGGCGACGCGGTCGCGCAGGCCGAAATGGTGAACCTCGGCGGTGCGGGCGACCTTGGGCGCGAAGCGCAGCTCCACCTGGTCGGCCGTCGCATCGACGGTCATGTTGCGCGCCAGCTTGATCTTGGGGAACATGCGACCCTTGTTGCGGACGCGATCCTTTTTCCGGTCGCGCAGCGGGCGCTTCTTGCGCGGCTCCATCGCCGAGCCGTCCGGCTGGACATTCGCGGCGATGCGCGCGGCGTTGACGCGGCGGAGGGCGATGCCGATCTTGCGCGCGATCTTGCGCATATTGCCGTCGCCGAAGCGTTCGGCGATCGCCGCGACCCAAGGCGCGAGCTGGTCGAAATTGTCGCTCATGGCGCATCAAGCGGCACGAGCCGTTCATCCTTCCACCAGATTTCCTTAAGCGGCACCGGCGGCTGCGGGGCGAATTCGTCGGGGAAGCATTCGGGTTCCTCGACAATCTGCATGTCCCAGCCGGTACCATCCTCCCTGTCGACGCGGCGCACCGCCTCGGTCAGATCGAGGTCGATCGACAGGTCGATCGCGTCGTTGGTCATGATGTCGGCTTCGAAGCTATAGCCGGGCGCCGCCTGACTGGCGACCAGATCAGGCTGATATCGGCGCAGCCATTCGTTGAGCAGCGCGAAGATGATCAGCGGCGCATGCGTCCAGTCGATGACGACGATGTTGAGCCGATAGGCGATTTCGAACGAAAAGCTGTCGGTCTGGCGGGTGCGGACGCCACCCTTGTCGATCCACATGCGCAGCCGCTCGGGATCGCGGGCCAGCTCGGGCAGGCTGGCGGCGAGCATGGCGCGAATGGCGGCGGGCTTGAGCATCAGGGCGCCACGGCTTCCGCCGCCGATGCAGGCGCCGGGCTAGTCGGCACGGCGGCGGCGGCGGTCACGAAGCCGATCAGCGCCTCTAGCTGGGCGAAGGCATCGGCAGTGCGGGTAAGGTCGGCGACAGGAACGATGGCCGTTCCGGCATCGTACACAGATCCGGCGGGCATGGCGGCAGGGCAGGACAGACCGGTTTCGCCGGAGCGACCCGGATCGGCTCGATCGGCTTCAGGCCGCAGCCACTGAGCAAGCAGAGCGCGATTGCGCTCGCGAAGGATTTCATTCGCATGTTGGGCCTCCTGATATTGGTCGCGCCACTTCGTTTCGACGTCGACCTTGTTGGCGTTCGCTAGATCCTGCGCGCCGAGCGCCGCGGCGGCGACGCGTTCCTTGGTCTTGGTGTGGGCATCGCGCTCGGCCTGCAGCGACGTGCGCAGCGTGTCGCGCGCGCCATCGATCGACCAGGCGGACCACCAGCCGCCGATCGCCGCGATGGCGAGGACCGCGACAAGCAGGCGCACAGGGCGTTCGGTGAGCCAGTCAACGAGATTGACGAGCCAGAGCAGCGGGCGCCCCTTGAGCGCGACCGACAGGCCGATGAAGGCGACGGCGCCGCCAAGCGACGCGAGGGTGCCGAACGAAAACATCAGCCGAGCGCCCCGATGCGGCCATCGACCCAGCCGGGCATGAAATCCTCGAACTTCGTCCCGCCCTTCGCCAGCCCGTAATAGTGCATGAACTGCAGGCCGTTGAGCGCCCTCAGCATCAGGCGGCGCGCGCCGGAATCGCCGCGCTTGCGGCGAAGCGCCTGAAAGGCAGCGATCGAGCCGCGGCCGATGATGCCGTCTTCGGCGATGTCGGCATAGTCGACGCCGCGGCGGTTGAGGACGTTGAGCGCCTGCTGAAACCACAAGGCGGCGCGCTTCTGACCGGCGTTGACGCCGCTGTCGATCACTTCCTCGGCAACCGCCGGGTCGATTTCGGCGATTCCGAGGAAACCCGGCTTCACGATATATTCGCGGTAGTAGATATCGCGCGCCTGATCGCGCGTCAGGTTCCGCATGTCGCCGACGAAGCCATTGGCGCGCGCGACGTTCAGCGTGATGCCGAAATTGGTGGCGCCGCCGGGATCGGAGGGATGGTTCACATAGCCGCCCTCGCGCGCGAGGATGCCGTCTATCATGGTCGCAATCTGCGGGTTCATGGCCTGTCTCCCTTTTGGTGGCTGCGGAGCTGCGAATAGAGGCCGAGCGGGCGTTCGCCGCCGCGGCGAAGCTGGCAATTGTGCCAGACGGCCTTCACGCCCGCGCCGACCGAGAAGATCGACGCGAGCAGGACAAGGATGAGGATAGGGGTCGGAAGATCAGCCATAGCCATTGCCTCCATTGGAGTTGTCGCCCCCCGAAAGCGTGCCGCCGGGCGCATCGGGCAGGCCGAGCCGCTGGCGGAAAAGCCACTGCACCCCGTCGAGCAGCATCGTGAAGCCGACCGCGCCCAGCGCCATGCTGATCAGCACCGACAGGATCGGTTCGGCCTGCCGATGAACGGTGATGGCGATCGCGATCGTCGCGAAGGCGGGCAGCGCGGACAGTTCGGCATAGGCGAGCCAGCGGCGCCGGCGGCGCCAGTGGGCGGCAAGCACCGGATCGCTCGGCGGGTCGGGCGCCATCTTCCACAACAGGACGCCCAGCTTGCCGCCCACGACCGTCGCCCCCGCGAGCAGCGAGCAGAACCACCAGAAAAGAAAATCACGCCAGTCGGTCACTTGCTTCAGCTCCACAGTTGGACAGTTTCGAGCATGCGGGGCGAAGGCGAGCGCGCGGGCAGGATGACCGCTGCGCCCTCCGGCAGCACGACGCTGGTCAGTCGTGGATTCAGGGCAAGCACATGCTCGATCGCATCGGCTGAGCCGAGGGTGCGCCAGCAAAGGTGATCGAGGGTTTCGCCGCCGATGGCAGGTTCGATGGTGGTGAGGTCTGCCATCAGATCAGCTCCACCGCGACGCGCGTGGTGCCGAGCATGTCGCGCACGGCATGCAGGCCGATGCGCTTCATTTCGGCGGCGACCTGCGGCTCTTCCTCGATCCGATCGGCTTCGTCGTTGGTGGCCGAGCTGTCGCGCGCCATGTCGGCCAGTTCGGCAGCGGCATAGAATCGCACGGCGCGGACGAAGAGCAGCGAGAGGCGGTGCTGTTCGTCGATCTGTTCGTCGGGTCGAACGTCGGCGAGCGCGGCGGCGCCGCCCGCCACCCACGTTGCCTTCCACGCCGCAAGCTGCATCGTGACGGTCAGGATCGCGCCGCGCAGCGCTTCGACCAGGCGCGGGTGCGGCACTTCGCCGCGCAGGCGCATCGCGTCGCGAACCATGTTGACGTCGATGTCGGGAAACCAGCCATCGGCCTTGACCGTCGCCGCGGGGGGCGATTGCGGGGCGGGCGGGTTCGCCACAAAGCCGGTCATGACAGGCGGTCTCCAAATCAAAGTGCGGGGGTGAGGAGCGCATAACCGGAGGCGGGTAATCCGACCGGTTCACGCACCGCCCCCGCGGCGCCGTGGGGCGTCAGGTAGGGGGCGCGAGCTTCTTCAGTTCGCGCTCCAGCTTTTCGATGTCCTTTTTCACGCCCACCTTGTCGTCGAGCGTGACCGCGCGGCGCAGCGCCGTAAGCGCGGCTTCCATGATCGCGGGCTTGCCGCCGGCGGGCGCGTTGTCCGATTCGGAGTCGAAGGCCTCGGCTTCGGCCGCGAGCTTGCAGCCGATCGCGCGCTGCAGCTTGGCGCGCACTTCGTCGGGCATGTCCTGTTCGGCGGTCAGGATATCGGTCGCGACCAAGGTGCCATGATCAACCGCATCGATATCCTTGATGCTGGCGTCGGCGACTTCCTCGGCGATCACCGTTCCCGCGGTGCGCTTCACGAAGCGTTCGAGCGAAACGCCATGGGCAAGGACATGCGCGCCAATCTGCAGCGCATAGGTCCAATCCTGAATGTCGAGGCTCCAGATCAGCATCGCGGCGACGATGTCATCCTGCGCCGCCTTGCCATCGGCGCCGGCGCGCAGCGCGCCGTCGACCCAATCCTTGTATCGCTCGATCATCCCGCGCTTGGCGTCGATCTTGCGCTCGATCGACTGGATATTGTGGAGCGTGTGCAGATCCGCGCCCAGCACTTCGAGCAGCGCGGCATAGTCGGGATCGAGCGATTCGGGCGTCGCGGCGGGCGCGGCCTTGGCAGCTGCGGCGGCAACGCGGCCTGCGGCGTGGCGGGCGAGATGGCGGGAAACGAGGCTCATGCGGTGGCTCCATGAAAGTGGGGAAGGTTCGGGCGACCCTCCCCCGTTTTTCGTGGCTCCCCCATGGGCCGGCTCGCCCGCCAGCCCATGGGATCAACACCGTCCGGGGGTGTTATTCCGGGCGTCAGGGCTTCTTGCCGATGACGATGTTTTCGACGAAGGCGGTGATGTCGTAGTCTTCGACGACATAGGCTTCGTTGACGCTCTCGTAGTTGGCGATCCGGTTCTTTTCCGGTTCATCCTTCAGGAAGCGGCGGCGGGTGCCCTCCTGATAATAGATCGACAGATTCTTGAGCGTCGTGATCAGGATGGCATTGGCCGGGAAGAAGGGAACGCGGACAGCCGGCAGACCGCCGAGCTGCTTTTCGGAACGCAGGATGCGATCCGCCGCCTCGATCTCGGTCGCCTTGTCGCCGGTGGCATTGACGATGTTGAAATATTTTTCGTCGACCAGGTCATGCCCGACGACGACGACCAGATCGGTGTCACCGCGGCGCCATTCGGGGATCATCTTCTTGGCGTCGAGGACAAGCGCGTCGAGGTTCTGGTAATCGACTTCGACGCCGACTTCGCCGGGCGCAACATAGATCGCCTTGGCGGGCGCAACCGAAAGATCGCCATCGTCGAGGACATGCGCCGCCGCGTAGGTGCGGATCTTGTGCAGCCAGCCTTCGTTGACGTCTTCGAGATTGGGATTGGCAACCCGATCGGTGTCGTCGGCCGCTTCGATTCCGTGCCAGCCGATCATGATGCGATCGCGGCCCTGCTGCTTCGCGATGGCGTCGCGCAAGAGCGTCTGGAAGTCGGGCTTGTGGCGCCAAGCGTCGAGCTTCGAATATTTCAGCGAATAGTCGTAGTCGGTCTGGTAGCAGATATAGCGCCCCTTATCGCCGGTATCGGTCGGATCGCCCGGATCGCGACGCCCGGCGCCGCTGGTGTCGGTGCGACCCGCCATGGTGCGCGTGACGCCGACGCCGACCTTGTCGCCCATCTGCTGGATGACCGGCTCAATATTGATCTGCTGCAGGAACTCGCTGCCGTGCTTGATCACTTCTTCGAGCTTCTGTTCGACCGCCGGATCGACGGTGAACTGGGTAAGGGCGGATTCGACGTGGTTGAGTTCGGCGACGCGGGTCAGAAAGGTGGTGAAGAGCAGGCGGGTGCGATTCTGCATGACTTTGTTCCTTGGCGGCAGAGACGGTGCGGGTTGGTCTGGGTCAGCAGTCGGTCTGGACCATCTGCTCGGTGACGCCGGTCGAAATCGGGCGGCTGAGATGGCCGTTCTGCGGCGTGGCGTTGATCTGGTCGCGCAGCGTCTCGACCTCGCCGCGGATGCTGGTCAGCGACTGGGTGGTGCTGGTCGCGAGCTTGTCGATCGCGCCGGCCATCTGGCCGACCGCGAGCGCGATGGCGGCGACTTCGCCGCCGGCGGCGGGCTGCTGCGCCTCCTGTTGCCCGGCGGGCGGGGTGGTGAGCTGCTGCTGCGGCTGCTGCGAGGGCGGATTGAAGCGTTCGAGCAGGCCCTTGATGGCGCCGAAGACGCCGGTGGGATCGGCGTTCGGTGCGTCGTCGAGCAGCTCGATCGTGGTTTCGGTCGCGACCGAGAAATGATTTCCGGGCTGCTGCTTGAAGCGGGCGAGCGGGCTATTGGCGCCGAGCTTGGCCGAAAATTCCAGCATTTCGGTACCGAGCGATGCGGGCGTGTCGGTGACCGCGAGGCCCATCAGATAGGCCTTGCCGGTGTCGGCGAAGCTCGGGTTGACCTCGATCGAGGTGTAGAGCTTTTGCCCCTTGCGCACGAGTTCGACCAGCGGATCGAGCGCCTCGATCTCCGCGAACAGCGCGAGGCGCTTTTCGGTCTTGCCGCCGAGCGCGATGTCCACCGTCTCGGTCTTGACCGACAGGATGTCGCCATAGGCGCCGAAGGGCGAGTTGTTGTTGCCGAGCGGCGCGATGCCGCGGATATGTTCGAGGTTCACGCGCGCCGCATAGGTGGTGCGGTTATAGGTCGCGGCCATTTCCTCCAGCCATTTCCGGTCGATCGTGCGACCGTCGACGGTGGCGCCTTCGACGGCGACGCGGAAGAATTTCGACTTGGTCATGACAGGCTCCGGGCTGGCGTGGTGCGGTTGATCCCGTGTTCACCACTGCCGCGCGCGAAGCCGCAACGACTTGCTCCTGTATAAGCGCGTTATACAGGAGCAGGAGGGAGGATGGATTGCCCGCCGCGCATAGTTTGCGCGGGCCATGGCCCCTCCGCCGCCCATCTTCATCCCGCCAGAGACGGCAACCGCGATCCGACCGCCGGAGGTGTCACCGACGCCGCCGCGGCGTCGTGCGCGTTCGCTCTATTGGCAAGGCTGGACGATCACGCAGATCGCCGAAGAGCTGGACATTCCGGGCAGCACGATCGCGAGCTGGAAGGGCCGCGACAAATGGGACGAGGCGAGCAGCGTCCAGAAGTGCGAAGATCATGTCGAATGCCGCCTTGGCCAGCTGCTCGCCAAGGAAAAGAAGACCGGCCATGATTTCAAGGAAATCGACCTTCTGTGGCGCGGGCTGGAAAAGGCGGCGCGGATCCGCAAGTTCGAGCGCGGCGGCAATGAAGTCGATCTGAACCCGAAGGTCGCGAACCGCAATTCGCCCGAGGTCCGCGAAAAGAAGAGCAAGGCCAAGAACCTGATCGACCGCGACGGGCTGGCCCAGCTCGAGGCGGCGTTCCACCGCGACAACTTCCTGTATCAGGAGACGTGGTGGGCGAACGTCAGCCGGCGGACGCGCTTCATCCTGAAGAGCCGCCAGATCGGCGCGACATGGTATTTCGCGCGCGAGGCGCTGCTGTGGGGCCTGAAGACCGGCAACAACCAGATATTCCTGTCGGCGAGCCGCAACCAGGCGAATATATTCCGCCAGTATATCGTGCAGTGGGTGCAGGAAGTCCTCGGCCTGTCGCTGAAGGGCAATCCGCTGGTGATCCAGCGCGGCGAGGACGAGAATGGCGAGCCGTTGCCGCCGTTCGAGATGCACTTCCTCGGCACGAATTTCCGCACCGCGCAGGGCTATCACGGCGATATCTATGTCGACGAAGCTTTCTGGATCTTCGGCTTCGAGCAGCTCAACAAGGTCGCGCAGGCGATGGCGACGCACAAGCGTTACCGCCGCACCTATTTCTCGACGCCCAGCGTCCTCGCGCACGAAGCTTATCCGCTGTGGTCGGGCGAGCGGTTCAACCGGCGCCGGGCGAAGGCCGACAAGGTCAAGATCGATATCGGCCACGACGCGCTGAGGCATGGCGCCGAAGGCCCCGACCGCATCTGGCGCAACATCGTCACGATCGACGACGCGATCGCGGGTGGGCTGGGCGAGCTGGTCGATCGCGACGAGCTGGAGTTCGAACATTCGCTCGACGAATTTGACCTCCTCTTCCTGTGCCACTTCCTCGACGATACGCAGTCGGTCTTCCCCTTCCAGATGATGCGCCGCTGCGGCGTCGATGTCTTCGACGCGTGGAAGGATTTCAACGAGTTCGGCCAGCGCCCGTTCGGCGACGGCGAATGCTGGATCGGTTACGATCCCAACGGCGAGAGCGGCAACGGCGACGAAGCCGGGCTCGCCGTCCTCGCCCCGCCTGCCAAGCCCGGCGGCAAGTTCCGCATCCTTGAGCGCAAGCGGTTTCGCGGGAAGGATTATCAGGAGCAGGCGGCGGCGATCCGCGCCATGTGCGCCCGCTATCACGTCACGCATATCGCGATCGACACCACCGGCGTCGGCAGCGCGGTCTATAGCCTGGTCAGCGCGTGGTTCCCGAACACGCGCGCGATCCGGTACACGCCCGAGACCAAGGCCATGATGGTGTTCAAGGCCAAGAAGGTCATCGCCGACGGCCGACTGCAGTTCGCTGCGCATTGGACCGACATCGTCAACAGCTTCATGGCGATCCGCCCCAAAGTTACGCGCGGCGGCAAGACCATCACCTTCGTCGCCAGCCGTTCCGGCGACACCGGCCACGCCGACCTTGCGTGGGCCGTCATGCATGCCCTGTTCAACGAAGCGCTCGACCCTGAAGCGGTCGCGGCGCGCAGCACCGTGGAGATTTGCTGATGACCGAAGACCAGACCAAGGCCGCTCCCGGCGGCGTCGAAGCGTTCACCTTCGGCGAACCGGAAAGCGTCCTCGATCGCAGCGAATTCCTGCTGATGCTGGAGGCGGCGGACGCGGGCCGATGGTATTCGCCGCCGATTTCGATGATCGGGCTGGTCAAGGCGCACCGCATGTCGGCGCATCATTCGAGCGCGATCACGCTGAAGCGCAACCTGCTCAGCATGTCGCTCAAGCCCACGCCGCTGCTAGCGCATGCCGAGTTCGAAAAACTGGTCACCAACTATCTGGCGACGGGCAACGCCTATCTGGAGCGGATCGACAATATCGCCGGGCGCGCGCTGCGCCTGAAGAACAGCCCGGCGATCCACACGCGCGTCGGCAAGGAGCCGGGGCAGTTCTTCTTCAACCAGCCCGGCAAGCCCGACCATGAATTCAAGCGCGGATCCATCTGCCACCTGCTCGAACCCGATCTGGCGCAGGAAATCTATGGCGTCCCCGAATGGTATGCCGCGCTTCAGAGCGGCCTGCTCAACGAAGCCGCAACGCTGTTTCGCCGCCGCTATTACAAGAACGGCAGCCATGCCGGATATATCTTCTATGTCAGCGAGGAAGGGCTGAGCGATCCCGACAGCGAGGCGATCCGCGAGGCGATGCGCCAGTCGAAGGGTCCGGGCAATTTCCGCAACCTCTATCTCCACATCCCGAAGGGGAAGGAAAAGGGCGTCCAGATCCTGCCGATCAGCGAGGTCGCGGCGAAAGACGAATTCGTCGGCATCAAGAATGCGACGCGCGACGATATCCTTGCCGCGCACCGCGTCCCGCCCCAGCTTATCGGCGTGGTGCCGACCAATGCCGCGGGCTTCGGCAGCATATCCGACGCGGCGCGGGTCTATTTCGATCACGAGATCGTGCCGCTGCAGCGCCGCTTCCTGCAGATCAACGAGTTCCTTGGATATGAGGCGATCGCGTTCAACGGCTACGCGCCGAGCAGCGCCGCCGCCTGACCGGATTTCCCGTCGCTGGCGCCGCCGGCGACGGGGGACGGGCTGAGGGAGTCAGCCCGAACCGGCGGTCCTATTATCCGCCATGGCCCCAACAGGATCCGAATCAGGGTCCACCCCGCCGTTGCCGGCGAGGGAACATATAGAGAACATAGAGCCATGGAGTCCAGAGTGCAGCTTTCCCCCGAATACTCGATGTCGCCCGCCCCCAAGGCCAAGCCGGTCGCCCCCTATATCGGCGGCAAGAAGAACCTCGCCGGGCGCCTGGTCGAACGGATCGAGGCCGTTCCGCATCATGTCTATGCCGAGGTGTTCGTTGGCATGGGCGGCGTCTTTCTGCGCCGCAAGCAGCGCCCGAAGGCCGAGGTCATCAACGACTGGTCGCTGGACGTGACCACCTTCTTTCGGATCCTGCAGCATCATTACGTCGCCTTCCTCGACATGCTGCGCTTCCAGATCACGACGCGGGCCGAGTTCGAACGGCTGTCGCGGGTTGACCCGGCGACGCTGACCGACCTGCAGCGCGCGGCGCGCTTTCTGTATCTGCAGCGGGTGGCGTTCGGCGGGAAGGTGCGCGGGCGCAATTTTGGGGTCGATACGGGCCGCTCGGCGCGGTTCGACGTGACGAAGCTGGCACCGATGCTGGAGGATCTGCACGTCCGGCTCGCGCCGGTGACGATCGAGCGCAAGCCGTGGGCCGACTTCATCATGACCTATGACCGCCCCGGCACCCTCTTCTATCTCGACCCGCCCTATTTCGGGTGTGAGCGCGACTATGGCGACGGCATGTTCGCGCGCGAGGAATTCGAGCAGATGGCGACCGTGCTGCGCGGCCTGAAAGGCCGGTTCCTCCTGTCGATCAATGACAAGCCCGAGGTCCGCGCGCTGTTCGACGGCTTTGCCATGGAGGAGGTAAGCTGCCGCTACACGATCGGCGGCACTGCCAAGGCCGGGACGTTCGGCGAGCTGATCATCTCGAACTGATCAGCGCGGGCGCCAGTCCTTATGGCGCAGCTTTTGCAGTAGCTCCTCATAGGCGGCGGGAAGAGGTTTCTCTTTCCGCCGCGCCCTGTTCGAGTGGAAGAACGCGGCCACCTGATTCGCCCATGACAATTCGCGCGGCTGCGCTTCCGGGGGCGGAGGGGGTGCCGCCCTCGCCGGCAGGATCAGCACGTCGTCGCTCGATCGACAGCCGCGGCACCGGAAATGCTCGCGCGCCGATGCAAGGTCGAGTGGCCACCCCTTGGCGGCGAACCGGGCCAGCACTTCGCCCGCGTCCAGCTCCGACGCCCGCGCGCACGTGTAGCACCAGAGGCGCAGGCGCAGGCCGCGCCACGCTATGTCCTCGATCGTCTCGAATCGCCGCGCCATCGCCAAGTATGGAACATATCATGAACACATGCGCAAGCGTGGACCGCCGGGCAAGGCCCACCGCCGCGAGACCTCTCAACCCGACCCAGCGCGCCGCGCTCGCCCCCACGCCTCGCCTGCTCGCTTTTTTGATGGTTTTGACGCAGCCGAGCGCCGAGCGATCCACCTAGCGGCCCGCGCCATAGAGTGAGACGTGCGACCCTGCCGAGCCGACGCAATTGATCGCAGATCAATGCAAACCCCTGCTTTTCGCGGGAAAATTCTCGACGGCCGATCGAAGAGAGCGACCGATATCGGCGCGACCTAATTCTCCGAACTGACAGCCGTGGACAAGTCTAACTGACTGTATTTAAATGATATAAATATTAGAAACGCCATCTTACCAGTGCCTAACTTTTCAGGCGCATCCTCATTAAATCTCACTAATTCAATAGGTTAGATAATTTGAAAAGTTAGACTGGTATATCCTAATCTGGTTAGGCGAAAATGCGGTCAAAATTAGGAGGTAAGACGTTGATATTACAAGCATGTTAGAAAGGTTAGGTCATCCCCACGCACTCCCGAATAATGAATTGTGCTGCTCCGTGAATTCGTAATCACGCGCCGATCGCGGATAATGTCATCGCGATCGGAGGTTTAATGTCAGATCGAGCGGTAGACAGACCGGGAACATATTTCGGGAATTCTGCGGGGCGCTCATGTCCCACCGTTTTCGTTGGGTTCCTCTCGACGACGCCGGAAAGACCTTGACGGGCAAAGAAAATGCCCGCATTTGCGCCGCTCCCACGCGATGGGGCGCTTAGCTCAGTTGGTAGAGCATCTCGTTTACACCGAGAGGGTCGGCGGTTCGAGCCCGTCAGCGCCCACCATCCCGCCGCCCGGCCCGAAACGGGCGGGGGCCGCGTCTCTTGATCCAGCGCAATGACCGCGCGCCGCGCGCGCGTCAAAACTTCCGTGTCGCACCTGCAATCGGGAGTCTGGATATGTTTGCACGCAATGTTGGCACCATCGACCGCCTGCTGCGGATCGTCGTTGGCGTAATGCTGATCGTTCTCGCCGCGTACGGGCGTATCGGCCCGTGGGGCTATATCGGGGTGGTGCCGCTGCTCACCGGCCTGTCGAGCCGTTGCCCCGCCTATTCGCTGCTTGGGGTCAGCACCTGTCCGCGCGGCTGAGACGGCGCACGTTCCACAGGGTAAAAAGGCCGATCGCGGCCCAGATGATGTTGAGGCCGGCGGACGGCAAGGCGCCGTTATAGCCCGAATTGATGACGAAGCCGGTGGCACCGACGACGTTCATCCATTGATAGGCCGCGCCGCGCGGTTCGAGCTTGCCGAGCGAGAGCAGCACATAGCTTGCCAGAATGATCGCGGCCGCGGTCCAGCCGATCACCTCGATCATGATCTGAAGCAGGTTCATCGCCCTATCCCCAAAGAAAACGCCCGCCCCGGTAAGGGGGCGGGCGCATATTGCCGATTGTCCCGCGACAATCAGGCCGCGAGTTTGCGCAGCACATAGTGCAGGATGCCGCCGTTCATATAATATTCGACCTCGTTCGCGGTATCGATCCGGCACAGCGTATCGAAGCTGAAGGTCGAACCGTCGGGGCGCGTGACCTCGACCGTCACCGTCTGGCGCGGCTTGATGTCGGCGATGCCCGTGATGGTGAAGCTGTCGTCGCCAGTCAGGCCCAGCGTCTCGCGGGTCTGCCCCTCGATGAACTGGAGCGGCAGCACGCCCATGCCGACGAGGTTCGAGCGGTGGATGCGTTCGAAGCTTTCGACGATGACGGCGCGGACGCCGAGCAGGTTGGTGCCCTTCGCCGCCCAGTCGCGCGACGAGCCGGTGCCATATTCCTTGCCGGCGATCACGACGAGCGGGGTGCCGTCGGCCTTGTGGCGCATCGCGGCGTCATAGATCGGCATGACTTCTTGGCCATAGCGCGACATGCCGCCTTCGATGCCGGGGACCATTTCATTCTTGATGCGGATGTTGGCGAAGGTGCCGCGCATCATCACTTCGTGGTGGCCGCGGCGGGCGCCGTAGCTGTTGAAGTCGGCCTTGCTGACCTGATGTTCCATCAGCCATTTTCCGGCCGGCGAATCCGCCTTGATGCTGCCCGCCGGAGAAATATGGTCGGTGGTGATGCTGTCGCCGAGGATCGCGAGCGGCTTTGCCCCGACGATGTCGCTGACCGGCGCCGGGGTCATCGACATGCCCTCGAAATAGGGCGGGTTGGCGACATAGGTCGAGCCTGCGCGCCACTGATAGGTGTCGCTGCCCTCGACCTCGATCTTCTGCCAGTGCGCGTCGCCCTTGTAGACGTGCGCGTAGCGCGCCTCGAACATGTCGCGGTCAACCGCGCCGGCGACCATGTCGGCGACTTCCTGATTGGTCGGCCAGATGTCCTTGAGGAACACGTCCTGCCCGTCCTTGCCGGTGCCGATCGGGGTGGTGGTAAAATCCTCGATCACCGTGCCCTTGAGCGCATAGGCGACAACGAGCGGCGGAGAGGCGAGGAAGTTCGCGCGCACATCAGGCGACACGCGGCCTTCGAAGTTGCGGTTGCCCGAGATGACCGCCGCGGCGACGAGGCCATTCTCGTTGATCGCCTTCGAAATCGGCTCGGCGAGCGGACCCGAGTTGCCGATACAGGTGGTGCAGCCATAGCCGACGAGGTTGAAGCCGATATTGTCGAGATGCTTCTGCAGCCCGGCCTTTTCGAGATAGTCGGTGACGACCTGCGATCCCGGCGCGAGGCTGGTCTTGACCCACGGCTTGGGCTTCAGGCCCAGCTCGTCGGCCTTTTTGGCGACGAGCCCCGCGGCAACGAGCACGCCGGGGTTCGAGGTGTTGGTGCAGCTGGTGATCGCGGCGATGGTCACGTCGCCGTCGCCGATGTCGAAATCCTTGCCCTCGACCGGCACGCGCGTCTGCGCCTTGTTATAGACCTTTGCCATGTCGGCGTTGAACACATCGTCGACATCGGGAAGCGAGACGCGGTCCTGCGGCCGCTTCGGCCCGGCGAGCGACGGGACGACGGTCGACAGGTCGAGTTCGAGCGTGTCGGTGAACACGGGGTCCGCCGCGCCGTCGACGATCCACAGCCCCTGCGCCTTCGCATAGGCTTCGACCAGCGCGATATTTTCTTCGCTGCGGCCGGTCAGGCGCATGTAATCGATCGTCTTGTCGTCGATGCCGAAGAAGCCGCAGGTCGCGCCATATTCGGGCGCCATATTGGCGAGCGTCGCGCGGTCGGCGAGGCTCAGCGAGGCGAGGCCGGGGCCGAAATATTCGACGAAGCGGCCGACGACGCCCTTGGCGCGCAGCATCTGCGTCGCGGTGAGCACCAGGTCGGTCGCGGTGACGCCTTCCTTCAGCTTGCCGGTGAATTTGAAGCCGACGACTTCGGGGATCAGCATCGACACGGGCTGGCCGAGCATGGCCGCTTCCGCTTCAATCCCGCCGACACCCCAGCCGAGGACGCCGAGGCCGTTGATCATCGTCGTGTGGCTGTCGGTGCCGACGCAGGTGTCGGGATAGGCGACGGTGGTGCCGTCGGCATCTTCGCTCGACCACACCGCCTGCGCGATATGTTCGAGGTTGACCTGGTGGCAGATGCCGGTGCCCGGAGGCACCGCCTTGAAGTTCGAAAGCGACTTCGACCCCCATTTCAGGAAGTCGTAGCGTTCGCCGTTGCGATAATATTCGATCTCGACATTCTGCTCGAACGCCTTCGGCGTGCCGAATTCGTCGACCATGACCGAGTGGTCGATGACGAGGTGGACGGGGACGAGCGGGTTGATCTTGGTCGTGTCGCCGCCGAGCTTGGCAATCGCATCGCGCATTGCGGCAAGGTCAACGACGCAGGGAACGCCGGTGAAATCCTGCAGCAGCACGCGCGCCGGGCGATACTGGATTTCGCGGTTCGAATGGGGATCCTTCTGCCAGTCGACGAGCGCCTGGACGTCATCAGTCGAGACGGTGAAGCCGCCGTCCTCGAAGCGCAGCAGATTTTCGAGCAGCACCTTCATGCTGAATGGCAGGCGCGAAACGTCGCCCAGCTTTGCTGCCGCCTTTTCGAGCGAATAATAAGCGTAGCTCTTGCCGCCGACGCTCAGCGTCGAGCGGGTTCCCAGCGTATCGTGGCCGGTGGTGGTCATAGGTCAGCAGTCCCCATGTTGGCGCGGCGGGGAATGACGGCCGGCCGCCCAAGCCAGGAGAGCGGGGCAAGCGGAGTCGCACGCGCGGGTTTATGTCCGCGCCGCCTTACGCCGGGGGCAGGGAAATGCAAGGGGGTGGGGGTGGATGATGCACGCGAACCCAGCCATTCGTCCACGGGCGGCGCCCGAATTTTTCCCGCACAAGGACACAAGGTGTCGCGGCCCCGAAGCGTTATTGCTCGCGAGGACGAGCCCGCCCGAGCAGCCGCGCTCAGGCGGTACCGCGCACCGCGAGGCGGACGGGTATGCGGGTGCCGTCGCGGGCGTGGGCATCATCCTCCAGCGCCATGGCGACGAGCGCCTCGCCCGCGGCGTCGAGATCGGGCTCGATCGTGGTGAGCGCAGGGTCGGCGAGCGTACCGGCGCGGATGCCGTCGAAGCCGATCAGCGCGACGTCGCCGGGCACGCTGCGCCCCATATCCTTGATCCCCTGAAGCACCCCCAGCGCGAGCATGTCGCTGGCGGCGAAAATACCCTCGATGTCGGGATGCGCGGCGAGCAGCGCGCGTGCCGCGGCGATACCCTGGGCATGGCGATCTTCCGCCGGCGGCGGCTCGGCGAGGACGGGGGCGAGGCCGTGCGCAGCGAGCGCGGCGGTGAAGCCGTCGCGGCGCTCGTCGAACTGGCGCTGCGGCGAGCGCTGCGGTCCGACGAAGGCGAGGCGGCGGCGGCCGGTGGCGACGAGATGATCGGCGGCGAGGCGCCCGCCCACCTCATTATCGCTGCGCATCCAGTGGAAGTCGCCGCCGGGGCTGCCCCAGCAGGTGAAATCATGCCCCGATGCCTGCGCCGCGGCGAAATAGTCCCACGCGGCGCGGTTGCTGGTCGTGCCGATGACGATCATCGCGTCGGCGAGCCCCGAGCGAACGAAATCGGCGCGGAAATTGGCTTCGCTCTCCTGAAAGGAAACGAGCAAATTGAAACCGCGTGCCGAGGTGGCGGCGGCGATGCTGCCGAGAAGCGCGAAATAAAAGGGGTTGATCGCGCTGCGGTCCTCGCCAGGGCGGCAGATGGTGACGAGCGCGATCGTCTCGCTGCTCTTGAGGCGCAGCGACGAGGCGTGGCGATCGACGACATAGCCAAGCTCGGCCGCCGCCTGCGCGACGCGGGCACGCGTTTCGGCGTTGACGCCGGGGCTGCTGCGCAGCGCGCGCGAGACGGTCGACTGCGACACGCCCGCGCGCTCGGCGACGTCGAACGATGTCGGGCGCAGGGTTTTCATGTGCAGTCCGTCTCCCCTCTTACGCCGTCTCTTGCGTCCACGCGGGGGCTTGTCAATCGGCGAGGCCGTCCAATGCCAGGAGCGCGAAGCTCGCGAGCCAATGTTCGCCCATATAGTCGCCGGTGACGTGCGGGAGCGCGGCGGCGAGGTGCTGCTCGGCGGCGGCTTCGGCGACGGGGGTAACGGGGTGCGCGGCGCCGAGCTTGGCGGCGATCGCACGCCAGCACCAAGCGCGGCTGAGATTGAGGCCGTCGAGATGCGCGATCTTACCGTCGCTGCGGTCCGACACGGTCGCGGGGGCGAAGAGCGTTGCGGGTTGATGCGCAGCTGCGCGGGGCAGAAAGGCGTCGAACCACGCGGGGAAGGCATCGCCGAGCACGACCGCCATCAGATGCGCCTCGGTCAGCGCCGAGGAGAGAAATTCGTCGCCGCCGGGCTCCCATGCCTGACAATCGCGGTCGCCAGCAAACCAGTCGCGCGCGCGGGCATCGACCAGGGCGACGAGCGCGGGGTCGTGCCCTCCTGCCCAATGGCGCGCGAGGAGCAGCGCGAAGGCGATGTTGAAATGGGTGCCGACGCGCAAAGGATAGGTGAGCTTGGGCAGAAAGGCGTGGAAGCGCGCCGCGAAGGCGAGCGCGAGCGGTTCGAGCGCGGCCGCCCAAGGCGCGTTGTGCTGTTCGGCCTCGACATGCAGCGCGAGGAGCCACGCCCAGCCATAGGGACGCTCGAAGCCCGCCGCCATCGGCCGGCCCAGAAAGGCAAGCTCGCCCGCGACCTTATCCGGCACGAGCATCGCATCGGCGCGCGCGCGGATCTCGGCCGCGACGGGCAGATCGGGACAGAGGCGCGCAAGGCGAAGGATCTGCCACCAACCATGGACGCAGCTATGCCAGTCGAAACTGCCGTGAAAGATCGGGTGATGCTCGCGCGGGGGCCGTGCGTCCTCGGGGCCGTTCAGCACCAGGTCCATCTTGTAGGGATATTCGCGGCCGAGATGCGACAGGGTCGCGGTGGCAAAGCGGACGGCGTGGTCGGGGGTGAGGTCGGTCATTACCGGAATTTCTCTATCCGGTTGTGCTGAGCTTGTCGAAGCGCCGTTCTTCTCTTTCGACGCTGCAGAAGCAAGAACGGCCCTTCGACAAGCTCAGGGCGAACGGAAATTTGAAGGCGGCGCTAAAACGCAAAGAGCCAGATGAAGAGGATATTGACCGCGAGCAGCGGGATCGCGGTGCCGATCTGCACCTTGATGACCCCATAGGGGTTTTTGAGCTCGAGCAGCGCGGCGGGGACAAGGTTGAAGTTCGCCGCCATCGGGGTCATCAGCGTGCCGCAGAAGCCCGCAAGCATGCCGATCGCGGCGACGACCGCGGGATTGCCATCATATTGCTTGATCAGCAGCGGCATGCCGACCGCAGCGATCATCACCGGAAAGGCGGCGAAGGCGTTGCCCATCACCATGGTAAAGAGCGCCATGCCGAGCCCGAAGGCGACGACGGCGCCGAACAGGCTGCCTTGCGGGATCGCGGCGCCGATAAGGTCGCCGACGACTTCGCCGACCCCGGCGAGCGCGAACACCGCGCCGAGGCTGGCGAGCATCTGCGGCAGGATCGCCGCCCAGCCGACCGCGTCGAGCAACCGCCGCCCCTGCTGCGCCGGGAGCAGGAGCGCGGGCCGCAGCCGCGCCATGCCGACGGCGAGCGCGATCAGCACGCCGATGCCGAGCGAGATCAGCGTCGCCTGCTTCGGATCGGCAAGCCCCGGCACCCATTTGAAGAGGAAGGTGCCGGCGAGCGCGACCGCCGGGATGATGAGCGCGACGACAACCAGGAAATTGCCGTATTTCGCCGCGCGTTCGGCCTGCACGCCTGCCGCCACCTCGCCGCCCGGCGCGCGGCCGATCTGGCCCGTCCCGGCGATCGCGACGAGTGCGAGCACGAGCAGCCCGTTGCCGAAATCGCCGAGCCGGTCGCCCGCGAGCATCGACAGTGCGAGCAGCCCCCAGAAGGCGGCGTTGCCGAAGCGTTTGGGATTGCTGCGATCGCCAAGGCCGAGCGCGGCGAAGATCGCGAAGGTCAGTCCGGCGAGGACATAGACGAAACCGAGCGTGATCATGCGCCGGTCCCTTGCCCCGGCGCGCGCAGCATCCGCTTTTCGAGCAGCCGCAGCCGGACACCGTGGATCAGGAAGGCCGCGATCGCGGTCGGGATCGCCCAGACCGAGAAATGCAGCGGTTCGATGACATAACCATAGCCTTCGAGCAGCCCCTTCATCAGCAGGATCGACCCGATGGCGAGGAAGATATCTTCGCCGAAAAACAGCCCGACATTGTCGGTCGCGGCCGCATAGGCCCGGATTTCGTCGCGCTGCGCATCGCTCAACGCGACGCCCTGCGCCTCCGCGGCGGCTTCCGCCATCGGCGCGACGAGCGGACGCACCGTCTGCGGATGCCCCGCAACTGACGTCAGCCCGACCGCCGACATCGCCTGGCGCAGCAGCAGATAGGAGGCGAGCAGCCGGGCGAGCGTCGCGCCCTTGATCCGCCCGATCAGCGAACGCGCATGCTGCTGAAGCCCATAGGCTTCGAGCAGGCCGATGACGGGGAGCACGATCCAGACGATGCTGACATAGCGTGTGTCGTTAAAGGCCTTGCCGAAGGCGGCGATGATCGCGGTGACGTCAAGTCCGGCGGCCAGACCCGTCGCGAGCGCCGACGCCATGATGACGAGCAGCGGATTGAAGCGGAGCAGGAAGCCCGCGATGATGATCGCAATGCCGATCAGGACAAGCATCTAATCCCCCTCCGCTTCGCCATAACCGCCACCGCCGGGGGTTTCGATGACGAAGGTGTCGCCCGCGCCCAAGTCCGCGCTGGCGGTCGCGCCCAGTTCTTCGGTCGTCCCGTCGGCGCGCTCGATCCAGTTGCGGCCCGGTGCGCCGTCGGCGCCGCCCGCAAGGCCGCTGGGCGCGATCCGGCGACGATTAGCGAGAATGTTCGCAGCCATCGGTTCGCGGAACCGGATGCGGCGCGTCGCGCCGTCGCCGCCGCGCCAGCGGCCGACGCCGCCCGATCCTTTGCGGATCGAGAATTCCTCGACGATCACGGGGAAGCGCGCCTCCATCACTTCGGGATCGGTCATCCGGCTGTTGGTCATGTGCGTCTGGATCACCGCAGTGCCGTCGAAGCCGGGGCCCGCGCCCGATCCGCCGGCGATCGTTTCATAATATTGGTAGGCATCGTTGCCGAAGGTGAAATTGTTCATCGTCCCCTGCGCGCCCGCCATAGCACCGAAGGCGGCAAACAGCGCGTCGGTGATGACCTGGCTTGTTTCGACATTGCCCGCGACCACCGCCGCCGGATAGCGCGGCGAGAGCATCGAATCGTCGGGAACGATCAGCGTCACCGGCGCCAGGCAGCCCTCGTTCATCGGGATCGGGTCGTCGAGCATCGTGCGCAGCACATAGAGCACCGCAGCGCGCACGACCGGCAGCGGCGCGTTGAAATTATCGGGGAGCGTCGCCGACGAGCCGGTAAAGTCGATGGTGACGTGGCGTGCCGCGCGATCGACCGTCACGGCCACGACGACTTCGGCGCCATTGTCCATCGCATAGCGGAAATGACCATCGCCCAGCCGCGCGACGAGCTGACGCACCGCTGCCTCCGCCTGACGCTGACCATGTGCCATATAGGCGGCGACGGTCGCGCCGCCGTGCGCGGCGGCGAGGTCGGCAAGGCCGCTGGCGCCGCGCTGGCAAGCAGCGACCTGCGCCTTCAGATCGGCGATGTTGAGCGCCGGATTGCGCGCCGGCAGGTCGCCTGCAGTCAGATGCTCCCGCACGGCGGCGTCGCGGAAATGGCCGTCATCGACGATCAGCATATTGTCGAAGATGATGCCTTCTTCCTCGATATTGCGGCTGCCCGGCGGCATCGATCCGGGCGCGACCCCGCCGAGATCGGCGTGATGGCCCCGCGCCGCGACGAAAAAGGCGGGGGCATCGGCTTCGCTATCGACGAACACCGGCATGATTACGGTGATGTCGGGCAGATGGGTGCCGCCGTCATAGGGAGCGTTGAGCGCATAGGCGTCGCCGCGCCGGATGCCGCGCCCGTCGCGCGGACGCCCCTCCGGGCCGGGTCCGCGCTGGCGCAGGATGGTCCGCACGCTTTCGCCCATCGACCCCAGATGCACCGGCATGTGCGGCGCATTGGCGACGAGCCGCCCTTCGCCATCGAAAAGCGCGCAGGAGAAATCGAGCCGCTCGCGAATATTGATCGACGAAGCGCTGTGCTGAAGCGCGCCGCCCATTTCCTCGGCAATCGCCATGAACAGGCTGTTGAAGATTTCGAGGCGGACGGGATCGGGTGCGGCCGGATCGTCACTATCGCCTTGCGATGGCGAGGCGACGGGACGGATCGCCGATGGATTTGCGAGCCTCAGCGTCCCCTCGGGCTCGACCGTTGCGGTCCAGCCGGGTTCGACGACGGTCGTCGACAGCGGATCGACGATGATCGCGGGACCGGCGATGCGGCGGCCGGGGGCAAGCGCGCTGCGCTGATGGAGCGGGACGGCGCAGGGTCCACCCGCGAGCCAGGCGGTGACGGTTTCTGCCTCCACCTCGGCCTCTGGCGCGGGTGCCGGCAGGGCCGCGGGCGCGTCGCCCGCTTCGGTCAGTTCGACACGGATGCGATCGACGACCAGATCGTCGTGCGGCGCATAGCCGAAGCGCGCGCGGAAGGCATCGACAAAGGCGGCACGCACCGCTGCGGGGTTTCCGGTCGGCAGCTCGATCGCATTGTCGCTGTCGGCAAGACGCACGAACAGCAGGGTTTCGTGCGTGACCGGTACGTCGGGTGCCAGATCGCCGCGCGCCTGGGCGCAAAGTTCGGCCTCCGCGCGGTGCAGCGGTTCGACGCAGCCCGCGCCGAGCGGCAGCGCGAGCGTACGCTCACGGATCGCCGACGGCCGCGCGAGGCCCATGCCATAGGCCGACAGCACCCCGGCAAGCGGATGGAGCAGGATCCGGTCGATCCCCAATGCGTCGGCCACGAGGCACACATGCTGCCCCGCGGCGCCCCCGAAGCCGACGAGATGATAGCCCTGCGTCACATCATGCCCGCGCGCGATGGTGATGCGTTTGATCGCATTCGCCATCTGCTGAACCGCGATTGCGAGCAACCCCTCGGCAAGCGCCTCGGGCGTGATGTCGCCGACTTCGGCCGCCATGGCGGCAAATTTTTCGGCGACGATGGCGCGGTCGAGCGACTGGTCGCCCGCCGGACCGAAGAGCCTGGGGAAATGTTCGGGCTGAATCTTGCCGAGCAGCACGTTGCAGTCGGTGACGGTCAGCGGCCCGCCGCGGCCATAGGCGGCGGGGCCGGGATTGGCGCCCGCGCTTTCGGGTCCGACGAGCAGGCGCGCACCGTCCCAGCGGCAGATCGAACCGCCCCCGGCGGCGACGGTGTGGATACGCAGCATCGGCGCCCGGATGCGCGTGCCCGCGACGATGCTTTCGTTATCGCGTTCGAGCCGCCCGGCATAATGGCTGACGTCGGTCGAGGTGCCGCCCATGTCGAAGCCGATGAGGCGATCCTTGCCCAGCGGCGCGGCGCTGCCGACCATGCCGACGATGCCGCCCGCGGGGCCCGAAAGAATCGCATCGCGGCCGTGGAACGCCGCGGCCGACGCGAGCCCGCCCGAGCTTTTCATGAACTGCGGACGGCTATCGTCGCCAAGTTGGGCGCAGAACTGGCCGACATAGTGGCGCAGCACCGGCGACAGATAGGCGTCGGCAAGCGTCGTGTCGCCGCGCCCGACCAGCTTGATCAGCGCGCTGACTTCATGGCTGACCGAAATCTGCGCGAAGCCGAGTTCGGCGGCGATCTCTGCCAGGCGCCGTTCGTGCGCGGGGTAGCGATAGCCATGCATCAATATGATCGCGATGCTGTCGATGCCGTCCGCGCGCGCCTTTTGCAGCGCGGCGCGCGCGGCGTCTTCGTCGAGCGGGATCAGCAACTCGCCGTCGGGACCGACGCGCTCGGCAATTTCGGCAACTTGGGCGTGCGGCGGCGGCGTGCGGTCGAGCCGGCGCGCGAACAGGTCGGGACGATCCTGATAGCCGATGGTCAGCGCATCGCCGAAGCCGCGCGTGATCGCGAGCAGGGTCGGCGCGCCCTTGCGTTCGAGCAGCGCGTTGGTCGCAACGGTCGACCCCATGCGCACCGCGAGCGGCGGCAGCGCGCCTGTCCCGGCGCCGGTCAGGTCGCGGATCGCACCCACCGCCGCGTCGCCGGGACGCGCCGGGTCTTCGGAAAGATATTTGGCAGTGACGACCGCCCCCGCCGGCGAGCGCGCGACGACGTCGGTGAAGGTGCCGCCGCGATCGATCCAGATATGCCAGCGCGGATCAGGCGGCGGCGACACGATCGGGCCAGCGGATGACGATCGACAGGCCGTGATCGGCGGCAGCGCGGGTCCATTGCCCCTTGAGCTGGCGTTCGATCAGCGAGCGGATGAACTGGGTTCCGAAGCTTTCGCTTTCGATGTGCGGGGTTTCGGGGAGGCCGCTTTCGATCCACGACAGCTCGACATTGCCGCCATCGCGGCGCCAGCCGACCGCAAGATCGCCCTTCCCGCCGAGCGCGCCATATTTGACGCTGTTGGTCACCAGTTCGTGCACGGCAAGGGCAATAGCCTGCGCGCCCTCTTCGTCAAGCCGCACGTCCGGGCCTTCGACCGCGGCAAGCCGCTGTGCGTCCCAGCCCGCAATGTCGAGTTCGCGGCGGACGATGCGGCCTAGATCGACCGTATCGACCGCGCCGGTGACGAGCATCTGCTTCGAATCGGACAGCGCGCGCAGCCGCCCGTCGAACTTCGCCTCGAACGCCTCCAGACTGTCGACCTCGCGCAGCGTGATCCGCGCGAGCGCGCCGATGCGGGCGAAGGCGTTTTTCATGCGGTGCGCCATTTCGCCGATCATCAGCTCGCGATCCTCGGCATGACGCTCCTTCTCCTCCGCCAGTGCCTGCGCCACGCCGAGGCGGCGATGCTGCAGGCGGTGCAACTGCACCGCGAGCCAGGCGAGCGCGGCGCCGAACAACAGGATCGCGAGCGGACGGCCCAGCCGGTCGATGAAGCGGCCGTAGGACAGCCGCATCGTCCAGCGGCGATCGGCGACGCGCAGCGTCTCCTGATGCGCGTCCCAGCCGACCTTGCCATGACGGAAGACGAGCGGCGCCGACGGGCCTTCGCCGGCATAGACTTCGATCCCGTCGACCGTGTCGAGCTGGTTTCCCAGCACCGCGCGCATCAGATTCTCGATGCGGAACGGCGCGTAGACAAAGGCCTCGATCGGTTGCGCTGGCGAGGGCGGCGGCACCGCCGACGGCGCGGCGTCTGCAGCCACCGGCGGGTTGGCGTAGACAGGCACATAGATCAGGAAGCCCGGCTGCTTATGCTGCGCATTACGCTCCTGGATCAGTTCGACGATCCCGCTCGCTGCCGGCTGGCCGGTCTGCCAGGCGCGGCGCATCGCCTCGCGCCGGATCGGTTCGCTGTACATGTCGTAGCCGAGCGCCCCGCGGTTGCGATCATTGTCGGGTTCGACAAGGACGATGGGAAAGCCGATCGGCTCACTTGTCCGCGGCCAGACCTTGATCTCTCTGCCGTAATTTTCGCGCAGCTGCGCCTCGGCCGCGGCGGGGGTGTCCTGCTGGATCGCGACGGCGATGCCGACCCCCTGCATCCCCGGCGCGCGCACCTGCGGCCGCAGCGCCGCGAGGAAGGCGCGGACCCCCGGCCCGCTCGCCGCCGTGTCGGACTGATAGAGCGCGCGTACCCCTTCGAGCACCGCGAGCTGATCGCGCAGCCGGACGTTGACCTGCATCGCGACGCGGGTAGCCTGCTCATCCTCCTGCGCCTTGTTGTAAAAGAAACTGGCGACCGCCGCCGCGAGGGCCGCTGCCAGGATGCCGAGCCCGACGAAGCGGACCGAAAGGGCCATCAGCCGATCTGCCCAGAGCGAAGGGCGCATTACACATATCCTGATGATTGCTGCCGTAGCAGCGCCCCCCTCTGTCACAAATAGGAGCATGCCAAGCGACCGATAGCAAGCAGCATTTGTTGCGCATCGCTGTAATCATCGAACAGGTTGCAGCGAGCAACCGACCGCCTATGTTCGGACGGGAATCAGGAGGATGTCATGATGATAGTCTATGGGTCGATCGTATCGCCGTTCGTGCGCAAATTGCTCGCTTTTCTGGGTGAAAAGGGTCTTGATTTCGAGCTCAAGGGCGTGGGCATCGGCGATCCCGATCCCGGCTTTCGTGCCGCATCGCCGCTCGGCAAGATGCCGGCGATCGACGACAACGGCTTCCTGCTCGCCGATTCGAGTGCGATTATCCACTATCTCGAAGCGAAATATCCCGAACCGGCGCTGATCCCCGCCGACCCCGAAGCGCGCGGCCGCACCGTGTGGTGGGACGAGTTCGGCGACACCGTGTTCGCCGCCTGCGGCGGCAAGATGTTCTTCAACCGCATCGTCGCCCCCAAATTCCTGGGCCGTGAAGGCGATCTCGCCGCCGCCGCCGAAGCCGAAGCCGAGGAGCTGCCAAAATTGCTCGCCTATCTGGAAAGCGCGATCCCGGCGTCGGGTTATCTGGTCGGCGACCGGCTGACCCTCGCCGATCTGGCGGCAGTGTCACCGCTGGTCAATGTCCGTCACTGCGGCGTGACGATCGATGCCGCGACCTATCCCAAAATCGCCGCGTGGAGCGAGGCGATCCTGTCGCGCCCGAGCATGGCGCCATGGATCGCCAAGGAAGAGCGGATGATGGCCAAGGTGCTGGCGGGTTGACCCGGACCGGCGCGACGATCGCGGGCGCGCTGGCGCTGGCATCCGCGGCGGCCGCGCAACCGTCGATGCCGGTGGCGCGTGCCACCGACGCCGACCGGTTGCTCGTCGGCCTCGCGGACGAAGCGGCGGGCGAAGCGATCGTAACGCTGCGCCATGACGAAGCGAGCAACGCGCCGACGTGCAAGGCGGGAAGTGTGCGGGGCGGGCAGGCGATTGCCGATGCGTCCTGCACGCTCGCGCTCAAAAAGCTGGGCTGGGCAACGGCGGGCGTCGACCGCAACGGTAAACGGCAAGCGTTGCCGCGCCTACGCATAGCCTGGACCAAGCCCGACAAGGCGGGCGCGGACTCCGACGTCACCGACGAAGATGGTCTGACGCCAATCAGCCCCGAACGCTGGATCCTGCCTGCCGATTATCCCGGTACACGGGCGCAAGGCGCCAGCGAGTTCATACTGGATGTCGCACCTTCGGGCCGCCCGACCGCTTGCCACATCACAGAATCGGCCGGCAGCGACATCCTTGATCGCAAGACATGCGAGGTCCTGATGCGAAGCGGGCTGTTCCTGCCCGCCCTCGACGCGCAAGGAAAGCCGCGCCCCGCGCAGTTCCGATCGCGGCTGAGCTGGGCCATCGAATAGCGGCGGGTCGGCCAGCGAGACGCGGCGTGCGCCGCTTTCGTCATCCTATGCGCCATCCAGGAAGGCGAAGCGGCAAAGGAATTGCGCTCGGCCAAATTCTGCCCTGAAACCCCTTGCATTTGCGAATCAGTCGCACTAGCGGCCTGTTCAACAGGAGTTGAGAATGATTCGCAAAATTGTCGCCGCGGCACTTGCCTGCACCGCGCTTTCCTCCCCCGTGCTCGCGCAGACCGCAGCGCTCGACACGAACGCCGAGGACAATATCGTCGTCACCGCAGCGCGCACGATCCTGCCGCCCAACGCCCTACCACTGACGGTCGACGTCATCGGCAAGGACGCGCTCGACCGGCAATTGCAGATTTCGGGGTCGGTCACCGACGCGGTCGCGACGCTGACCCCCAGCTTTTCGCCGACGCGGCAGAAATTGTCGGGCGCGGGCGAGACGCTGCGCGGGCGATCGCCGCTCTATGCGATCAACGGTATTCCGCAATCGACCCCGCTACGCGACGGCAGCCGCGACGGCTTCACCATCGACGGCTTCTTCATCGACCGGGTCGAGGTCATTTACGGTTCGAACGCGCTGCAGGGGATCGGCGGCACCGGCGGTATCGTCAATCAGGTGACGGTCGGTGCGCCGAAGACCGAAGGCGTCAGCGGCCGACTGCTGCTGCAGGGCACCGCCGACGACGAATTTTCCAAAGCCGGCATGGGCGGCAAGGCGGCGGGGCTGGTCCAGTATCGGGCCGGACGCTTCGACGCGTCGGTTGGCGCCGCCTATGAAGTGCGCGGCATCTTTCGCGACGGCGAAGGCCGCCCGGTCGGGATCAATCTGACGCAGGGCGAGACGCAGGATTCCAAGACGCTCTCGCTGTTCGGGCGCTTTGGCTACGAGATCACCGATACGATGCGGCTCGACCTGATCGCCAGCCGTTACGAACTGAAAGGCGATGGTGATTATGTCGCGGTGGCGGGCAATCGCGCGACCGGTCTACCGACTAGCGCCGCGCGCGGCACCCCGCCCGGCGATCCCGCCGCGAGCCGCACCGAAAGCCTGGCGTTGTCCTTGACCGACAGCAATCTTGGCGGCGGGAATTTCGTCGGCCAGATTTTCTGGAACCGCACTCGCGACACCTTCGGCGGCGAACCCAATCCGATCGCGACCTTCCAGGACGTCCAGATCGCGCCGGTCGGGACGCTGTTCGATCAATCGCAGAACCGCAGCCGCAAATATGGCGCCAAGCTCAGCTATGAGCGTGCAGTGCCCGGTTTCGAGGCACTGACGCTGATCGCCGGTTTCGACGCGCTGTGGGATTCGACCGAACAGCGGCTGATCGCCACCGACCGCGTCTGGGTGCCGCCGACCGATTTCCGCAGCTTAGCGCCGTTCGGACAGGCCAATCTCAAATTGTTCGACGGCATCGTCCGCCTCGCCGGCGGCGCGCGCTACGAAAATGTGAAGATCAGCATCGACGATTATACGACGCTCGCGAGCGCCGGCCGCACCTTCGTCAAAGGCGGCAGCCCGAGTTTCGACGACGTGCTGCTGAACGGCGGGGTGATCGTCGAGCCCGTACCTGGCATCCGCGCCTATGCGAGCTATGCCGAAGGCTATACCGCCCCCGACGTCGGCCGCATTACCCGCGCGGTGAGCACGCCGGGGGTCGAGATCGACAATTTCCTCAACATCCGTCCGATCGTATCGAACAATCGCGAGATCGGCGTCGAGGTGAAGCGCGGTCCGCTCGATGCGAGTGCGACCTATTTCTGGTCGTCGAGCAAGGAGGGGCAATTGCTCGTCGCCCGGCCCGACGGCATTTTCGACGTGCTGCGCCAGCGCGTCGCGATCGAGGGGCTGGAGATCAATCTGGCGGTCAAGCTGCCGATTGACGGCCTGACCGTCTCGGCAGGCTACGCCCATCTCGACGGCAAATATGATGCCGACGGCGACGACATCGTCGAAACCGACCTCGACGGTGCGAATATCTCGCCCGACCGGCTGAACCTAGCCGCCAGCTACGTCAAGGGGCCGCTGTCGGCGCGCGTCCAGACGCAAATCTATCTTGCGCGCAGTTTCACCGGCCCGATGCGCGACCCGCGCAACGATTTCGAGGGCTATAATCTGACCGACGCCTTCCTGCGCTACCAGACGCGGATCGGCGGCATCAGCCTGGCGGTGCAGAATCTGTTCGACCGGCAATATATCGCCTATGCGAGCGACACCCAGCGGCCGACCGATAATTTCTTCAACTTCGCCGGCCGCGGTCGCACCTTCACCCTCGGTTGGGATTATCGCTTCTGATGCAGTTGCTCGACACGCTGCACCGCTGGACCGGCGGGCTGATCGGGCTGGTGCTCGGCCTTCTGGGCCTCACCGGCGCGATCCTCGTCCACAAGGATGCGTGGATCGGGCTGCCGCATAGCGGCGATCCGCTGCGCAGCGACCTTGGCAGCGTGACGCGGGCGACCGAGGCGATCATGGCGCAGCCGGGCGCGCAGGGCATCATCTATGCCCGCGACGGCTTTGGCCTCCACCAGACCCGCTTCGGCGAAGGCGCCGGTGCCTATGCCGACCAGACGGGGCAGATCGTCACCCGCTGGGCCAGCCAGTGGGAGCGGCCCGAGCTGTGGATCTTCGATTTCCATCACCATCTCTTCGCGGGCGACAGCGGCGAGTGGGTGATCGGCATCGCGGGCCTGTGCGGGCTGTTCTTCATCGTGTCGGGCGTCATCCTGTGGTGGCGGACGCGCCGGACCTTCCGCCTGCGCCTGTGGCCCAAGCGAATGAGCCGGCCGGCGATCGTCACGCATCACCGCGACCTGGGAATCGTGATGGCACCGCTGTTGCTGCTCTCGGTCGTCACCGGGACGATGATGATCTTTCGCCCCTTCGCAATGGCGGTCGTCGCGCCCTTCGGTTCGATTGCCGCGGCGGAGAAGTCGATGGCACCGCCCAAATATAAGGGCGGCCCGCTGGCTGCGAAGCCCGACTATGCGGCGATGCTCGCCGAAGCGCGCCGCCGCTTTCCCGACGGCGAGTTCCGTATCCTCAGCCTGCCGCGCAAGGCGGGCGACCCGATTTCGCTGCGGATGCGCCGGCAGGCCGAATGGCTTCCTAACGGCCGGTCGACGCTGTGGTTCGATGCGCAGACGGGCCGGCTGCTGGGTGCGCGCGACGCGCTCGCCATGGCGCCCGCCGCACAGGCGTTCAACAAGGCCTATCCGCTGCACGCCGCCAAGGTCGGCGGGCTCGGCTATCGCATCGTCATGACCCTGTCGGGGCTGACGATGGCGATGCTCGGCAGCTTTGCGGTGTGGACCTTCTGGTTCCGGCGGCCGAAGCCCGCCCGCGCCCGTCCGCGCCGCATCGCCGCCGCCTGATCTCCCTATCCGCCAGCGAAATCGCACCGCGCGGTGCCTGTCTCAATAGTTAGTCATTGACCTAAGTATTGGGCCGAGCTAAGAGGGCGGGCGAAAGGAATGCGCCATGTCGACCATCCGGCCCGACGCCCCGATTGCGCCCGAACCGGCGATGATCGACGGTATCTTCCGCGCCCTCGCCGACCCGACACGGCGGCAGGTTCTCGAACGGCTGGGCGAACGACCGGCGTCGGTCAGCGAACTTGCGGCGCACCACCCGATGGCGCTCCCCTCCTTTCTCGCGCACCTCAAGGTGCTCGAAGGCTGCGGCCTCGTCCATTCGCGCAAGCATGGCCGGGTCCGCACCTACAGCCTTGCCCCCGACCGGCTGCGGCTGGCCGAGGACTGGCTAGCGACCCAGCGCCGCCTGTGGGAAGGCCGACTCGACCGCATGGATGCCTATCTGCTCTCGCTCAAAAACAAGAAGGAGACCCCCGAATGACCTTTCCGCTCAGCCCGGTCGATCCCGACCTCGACCTTGTCCTCGAACGCGTGATCGACGTGCCCGCCGACCTTGTGTGGAAGGTCTGGACCACGCCCGAGCATCTGGTGCACTGGTTCGTCCCCAAGCCCTGGACGGTCACCGCCTGCGAGATGGACCTGCGCCCCGGCGGCGTCTTCAGCACGACGATGCGCTCGCCCGAGGGTGAGGAGTTTCCGAACAGCGGCTGCTATCTGGAGGTCGTGCCGGGCGAACGGCTGATCTTCACCGACACGCTGCTCCCCGGCTTCCGCCCCGCGCCCGCGCCCTTCTTCACCGCCGGCCTGTTCCTGACGCCGCAGGGCAACAGCACGCTCTATCGCGCGGTCGCGGTCCACGGCGACAGTGCCGCGCGCCAGAAGCATGAGGAAATGGGCTTCCACGACGGCTGGGGAACCGTGGTCGGCCAGATGGTCGACTATATCAAGGCGATGTGATCCGCCGACGCAGGTCGGCAACGGACATTGGGCATCGGCTCGGCGAGGCATAGCGCGCTTTCCTATTTTCGCCGCGCTCCTATATCGTCATCGCTTCCATGACCCGTGCCCGCGTCCTCCTTCTGACCGCCGCCCTCGGCCCGCTCGACTATCGCGTCCCGCACGGCAGCGACGCGCCGCTCGGCAGCGTCGTCGTCGCGCCGCTCGGCCCGCGGCGGCTGGGCGGCGTGGTGTGGGAGGATGAAAGCTTCGGCGCCCCCGAACCCGTCGGCGACAACCGCCTGCGCAATTTGTTCGAAGTCGTGCCGGTGCCGCCGATCCGCGCCCCGCTGCGCCGCCTCGTCGAATGGACCAGCGACTATTATCTCGCACCCCCGGGATCGGTGCTGCGCATGGTTCTGCCCGGCGCCGCCTTTGCCGACGCGCGGCGCCCCATCGTCGAATATCGTGCGACGGGCGAACGACCGGCGCGGATGACGCCGCAACGCACCGTTGCGCTCGAAAAGATCGGCGCGCGGCAGGGCATTGTGCGTGAACTCGCGGCGCTGGGCGAAGTCAGCGAGGCGGTGATCCGTGGCCTCGTCCAGACGGGCGCACTCGAGGCGGTGAGCGTGTCGGCCGATCAGCCCTACCCGGAGCCCGACTCTGCCTTCGCGCCGCCCGACCTCTCGTCCGAGCAGGCGGCGGCCGCCGGGCAATTGCGCGACGCCGTCGCCGCCCGCGGGTTCGAGACGCTGCTGCTCGACGGCGTAACCGGATCGGGCAAGACCGAAGTCTATATGGAGGCGATTGCCGCCGCCATCGACGCGGGCAGGCAGGCGTTGGTCCTGCTCCCGGAAATCGCACTCACCGAACCGATGCTGACGCGTTTCGCGGCGCGTTTCGGCTGCGAGCCGGTGGCGTGGCACAGCGGGCTGCGGTCGGTCGAGCGGCGGCGCGCCTGGCACGCGATCGCAAGCGGCGAGGCGAAGATCGTCGTCGGCGCACGGTCGGCACTGTTCCTGCCCTATGCCAATCTGGGCGTCATCGTCGTCGACGAGGCGCATGAAACCAGCTTCAAGCAAGAGGATGGCGTCCATTATCACGCGCGCGACGTTGCAGTGATGCGCGGCCATTTCGAGGCGCTGCCGGTGATTCTTGCGAGCGCGACTCCGGCGCTCGAAAGCCTCGCGCAGGTCGAGGCCGGGCGCTATCGCCATATCGTGCTCCCCGCGCGCTTTGGCGGCGCGACGCTGCCTGATCTTGCCGCGATCGACATGCGGCAGGATCCGCCCGATCGCGGCCGCTGGCTCGCCCCGCCGCTCGTCGAGGCGCTCGCAGACCGGTTGCAAAAGGGCGAGCAGAGCCTGCTGTTCCTCAACCGCCGCGGCTTTGCGCCGCTGACGCTGTGCCGTACCTGCGGCCACCGCATCCAGTGCCCGAACTGCACCGCGTGGATGGTCGAACACCGGCTCGTCCACCGCCTCGCCTGCCACCATTGCGGTCATGTGATGCCGCCGCCGCGCCTCTGCCCCGAATGCGAAGACGAGGACAGCCTCGTCGCATGCGGCCCCGGCGTCGAGCGCGTCGCCGACGAGGTGAGCTTACGCTTTCCCGAGGCGCGCACCGCGATCGTCACCAGCGACACCCTATGGTCGCCCGCGAAGGCGGCCGAGTTCGTCGAGGCGGTCGAGGATGGACTCGTCGACATCATCATCGGCACCCAGCTCGTCACCAAGGGCTATCATTTCCCCAATCTCACGCTCGTCGGGGTGGTCGACGCCGACCTCGGCCTCGACGGCGGCGATCTGCGCGCCGCGGAGCGGACCTTCCAGCAGATCGCACAGGTCGCGGGACGCGCGGGGCGCGGCGTGAAGCCCGGCGAGGTGCTGATCCAGACGCGCGTACCCGACGCCCCCGTCATGGCGGCGCTCGTCGCCAACGACCGCGAAGGCTTTTATGCCGCCGAAGCGGCGGCGCGCAAATTCGCCGGGGCGCCACCCTATGGCCGCTTCGCCGCGCTCGTCATTTCGTCGGAAGATATCGAGGTCGCGCGCGGCGTCGCGCAGCGGCTGGGCGAAAAGGCGCCCGTCGCCGACGGCCTCGCCATCTATGGCCCCGCGCCCGCGCCGCTCGCGATGCTGCGCGGCCGCCACCGCTTCCGCCTCCTCCTCCACGCGCCGCGCAGCTTCGACCTGCAGGGCGCGATCCGCGACTGGATCGGCCGCATCGACTGGCCGACCAAGGTGCGGCTGGCGATCGACGTCGACCCCTATAGTTTCGTCTGAGGCGAATCGGCATTTACGGGGCCGACATTGGGGCTAAACCTCGGTCATGTCCCGCTCGACCCTGCGCCTTGCGCTCGTCCTCGCCACCGGCCTCGTTGCCGTCGGTGCCACGCCGCTTCTTGCCGAGCCGATCGCGGTTCCGGTCATCACGCCCAAAGATCTCGGCGATGATGACAGCGGGCGCCTGATCGTCTTTGCTCAAAAGGTCGAGCCCGGCACAAAACCCCAGGACGCGGTCGACACGTCGCCGTTCGAGCCGACCGGCACGGCGATCGCGGCGGTCGAGGTGAGCAGCCTCAAGCCGGGCCGGACCGCAATCGTCGGCACCGACGTCGATGCCTTTCCGGCCGCCTGGTCGACGCTGGCGCCGGGCAACTATCGCATCCAGGCGGTGTTCGACCGCAACCATGATTATAATTATGGCGGGCGCGGCGCGGGCGATCTGGTCTCACCCGTCGTCGAAGCCCGCCTGCCGGGGCCGGTGCCGACCTTGTCGCTCGACCGCGAGATCGCAGGGCAGGATTTCGCAGGCTGGCTTGCCGCACTATCGCCCGAGGCGCGGGCGGGTATCGAACCCGGGCTGACGTCGGTCGAGCCGCTTTCGGTGCACAGCACCGCCCTCTCGCGTTTCTGGGGACGCAATACCGCGATCGAGGGATGGGTCGCCTTGCCGCCGGGCTATGCCAGGGGCGGCGACACCTATCCCACCGTCTATTCGGACGGCGGTTTCGGCAGCACGAACGACAGCGCGCGGGCAAGCGCCGCGCGCACCGCCGCGATGATGGCGAAGGGCGACCTGCCCTCGATGATCTGGGTTTTCCTCGACCATCATATCGCGACCGGAACGCACGAATTTGCCGATTCGGCCAACAACGGCCCGTGGGGTACGGCGCTGACGACCGAGGCAATCCCCGCGCTGGAGGCGAAATATCGCATGGACGCCCTTCCGTCGGGCCGTTTCCTGACCGGACACAGTTCGGGCGGCTGGTCGACGCTCTGGTTGCAGGTCGCCTATCCCAAGCTGTTCGGCGGAAGCTGGCCGACCGCGCCCGACCCGAGCGACTTTCACGATTTCACGAATATCGACCTCTATGCGCCTGCCGCCAATGCCTATGCGGGCAGCGACGGCAAAGACCGGCCGCTCGTTCGCGACGACGGCAAGGTCGTCGCGACCTTTCGCCAGTTCGCCCAGCTCGAGGCGGTACTCGGTCCTTATGGCGGCCAGCTTGCAAGCTTCGACTGGGTCTTTTCGCCCAAATGCCCCGATGGACGTCCCTGCGCGATGTTCGATCGCGCGACCGGCAAGATCGACCCCGCCGTCGTCACCTATTGGCGCGATCATTATGACATCGCGCATATCATCGCGCGCGACTGGGCACGGCTCAAACCCGACCTCGACGGCAAGATTCATCTGACCGTCGGCACTGCGGACACTTTTTATCTCAACCAGTCAGCCGAGCGGCTGAAGGCCGTCCTCGACGGCCTGGGCGCCAAGGCGAGCTTCCGCTTCGTTCCCGGCCGCACCCACTTCGATCTCTACAAGGAAGGCGACGATCGCTGGGCGCTCACCAAGACGATGGCAAAGGAAATGTACGCCGTCGCGCGGCCCGCAACGGCCGCTCAATAATCGGGTTCGCCGCCGCCCAGCACCTGCTGCGCCTGACCGGTCAGCCACGCCATCGCCGCCGCCCACGGCTGATGCCCGTGGCTGATCCGCGCGACGCCGAGCGCCGCCAGTTCGGCATGGGTCGGCCCCGCCTTGGCGCGCAGGATATTGACCGGTAGCGGCGACGCCTCGCAGATCGCGCCGATGCAGCGCGGATCGCCAAGGAAGGGGACGAACAGCGACCCCGCACCGGCATCGGCATAGGCGCGGGCGCGCTCGAGCACGGCGGCGACGAGCCGGTCGCCGTCCTTCGCCGCATCGGCGCCGCGAAAGACATCGCAGCGGGCATTGACGAAAATGCCGGTATCGGCCGCGGCACGGTAGCGCGCCTGCGCCTCCGCGATCGGCAGCAGATCGTTCCGGCCGGGCATCCGGTCCTCCATATTGATCCCCGCCGCTCCCGCCGCCCTTGCCCGCGCGACCGAGACGCCGACGCTGGCAGGATCGGCGCCATAGCCCGATTCCATGTCGATCGTGACCGGCAGGTCGGTGACCGACAGGATGCGCGCGAGACTCTCGAAAACATCGACGAGCGGAAAATCCTCGCCATCGGCGCGCCCCTGCGCACCCGCCACGCCGTAACTTCCGGTTGCGATCGCTTTGGCACCTGCCGCGGCTACCGCCTTCGCGCTGCCGGCATCCCAGATATTGACCAGAATCAGCGGGTCGCCGGGAATGTGAAGAGCGCGGAAACGGGCAATGCTTTCGTCGGCAACGGTCATTGTGTCATCCTTTCGACAGGCTGTTGAAGCGGAACGGCGCATTGTTATAGTGACGCATCGAAAACCGGGGGAATACAAGGTGATTACATTATTCAACAGGGCTCTGCGCGCCGGAGCCTTTCTCGTCACGCTGGTATCGGCAAGCATCGCGCACGCCGAATGGTGGGAAGCGGAGACCAGTCACTTCATCATCGTGTCCGAAAGCAGCAAAGAGGACACCCAACGATTCGCGACCGAGCTTGAACGCTTCGACAATGCGTTGCGCTATATGCAGGGGCTTGCCGTGCCGGGTCCGGAGGTCGGCGAATCGAACAAGGTGCGGGTTTATCGCTTCGGCAGCACCGACGATATCGGCCGACTGGCGGGCAGTTCGCAGGTCGCAGGCTTCTATATTCCGCGTGCCGGGAATGCAGTATCTTTCGTGCCGGCCAAGGATGACGACAGCGACCGCTTCGACCGCAACCTTGATCGGCGGGCGCTGCGCGAAAAGACCGAGCTGACGCCGGCGCGCATCTTGTTCCACGAATATGTTCATCATTTCATGCTGCAGAATTTCAGCACCAGCTATCCGCACTGGTACCGTGAGGGCTTCGCCGAACTTTACGGCACGCTCGAACTGTTCGACGATGGCACCTTCCGGATCGGCAACGTCCCGCAACATCGCGGCGAAGCTCTTTTCGCGCTGTCCGACGTCCGCCTGACCCGTCTGTTCGATCATAACAAACGGCTCGACGGGCAGGATCTCTACCAATCCTACTCGTTCGGATGGTTGCTCGCCCACTATCTGAATTTCAACCCCGAACGTCGGGGGCAACTGGCCGCCTATCTGAAGGCGCTGAATGCCGGTGAGGACAGCCTTACCGCCGCGAAGCGCATCTTCGGCGACCTCGACAAGCTGCAGGGCGAACTTCGCAAATATAAGGGCGGACCGTTCCCCACGATGGACGTGAAGCCCGCCCATTATGTCGCTCCCAAGGTCGTGATGCGTCAGCTGACGGCAGGTGAAGAAGCCGTGATGCGCGCCCATATTCGCAGCGAGCGGGGCGTATCCAAGCGTGAAGCTCAACAGGTCGTAGACGAGATCGATGGAAAGGATCGCCAGTATAGCGACAATCTGGCGGTGCAGCTGATCACGGCCGAAGCCTATACCGACGCAGGCGAATTCGCGAAGGCGGAAGCAGCGCTGAAACGCGCGCTTGTGATCGCCCCCGAATCGCAGGAAGCCAATGTGCTGATGGGCAACATGTTCATGGCACGCGCCAAAAAGGAGAAGGACAATGCCGTGTACGCGCAGGCGCGGCCCTGGTTCTCCGAGGCGTATCGGCTGGACCCCAAGGACCCCCGGGCAGCTATTGGCTATTACATGACCTACTACCAGGCACGGGAAGCGATCCCCGAACCTGCGCTCATCGCGCTGGAAAGCGTGTTCGACTATTCGTCCTATGACGATGGGTACCGTCTCGTCCTGGCGCGCCAGTTGCTCGATGAAAACAAGGGCAAGCTTGCACGTTCGGTGCTGGCCCCGCTCGCCTTCTCCAGCCACAAGCAGGCGGAAGCGAACAAGGTTGCAGAGGTAGTCGACGCAATCGACGCCGGCCAGATTCAGGACGCGCGCACGACCATGGCCGCGATCTTCGCCAAACAAGACGAAGACGAAGGGAAATAGGACGGAAAGTCCACACGTCGGCCGCGTCTTCGAGGCGCGGCCGATGCTTCTCATCTCACATCTCTTCGCGCTTCAGAAGTTCGCGTTTGATTGGCAGGCCATAGGCATAGCCGCCGAGCGAGCCGTCGCTGCGCACGACGCGGTGGCACGGGATGAGGACCGCGACATTGTTGGCGCCGTTGGCGCTGCCCGCGGCGCGCACCGCCTTGGGCTTGCCGACCGCGGCCGCGATGTCGGCGTAGCTGCGCGTCTCGCCCGCCGGTATCTTGCGCAGTTCGCGCCAGACCGCTTCCTGAAAGGCGGTGCCCTTCACGTCGATCGGAATATGGTCGAAACCGGCCGCCGGCGCCTCGACCGCATCGACCACCTGTTGCAGCAGCGCCGTGAAATCGGCGCCGCCTTCGACCAGTTCGGCCGCCGGGAAGCGCGCCTCGAGCGCATCGCGTCCTTCGGCGAAGCTCAGGCGGCACACGCCCTTGGCGGTCGCCGCGACGAGCATGTCGCCAAGGCTCGTCGATACCACCGCCCAGTGAATCGTCGCGCCCTTGCCGCCGTTCACCCATGCCGAAGCGGTCATTCCCATGCGTCCCTCCATCGTGTCGTAAAAGCGCGACGGCCCCGAAAAGCCCGCGTCATAGATGGCGTCGGTCACGCGCCCCGCCTCGCTCAACGCCGCGCGGGCGCGCTCTTCGCGCAGCGCCCTTGCATAGGCGGCTGGCGACAGCCCGGTGTGGCGGGTGAAGACGCGCTGAAAATGGGTCGGCGAATAGCCGGTACGCGCCGCAAGATCGGCGAGCGCGAGCGGCTCTTCGCTGCCCTTGATCGCGGCGATTGCGGCGATCACGGCGCCTTCGTCGCGCGCGACATCGTCGGGCAGGCAGCGCTTGCACGGGCGTAGCCCTGCGGCGCGTGCCGCGGTGCCGTCGGCGAAGAAGCGGACATTCGCACGCGCCGGATGCCGCGCCGCGCAGCTCGGCCGGCAATAGATGCCCGTCGTCAGCACACCGGTAACGAAGCGCCCGTCGAGCGCGCGGTCGCGGCGCTGCACCGCCGCCCAGCGATCGGCATCGGTCATGCTGTCGGCGATCATGGCTCGGCTCCCTCGCTCGCATCCCGCTCGATCCGCGCGGCGAAGCATCCGTACGCGGCGTTATGGGCGTCGATATAGGCGATGCCGGCGTCGGCGAACAGGTCGCGTATTGCGGCGTCGGCTTCGCCCGGCCCTGCGAGCCGCGCGGTTTGCAGCATACCGTCGGCACCAAAGGCGCGCATTGCGAGCGGGCGCCCCTCGAACACCGGCGGCGTCCGATCGCGCCATATAGTGCGCGCCGCGCCGCGCCGGACATAGATGGCATAGGCGCTGCGATAGGGCGTGGCGACATCGTGGCTGAGGTGATGCAGCAGTACTAGTTCCTCGCCCGCCCTTGCGTCCTCCAGGCTGACCCGGCACGGAAAGCCGCGGTCAGCGGTGGCAATGACGCGGCGGGCGTTCCGCGCGCTCAGCGCCTCATCGTCGAGCGCGAAAAGCGGGGCGAAAGGCGCGGGGTCCAGCCCCTGAATTCGATAGCTCATTCGATAGGTCATATGCGGCTCCTTTGTCTGCTCGCCGATATGTCATGCCAGGCGCGGCGATGCGTCCCGATGCTTGCGCTCAAAGCCGGACGATGCGCGCGCCACTGAATTTTTCAATCAAACCAACAGTTTAGATGCCCCGGCATCGACGGATCACAGTGGAGACTCTCGAATGGCAACCATCGACCTATCGCAGACCGGCGGAAAGCGGGCGGCGCCGCGCGACTGGCTCCGGCTTTCCGCAACCTTCTGCTTCCTGTCGATCGCGGCGGGCCAGCTGCTCTTCACCGCCTTCATCCTGCTCTTCTACTACCCGCCGTCCTTGTCGGGCGACTTCGCCGCCTGGAATGCCAAGCCGCTGATCAAGGGCTTCGTGCCCGGCGATCCGGGCGGCAATCTCTTCTTTGCGGCGCATGTGCTGATGGCGGCGGTCATCACCTTCGGCGGGCTGGTGCAGTTGGTTCCGGCAATACGGGGGCGCTGGCCCGCGGTTCACCGCTGGAACGGCCGGCTCTATCTGTTCAGCGCGTTGGTGCTCGCGCTCGGCGGGCTCTGGCTGACCTGGGTCCGCGGAACGTGGCTGCACTGGGCGGGCGCGGTGGGGATCAGCCTCGATGCGCTGCTCATTCTTCTCTTCGGCGCGCTGGCGTGGCGGAACGCAAGGGCGCGCCGGTTTGCGGCCCACCGGCGCTGGACGCTGCGCCTGTTCGCGGTGGCGAGCGCGGTGTGGTTCATGCGCGTCGGCTATATGGCATGGGGCATCGCGGCCGGCGGCGCGGGAATCGGCACGGCGATGGACGGCCCGTTCGACATCTTTCTGGCTTTCGCCAACTCGCTGCTGCCGCTCGGCGTGACCGAACTCTATCTGCGCACCGGCGCGCGGAGCAGGCCCGCGGCGCGATCCGCCGTGACCGCACTGCTGGCGACGAGCGCGCTCGTCATTCTGGTCGGCAGCGCCGGGGCGTGGCTGATGATGTGGCGCCCCTACCTCTAACTTGCCTTCGCGCGCGCAGTGATTAGGTTCGCGGCCATGACCCGTCTTCTCGCACGCTTCCTCGCCCCCCTGCTTGTCCTCGTCGCCTTCGCGGTTCCGGCTCGCGCTGCCGACGATATCAGCGCGGTTTCGCGCAGCGTCGTGCGCGTCGTCACCGTCGCGATGGTCGATGGCGAGGTCGTCGGCTTCGGGCATGGCAGCGGCATCGCCATTTCGCCGACGCGTATCCTCACCAACGCCCATGTCGTCGAATCGGCGGCCAAATATCCGAACAATGTCGCGCTCGGCGTCGTCCCCTCCGAAGGGCAGAAGAGCTACGCCGGCAAGCTGATCGCGATCGATACCAAGCGCGACCTGGCGCTCATCGAAATGACCGAGGGGCGCGTGCCCGCCGCGGTCATCTATTCGGGGCCGTTCGAGGCGGGGGCAGAGGTAGTCGCGCTCGGCTATCCGGGCAATGTCGACCTTGCGACCGCGCAGAGCGCGACCGACTATATCACCCCGCGCAGTCCGGTGCGGAGCGAGGGCAATCTGTCGAACACCCAGGCGATCGAGGGCATCGCCACCTATGTCCACACGGCGAAGATCGCGCGCGGCAATTCGGGCGGGCCACTCGTCGACAGTTGCGGGCGCATCGTCGGCATCAACACCTTCATCACCCGCGCCGACGACGGCGATTCGCCTTTCGCCTTCGCGATCGCGGGGCGCGAGGTGACGCGCTTTCTGGGCGATGCCGGACAGAGTTTCGCGAGCGTGGGGACGCCGTGCCTGACGATGGCCGAGGCCGACGCCCGCGACCGCGCCGCGCTGGAGGCCGATGCCCGCGCACTGGCGCAGGCCAATGCCGCGCGCGACGAGGCGGCGAAGCTCGACCATGACCTCAAGGCCGCGCGTGCCGAGGAAGCGGCGATGACCGCGCGTGAGAACCGCATGGCGCTCGCCGGGGTGCTGTTCGTGATCGGCGCGCTCGGCGCCGGGGCGGCGCTGCTCTTCTACAATCAGAAGAATATGCGCGGCGCAAAGATCGCGGGGAGCGCCGGGGCCGCGCTCATGCTGTTCGCGGCGCTGCTCTTTGCGACGCGGCCCGATGCGCATGCGGCGCTCGACGCGGTCGAAGGTGACACGGCCGATACGGCGAAGCCCGACGGCGCCAAGCTCGCCGAAGGCAATTATCTCTGCACGATCCGCCCCGACCGCAGCCGCATCACCGTCTCGTCGACCACCGACGTGCCGGTCGCGATTGCCGCAAACGGCTGCGTCAACGACCGCACCCAATATGCGATGGGTGCCGACGGCCGCTGGCAGCGTATCCTGGTGCCCAATGAGGAGGCGACCGTGACCGTCGCGTCGATCGATCCGGCGGCGAAGGATTATCGCGTCGATCGCTATCTGCTCGATGCCGACACGATGAAGCTGGCGCGCGAGGCGCGGGCGGGGATCACGCTGAAGGCCTGCACCACCGATGCCGACGCGCTTGCGGGGCTCGCCACGCAGCAGGAGGCAATTCGCGCCGTACTGCCCGCCAGCCCGAACGAGCGGCTCGTCTATCAATGCCAGAAGGCGGCGGCAGGGGTGGGAGCAAAGCCAGCGCCCTGATGCGACGCGGGGCGGTGGCAGCGTCTGCTATCCCCCGCACGCCTTGAACAGCATCAGCGTGCGGTCCCGCGCGAGGTCGGCGCTCGGTTCGTGATAATCCTTGCGGCGGTCGCTGTTGAAGCCGTGGCCCGCCTCATAGACGAAGATTTGCGCGGTCGCATGATCGCGCGCGATCAGCGCCTCGACCCCCTCCATCGGAATGCCGCCGTCGAAGCGGCCGAAATGGGCAATGGCGGCGCACCTCGGCGCCTCGTCCTTGAACATCGTCGGGACGAGGCTGCCGTAATAGGAGGAAGCGGCGGCCAGATCGGGGCTGATCTGCGCCATCCGCCACGCGACCGACCCGCCATAGCAATAGCCGGTGATGAAGACCGGCCCCCCAGATATTTTGGCGCCTTTCAGGGCGTCGATGCACGTCTGCGCATCCTTCAGGCTCTGCTCGAACGGATGGAGTTCGCGCGCCAGCTGCACCGCGCGCTCGAACTGCGGCCCCGAATAGTCGCTTTCGAACCCCGGATGCTCGCGATCGAACAGCGCGGGCGACAGCACCTCATAGCCGTCGGCCGCATATTCGTCGCACAGCTCGCGAATATGATCGGTGACCCCGAAGATTTCCTGGACGAGCACCAGACCGCCGCGGCGTTCGCCCTCTGCCGGCGCATGATAGACAGCGATTTCCGCGCCATCGTCCATCGTCATGCGGATCATTTCGCCCATCGGCCTTGCCCTCTTCCGTGCGTGCCGCGCCTGTCGTAGCGCGATCCGTCTTTCGTACCCGTTTGGAGAAAGTCGGCCGCTTCGACAAGCACGACGCAAAGGGGGGCGGAAGGTGAAGCGGATTCCTCCCACCCCCACCTTGCATTGCAACAGAATCGTTGCTAGGCGCGCCGCGACTTCGCGCGGGGGTGGTTCGTCGAATTTCCCCGAAAACCGCGCGACCAAATCCCCCACGGGATCGTAGAGAAGGACTTTCGCGCGTGGAGAATTCCGGCGGCATTCAGGGCAACATCACGGCGGGCCTCGCGGGCCGCTATGCCAGTGCGCTGTTCGATCTGGCGAGCGAATCGAAGGCGATCGACGGCGTTCAGGCGAGCCTGGCGACGCTGCAGACCGCACTCACCGATTCGGCCGATCTGGCGACCCTGATTTCGAGCCCCGTCGTCACCCGCGGCGATGCCGAAAAGGCAATCGAGGCAGTGGCCAAGGCGCTGAAGCTCGATTCGCTAACCGCCAAATTCCTGGGCGTGCTCGCCGAAAATCGTCGCCTTGCCGATCTGCCCGCGATGATCGACGCCTATCATGCGATCGTCGCGGCGCACCGCGGCGAAGTGACCGCCAAGGTCACCAGCGCCCACCCGCTGAGCGCCGAGCAGTTGAAAGCGCTCTCCGCCAACCTCAAGACCCGTGTCGGCCGCGACGTGAAGATCGCGACCACCATCGACCCCGCCATTCTCGGCGGCCTCGTCGTCCAGCTGGGCAGCCAGCTGATCGACGGCAGCATCCGTACCCGTCTCAACAGTTTCGCCCAGGCGATGAAGGGCTGAACAGCCCGACGCCAAATTGCCCGATGAAAGGCTGAATAATGGAAATCCGCGCCGCTGAAATCAGCAAGGTCATCAAGGACCAGATCGCCAATTTCGGGACCGACGCCACGGTCAGCGAAATCGGTTCGGTGCTCTCCGTCGGTGACGGCATCGCCCGCGTCTATGGCCTCGACAATGTCCAGGCCGGCGAGATGGTCGAATTCGCCAATGGCGTGAAGGGCATGGCGCTCAACCTCGAAGCCGACAATGTCGGCATCGTGATCTTCGGCTCGGACAGCGAGATCAAGGAAGGCGACACCGTCAAGCGCACCGGCACGATCGTCGACGTCCCCGTCGGCAAGGGTCTGCTCGGCCGCGTCGTCGATGGCCTCGGTAACCCGATCGACGGCAAGGGCCCGATCAAGGCCGACAAGCGGATGCGCGTCGAAGTCAAGGCGCCGGGCATCATCCCGCGCACCTCGGTTCACGAACCCGTCCAGACCGGCCTCAAGGCGCTCGACGCGCTCGTCCCCGTCGGCCGCGGCCAGCGCGAACTGATCATCGGTGACCGTCAGACCGGCAAGACCGCCGTCGCGATCGACACCTTCATCAACCAGAAGGACGTCAACAAGGGCGACGACGAATCGAAGAAGCTGTACTGCATCTACGTCGCCGTCGGTCAGAAGCGTTCGACCGTCGCGCAGATCGTCCGCCAGCTCGAAGAAAATGGCGCGATGGAATATTCGATCGTCGTCGCTGCGACTGCGTCGGAACCTGCGCCGCTCCAGTATCTCGCCCCCTATGCCGGCGTGACGATGGGCGAGTTCTTCCGCGACAACGGCATGCACGCCGTGATCGTCTATGACGATCTGTCGAAGCAGGCCGTCGCCTACCGCCAGATGTCGCTGCTGCTCCGCCGCCCGCCGGGCCGCGAAGCCTATCCGGGCGACGTTTTCTATCTGCACAGCCGCCTGCTCGAGCGCGCTGCGAAGATGAACAGCGACAATGGTTCGGGCTCGCTCACCGCGCTGCCGATCATCGAAACGCAGGCGGGTGACGTTTCGGCGTACATCCCGACCAACGTGATTTCGATCACCGACGGCCAGATCTTCCTCGAAACCAACCTGTTCAACGCGGGTATCCGTCCGGCGATCAACGTCGGCCTGTCGGTGAGCCGCGTCGGCTCGGCCGCGCAGACCAAGGCGATGAAGAAGGTGTCGGGCTCGATCAAGCTCGAGCTCGCACAGTATCGCGAAATGGAAGCCTTCGCGCAGTTCGGTTCGGACCTCGACGCGTCGACGCAAAAGCTGCTCAACCGCGGCGCGCGCCTGACGCAGCTCTTGAAGCAGCCGCAGTTCCAGCCGATGCCGTTCGAAGAGCAGACCGCGTCGATCTTTGCCGGCACCAACGGCTATCTCGACGCTGTCGCGACGACCGACGTGTCGCGCTACGAAGCGGCGATGCTCGCCTATCTGCGCAGCGACCATGCCGATGTGCTGAAGGCGATCCGCGACACCAAGGATCTTGGCGACGACACCAAGAAGAGCCTGGTCGCGGCGCTCGACGCCTTCGCCAAGATTTTCGCGTAAGCCAAGTTACCGTGAGCCCGGCCTCGTGCGCCGGGCTGACGAACAAGAGGGGCCGTAATGGCATCGCTTAAGGAACTCAAAGGGCGGATCGTCTCGGTCAAATCGACCCAGAAGATCACCAAGGCCAAGAAGATGGTCGCCGCCGCGAAGCTGCGCAAGGCGCAGGCCGCGGCCGAAGCCGCGCGGCCCTATGCCGAGCGGCTCGAAGGCGTCGTCGCCAGCCTCGCCTCCAAGGTCGGCGCGTCGGATTCCGCGCCCAAGCTGCTGTCGGGCACCGGCAAGAGCGACACGCACCTTCTCGTCGTGCTCAACAGCGACCGCGGCCTTGCCGGCGCGTTCAACTCGAACATCGTCAAGGCGGCACGCGACAAGGCTTTGGCGCTGCAGGCCGAAGGCAAGACGGTTCGCTTCTTCCTCGTCGGCCGCAAGGGCCGGCCGGTGATCGCCCGCCTCTTCCCCGGTCAGATCATCGAGCAGTATGAAACGACCGGCATCCGCGATATCGGCTTCGATCAGGCGAACGAGATTTCGGCGAAGGTGATGGAGCTTTACGAAGCCGGCGCCTTCGACGTCGCGCACCTCTTCTATTCGAAGTTCCGCTCGGCGCTGCTCCAGATCGCGACCGGCCAGCAGATGATCCCGGTTCCGCCGCCGGCCGACGTTCCGGCGTCGAGCGGCGCCGCGGTCGAATATGAACCGGGCGAGGAAGAGATCCTTGCCGACCTCTTGCCGCGCAACGTCACCATCCAGATCTTCAAGGGCCTCCTTGAAAACGCCGCGTCCGAACAGGGCGCGTCGATGACCGCGATGGACAATGCGACGCGCAACGCGGGCGAGCTGATCAACAAGCTGACCATCGTTTACAACCGCACGCGTCAGGCGGCGATCACCACCGAACTTATCGAGATTATCGCGGGCGCCGAAGCGCTCTAATCGATCAACCCAAGGAAGAAGACCATGGCTACCGCTCCCGCTGAAAAGAAGGCTCCCGCCAAGAAGGCCGCCGCGCCCAAGGCTGCTGCGCCGAAGAAGGCCGCTGCGCCGAAGGCCGCTGCCACCGGCACCGCGACCGGCCGCGTCGCACAGGTCATCGGCGCCGTCGTCGACGTCCAGTTCACCGGCACCCTGCCCGCCATTCTGAACGCGCTGGAAACCGACAACAATGGCAACCGCCTCGTTCTCGAAGTCGCGCAGCACCTCGGTGAAAACACCGTCCGCACCATCGCGATGGACGCGACCGACGGCCTGACCCGCGGCCAGCCGGTTCGCGACACCGGCGCGCAGATTTCGGTTCCCGTCGGCCCGCAGACGCTCGGCCGCATCCTCAACGTCATCGGCGACCCGATCGACGAGCGCGGCCCGGTGAACAGCGACATGACCGCGCCGATCCACGCCAAGGCTCCCGAATTCGTCGATCAGTCGACCGAAGCGGCGATCCTGGTCACCGGCATCAAGGTCATCGACCTGATCGCGCCCTACGCCAAGGGCGGCAAGATCGGCCTGTTCGGCGGCGCCGGGGTCGGCAAGACCGTTCTTATTCAGGAACTGATCAACAACATCGCCAAGGGCCACGGCGGCGTGTCGGTGTTCGCGGGCGTCGGTGAACGCACCCGCGAAGGCAACGACCTGTACCACGAATTCCTCGACGCCGGCGTTATCGCCAAGGACGCCGACGGCAACCCGACCCCCGACGGCTCGAAAGTGGCGCTGGTGTTCGGCCAGATGAACGAGCCCCCGGGCGCCCGCGCCCGCGTGGCGCTGTCGGGTCTGACCATGGCCGAATATTTCCGCGACCAGGAAGGCCAGGACGTTCTGTTCTTCGTCGACAACATCTTCCGCTTTACCCAGGCGGGTTCGGAAGTGTCGGCGCTGCTCGGCCGTATTCCCTCGGCCGTGGGTTACCAGCCGACGCTGTCGACCGACATGGGCGCGCTGCAGGAACGCATCACCTCGACCACCAAGGGCTCGATCACCTCGGTGCAGGCCATCTACGTTCCCGCGGACGACTTGACCGACCCGGCTCCCGCCACCTCGTTCGCTCACTTGGACGCGACCACGACGCTGAGCCGCGCGATTTCGGAACTTGGCATCTATCCGGCGGTCGACCCGCTCGATTCGACCAGCCGCGTTCTGACCGCCGCGACGGTCGGCCAGGAGCATTACGAAACCGCCCGCCGCGTTCAGGAAACGCTGCAGAAGTACAAGTCGCTGCAGGACATCATCGCGATCCTGGGCATGGACGAGCTTTCGGAAGAAGATAAGCTGGTCGTCGCCCGCGCACGCAAGATCCAGCGCTTCCTGTCGCAGCCGTTCCACGTCGCCGAAGTCTTCACCGGCATCCCCGGCAAGTTCGTGCCGATCGAGGAAACGGTGAAGTCGTTCAAGGCCGTCGTCGACGGCGAATATGACCACCTGCCCGAAGCGGCCTTCTACATGGTCGGCGGTATCGACGAAGCGGTCGCCAAGGCCGCGAAGCTCGCCGAAGACGCGGCCTGAGGATAACGATCCCTCCCTTTCGGGGGAGGGGTTGTAGGAATAGAGATATGGCTCTGAAGTTCGAACTCGTTACCCCCGCCCGCCTCGAGCGGTCGAGCGACGTCTATATGGTCACCGTGCCGGGCAGCGAGGGCGATTTCTCGGTGCTCGAAGGCCATGCGCCCTTCATGGCGACGCTGCGCAACGGCCCGCTGACCATCTATGCGACGAACGGCGCCCAGCCCGAAACGATCGAGGTCGAAGGCGGCTTTGCCGAGGTGAACGAAGCCGGCCTCACCGTCCTCGCCGAACATATCGCCGGCTGACGCCGCGCGCCGCTTGCCGGATCGAAAAGGGGCCTTGCGGCCCCTTTTTTATTGGCGGTGCGGAGGGTGGGCCGCCTAATCGGGCCGCGCCGCGAGGCGATCGAGCGCCGCGGGGTCGCGGATGGTGATGCGGTTGTAATCGATGGCGATCAGCCCCGCCTCCTCGAAGCCGCGCAGCAGCTTGTTCACGCTCTGGCGCGTGACGCCGAGCATCGCGCCCAATTGCTCCTGCGGCAATCGCAAGCCCACGTCGGTCCCCTGTTCGCCCGCGATTCCGTGGATGCGCGCGAGGTCGGCGAGCGTCCACGCCATGCGCTGGTCGAGCGATCCGAGCTGCTGGTCGTTGAGCAGCCGCAGGCTGTCACCCTGCCGCGCGCACATCAGCAGCGCGATGTCGCGCCACAGGATCGGATCGGCGTCGAGGATCGCGCGCAGCCCGGCGACCGGCAGATGCACCAGCGTCGTATCCATATGCGCGCGGTAGGCGAAACGGATCGGCGGATTGTCGAGCAGACGAACGAGCGCGAGCACTTCGAACGGTCCCGACAGGCTGAGCACGAACTTGCGTCCGGCGGCGCTGCCCCGGCTGACCTCGACCCCGCCCGCCGTGATCACGAAAATGTCGCGTTGTTCGGGATCGCGCGCGAAGATTTCGGCGCCGCGCGGATAGTCGGCGGTGCGCGCGATGCGGGCAAGGTCGGCAAGCCGCGCCTCCGGCCAGGCAGCGAAGAGCGGGCAGCGGCGCAGCACGGCCAGCCGGTCGCCGTGCGCCGGCGCTGTGCCTTCCCCCTCCCTTTCCCGCGACTGCGACGCCATCGCCTGTCCTCCCGGCGCGCATAGTAGGATGCGGCGGCAATTTTCCCAACGAGATTGTCGGCCCGATGACAGACTGCACCCGCCCGCCCCGCTACGGCATCCACGCAAAGTGGAAAGAGGAGTGAGGTGCGATGAAATATCTGTTGGCGCTGCTGGCGATGCTCGCGAGCACGCTGTCGGGCACGGCCGTGCAGGCGGCTCCGGCGAGCGAGGAGGAGGCCTATGAGATCGGCCTCGACGCCTATACCTATGGCTATCCGATGGTGCTGATGGACACGACCCGACGCGTCTCGACCAATGCCGGTGCGCCCGGACGGCTGCGCGCGCCGATGAACGATTTCTCGCACATGCAGACCTATCCCGACGCGACCTTCAAGGATGTCGTGCGCCCCAATGCCGACACGCTCTATTCCTCGCTATGGTATGACGTGGGCAAGGAACCGCTCGTCCTGACGCTGCCGAAGACCGCCGGCCGCTATCATGTTGTGCCGATCATGGACATGTGGACCGAAGTGTTCGCAACGCTGGGTACGCGCACGACCGGCAACGACGGCGGTACCGTCGCGCTGGTCGGTCCGCATTGGCAGGGCAAGCTGCCCCAGGGGATGCGGATGGTGCGCAGCCCGACCGACATGGGGTGGATCATCGGGCGCATCCAAACCAACGGCCCCGCCGATTACGACCATGTCCACGGCCTGCAGGCAGGCTATGATGCTGCGCCGCTGTCGCAATGGGGCAAACCGCGCGCCGCCACGATGCCGACGGTCGACAGCAGCGTCGACATGAAGACGCCGCCGGTGGTCCAGGTCGCACAGATGACGCCCGGCGCCTTTTTCGCGCGCTTCGCCGAGGTGATGAAGCGCAATCCGCCGCACGCGACCGATTACGCGATCCTGCTGCGCATGGAGCGCGTGGGGCTGGTTCCGGGGCAGGATTTCGACCTCGCAAAGGCCGATCCGGCGGTCCAGCGCGGCCTGACGCGCGCCGCGGCCGACGCCTATCAGCGGATGCTCGATCGCCGTAAACGGCTGGCGCTGACGCGCAACAATTGGGTCGCGCTGGGCAATGCGCTGGGCGTTTATGGCAATGACTATCTGCAACGCGCCTTCGTTGCCTATGCCGGGCTGGGTGCGCTGCCGCCCGAGGAAGCCATCTACCCGATGGCGCCGCTCGACAGCGAGGGCAAGCCGCTGACCGGTGCCGCACGCTATGTGCTGCATTTCGACAAGGACCAGCTTCCGCCCGCCGACGCCTTCTGGTCGCTGACCATGTATGGCGAAGATCAGTTCTTCGTCGACAATCCGATCGGCCGCTATGCGATCGGCGATCGCGACAAGCTGGCGTTCAATGCCGACGGATCGCTCGACCTCTATATCCAGAAGGATGACCCCGGCGCCGACAAACAGGCCAACTGGCTGCCCGCCCCCGCCGGGGCCTTTTCGATGAACCTGCGCCTCTACCTGCCCGAGCGCGCGGCGCGCGACGGCCGCTGGACGCCGCCCGCGATCAAGCGGCTGCCCTGAAGCGAGGTGACGTGACGCGAAGCGGGCCTGCTGCGCCGCCGGCTATTTGTCGACGACGAGGCAGGCCTGTCCGCTCTTCTGGAGCGTGGCGCAAAAGCCTTGGGCGTCGGCGCGGGTCGTAAAGCCGGTGGCGTGAAGGCGCGTGACCGACCCCGCCTTGACATAGACGGGGGTCTGGGCCGCAACGGCGGGATATTTGCGCGCCAGCGCCGCCCACAATTTCTTCGCGTTGCCATCAACCGCAAAGGCGCCGAGCTGTGCGCGCCAGGGGCCGGCAGTTGCGGCGCGCACCGGCGCGGGCTTGGGCGCGGCATCGGGCGTCGCCGCCGGTTCGACGCGGATACGCTTGGGCGCCGGAGCCGCGGCCGGGGTTGCCGGCAGCGGGCCCGCCAGCGGCGGCGCAGCATAGCTGGTCCCCGGCTTGGCGGCGGCCGTCGCGG
>NZ_AOUN01000005.1:0-182984 GCF_000371385.1 Sphingopyxis sp. MC1
CTTCAACAGAATACACCCCAAAGCCGCCGTCCCCTACCCGTTCCGATCGAGCCGTTCGCTCAAATCTTCGACCTTCTCGACCAGGTCGGCGATGCGCATGCGGTCGATCTTTTCGTGCAGGCGCATGATTTCCAGTTCGGCGCGCAAGTTGATTTCATAGTCGAGCCGGGCCGACAGCCGGTCCTTCGCCGCCTGCCGATTCTGGCTCATCATGATCACCGGCGCCTGGATCGCCGCGAGCATCGAGAGCATCAGGTTGAGGAAGATATAGGGATAGGGATCGAAGACGAGCCCCGCACGCGCGAGGACGCTCGAATTGAGCAGCATCCACGCGACGAGCACGACGCCGAAGGCGATGATGAAACCCCACGAACCGCCGACCGCCGCCACCCGGTCGGCCAGCCGGTCACCGAAGCTCGCTTCCTCATCGTCGATCTCGCCCGCGTTGCGGCTGGTCGGTGCGCGTTCGGCGATGGCGCAGATGACGCGCTGTTCCTGTTCGTCGAGTTCGTTGAACGCGCGCCCGAGCAGGCGCAGCGCCATGTCCGCGATCCGGGCTTCGTCATTCATGACGGTCAGCCGATCCAGCGCCAGATGCCCGCGGCCATATAGCCGAACGCGCCATGCCCCCAGGTCGCTGCGAGCCACAGCAGGATGCCGCCGAACAGCGCATGGCCGCGCGGGATCGCATCGCCCCACGGCGCCGCCCCCGCAACCTGCCGCCCGAACGGTAAGAAGCTCGTCCGCGCCGCCCAGTGGCGCCACGCATCGCCCATCAACCGCGCCTTCTTCGCGTCCTGCCCCGCCGATCCGACGAGCGCGAGGAAGGCGATCGTCGCCGACAGCAGCAACTGCGCGCCGGTCGGCATGACGAGCGCGTGGGCGAATGCCCATAGCGCAAAGCCCCACATCATCGGATGACGGGTAATCGCGAAGACCCCGCGCGGCGCCCCCTGGGCGGCGAACGCCGCCTTGGGCGACGGCAGCGCCGGATTGCCGATCAATGACCCCATGAACAGGATGCTCGCAAAGAGCACGATCAGCGTCGCCAGCGCCCACAATGGATCGTCGACCGTCCACAGCGGCGGTTCGGGCGGCATCGCGCGCCACGCCTGGACGAGCGGAATGAACGTAGCGAAGGCGACGATCGAATAGACGATCTGGAACCCCCGCTCGCCGAGCCGACTGGCCAGCCCGTCGCGCAGCGGGTGCGACAGGAGGAGGTGCGAGCCGACGAATAGCACCGCGGTTGCGATCAACAGCGACATGGGGTTCATCGGCTCGCCTCCTTCATCTCTCGGCGCGCTCAGCCTCTCTGGCGCTTACCGGTCATAGGCCTTGGGCAATGCACCTTCTTGCGGCGTCGCATAGCGATCGCGCAAGCGGTCTTGTCGCGTCACGAGCGATTGGCGCTTGCCGTCGATCCACACCGCGGTCGGCCGGCTGCCGAGTTCGAGCGGATCATTGTCCCAGATCACGACGTCGCCGACGCGCCCGGCGCGCAGCGATCCGATCGTTCCGTCCATGCCGACGGCGCGCGCGGGGGCGCTGGTGATCGCGGCGAACGCTTGATCCCAGCTCAGCCCGCTGGCGCCCGGCAGCTTGGTCAGCGCGACCAGATTGCCGGCATATTGCGTGGTATAACCCATCTTGTGCGCATCATCGTCGTCGAACACGCCGACCGAAACATCGACGCCCGCGGCTTCGAGCCGCCCGGCGTTCGATTGCGTCGCGCCCAGCCGTTCGAAACTTGCGGGCAGATCACTCAACGGCGAGACCAGCACCGGCACCTTCGCCGCTGCGATGTCCCGGGCGACGAGCCAGCCCTCGGTCGCGCCGACGAGCACCAGCTTCAGCGCCGGAAATTCGCCCTTGAGCTTCAGCACGTTCAATATGTCGGCGGCGCGATCGACGCGCACGAAAAGCGGGGTCGTGCCGTTGATCACGCGCACCAGTGCGTCGGCGTCGGCGCGCTGGATCAGCGCGTCGCTGCCCCATTCGGCAAGCGTCGCGGGATTGCGGGCATAGCTGCGCGCCGCGAGCAATTGTTCGCGGAACATCAGAAAGGTCGCCGCGCGGCTCCCCCCGGCGTTCGACGATCCGCCTTCACCGAATTCGATGAATTGCAGCGCGCGCGGGCGCGTCACCATGTCATTGTCGTCGCCCAGATCGACGACCGCACCCTGGCCCGCGAACAGCCCGCTGCTGTCGCCCGGCGCGACGATCGCGCGGGTGACGCCGGCGGCGCGGTTGACCGCGACGGGTGAGCCCATCGGGTTGAGCGCGGGCGCGATGTCGATACCCGCCGAAAAGCGCGAACGACGCGCCGAGCGGTCGTTGCTGCCCTGCACGGCATCGACCTCGACCAGTCCGACACGGCTGAACGCCGCGACGATGCCGGGCGTCACCCAATGGCCGCCGGCGTCGACGCGCTCGATCCCTGCGGGGACCGCGACGCCCGCGCCCGCGGCGACAATCTTGCCGCCGCGCACGACGACGGTGCCGCCCTCGATCGGGGCGCTGCCGTCGCCGATGACGAGCCGCGCGTTGGTGATCGCAACATCCTGTGCCGCGACCGGGGCCGCGATCAGCGCGGCGGCGGAAAGCAGAAGTGCGCGCATCATTTCACATCTCCCTCGCCGGGCTGCCCCAGCTCGAAGTCGCTCACCGGTCGCCGCTTGGGATCGGTCGCGTCAAACATCAGCGCGCCGTCGATCCAGACCTTTTCGGGCCGCGTATAGACGCTGAACGGGTTGCCGTTCCACAGCACGACGTCGGCCATCTTGCCCGGCTTCAGACTGCCGGTCTTGTCGGCGATGCCCAGCGCCTTGGCGGGATTGTACGACAGCCAGGTCCACGCCTGCTCGTCGCTGATCTGCATCCCCATGCGCCGCCCGGCGGCAAGCCCCTTCGCCGCTTCCTGGTTCAGGCGCTGGATCTGGTTTTCGTCGTCCGAATGAACGATCGTGCAGGCGCCAGCCTTGTAAACAAGCGCAATATTTTCAGGCACCGAGTCATAGGCTTCCATCTTGAAGCCCCACCAGTCGGCCCAGATGGCGGCGCAAATGCCTTCCTTCGCCAGCACGTCGGCGATCTTGTAGGCTTCGACCGCATGGTGGAAGGCCGACACCTTATATCCGAACTCGTGGCTCATATCGATGACCTGCGCCATTTCGTCGGCGCGGTAGCAATGGTTCTGCACCAGGATTTCGCCTGACAGTACGCCGGCGAGCGTTTCCATCGCCAGATCGCGATCGACCGGCTTCCCTTCGTCGAGCTTCTTCTTATAGGCTGCGGCCTTGGCCCAGGTCGCGCGATCGACCGCGAAATTGCCCATGCGGGTCGAGGGCATGCGCCCCTTGCTGCCATAGACGCGCTTCGGATTCTCGCCGCACGCCATCTTCATGCCATAGGGGGCACCGGGGAATTTCATCCCCTGCACCGTGCGCGCCGGAACATTTTTGAGCACGACCGAGCGGCCGCCGATCAGATTGGCGCTGCCCGGCAGAATCTGGAGGCTCGTCACCCCGCCATTGGCGAGCGCGCGGCTGAAGCCCGGATCCTGCGGCCAGACGCTATGCTCGGCCCAGACTTCGGGCGTCGTCGGGCTGGTCGCCTCGTTCCCGTCCGAATGCGCATCGACCGACGGGCTCGGATAGACGCCGAGGTGGCTGTGGATGTCGATCACGCCGGGGGTGAGATATTTGCCGGTGCCGTCGACGACGTCATAGCCCGCGGGGATCGCCGTATCGGGGCCGCCGATGCTCACCACCTTGCCGTCGGCAAACAGCGCGACGCCATTGTCGATGCGTCCGCCTTCGCCGTCGAAGATCGTCACGCCGCGTACCGCCGTCGGGCGGCCTGCATAGGCGTGATAGGTCGACGGATAAGGATCCTTGTTGAACTTCACCGGCTTTTCGGCGCTCGCGGCGGGCTTGTCGCCCGCCGACTGCGCCGAGGTGCCCGACGCCGCGCAACCCGCGAACGCCAGCGAAACGGCAGCCAGCAGACTGCCCTTCACGCCCCTGATCATATGCTTATGCCCCCTTCGGTTCGGGATGCGTCCCCGCCGCTTGCGGTTCGGCAAGTTCGCCAGCTCCGGCAACGCTGTCGTCGCGGTCGCGCAGCGTGTCGAGGTGCATCCACTTCTTCACGATAGGCGACAGCGCCAGCACGACGACGCTGACGCCGATCGTGATGAGGCCGATTTCCTGATAGATGGCGAGCGTCGCCTCCTTGGTCATGTCGCCGCTTTCGCCGCCGGTCGCTTCCCCGATCTTGCCGGCGACGAAATTGCCGACCGCGGTCATGTAGAACCAGGCGCCCATAATGAGCGACGCCATGAACGACGGTGCGAGGCGATTCATCGCGCTCAGCCCCACCGGCGACAGGCACAGCTCGCCGGTCGTGTGGAGAAGATAGAGCAGGAAGACGAAGAGGACGGGCGTCGCGACTTCGGGTCCGACGCTGCTCGCGCCCCACACGAAGACGAGGAAGCCCGCCCCGACCTGCGCGAGCGCCAGCGCGAACTTCGCCGGCGCCGAGGGTTCGAGCCCGCGCTTGCCCAGCCACTGCCACAGCGCCGCAAAGACCGGCGCGAAGAGGATGATGTAGATGGGGTTGATCGACTGGAACACCGACGCAGGAACGCCGCCCTTGTCGACATAGCGGTCGGTGTAGAGGTTGAAGCTGCCGCCGGCCTGTTCGAACAGACCCCAGAACAGCGGGTTGAGCGCGATCAGGAACAGAATGGCGAAAATGCGTTCGCGCGGTTCCTTCTCGAGCTTGAAGGCCTGGAACAGCACCCAGCCGAGCAGACCGAGGCCCGAAATGACGAGCAACGTCTGGATCACATCCTGATACTGGACGAGCGCCCACATCACGCCGACGGCGACAAGGCCGACGCCATAGATGCTCCACTCCTTGGATTTCGCGAGCGGTGCGGGCGCCTCGCCGGCGCCGAGCAGGACATTCTTGCCGAGCACGAAGACGATCAGGCCGGCGACCATGCCGATGCCGGCAAGGCCGAAGCCATAGGCCCAGCCGATCTTCTGGCCGAGATAGCCGACGAGGATCGTGCCGAGCGCCGCGCCGACGTTAATGCCCATGTAGAAGATGGTGTAGGCCGCGTCGCGGCGCATGTCGGTCAGGCGATAGAGCTGGCCGACCATCACCGAGATATTGGCCTTGAGGAAGCCCGAGCCGACGATGATGAGCGCGAGCGCGAGCCAGAAGATGTTGATCGCGGGATCGGCCTGCTTCGTCGCGGCATCGGTGATGCCGTGATCGCCCTCGAACGCCATGAACAAATGGCCGAAGGCGAGGAGCACGCCGCCGAACAGCACCGCCTTGCGCTGCCCCAGATAACGGTCGGCGAGATAGCCGCCGAGTACGGGGGTGATATAGACGAGCGCGGTGTAGGCGCCGTAGATCAGGTTCGATTTGCCGTCCGAAAACAGCCAGTGCTGCGTCAGGTAGAAGATCAGCAGCGCGCGCATGCCGTAGTAGGAAAAGCGCTCCCACATCTCGGCAAAGAACAGCATGTAGAGGCCCTTGGGATGGCCGGCGAATTCAGGTTTCTTGCTGGCGGCGACCAAAGCGCCGATGCTCAAAAAGACCCCCAGGATGACCAGCGCGATAACCGCGATCCAGTCCCCCTCGTCCCATAAGGCCATATCTTTCATCTATATGCGTCCCTTTTCCCGGATGGTTTTGCCGCGGACTTCTGCCGCGCGAATGGGGCAACCTAGCGCGAAAATTGCGTATGGGAAGAATCTAATTGCGCATGAAACCAAAGCGCCCGGCGCGGCGGGGTTGCGCGGATGCGGGCGAGACGCCACATGGCGCGCGATGTTCAACGACACCTCTTCGCTGAAAAGCCACCTCGCCACGCGCCGCTCGGGCAAAGCTCGCGACATGGTCGCCCCCGGGCCCGACGCGGACGAATTGCGCGCGATTATCGAACTCGCGCTGCGCACGCCCGATCATGGCAAGCTCGCCCCCTGGCGCATCATCACGATCGCGCCCGAACAGCGCGATGCCTTTGCCGCGCTGCTCAAGCAGGCATGGGTGGCCGAAAATCCTGGCGCGGCCGGCATGGATCTCTCTGCGCTCGACCAGTTTGCGCATCAGGCGCCGACGCTGCTGCTCCTCGTCTCGGCGCCCGTCGCGGGCAGCAAGATCCCGCTGTGGGAACAGCAGATGTCGGCGGGAGCAGTCGGCATGAACCTGCTCCACGCCGCGCACGCCCACGGCTATGTCGGCAGCTGGCTCACCGGCTGGGCGGCGTTCAGCCCGAACGTCGGCGCCGCGTTCGGGCTGCGCGAAGGCGACGCGATCGTCGGCTATTTCTTTATCGGCACCCCCGGCGCCGACCTGTCGGAACGCCCGCGTCCATATTATGACGAAATCGTCAGTGCTTGGGACATTTAGTGTCGCCTAATATCAGTAGAAACTAATTTTCTTCAATTGACTGTGCTGCTGTCTTATGGCATTAAGGCGGCATGCTCGATCAGACCAAACCCGTTTATCAACGGCTTCGTGACGTGATCGCCAATGCGATTCTCGACGGCACCTTTCGCGACGGCGACATGCTCCCGTCGGTCCGGTCGCTCGCTGCCGAGGAAGGCGCCAACCCGCTCACCGTCGCCAAAGCCTATCAGACCTTTCAGGACGAAGGTCTGGTCACGGTGAAGCGCGGGGTCGGCATGTTCGTGGCCGAGGGTGCGACCGATCGCCTGCGCACGCTGATGCGCGAAGATTTCCTGACCAACGTCTGGCCGCCGGTCGCCGAGCAGATGCGCCGCATCGGCCTCGACGCGCGGACGCTGCTCGACCTCACCGACGCCTGATCGTCATTCCCGAACGCGACGAGCGGGGCCACTGCGCCGCCGCTGCGCGAAGACACGATGCTGCGTCAGCCCTTTCCACTGACGCCGCCACCTGCTAGGCGCCCGGCGCCATGTCCCAGAACCACCCCGACCGCCGCACCTTCGCCATCATCTCGCACCCCGACGCGGGCAAGACGACGCTGACCGAAAAGCTGCTCGTTGCGGGCGGCGCCATCCATATGGCGGGCGAGGTCAAGGCACGCGGACAGGCGCGGCGCGCCCGCTCCGACTGGATGAAGATCGAACAACAGCGCGGCATTTCGGTGACCTCGTCGGTGATGACCTTCGAACATCAGGGCCTTGTCTTCAACCTGCTCGACACGCCGGGACACGAGGATTTCAGCGAGGACACCTATCGCACGCTCACCGCGGTTGACAGCGCGGTGATGGTGATCGACGCCGCCAAGGGGATCGAACCGCAGACGCTCAAGCTGTTCGAGGTGTGCCGCCTGCGCTCGGTGCCGATCATCACCTTCATCAACAAGGTCGATCGCGAAGGCCAGTCGCCCTTCGAACTGCTCGACGAGGTCGCCGACCGGCTGGCGCTCGACGTCTGTCCCATGAACTGGCCGGTCGGGATGGGTGGCACCTTCTCGGGCCTCTATGATCTGGTCGAACCGTCGCTCGCGGTCCCCGGCAAGGAAGCCTCGCGGGCGTTCGAGGGCGAACGGATCGCGCTCACCGGCCATGACGATCCGAAGCTCGCGGCGGCGGTCGATTCGCGTGCGCTCGATCAGTTCAACGAAGAAATCGAGCTCGCCTCCGCGGGCTATGCGTCCTTCGACGTCGACGCCTATCGGAACGGCGACCTCACCCCCGTCTATTTCGGCTCCGCGCTCAAGGAATTCGGCGTCGTCGATCTGCTCGCCGGGCTCGCGGCGCATGCGCCGGGGCCGCAGCCGCAGCCTGCCGAACCCGCGCCGGTACGGCCCGACGACGATGCCGTCACCGGCTTCGTCTTCAAGGTGCAAGCGAATATGAACCCCGCGCACCGCGACCGCATCGCCTTCATGCGCCTGTGTTCGGGCAAGTTCGAACGCGGGATGCGGCTGACGCAGGGCGGCACAGGCAAGGCGATCGCGATCAGCCGCCCGATGCTCTTCCTCGCGCAGGACCGCGAAATGGCCGAAGACGCCTGGCCCGGCGACATCATCGGCATCCCCAACCACGGGACGCTGCGCGTCGGCGACACCCTCTCCGAACGCAGCGACGTGATGATCACCGGCCTGCCGAACTTCGCCCCCGAAATCCTGCGCCGCGTGGCGCTCGTCGATCCGACCAAGACCAAACAGCTCCGCAAGGCGCTCGACGACATGGCCGAAGAAGGGATCATCCAGGTCTTCTATCCTGAGATTGGCGCCAACATGATCGTGGGCGTCGTCGGTCAGCTCCAGCTCGACGTGCTGATCAGCCGGCTCGAGGCCGAATATAAGGTCGAGGCAAAGCTCGAGGCCAGCCCGTGGGATACCGCGCGCTGGATCGCCAGCGATGACGCCGCCGCGCTCAAGCAGTTCCAGGCCGACAATCGCGGCGCCGCCGCCACCGACCGTGACGGCGCGCCGGTCTTCATGGCCAAGGATGCGTGGGAAGTCGGCTATGTGACGCAGCGCAACCCGGCGATCCGCTTCACCGCGACCAAGGAACGGGTGTTCGCACCGGCCCAATAATCTCGCCGCCCCCGCGAAAGCTGGGGCGACCTATATATCAGAGCAGGCTCAGCAAATCTGCGGGCGCAGCGGCCGTGTCGCTCTCCTCTTCTTCGCCCTCGAACTTGCTCAGCGTCACGCCGAGCAGCCGGATCCCCTGCTCGACCGGCAGCAAGGGGGCGAGGATCGCCTCCCCCGCCGCGAGCAGCGCCGCCCCGTCGGCGATCGGCGCCGCCACCGACTTCGCGCGCGTGATCGTGCGGAAGTCGGCATAGCGCAGCTTCAGCGTCACCGTCCGCCCGCGCGCGCCCTTCTTCGCCGCCCGGTCCCATACCACGGTGCAGACATGGGCGAGCGCCTCGCGAATTTCGGTGTCGCTGACCAGGTCGTTGAAAAAGGTCCGTTCGCCGCCGAGCGACTTGAGCGGACGGTTCGACCGGACGCGGCGATGGTCCACCCCGCGCGCCAGATTATAGAGCCATTCGGCGCTGTTGCCGAAATGCCCCGCCAGCCACGCGCGGTCCTGCGCCGCCAGATCGGCGCCCGAAAAGATGCCGAGCCCTTCCATCTTCGCGGCGGTCACGGGGCCGATGCCATGGAACCGCCGGATCGACAGCGTCTGGACGAACGCCGCGCCTTTCCCCGGCGGAATCACCGTCATCCCGTCGGGCTTGTTCTGATCAGACGCCAGCTTGGCGATGAACTTGTTGTACGACACGCCCGCGGAAGCGGTCAGGTCGGTTTCGGCGCGGATGCGTTGCCGGATCAGCCGCGCGGTTGCCGTCGCACTGCCCAGCCCCGCCTTGTCGCGCGTCACGTCGAGATAGGCTTCGTCGAGCGACAGCGGCTCGACCTCGTCGGCGTAGTCGTGAAAGATTGCGCGGATCTGATGCGATATCGCGCGATAGGCGTCGAACCGCGGCGGCACGAAAATCAGCTCGGGACACTGGCGCTTCGCGGTGATGCTCGGCATCGCCGACCGGACGCCGAATTTGCGCGCTTCATAGGATGCGGCGGCGACCACCCCGCGCCGTGAAGACCCGCCAACCGCGACGGGTTTGCCGCGCAACGCCGGATCGTCGCGCTGCTCGACCGAGGCGTAAAAGGCGTCCATGTCGACATGGATGATTTTGCGAACCGGCGCCTCGCCGCCGTCCGCTTCGCTGTCGCCGGTCTCGCTCACACGCCGATTCCTAGCATGTTGCCACGATGTTCTCAATCGTCGCTGCGTGTTCCGCTTGACGACCCCGCCCCAAACTGGCAATCGCGCGCACCTTGGCGAAGCGGGTATAGCATAGTGGTAATGCTCTAGCCTTCCAAGCTAGCTAGGCGGGTTCGATTCCCGCTACCCGCTCCAATTTCCCATACATCGCTGACCGCCAATTTCTGGACTTTCCCCGGAAATCTGCCGTATTTGACGTCTGAATTGGTCGCGGACGTTCGCGATTAAACGCTGGCAGCAGGAAAATCTGGGGGCCTCTTTTGGGGGCCTTTTGGGTTTCGGGCCCGCCATCGAATAAAATGGCCCCCAATATGACCCTCACTGATACGGCGATCCGCAACGCGAAGCCTGCTGAGCGCGACTACAAGCTGGCGGATTCTGGGGGGCTTTTTGTGCTCGTGACGCCAGCGGGCGGAAAGCTCAGGCGGTTGAAATTCCCAATCGACGGCAAGGAGCACAAGCTATCGCTGGGGCGGTATCCCGACGTCAGTCTGAGCGAGGCCCGCAAGCGGACGCGATGCGTCCCGTGCGCAAATTGCGCTGGGCGCTGATCCGGCGCGCGAAAAGCAGCGAAAGAAGATCGGGGCGAAGCTGTCGGTCGACAACACCTTCGCAGCCATCGCTGCGGAATATTGTGCCAAGCGGCAGCGCGATGGCGAGAAGGGTTGGGCACAGTCGACCGTTGTTCGCACCGAATCCCTGCTGACTCGGCTCAACGCTTCGATCGGGCGATTGCCGATCGGCGAGATCGAACCCGCCGACGTGCTGGCGGCGGTCCGCAAGATCGAAGCGCGGGGCAAGTTGGAAAGCGACCGCCGCACCCTGCAATTGGCGAGTCTCGTCTTTCGCTATGCCATCGCAACGGCGTGGCTGACTTCCGACCCGACGCGTGACCTACGCGGCGCGCTGACTTCGCCGACCGTTACGCATTACGGCGCGAGCCCAGCTCGCGCGCATTTACGCGAAAGCGGGCGTGCATTCGCAAGTCGCCCTCATTGCGACATTATTCGAAGACCTCCTCAGCAGCGACGCGATCCCGCCGTCCTCATCCAACCTCGCCGAGAGAGATTTACAGCGGTAATCCGGCAGCCGAGCTCAGCCAAAAAGATCGCTACTCACGTCCTCGATCGAGATTATTCGCTGGCCGCCAGTTGCGGCGGATTATCGGCGGGTTGCCGCGCATAATATCCGAAGCATGCGATGACGGCGTAGCAGAGCGCGGGCAGAAGCAACGCGAGGCCGAGGCTGCCGGTCAGATCGGCGAGCGCACCGGTGGCGAGCGGAACGACGGCGCCGCCGAAGATTGCCACGTTGATGATTCCTGACCCGTCGGCGGCGCGGGAGCCGAGTTTTTCGGATGCCAGGCTGAAGATGGTCGGGAACATGATGGCGTTCATCAGTCCGATCGCAAGCAGGCTGTAGCCCGAGACGACACCGATCGTATTTGTCGAAACGAGGATCAGCGCGATGGCGCCGACCGCAACGCAGGCGAGCAGCTTGCCGGGGCTGATCAAGCGCATCACCGCCGAACCGACGAAACGGCCGACCATTGCGCCGCCCCAATAGAAGCCGATCAGCTTGCCCGCGGTCTGTTCGGGCAGCGCCATGACATGCCCCTGCATGAGATAGCTGACGATCAGCGACCCGATCGATACCTCGGCCCCGACATAAAGAAAGATGCACAAGGCGCCGAAACCGAAGCGCGGACGCTTGAGCAGATCGATCCCCGCCAGTCCGGCGCTGGCCTCGTGGCGCTCACCCTTGAGGCGGTTGCGGAACATCCATACGGCGGCCGCGACAATTGCGAGGGCCGCCGCTATGCCAAGATAGCCGTGGACGATCGCCTGGCTTTCGGCGGTTCGATAAGCATCGAGTTCGGCACCCGTCAGCTGATCGGCGGTCACCGAAGCGAGACTGCCGAGGATCAGTGCCGATCCCGCGATGGGGAACAGCGTCGTGCCCAGCGAATTGAACGCCTGCGCAAAGGTCAGGCGGCTGTGCGCGGTATCGGGCTTGCCGAGCAGCGAGATCAGCGGGTTGGCGACGACCTGCACGATCACGACGCCGCTCGCGAGGATGAACAGCGCGAAGAGAAAGAGCCCATAGACCGCATTCTGCGACGCCGGGATGAACAGCAGACAGCCCACCATCATCGTCAGCAGCCCCGCGACCGCGCCGCGCATATAGCCGATCTTCTTGACGAGCTTGGCACCGGGAATGCCGATCAGCAGATAAGCGGTGAAGAAGCAGAACTGGACCAGCATAGCCTGTGTGTAGTTGAGCGTGAACAGCTCCTTCAGCTTCGGGATGATCACATCGTTCAGAGAGGTAATGCCGCCGAAAATGAAGAAGAGCCCCATGACGAACAGGCGCAGCTCAGGCGCGTCGACATGGTGAGCGCCGCCGACAGGATCGTCGGCAATTGTCGATGCATCTTGGGGCACGAGCGCCATATCACTCTCCTCGGGATAATCGGAAAATCAGCACGGCACCGCCCATCAATGGGCGCCCCGCGGCATCGCCGCAAGCAATGCCGCGGCGATGAAAGCCAGCATCGCCAGCAGCAAAAAAAGACCCGCGAATCCGAAATCGGGAACGATTGCGATCGCGATCCAGGGCATGATCAGGGACGGTGCGGTGTTTGTCAGGTTGAACAAACCGATCCCGGTCGCGCGCCGCGCGGGGTCGGGAAGCACGCGCAGCGTCTGACTGGCGTGGAGCGCAAGAAAGGCAGCGCTGGCGCCGCTGAAGAGCAGGTAGGCGAGCTTGGCCAACCCCGGTGATGGCGCCGCCGCCATCGCGCCGAGCAGCAGGCCGGTGCATGCCGCAAGCAACGCCAGAACGGCAAAGGGGCGATCGCGCCGGTCCGACCAGCGGCCGAGCGCCATCGCGGCGCCAATCGACAGCGACAGACCGATGGCAAAGAGCAGCATCTTCTCGCGATTGGTCATCGCCGGATCGAGCGCGCGGAGCCAGAAATAGAGATAAGAGGCGAGCGCCGCACCAGGCACCTGCATCGCGAGGCGCGCAAGCCACATTCGTATCGCTGCGGCCGATTTGCGCCGCGGCGCTTGAACGATGTCCACCGATCCCGGATCGGTCGACAGCGGTCGTGGCCGGCCAGCGACCAGGAGCGGCAGCATGGCGGCAACGGCGACCATGGAGACAAGCCACAAATTGTCCGCGAAACTCGCCGGGGTCTCGCGGGCCACGAGCAGCGACGACCAAGCACCTAGCGCGGGAGCGAACGCGAGCAGACCGCCAAGAAGGCCCTTCTGCCGATCGGGGACAAAGTCGCCCGCCCATGCGATCAGCGGCGTCAACATGAGGTTTAGCGCGAACTGCCAGGCAACAACGAGCCAAAGCAGCGCTGCCACGCTGGTAAAATGCGCCATCGAAAGCTGGAGCGCGACCGACAGGGCGAGTCCGGCTCCGATCCAGCCGCGCCGGTTCCGCGTCCGGTCGCTGAGCCAGCCCGACGCGATCGCCGACACGCTTGCCGCGAGGGCACCGGCGAACAAAATATAGCCCAGCCAGCGAATATCCGCCGCACCCGCCAGTTCGGCCACCCGCATCGGGAGCAGCAGCATCAAAAAGGGAGTATAGGCGATTACGGCCCCGGCATAGGCAAGCGCGTAGAGAAACAGCAATGCGAGCGGCTGCCGCTCGTCCGCCGTTCGGGTTTCGCTCGCCACCCCTGCCCCCATGCCCAAGCGCCGGCTTGCGCGATGCAACCGGTCGCCTCATCCATCTAGCCATGCTTCGCACCATAATATAGTCGCCCCGCGCCGACGACGCGCGGGGCGGCCCTTGCCAGCGATCAGAAGTTCACGCGAACGCGAAGACCGTAGGTGCGCGCGTCGTTCAGGAAACGGATGTTGAGCGACGAGCCCACGAGCGCCTTTTGCGACACCTCCTCATTGAGGAAATTGCTCGCCCAGGCCTCGATGCGGAAATTGTCGATCGTATAACCGATTCCGAGGTTGAGCGTGACATAACCCTGCTGGCGGTCGGGAAAGCCCGCTGCGAACGCCGTCTGGCGCGTTCCGTCGAGGAAGACGATGTCGGCTTCGTTGAACTGGCTGAGATAATAGGATGAACGATAGTTGAGCAGTGCCTGCCAATCGAGGCGGCCGGGCCCCGCGTCGAACCATTGCGACAGCCGCGCGCTAACATTCATCTTCGAGGCCAGCGGCAGCCGGTTGCCGACGAGGCTGATCAGCGGCGAGTTGCCGCCGGCGCCGAAATCCTGCGCGCGGGCATCGGCGACGATGCCGCGGGTGATCTTTGTGTCGAGATAGGCCGCGTTGATGTCGAGACCGAAATTACCCGGGAAGCGCAGACGCATCTCGGCCTCGGCCCCGTAGATGCGTGATGCACCGATGTTGCGGTTGACCAGCGAATAGCCGTTGCAGACCGGCGGCTGCTGGGTTGTATCGAGGTTGATGCAAGTCAGGTCCTGAAACACCTGGTTGGTATAGTCATAATAAAAGCCGGTCAGGTTGAAGACGCCGCGCCGACCGAACATGTCGAAGCTGTTGCGGCTACCGATCTCGTAGACGAGAAGCTTTTCGGGACTGAAGGTCTCGGGGATCGGCGATCCGTCGAAGCTGTCGTTGAAGCCGCCCGATTTGTGACCGGTGGAAACCTTGGCATAGAGCATGTTATCGTCGCTCAGATCATATTCGATGCCGACGCGCCAATCGACATAATTAAATTTCGAGCTTCCGATCTGCTGCCCCGGAATGGTGAAATTGGCGTAGCTGAAGCCGCCATTGCGATCCGACGGGTTGAACGTCGGGCAATTGACGAAGCCATTGTCGATGTCGGGGCGATCGATGCAGGTCCCGTTGGGATTGGTGCCATCCGCGATCGCGCCGATCTGCGCAATCAGCGTGTCGCGCAAACCCGGCGTCTTGACGCCTTCGATGAGGAATTGCGCCATGCCCTGGGGCGTCGTGATATTCGAGACGTCGAAATTGGGGCGGTCCAGCAGCGCCGGCCGGAAACCTTCGGTGCCGATGCGCGTGGCAAAGCAGCAGTCGAAATTTTCACCGCCGAGCGTCAGGGCCCAGTTGCCCCCAATGCCGTAACGCGACTTGCGCTCGTCGGTATAGCGAATGCCGGCGAGGAAGCGGAGCCGGTCCGCGACGTCATAGGTTCCGTCAACGTAGAAAGCATAGCTCTCGCCCTTGACGTCGGGCATTACGAACTCGGTCGCCGAATAGCAGCAAAAGCCGCGATCGGCGAGCGCGAGATAGCCCACCGCCTGATCTTCCTTGAAATAGAAGGCCCCAAGGTTCCAGCGGAAGCGTTGATCGTCGTTCGCGAACAGGCGCGCTTCATAGACCTGGCTTTTCGAACGGGTCTGCCAGAAATTGCCCGAATAATTGTCATATTGGACTGCCGACAGATCGCGGCCTGGATAATCGATACCGTCGCTTGAGGCATTGACCTGATAAAAGTCGACCGAACGATAGCTGCCTGTGAGCTCTGCGCCGAAGGTTCCGAAATCGTAGTTGATCTTGCCCTGAATGCCCCAGAGCTCATTCTCCATATCGCCCTGAAGGCCGCGATAGACGACATGCTTGAGGTTCAGCTTGTCGGGGCGCAGGCCGCTGCCGACGACGGCGCTGAAGATATTGGCACCCGGATAGCCGGTTCCCGTTTCCTTGCCATAGTCGCCGACGATCGAGACGCTCAAGCGATCGCTGGGCTCCCAGAGAAGCGAAAGGCGCCCGGCATAATTTTCCTCAAGACCAGCGGGCTTCAGATCGCGCGCTTCGGCGCCGGTCGAGACATTTTTGAAGCCATAATCACGGTTGATATAATAGCCCGCGGCGCGCAGCGCCAAAGTCTCGCCAAGCGGAATGTTGATCGCACCCTCGGCGCCATAGGACGAGCGATTGGCAATCTCGGCCTGCGCATAGCCGCTGAACTCGCCAAGCCGCGGCTTTGCGGTGATAATGTTGAGCGTGCCGGCGAGTGCGTTCCGGCCGTAGAGCGTGCCTTGCGGCCCCTTGTTCACCTCGACCCGGTCGAGATCGTAAAACATGAGCCCGAGCCCGCGCGGACGCGGAATATAGGTTCCGTTGAGATGCGGCGCAGCGCCCGGGTCACCCAGTTCGGTGTTGTTCGCCGACCCCACACCGCGGATGAAGATTTCGACATTGCCTTCCTGGTTGGCGATGCTCAATCCGGGGATGGCAACCTGAAGCTGACGCAGTTCGGAAATGCCGTCCTGCCGCAGCTGTTCGGCGCCAAGCGCCTGGACGACGCCCGAGACATCCTGCGAATCTTCGGCACGCCGATTGGTGGTGACGATGATTTCGTCGTTGTCGCCGCTCGCCCGATCTTCTGCTCCCGCGGCCTGGCCGTAGGCGGGCATCGCTGCCGTCGTTGACAGCAGCGCCAGCAGCATTGCTCCTGAAATTTTACCCCTGTTCATGACATCCTCCCTTTTATCACTCTTTATTTGCACTGCAGCACCGGCCCTGACGGCGAGACGATCCGCGCCGACGACAGAATGAGATCAAGCTTTCCCGAGGTTGTGATGCTGAGCGGCGTCTCGACGCGCGCCATGTCGACGCCGGCCTTCTCGAAACAGCGAAGCGGGATCGCAATCCGCGTCCATTTCCGGGTCTTCGCGGCCTCGTTGAGCATTGCACGAAGCGGAAAACCGCCAGCACATTGCGCTCCGCAGCCCATCACGAGGCTCACCTCGGCCGACGGCGGCGTATCGACCCTGACGTCCAGCTCGAGCGCGAGATCGCCGTTCGACTGGCGCGAAAGATCCGTCGGCGAATCCTGAACGATCGCCGCGACGGCTGTCCCCGCGCCGGTCCAGCGAAGGCGCACCGAATCCTCCTGCGCGGCGCGGTCGGCGCCGCGCGCTTCGATGAGCTGTGGACCGGGAGTGGTGGAAAGCGCCCCGGGTGCTCCGAGCAACAGGCGCCGCCCGCTACCAGGCTTTCCGGCGGCGAAAAGAACGCCGGGGTCCACGGCGGCGTCGCTGGCGCGAGCTTCCGACAGCGGTGCAAGGTCGCCGTTGTCGGTTGAGGTCAAACCGAAGCCATAGGCAAACAGCGGATCATAATCCGCATCGCCAACATTGACCGCGGTCTGGTCGCTCGTCTTCGGCCAGCTGTAGGGGAGCTTGCCGCGAAATTCGGCCTTGCCGAACAGCATGTCGGCCACGCCGCCGCCCTCCGAACCCGGCAGCCAAGCTGCAACAAAGGCGTCCGAGGCATTGAGGAACGGGTTGACCCACATCGCACGCCCCGAGAGGAACACCGCCACGGTGGACACACCATCGGCTTTCAGCGAACGCAGCAGCGCGAGGCTCTTGGGGTCGTCATAGCCGACGTCGGGCCGGTCGCCCTGGAACTCCGCATAAGGATCTTCGCCGAAAACCACGATCGCGACATCCGGCTTTTTCGTATAGCGTCCGTCGGGCGAAAGCATTGCCGACCCGCCGGCAGCCTTGACCTCGGCCGCGATGCCTTCCCAGATCGACTCGGCGTTGGGAAAATCGCTGCGCTTCGTTCCGGTGCCTTGCCAGCTCAGTGTCCAGCCGCCGGTCTGCTTGGTAAGATTGTCGGCGCCGTCGCCCGCGACAAGGATCGTCGCCTCCGGCTTCAGCGGCAACAGACCGCTGGCGTTCTTGAGAAGGACGAGCGATTCGCGCACCGCCTCGCGCGCCAAGGCCCGATGCTCCTTGCTCCCGAGCAGCTCGAACCGTCCGCCATAGGGTCTGTCCGAGGGCTTGCCCGCTTCGAACAAGCCGGCGCGTAACTTGACCCGAAGAATGCGTCGAACCGCGTCGTCGAGCCGGGCCATCGGGAGCGTCCCGTCGCGCGCGTGCGCGAGCGTAGTGCGATACAGATCCTTCCAGCTGTCGGGCGCCATATACATGTCGAGCCCGGCAACGGCCGCCGCCGCGCAATCGGTCGCCGTACATCCCGCGACCTGACCATGTCCGTTCCAGTCGCCGACGAGGAAGCCGTCGAAGTTCCAGCGTTCTTTCATCACCCCGGTGAGCAACGACCGGTTGCCGTGCATCTTGACGCCGTTCCAGCTCGAAAAGCTGACCATCACCGACTGGACGCCCGCATCGAGAGCGGGGAGGTAGGGCGGACTGAAGAGGTCGCGCAGCTGCGCCTCGGGCATCTCGGCATCGCCCTGATCCTTGCCGCCATGCGTTCCCCCGTCGCCGAGGAAATGTTTGGCGGTCGCGATGATATGCGGGCCGCGGAGCCAGTCCTTGTCACCGATCCTTCCCTGTAGTCCTTCGATCAGCGGCGCGGCGTAGCTCGTCGCGATCTCGGGAGCTTCCCCAAAGCCTTCATAGGTACGCCCCCAACGATCGTCGCGGACAACCGCGAGCGTCGGCGCAAAGGTCCAGTCGAGACCGGTGACCCGCATCTCGATTGCGGTTGCAGCGCCAATGCGGCGGATGAGGTCGGGATTGCGGGCGGCGCCGAGGCCAATATTGTGCGGGAAAAGCGTCGCGCCCACGACATTATTGTGCCCATGAACGGCATCGCTGCCCCAGATCACCGGAATGCGAGGCAACTTGCCATTCGGTTTCATCGAAGCGGCGTAAAAGGCGTCGGCGGCTGCAAGCCAATCCTTCGCTGGCGCATTATAGCGGCCGCCGGGATCGGAATTGCCGCCGTTCAGCACCGATCCCAGATGATAGCGGTAGACGTCATCGGGCGTGACACTGCTGATATCCGCCTGAATGATCTGGCCCACTTTCTGCTCAATCGACATCGCCGCCAGCAGTTCATCGATGCGGCGCTCGACCGCGGGGTCGAGAGCGAGCGTCGCCGGCCGCGCAGGCCAGTTGGCGGGATTGGCCCGAGCGGCGGAGACGGAATCCGCAACCGGCGCCTGGGCGGCCGCGACCGTAACCGAATGGGGAATGGTCAGCGCTGCAAGCGACGTGAACCCAAGCGCCATGACAGCGCCGCGCGGCAAGTTCATTTCCTCTCCCCGTTTATGTCAACGTTTACCGAATCTCAGTCAACGTTTACCGTTAGACATCGACAGATGTCAAGCCAGCCGCTAAGATCCGTAAAATTGCATGGCATCGGACCGTGATCGGTCCTCTGGCGCAGCGGGGAGAGGGGCCGATTTCCAAGCGAACTACCATCGTCGATATAGCGCGCGTCGCCGGCGTCACGCCCAAGACTGTTTCGCGCGCGCTCAACGACGCTCCCCATGTGAGCGAGGCCGTTCGCCAAAAGGTGAAGGCGGCGGCGGCCGAACTCGACTATCATCCCAATCTCGCCGCCCAGAGCCTGATTGCACGCCGGTCCTTTCTTATCGGCCTTACTTACGAACGTCCGAGCCCTAGCTATGTCGTCGACCTGCAGAACGGCGCGCTCGGGCGCCTTGAGGACGGGCGCTACCGGCTGGTTGTCCTTCCCTTCAACCATGTCGCGAGCCGTCCGGAAGAACTGGGGAAGCTTTTGCTCCGCGCGGGGCTCGATGGCGTCCTCCTTGCGCCCCCCGCCTGCGACCAACCCCTGTTACTCGACATGCTCGACCGGCAAAAGCTGCCCTATGCGCGGATCACGCCCCACCGCGACCTCGAGCGCGGCATTGTGGTGACAATGGATGAAGTCGCTGCGGGCCAAGAGGTAGCGGCCCATCTCCTGTCGCTTGGACATCGGCGCATCGGCATCATCCTTGGCGATCCTTCGCACGCGGCCAGCATGGGCCGGATGGAAGGCTATCGACGCGCGTTCGACGAAGCGGGCGCGGCTATCGACGACAGGCTGATCGTCACCGGCGATTTCACCTATGACGTCGGCTACCGCGTCGCGCGGACTCTGCTCTCGCTGTCACCGCGTCCCACCGCCATCCTGGCGCAGAATGACGATATGGCCGCGGCGGCCGTCGCCGCAGCGCGCGATCTTGGCCTATCGGTCCCCGCAGACCTTTCGGTGGCAGGGTTCGACAATTCGGAAGTCTCGCGTACCGCTTGGCCGCAACTTACAACCGTCAACCAGCCGGTGCGCCAAATGGCCTGGGACGCCGCGGATCGGCTGATTGCCTCTATCGACCAAAAAGGCGATGTTGCGGGGCCGGAGCGGCGCGACCATGCGCATGAGTTGCTGGTACGCGCGTCGACCGCAGCACCCGCCGCCGCCTGAACAAGCGACTCATTCGGACGCAAGCGGCGGATTGGCCAGTTCGATCAGTTCGCGCGCCTGCGCTGCAAACCACTGCCCGGCGGGCGGCGCCTCGACCGAACGTTCGGGGTCGACGGGTCCCGCCGTCCCGCGCAGGCACGCGCCGTCGGACTCACCGGGCACCTTGATCCACAGGAAGGCATCGACATAGCGGTTCCCGCTTTCCAGCGAGGGCAGTCGTCCCAGTCCGCGACCGGGAGGGTTGCACCAGACCTCCGCATCGCGATATTTGCCGGCGGGTGGATACCACGACCCTTGGCCGTTGCGGCTCGTATCAATCACCGCATGCTTTTGCCGATCCGGCGCGCGCGTCAGTCGCAGCTTGGCAAAGAGCCGATCATAGGCCGCATCGGTCATCTTCCAGCTTGCGGTATTTTCGAAGCTTGCCGGGCTGAACTGGCTTGGACATTCGCGCGGATCGAGTCCGCCTCTGGTAACTAGCGCAATGCAGTCACTCACCCACCGCGCATAGGGGATAATGCGGTCATCGCTCTCGAAATTCGAGACGTTGAGAAAGAAGCCCGAGGCTTTGGCGACATCTGCCCTGATCAGCCGAACGGCGATCTCTCCGGGCGCCAGCCACCCGCTGCCGGTGCCGTCCAGATAGATATGAACGTTCGGCAGCGCAGACAGGATCGCGACAGCGCCGCGCAGTTCCTCATAGCGCCGGGCCGCCGCGGCTTCGCCCTGCCCTTCAGGCCGGCAACCCTCGAATTCGCCGGTAAGCGTCCGATGCCATGGAATGACGCCAAGCCCGTCCGGTTCCAAAATCACGATCGCCGAACGGTCTCCGATCCCGCGCGCCAGCCCGCCGATCCAGTCGTGATAGGCTCCGCTGTCGGCCGCCCCACCCGCCGAATAGAGCGCACAATCGCGATAGGGGATATTATAGGCCACCAGAACCGGCACCTGCCTTGCTGCCAAGGCGCGGCTGACGATATCGCGCGCCTTTGCCTCGACGATATCCGGTGAACCATAAGCGAGCCACGACGCGGAGGGAAACCTGGCAAGGAAAAGCGCATCGTCTTTGGCAGGTCCATTCAGCCTGCCGGCAGCCTCTACCGTCGTACTTCTGGTATCAACGAACAATGATGGCGTCTGCGCCGCGGCCGCAGGCGCGAAAATCGCGAACGACGCCAGCAAAGCCGCGATAAAAAACCGTCTCATAGTGCCTTCCCCACCAGGCTGCCGCATGTATCATTCCCACCTTTGTTAGCCGATGCGTGAAGACTGATAGGGGTCGGCGGTCCGCGCGCGCAAGATGCATCGCGATCAGGGACTGTTAAACAATTACGTTCGCATCGGACCGGTCGCCGAGAAAGAGTTCGACGAGAAGCAACGCAGGTGCGGCATCGCGGAATGCGACCCCTTGCGACCTGACGATTTGGCAATGCCTTTGCGCCGGGGCGCGCGTTGAGGCGATCTATAACGCCCATCGCGCAGAACTTGCCCGCTATTTGCGCCGTCGCGCCCCGGCGCAGGATGTTGGCGATCTCGTCCATTAGTGTTGTCGGCGGTTCGCCGGCTAAGGAGGATATCCACAGCGTTCGGCTTCCCGGCGAGCGAGGACCCCCGCCTGCGTACGTCAGGTGAGGATGTCGGACCTGCGGATGAAGGCCGACCGTCTCGCAACGCGGCGCCAATTCGTCAGCGAAATGGGGACATCGTGGCGTCACGCCTGCCCGGTCGACAATCCGGTTAGAGCGACAAGGGCAGTTGAGCGTCCCGTACGGCCTTCCGCGCACGTTCCACCAACGCGGGATTGCCGACTGCAACGACCCATCGTTCGACGGCGAACCCTTCCACTTGCCGGGCCACGATCTCTGGAGTGTCTGAATCATATCCAGGAACGACGGCCAAACCGATGCCGGCCGACACGAGCGCCAGAACGCTCTCTTCGTCATGTGCCTGCGCGACGATGATCGGTTTGATCACGTCTCTGGGGAGGATGTGCGGTCGCTCGCACGCGCACCGCGCGATCATCCGCATGCCGACGAGATCGGCAATCCGGAGCCGTTCGCGCCGCGCAAGCGGATCCTTCGCCGCCATCAGCAATTCATAACGTTCCGCCCAGAGGGGTTGTTCGCGGCGATCGCCCTCGCCGGGAACGATCGCGAGATCGGCCTCGCCCCGATCCGCGACCAATCGCAGATCGACTTCAGGGCCGGTGCCGATTGCTTCGAAAATGCAAGCGAGCTTTCGCAGCGCGACGGTCGGGTGGACGAAAAGCCGCACGATTGCCGCAGGCGCCTCTTTCCGGCTGATACTCGCCTTGAGTCCGGCCACATCGGCGAGGATGGCGCGGGCGCGGTTCGCGAACGCGATCCCCGCGGGTGTCGGTGTCAGCCCAGTCACGGATCTTTGAAAAAGCTGGGCCCCGAGCACGGCTTCGAGCTTCTGCACGGCGTGCGACACCGACGGTTGCGCCACATTGCAGCGGCGTGCGGCACCGCTGATCGAACCCTCTTCGAAGGAGGCGACGAAATAGCGCAGAGAACGGAGATCCATAGGCCTGTCCTATATCATTCATCTATATAATATATTTTTCGACGATATCGCAATCGGTCATGCGGGGTTCGTCAATCAGAGGAACCGTCATGGTCAAGACCGCAATCACGCTTTTGGGCATCGCGTTCGTCGCTGCAATCTGGTGGTATGTCTTCGACAGCCGCGCCCCGCGAGAGGCGGACGATGCGATACCGCTCGAGGCGCTCCGCACGGTGATCGCCGCAGATGATGCGAGGCATCTGCCCCGTGAGGTCGAACTTTATCGTACCGGGCAGGGTACGGCGCCGATGTTCGCGGTGGAAGCCGGAGGCAGCCTGGGAAAATTCGAGATGGCCTACACCGCGTTCGGCATCCGCTATCGGGACAGCCGCGTGATGATCGATGCGGCCGCGGATCGCGAGACCGCGATGGCAATTGGTGACAAGGCTGCGGCGCGATTTGACGATGCGGCTTACGCCCTGCTGCTCGACCGAATCGCGCAGGCGGATCAAGTGATCCTGACCCATGAACATAAGGACCATGTCATGGCGGTCGTGCGCCATCCTGCGTTCGGCGCATTCGCCGATCGATTTCGCTTTCCCGAAGCGCAGCGCTACGGCCTCCTTCGTCATAGCGGGTCCCAAGCGATCGCAGAGGCGATCGGCTCCCTCGCGGCCACGCCAATCGACGGGGCCACGCATATTGCGCCCGGGATCGCAGCAGTTCCTGCGCCAGGTCACTCGCCGGGCAGCATCATCATTCTCGTCCGCCTCGCCAACGGCAGGGAGTATCTTTTCATCGGAGACATTGCGTGGAGTTTTGACGACATCACGAAACTGCGCACCCGCCCGCGATTCCTGCAGTGGCTCATGTTCGATCCCAAGGAAGAGCGCGGCCAAGTCTTGCGGCAGCTGCGCGCGCTCCATGACCTGCATCTTCGTGAACCGGCGCTGGTGATCGTCCCCAGTCATGATAATCGCTGGTTCGACCGGCTGATCGCAGAGCGCCTGATGAAATCCGCAAAGGCTGAAACGCAATGACCGGCAGCCGCCGCCAGCCTCATCCAGCAATTGCCGGACCGTCTCGACAGGGGATCAATGCACCGCCAACTAAATCGGGTTAGAGTAAATCCCCGATTGCGGCGGGATTGCTTAGCCTGGGGTCAGGACCAACTTGATAGCACCGCCATCTCGCGTATCGAACAACTGATGCGCCTTGGCCCCTTCGCTCAATGGCAAAACGGTGGCTGATATATTTCTCGGGCCGCGGGCGTCCCGCCTGCACCAGCGGGAACAGGGTGGGAAGCTCCTCTGGGACCGAGCACGTCCCAGCCCTGAACGTCAGGCCCGCTGCAAAAAAAGTTCAAGCGGAAAGGCGTAGCGTTGCGATTGCTGCACACCGATGACCGAAACGGTATCCCGCGCGCGGACGAGGCGCAGCGCGAGATCAACCGTCTCATCGCGTCCAAAGACCGCAATCGCGCAGTCGGGTTTGCGCCCCTTAGTCGCCTCGCGGATCATCTCGACCGCCTCGCCCGGATGGAGCGCAATAGCGCCGGCCTCCTCCGCCAGCACACGCCGCTCGGCGACCGGGTCGATCGCATAGGCGATATGCGCGCCCATGATGGAGGCGCTCGATCACCATCAGCCCGATCGGCCCTAGCCCGATTACCGCGACGCTGCTGCCCGGCAAGATATCGGGGCTGCGCGCGCCGAACCATGCGGTCGCAAGCGCGTCGGTCATCAGGAGCGCCTGCTCCTCCGATACGCCGTCGGGAATGAGCACGGCGTTGACGTCTGCGGGGTTTCTGTGGATGCCCTCGGACCAGAGAGTGGTGGACAGGGCTGGATTCGAACCAGCGTACGGGAAACCCGGGCAGATTTACAGTCTGCTGCCTTTAACCACTCGGCCACCTGTCCATGGGGTCCGCGTTGGGAAGCGGTCCAATGGCGAAAGGAGTCTTGCCTGTCAATGGCAGTCATGGGAAAGGCCGCCGCTATGAGACAATTTTCCCGTCATCGCCGCCCGCAGGGGCAGACTCCGCGCGGTCAGGGCGTCCGTTTCTGGGGACGCCACGCCGTTCTGGCCGCGCTCGCCAACCCCGAACGTCGCGTCAAGCGAATCTGGGGGACGCGCGAAGCACTCGGCCAGCTCGATTTGCCGCCGGTTGTTCCCATCAGTTTTGCCGACGTTGCCGACTTGGCGCGGCTCGTTGCGCGCGATGCTCCGCATCAGGGCTTGGTGATCGAGGTCGATCCGCTCGACGAAATCTATCTCGGCGATCTTTTGCAGGACGAAGTCGATGCGGAGAGCAAGCGGCCGATCGTCGTCCTCGACCAGGTCACCGATCCGCACAATATCGGCGCCGTGTTGCGCTCCGCCGCGGCCTTCGACGCCGCGGCGATCGTTACGCAGGACCGCCACAGCCCGCCCGAAAGCGGCGTGATCGCCCGCTCGGCATCGGGCGCGCTCGAAACTGTGCCGTGGGTGCGCGTCGTCAATCTGTCGCGGGCGCTCGAGGAAATCGCCGAAGCGCAATATTGGCGAATCGGACTGACCGGCGACACCGAAACGACGCTGGGCGACACGCTTGACGGCAGCAAGGTCGCGCTGGTGCTCGGGTCCGAAGGCGACGGTATGCGGCACAATGTCATGGAACATTGCGACGTGCTGGCAAAGCTCCCCATCTCGCCGCGGATGGAGAGCCTCAACATCTCGAATGCTGCAGCGATCGCGCTCTACGCGGTCGCGACGGCTGGAGCCTGAGCCCATGAGCAGTCACCCCGGCGAAGGCCGGGGTCTCAACTTCGCGTTATAGCTGAACCGTCGAGATCCCGGCCTTCGCCGGGATGACGAATGGGATCAATCCTCGGCGGCGATCCGCACCTTCAGCCCGTCGAGCGCGTCGCTGAACGGAATCTGGCACGACAGGCGCGAGGTGTCGTCGCGGTCGCTGGTCGAATCGAGCAGATCATTCTCGTCCTCGCTCATCGCCGGAAGCGCCGCGGCGTCGCCCGCCTCGACATGGACGTGGCAGGTCGCGCACGAGCAGCAGCCGCCGCACAGCGCGAGCAGTTCGTCGAAACCGGCGTCGCGGATATTTTCCATCACGGTCAGGCTGGTATCGCCTTCGATTTCATGTTCGGTTCCGTCGCGCGTCACGACAATCAGCTTGGCCATGCTCGTCCCCATAGTTTCGATTCGGCTGGGCTATGTCGTGCGTTGCGTGGCAAATCAAGCGTTGCTAATGACGGCAGTCGGAACAAAAGGAGAATATCGATGGGGCTGTCGCAGGAGCAATTGAACGCCGGGATCGATGCGCTTGCGGCGCGCGAGCCGAATTTTGCCCGCGCGCTGGGCAATGCCGGCTATCCCGAACCGCGCATCCGCGAGCCCGGCTATACGACGTTGCTCCGTACCATCGTCGGCCAGCAGGTCAGCGTTGCAGCGGCAACCTCGATCTGGAACAAGCTGGAGGCGGGGTTCGGGGCGGGTTGCCCCGCCGAGGTAATGGCGGCCGCGGAGTTTGATGCCCTTCGTGCCTGCGGCCTGTCGGCGCAAAAACAGGGCTATGCCAAAAGTCTGGCGCAGCTCGTACTCGATGGCGAACTCGACTTCGCCGCCCTCCCCGCCGACGATGAAGAGGCGATCGCGCTGCTGACCAAGGTCAAGGGCATCGGACGCTGGTCGGCCGAAATCTATCTTCTCTTTGCCGAAGGGCGCCCCGACATCTGGCCTGCCGGCGACCTTGCGGTGCAGGAAGCCGTTGGCCGCATCCTTCGGCTCGACGCACGCCCGAGCGAGAAGCGTGTCCGCGAAATCGGCGAGGCCTGGCGTCCTCACCGCGGCGCCGCCGCCATCTTCAGCTGGCATTGTTACAATATGGATGTGATCTGACATTGGTGGAGCCTGACGCGCCGATGAGGTCCTTCGGGAACGCCGCCAAAGAATGATCGCCCCGCACGCGCTGGCGTCGCCGATATCATTCGAATCCCCCAGACACAAAAAAGGCCGGGCAGAGAAACGCCGCCCGGCCTTTTTGTTCACCTGATATAAGGCTTATTTCTTGGCGGCGGCCTTTTTGGCGGGCGCCTTCTTGGCGGCTGCCGGCTTTTCCTCGGCGTCGGCCTTGGCCGCTGCCTTCTTCGCCGGCGCCTTCTTGGCCGGAGCTTCGGCCTTCTCGGCCTTGGCTTCTTCCTTCACCGCGTCCTTCTTGGCAGCGGGCTTTTTCGCGGCCGCCTTCTTGGCGGGCTTGGCGTCATGATCATGGTCGTGGCCACAGCCCGGACCATGGACATGATCGTCGTCAGCCTCGATCGCGGCTTCCAGCTCTTCGCGGGTCACTTCGCGATCGCTGATTTCCGCCTTTTCGAACAGGAAGTCGACGACCTTGTCTTCGTACAGCGGAGCGCGAAGCTGCGCCGCGGCGAGCGCGTCCTGCTGGACATATTCGACGAAGCGCTGACGGTCTTCGGGGCGATACTGCTGCGCCGCCTGCATGACCAGACGCTGCATTTCCTGCGGGCTGACCTGTACGCCATGCGCCTGACCGATTTCGGAGAGGAGGAGGCCAAGGCGGACGCGGCGCACCGCGATGCTGCGATATTCGTCGCGATCCTTTTCGAGTTCAGCCTTCGCCGCCTCGGGATCGGCTTCGTGGCTCGCTTCATGTTCGAGCTGCTGCCAGATCTGGCCGAATTCGGCTTCGACCATCGTCGGGGGCACGTCGAAATCGTGGCTCGCGGCGAGCTGGTCGAGCAGCTTGCGCTTCATATAGGTGCGCGTCAGGCCGTTGAGTTCCTGTTCGACCTGGCCCTGCATCAGCTCCTTGAGCTTCTCAAGGCTCTCGAGGCCGAGCGACTTGGCAAACTCGTCGTCGATCGCGGTTTTGGCCGGAACCTTCACTTCCTTCACCGTCACGGCGAATTCGGCGGGCTTGCCCTTCAGATTTTCGACCGGATACTCGTCGGGGAAGCTGACCTTCACGGTCTTTTCGTCACCGACCTTCACACCGACGAGCTGATCCTCGAAACCGGGGATGAGCTGGCCCGAACCGATTTCGACCGCCATGTCTTCGCCGGTGCCGCCGTCGAAGGCGACGCCATCGACGCTGCCGGCGAAGTCGATGATGACCTGATCGCCGGTCGCGGCCTTCTTCGTCTTGGGCGCATCTTCAAAGCGCTTCATCTGCGCCGCGAATTCCTCGATCTTGGCCATTACGGCGGCATCGTCGGCCGCGACGGTCAAGCGTTCGAGCTTCAGCCCGTCGATCGACGGCGCTTCGATTTCGGGCAGCACTTCGAGCGCAACCGTCAGTTCGGCATCCTTGCCGCGCTCATAGCCGTCTTCCAGGCTCACAGCGGGCTGGAGCGCCGGACGAAGCTTTTCCTTCGTCATCAGATCGCGCACGCCGGCGTCGATCGCCTTGTTCAGCGCGTCGGCCGACAGCGCTTCGCCGTGCATCTTGCGGATCAGGTTCGGCGGCACCTTGCCGGGGCGAAAGCCGGGCATGCGCACGGTCGGCGCGATCGCCTTGACTTCGTCATCGACGCGCGCGTCGATGTCCTTCGCGGTGATGGTCAGGCGATATTCGCGCTTCAGGCCTTCGTTCAGCGTTTCGACGGTCTTCATTGCCTTGGTCTTATCCTTGCTCAAAATCTCTTATCGCAAACCCGGCCCGAAAGCTGGGTTCTTCTATCCGACCTCGCTCTTGCGGACATGGTGCGGGCGAAGGGACTCGAACCCCCACATCTTGCGATACTGGTACCTAAAACCAGCGCGTCTACCAATTCCGCCACGCCCGCATGAGCTGTCGGCCGGGTGCACGAATCCATGCGCTGTGCCGCGCACGCCCGTGCGGGCCGGGCGGGGCTATAGCAGACGCGTGGCCGAGGGCAAGGGCGGAAGGCCGCGATATTCCGTGAGCGGAACGATGAAGACGGCTATAGGTTGATCGAGTCTGAGGAGACGATCATGACCAGCGGCACCAATAGCCTGCCCGACCCCCTTCCCAAGCCCAAGCCCGATGTCATCGAGCCGCAGTCGCCGCCCGAACAACCGGTGCAGCCGACGCCGCACGAGGACCCCGCGGGGCAGCCGCAGGAAATACCCGGAAGCCCCGGCGGCGGCGATATCGATGAGCCTGGCCGCGGGCCCGACGAAGCACCGCCGCAGCACATTTAGCTTGCTAAGCGCTTGACCGTTCCCCTTCCCCGCCGCCAAGAAGGCGGCGGGAGAGAGGGATATGAAAAAGATCATCGGGGCGTTAGCCCTTTTTACCGCGCTGGCCACACAGTCGGCCGGCGCACAGGATCGCCCGACCATCTATCGCGGCGGACCGATCGTCACGATGGACGGCGACACGCCACATCTGGCCAAGGCCGTCGTCGCCAAGGACGGAAAGATCCTTTTCGTTGGCGACGAAAAGGGCGCGCGTCGGGCCGCGGGCAAGGATGCCCTGATCCACGATCTTGCCGGCGCGACAATGCTGCCGGGCTTCGTCGATGCCCATTCGCATTTCGCCGTCGCGCTCCAGATGGCGGGCGGGCTCGACCTGTGGGACAAGTCGCTGCCGCCCGTCACCGACATCGCCGGCCTGCAAGGCGTGGTCCGCGATTTTATCGCGCGGCGCGCCATTCCGAAGGGCGGCTGGGTCGTCGTCTGGCAATATAATGACGAAGCGCTGAAAGAGCGGCGCCATATCACCCGCGCCGAGCTCGACGCGGTATCGCCCGATCACAAGATCGTCCTGCTGCACATCTCGCTCCACGGGCTCGTCGCGAACAGCGCGGCACTCGCCGCGGCGGGACTGTCGGATGCAAGCCAGCCGCCGCCGGGCGGACTGATGCTGCGCGACGACACCGGACGGCTGAACGGCGTGCTGCTCGAAAAGGCGATGTACCAGATGCTGCCCGCGATGCCGCAGCCGACGGCGGAACAGAAGCTCGCGATGCTCGATGCGGCGCAAGCGCGCTATTTCGCCGAGGGCTATACCCATGCGCAGGACGGCGCGACCTCGCCCGCCGACCTGGGCTTTTTCACCAGCGATGCGGCCCGCGCGCGGCTCAAGATCGATCTTGCGCTGCTGCCGATCTACACCGGTCTCGACGCGCTGCTGGCGAAACCCGACATTCAATTTCGCACCTATCAGGACCATGTGAAGATCGAAGGGGTGAAATTCATCCTCGACGGCAGCCCGCAGGCGCGGACCGCCTATTTCACGCGCGATTACGAACGCGGCAGCCCGAGCGGCGACCACCCGTGGCACGGGCAGCCGATCGTCAGCCAGGAAGAGTTCGACACGCTGGCCCGCAAGGTCAACGACCGCGGCTGGCAGATATTCGTCCACGCCAATGGCGACGCCGCGATCGACATGGCGATCAAGGGCTTCGATGCGCTGGGGATCAAGGCGGCAGACGATCGCCGCCCGATCGTCATCCACTCGCAGTTCCAGCGCCCCGACCAATTGCCCGCCTATGCCCGCATCGGTGTCGGCCCCGCCTATTTTTCAAACCACACATGGTATTGGGGCGACGTCCACCGCAGCAATTTCCCGAAGGAGGTGGTCGACTTCATCAGTCCCTTCCGTGCCGCGCGCGAAGCCGGCCTCATCGCGTCGAACCACAGCGATTTCAGCGTAACCCCGCTCGACACGCGCTTCATGCTCTGGACGTCGATGGCGCGCGTCTCGCCCACCGGCGTCGTCAGCGGCGCCGACCAGCGGCTTGACGCCTATGCAGGATTGCAGGCGCTTACGACCGGCCCCGCGTGGCAGGTGTTCGAGGAGAATCGCAAGGGCCGTATCAAGGCCGGGCTGCTCGCCGACTTCGTGATCCTCGACAAAAATCCGCTGGCGTCGCCGGTCGATGCCATCAAGGACATCAAGGTGCTGGAAACGGTGAAGGAAGGCCGGACGGTGTGGAAGGCGTCCGCCGACTAAGGGTGGCCGCCCTCCCCTACCAACATCGCCAGCGCCTTCAGGAAAGTGCCTTTTTCAGCAGCTCGTTCACGACCTGCGGGTTCGCCTTGCCTTGCATCGCCTTCATCGTCTGACCGACGAAGAAACCGAACAGCGCTTCCTTGCCGCCCTTATACTGCTCGACCTTTTCGGCATTGGCGGCAAGAACCTTGGCGATTTCCGCCTCGATCGCGCCCGTGTCGCTCGTCTGCTTGAGGCCCTCGCGATCGACGATCGCGGCAGCGCCGTCGCCGGTTTCGAGCATCTTTTCGAAGACCTGTTTCGCAATCGTGCCCGAAATCGTGCCGTCGGCAACCAGGCCGAGCAGTTCGCCCGCCTGCGCCGGGGTCACGGGGCAATCGCCGATGTCCTTGCCGAGCCGGTTGAGCGCTCCGAACAGCTCGCTGGTCACCCAATTCGCCGCCGCCTTGGGCTCGGCGCCGGTTTCGAGCAGCGCGTCGAACCAACGGGCATTTTCGACCTCGGCGGTCAGTACGTCGGCGTTATAGGCCGAAATGCCCAGCCCCAAGTAGCGCGCGCGCTTGGCGTCGGGCAGTTCGGGCAAGGACTCGCGGCATTCCGCAAGAAACGCATCGTCGAGTTCGAGCGGCAACAGATCGGGATCGGGGAAATAGCGATAGTCGTGCGCGTCTTCCTTCGACCGCATCGTGCGCGTCGTTCCGGTGTCGGGGTTGAAGAGGCGCGTTTCCTGGTCGACCGTGCCGCCGGCCTCCAGCACCTCGACCTGGCGCTTTGCTTCATATTCGATCGTCTGCATGACGAAGCGCACCGAGTTCACATTCTTCGTCTCGGTGCGCGTGCCGAATTCGTCGCCGGGCTTGCGGACGCTGACGTTCACGTCGGCGCGCATCGAGCCTTCTTCCATATTGCCGTCGCACGATCCGACATAGCGCAGGATCGCGCGCAGCTTGCGGACATAGGCCCCGGCCTCGGCGGGCGAGCGCATGTCGGGCTTCGACACGATCTCCATCAGCGCGACGCCCGAACGGTTCAGATCGACGAACGACATCGTCGGATGCTGATCGTGCATCAGCTTGCCGGCATCCTGCTCGACATGGATGCGTTCGATGCCGATCACCTTGTCGGCGGCGATTCCGGCCTTTTCGTCGGCCTCGATCGTCAGCGAACCTTCGCCGACAAGCGGATGATAAAGCTGCGAAATCTGATAGCCCTGCGGCAGGTCGGCGTAGAAATAATTTTTGCGGTCGAAGCGCGACCATTTGTTGATCTGCGCGTCGATCGCCATGCCCGTGCGCACCGCCTGGCGGATGCACTCGCGGTTCGGCACCGGCAGCATGCCCGGCATCGCGGCGTCGACGAGGCTGACCTGCGTATTCGGCTCGGCCCCGAACGCCGTCGCGGCGCCCGAGAACAGCTTGGCGTTGGAGGTGACCTGCGCATGGACCTCGAGGCCGATCACGACCTCCCACTCGCCGGTTTCGCCCTTGATGCGATAATCAGACATCTTCGTTCCTTCTTGTATCCCCGCGAAGGCGGGGATCCAGTGCGGGGCAGCGCTAGGCCGCTCTGGGCTCCCGCCTTCGCGGGAGCACACCGCTAAATCACCACCACTTCTCCGCCCGCGCGGTGAAGCCCGCCCGCTCCTCGATCGCCAACCCGGCGTTGAGTACGCCCTGCTCGTCGAACGCCTTGCCGATGATCTGCAAGCCGAGCGGCAGCCCTTCGCGGTTCAGCGCCGCGGGGACCGACATCGCGGGCAGCCCCGCGAGGCTCGCGGGCACCGCGAACACGTCGTTCAAATACATCGACAGCGGATCGGCGGTCTTTTCGCCCAAACCGAACGCCGCCGACGGCGCCGTCGGCGCGAGGATCACGTCGCACGTCTCGAACGCCGCGGTAAAGTCACGCGAGATCAGCGCCCGCACCTTCTGCGCTTGCGTGTAATAGGCGTCGTAGAAGCCCGCCGACAGCACATAGGTGCCGATCATGATGCGGCGCTTGACTTCGGGCCCAAAGCCGTCGGCGCGCGTCGCGGCGTACATGTCCTGCAGCCCCGCACCCTGCGGCAGATCGCGCAAACCATAGCGCACGCCGTCATAGCGCGCGAGGTTCGACGACGCCTCCGCCGGCGCGATGATATAATAGGTCGGCAGCGCATATTTGGTGTGCGGCAGGCTGATCTCGACGACCTCGGCCCCCGCATCCTTCAGCATCGCGATGCCGGCGTCCCACATTGCGTCGATCTCGGGATCGATGCCCTCGAGGCGATACTCCTTCGGAATACCGACCTTTTTGCCTTTGAGATCACTCGACAAGGCCGCTTCCCAATTGGGCACGGGCAGGTCGAGGCTGGTCGCATCCTTCGGATCGAAGCCCGCCATATTTTCGAGCATGATCGCGCAGTCGCGGACATCGCGCGCCATCGGCCCCGCCTGATCGAGCGAGCTGGCGAAAGCGACGATGCCCCAGCGCGAGCAGCGGCCGTAGGTCGGCTTGATCCCCGAAATACCCACGAAAGCCGCGGGCTGGCGGATCGAACCGCCGGTGTCGGTGCCGGTCGCCGCAGGGCAGAGCCGCGCCGCGATCGCCGCCGACGAACCGCCCGAGGACCCGCCCGGCGCAAGCGCGGCATTACCGCCGTCGTTGCGCCTCCACGGGCTGATCACATTGCCGAAATAGCTCGTCTCGTTCGACGACCCCATCGCGAACTGGTCGAGGTTGAGCTTGCCGAGCATCCCGCAACCAGCGTCCCACAATTTTTGGCTGACGGTCGATTCGTACCGCGGCACAAAACCTTCGAGCATATGGCTCGCGGCGGTCGTCTGGACACCGTTCGTCGCGAACAGATCCTTCATGCCGATAGGAACGCCCGACAGCGGCTTCAGCGTTCCGGCCGCGCGGTCGGTATCCGCCACTTTGGCGGCCTCGATCGCGCGGTCGGGCGTTTCCACGATGAACGCGTTGAGCGCCTTGGCCGCGGCGACGTTCGCGTTGAACGCCTCGGCCACTTCGACGGCCGAGAAATCACCCGCGCGGTGGCCGTCGCGAATTTCTGCAACGGTGAGATTCGTAAGATCAGTCATTTCCCAAACCCGCTCGTGCTGAGCTTGTCGAAGCACCGTTCTTCATTTTTCGAACGGTGAAGAGAAGAACGGCCCTTCCCCCGGACTTGATCCGGGGTCAGGGCAAACGGAAAAAGAGCAAGGCGTATCATTCGATCACCTTCGGCACGCCAAAGAAGCCGTGCTGCGGTTCGGGCGCATTGGCAAGAATATCGTCGCGGCGGTTGCCGCCGGTCAGCGGGTCGGCGTCAACCACATCGTCACGCAGGCGCAGCGTGTTCGGGATGACGGCGGTCATCGGCTCGACGCCGGTCACATCGACCTCGCCCAATTGCTCGACCCAGCCGAGGATACCGTTGAGTTCTCCTTCCATCGCCGCCGCTTCGTCATCGGTGATGGCGATGCGCGCGAGCGACGCAATTTTCCGGACTGTTGCTTGATCGATTGCCATGTCTGTCGCCTTATCGGGAGAAGCAGCGCCGCTAGCACCCTCGCCGCACCGCATCAACTATGATCCTGACCGCCGCGGCGCGGCTAGATCCGTTGATGCCCTTATTCGAAATTGCCGCCCACGGACTTGCCGCCAACGAAAAGCTGTCGGCGCTGGACCGTGCGCAGTTCGACCGGCGCCTTGACCAGATCGTCAATCGTCAGCCCCGTGTCGCCGCGCGACGGGCTGTCGCCCAGCGCATAGTTCGGGCTCCAGCGGCCCTTGGCGTCGCGTTCGAGCATCATCACCCGCGCCTGCCCCCGTCCGATCACCGCGACGCGCTGATCCGACAGCCAGTATAGAATACAGGGTGCATCGCGGCACCATTGCTGATCCTCGATCGCTTTTTCGACATCGGAAATCATGCTTCGCCCCGCCGGCAGAACGCGAACCTTGTCGGCGAGCGGCGTCACGCGATAGGCATTTTCCGCCGCATCACGGCCATCGCCCGGACCCAGGTCCCAGCGGTTCTTCGCGCTCATGGCGATTTTCGCGTGGTTCGCGCGCGCCTTATCGGGCGACTTGGCGAGACGCGCCAACGCCTGCCGCCCGCTCGGCCCGAAATCGAACGCCAGCGCCGCCCAGTCGAACTTGTCCGCACCGACCTTGCCATTCTCCAGCCGCGCAAGCTGATCGCGCGTTGCGATCGCGCCGAAATCGACGATTGGTAGCGCCAGGAAGCCGGCAAGCAGGACCAGCCCGATCGCCAGCTTCTGTTGCAGGGGCCGCAACAGATCGTCGAAATCATGCCGTCCCCGGACGACCGACCACAGCCCCGATATGCCATAAGCGACGGCGATTACCGCCGCGATCACGCCCCACAGCCGCTCGGGCGTCCAGCCATATTGGAGCACGCGCAGGTGCATCGAATAAAAGGCAATGACCGCGAGCGGCAGAACCACCGCGACCAGCGCCGCCGCCGCGACGTGCAGCAACAGGTTGCCCGCACGCTCTTCGCGGCCATTGCCGATCGACGCATTGGCGAGCAACACGGCAAAGGCAGCCGCCGCCATCATCAGCGCCGCGGTCGAAAAACCCGATCGCCACAGGGGTTGCAGGCCCGTCCCGACAAGCGACAGCAAAAATATCAGCAACGCTGCGGCGAGTACCGGGGCGAGCACCGAAAGCACGATCATCACCAGCCGCTGCAACGTCGCAACGAGCTTGTCGCGCTCCCGCAGCAGGCCGACCGCGCCGCCGAACGCTGCCCCCGCGAGCATCCAGCCGAACCATTCGCCGCGCAGCAGTTCGCGGATCAGGTCGATGCCGATCAGGTGGAACATTTCGCCGATCAGCACGGTGAGCAGGAAGGACAGGCCGACGAACGCCAGCGATGCCGCCCCGATCACCGCGTCGGTCCAGGCGTGGCTGTGCAGCCGGTCGTAGGGCATCTGCCACAGCTTCCAGAACCGTCCGTCGGGCGCGACGTCGCGGCGCGTCTGAAAGAGCGGCGTGGCGACCAGGACCGCCAGCAACCCCGACCAGAAGGGCCATTCGAAGGGCGAGGCATCGAAATTATAGCCTGCCCCGTTCCACACGATCAGCGCCATGATCGCGCCCCACAGAAGCGCGAAGCCTGCGGCCCAATGCACGCGGCGGATTTCCATGCCGAGGGTGAACACCAGCGTTGCGACCGCGACGAAGGTCGCGAGCGCCATCCGCCAACGGTCAAGTGGATCGCCATAGCCATGGTCGACGCAGGCGTGGAAAAGCAGGCCCGCGGTCGCGCAAAGCGCCGCCATGACCCAGGGGCGCTGCGGCCACGGCGGATCGCTATCGTCGAGGCGAGTGGAAAGCACGGGCGAATCGGGCGCGGCGCCGCTTGCGATGCTGTCGGTCATACCCCACATCTGGGCTTGTTTGATGGCGCGGCGCAAGCCAGATAGCGCACCCGTATCTCCCGCCGCATGGAGCCCCGACTTGGCCCGCAAATTCCTTTATTTCATCGCCGCAGTCATCCTGATGATACTTGGCGTCGGCATTGCCTATCAGCTCAATCCCGGCTGGTTCGGGCGGGTCGCCTTCGTTCCGAGCAGCGATTTCGTGCCGCAAGCGGCGGTGGCGGCCAACGCCTATGACAATCCCAAAATGTGGATCGCCCGCCCCGGCCTGCCCGACGACCCGTCGGCCTGGCGGCCGCCCGCCGCCGAAGCGGAAGACGGCGAAGCAAGCGCCCCTGAACCGGGCGCGCGTCCGCTGATTGCGCCGGCAAAGGCGGCCGAAGCATCGGGAGCGGCACCGATCGCGCCGCTCGGCGATGCCGCGGTCTTTTTCGTCCACCCGACAAGCTATTACAGCAAGGCGAGCTGGAACGCGCCGCTCGGCGATGCCGACGCCGATTACCGCGCCACGCTGTTCGTGCGCGGCATGGCAAGTGCATTCGGCGATGCCGGCGCCATATGGGCGCCGCGCTATCGCCAGGCGACGCTCGGCGCGTTCCTCGCCGAAGACCGCGTAACGGCGGGCAAGGCGATCGACGCCGCCTACCGCGACGTCGAACAGGCGTTCGACGCCTTTCTGGCCGCCATTCCCAAGGACAAGCCGATCATTCTCGCGGGCCATAGCCAGGGCGCGCTGCATCTGACGACGCTGCTCAAGAACCGCATCGCGGGCACGCCGCTCGCGAAGCGTATCGTGGCCGCCTACGTCATCGGCTGGCCGATCAGCCGCGACACCGATATGGCCGCGCTTGGCCTGCCCGCTTGCGACACGCCCGATCAAAAAGGCTGCATCCTGTCTTGGGCAAGCTTTGCCGAGCCCGCCGATACGTCGATGGTCACCGGCGCCTATGACGGCACGATCGGCTTCGACGGGCGACCGCGCGCCGGCACGCGCATGCTCTGTACCAACCCGCTCACCGGCACGCCCGATGCCGCCGCCGGACCGGAGGCGAATATCGGCACGCTGAAACCGTCCGATGGCTTCCGCAAGGGCGACCTCATCACCGGCAAGGTCGGCGCCAAATGCGACGACGATCGCGGCTTCCTGTTGATCGGCGACGCCGATGCGGCGCAGCATTTTGTCGTCGCGGGCTATGTGCTGCCCGGCAACAATTATCATGTCTATGACATCACCCTCTTCTGGGCGAATGTCCGCGCCGATGCGCTGCGGCGTCTCGCCGCGTTCGAGGGGAAGGCATCGCCGGTTCCGCCACCGGCTGGGGCGCTGCCCCTTCCGACGAAGCCTGCGGCAGCCCCGCCCGCCAGGACCTGATCACGTTATTGCGAGCAAAGCGAAGCAATCTCCAGCAAGCAGTGAAGTCGAAAGTCGATGGCTGGCGATTGCTTCGCTTCGCTCGCAATGACAGGGCTTTGGGATTAGGGGTCGATCGATGATTACCACCGCCGCTTCCGAATTCGCCGCCGCCCTGCCCGGTGGCGGCCGCCTTGTCGGGCTCGATGTCGGGACCAAGACGATCGGTGTTGCGCTGTGCGACGCGGGATGGAGCTTCGCGACGCCTGACAAGACGATCGTCCGCAAGAAATTCACGGTCGATTTCGAGGCTCTCAAGGCGTTGATCGCCGCGCAATCGGTGGTCGGCATCGTCGTCGGCCTGCCGCTCAACATGGACGGCAGCGACAGCCCGCGCACCCAAAGCACCCGCGCCTTCGCCCGCAACCTCACGCCGCTCGCGCTACCCTTGCTGTTGTGGGACGAGCGCTGGTCGACCGCCGCGGTGGAGCGTGCGATGATCGCCGCCGACATCAGCCGCGCCAAGCGCGCCGAGCGCGTCGACAGCGCGGCCGCCGCCTTCATCCTGCAGGGCGCGATCGACGCGCTGGTGCGCTGACTTTAACATTTCGCGGGTATTTCGCGGTTATACGGCCGAAAATGACCGCCTATATTCTCTATTGGCTTATTGCCGCCAACCTGATCGCTTTTGCGCTGATGGTAATCGACAAGCGGCGCGCCGACAAAGGGCTTTGGCGCATCCGCGAAGCGACGCTACTCGACTGGGCGAGGATCGGCGGCGCAATCGGGACCGTCGCGGCCTCGCGCCTCGTTCGCCACAAAACGCGCAAACAGCCCTTCGCGGACGATATGCATTTTCTGTTCGCGATGGAGGTCGTACTCCTGACCTTGTGGGCGTTCGGCCTCTTCGATCCCGTCCTGTCCGAAGCGGAGAGCAAACTCGGTCCGTTCGTATCCACGGCGCTTGCCTATTTGCGCGCTGCGACCTAAAGGCTCGGCTTTAATGACAAGCGCAACTCCTCGACCCGCCAGCGACTATCCGCCCGGCGGCGATGCCTTTCGCCATCGCCACCTGACCGGTATCGCCCAGCTCACCCCGTGGGAGATTTCCTACATCCTCGACGCCGCCGAAGAGTGGGTCGAACTCAATCGCAGCGGCGCGGCGAAGCATGACGACCGGCTCAAGGGGCTGACGATCATCAACGCCTTTTTCGAAAATTCGACGCGCACGCTCCTGTCGTTCGAGATTGCGGGCAAGCGCCTCGGCGCCGATGTCGTGAACATGCACGCCGCGCAGTCGAGCGTGAAGAAGGGCGAAACGCTGATCGACACGGCGATGACGCTGAATGCGATGCGCGCCGACGCGATGGTGATCCGCCATGCGTCGTCGGGCGCGGTGCAACTGATTGCCGACAAGGTCGATTGCCCGGTGCTCAACGCCGGCGACGGGCGCCACGAACATCCGACGCAGGCGTTGCTCGATGCGCTGACGATCCGTCGGCGGCTCGGACGGGTCGAAGGGCTGACGATCGCGATCTGCGGCGACGTGCTGCACAGCCGCGTCGCGCGTTCGAACATCCTGGCGCTGACGTTGCTCGGCAACGAGGTGCGCGTCGTCGCGCCGCCGACGCTGACGCCGCCCGCGATGGAACGGATGCATGTCGCGACCTTCACCGACATGGACGAAGGGTTGAAAGGCGCCGATGTCGTGATGATGCTGCGCCTTCAGAACGAGCGCATGGACGGCGCCTATCTGCCGAGTGCGCGGGAATATCACGCGCTCTACGGCCTGACCCCGCAGCGGCTGGACAAGGCGAAGCCCGATGCGATCGTCATGCACCCTGGTCCGATGAACCGCGGGGTCGAGATCGACAGCAATGTCGCCGACGATCCGGCGCGCTCGACGATTACCGAACAGGTCGAAATGGGGGTCGCCGTCCGCATGGCCTGCCTCGACATATTGACGCGCCGCAAGCGGGGGGTGCCCGGATGGAACTGAAGCCCCTCCTGATCGCCAATGCGCGCCTGCTCGGCGGCGAAGCGGGCAGTCTGCTGGTGGCAGGCGGTCGCATCGCGGCGCTGAACCCGTCGGACACGCCGGAGGACACCGACACAGTCGATGCCAAGGGCCAATGGCTCGCCCCCGGCATCATCGATTTTGGCGTCTTCGCGACCGACAAGCCGGCCTTTCACTTCGGCGGCATCACGCGCGCGGCGCTTATGCCCGACAGCGGCCCGCTCGACGGCGCGGGTCTGGTCGAACGCGCCGCAAAGGGCGGCAAGCCCGATCTCTGGGTTCACCCGATCGCCGCCGCGACCAAGGGCCTCGCCGGCGCAGAGCTTGCCGAGATCGGCCTGATGCAGCAGGCGGGCGCGCGCGCGGTCGCCACCGGACGCGCGCGCATCGCAGATGCCGGCGTGATGCGCCGCGTCCTGTCCTACGCCGCCTCGCTCGGCCTTACCGTTATCGCCCACGCCGAGGACGAAGGGCTGACCGCCGGCGCGGTTGCGACCGATGGCGAGATGGCGACGCGGCTTGGCCTTGCCTCTGCGCCCGCGATCGCGGAAGCGATGGCGATTGCACGCGACCTCATGCTCGTCGAGGAAACCGGCGCGCCGATCCACTTCCGCCAGGTCACCACCGCGCGCGGGCTCGACCTTGTCCGCGCCGCCAAGGCGAAGGGCCTGCCCGTCACCTGCGGCATCACCCCCGCCCACTTGTTCCTGTCGGACACGGCGATCGGCGATTTCCGTACCTTTGCCCGCCTGTCGCCGCCGCTGCGCAGCGAGGACGACCGCCACGCCTGCCTCTCCGCCATCGCCGACGGGACGATCGACGTGCTGGCATCCGGGCACGATCCCCGCGGCCCCGAGGACAAGCGCCTGCCCTTCGCCGAAGCGCTGCCCGGCATGGCGGGCGCCGAAACGCTGCTCGCGATGGGACTGCAGCTCGTACGCGATGGTCATGTCACCCCGGCGCGCCTGTTCGACCTGCTCGCCGCGACGCCGGCGAAGCTGCTCGGGCTCGACGCAGGCGCACTGACGGTGGGTGCCGAGGCCGACCTGATCCTGATCAACGAGGGTGCGCCGTGGCAGGTCGATGCGAAGCGGATGGCCGCCTGGGCGGGCAACACCCCCTTCGACGGCATGCCGGTGCAAGGCCGCGTTACCGCGCTATGGAAGGGCGGCCAGCGGATTCGCTGACGGCCCGAACGTGACAAGCCGCATCGACGCCCGCCGCCGTTCGTCGATTGTGTCTGGAAAGTTTCATTTGCAACATTAGGGTCGCCCGAAATTTCGGGGAGTGACCATATGACGATTGCCGAGGCGACGCCGGATTTCGAAGAGGGCATGAACCGCGCCGACCGCGCCTTTCTGGGCCATCCCAAGGGCCTGGGCTATCTGGCCTTCGTCGAAGGGTGCGAGCGTTTTTCCTATTATTCGATGCAGACGCTGCTCGTGCTCTACATGGTCAAATATCTGCTGCTGCCCGAACATGCGAGCGGGGTTTTCGGGCTGGAATGGCTGCGCGGCTGGTACGGCGGGATCGACGGTCAGCCCTTCGCGTCAAAGATTTTCGGCGATTATACCTCACTCGTCTATCTGACCCCGATCGCCGGCGGCTTCATCGCCGACCGCTGGCTCGGGCGGCGCGCGACGCTGATCGTCGGCGGCCTGATCATGGCGATCGGCCATTTCCTGATGGCGTTCGAGGGCGCCTTCCTCTTCGCCCTCCTCGCGCTGATTGTCGGCGTGGGACTGTTCAAGGGCAATATCGCGAGCCAGGTCGGCGAACTTTACAAGCCCGGCGATCTGCGGCGCGCGATGGCGTTCCAGATCTTCTATATCGCGATCAACGTTAGCGTCATCGCCGCGCCGCTGATTTCGGGTACGCTGGGCGAAAAGGTCGGCTGGCACTGGGGTTTCGGCACCGCGGGCGTGGTGATGGTCATCGGCCTGATCCTCTATATCATGGCGGGACCATGGCTGCCCGCCGACAATCGGCCCGCGAAAGGCGCGGCTGCGAAAGCGAGCGAACCGATGTCTCGGCAGGACTGGCTGCGCGTCGTGGCGGTGCTGACGCTGGTGCCGGTGATGGCGGTCGCGCTGCTCACCAATCAGGAAATCTTCAACGCCTATCTGGTCTGGGCCGATCAACATTTCCAGCTCACCTTCTTTGGCGAGACGCTGCCGACGAGCTGGATGATCACCATCGACGCGACGGCGAGCTTTTCGATGCTCGCAGCGGTCGCCGCCTTCTACGTCTGGTACGGCAAGCGCCACCGCGAACCCGACGAACTGGGCAAGATGATCATCGGCAGCGTCTTCACCATCGCCGGCGGGCTCTGCCTCGTCATGGCGGCGGCGACGCAGGGCGACGGCAAGATCGGGCTGTTCTGGCCCGTGATGTTCCATCTGCTCAACAGCGTCGGCTTTGCGCATATCCTGCCCGTCAGCCTCGCGCTGTTCACCAAGCTGGCACCGAAGGCGCTCAACGCGACGATCGTCGGCATTTATTACCTCGCCTTCTTCGGCGCGAACAAGATCGTCGGTGAGGTCGGCACCTGGTATTCGTCGATACCGACGACCAGTTTCTGGCTGTTCCACGTCGCAACCGCCGCGGTCGGGCTGGTTGCCTTCATCCTGTTCAAGCTGTTCCTCGCGAAACGGCTGATGGGGGAAGTGGAGGCGGCCTAGAGCCTGATCGTTTTTGCCTGAATCGTCATCCCGGCGAAGGCCGGGATCTCGCCGGTGCGTCAGATAGAGCCGGCGGGATCCCCGCCTTCGCCGGGATGACGAGATAAGGACGGTGGTGTTTCAGCCTAACCCGATCACGATTCAGAACAGCCGCGACCCGTTCGGCACCGCGCGGTCGGGGGCAAAGAGGATCACCTCGCCCGCCGCGTCGGCGAAACCCAGCGTCAGCACTTCGGACATGAACTTGCCGATCTGGCGCGGGGGAAAGTTGACGACCGCGGCGACCTGCCGCCCCGGCAAATCCTCGAGCGCGTAGCGCGCGACGATCTGTGCGCTGCTCTTCTTGATACCGATCGCGGGGCCGAAATCGATCTTCAGCTTGAACGCCGGCTTGCGCGCTTCAGGGAAAGGCTCGGCCTCGACGATCGTGCCGATGCGGATATCGACGCGCAGGAAATCGTCGAAGGCGATTTCAGGTGCGGCGGCGGCGTCCGCATCGTGATTTATATGCATTCAACCAACTCCGTTCGCCCTGAGCTTGTCGAAGGGCCGTTCTTCTCTCATTCCGTAGAAGAAAGGACCGCGCTTCGACAAGCTCAGCACAAACGGATTTTGAGGATCATTCCATCTCGAGGATCACCGCATCGACCGCCAGGCTGTCGCCCTGCGCGGCGTTGACGGTCTTCACCACACCCGATTTTTCGGCGCGAAGGATATTCTCCATCTTCATGGCCTCGACGGTTGCCAGCGGCTGACCCGCCTCGACCTTGTCGCCTTCGCCCACATGCAGCGCGACGAGCAGGCCGGGCATCGGGCAGATGAGGAATTTCGACAGATCGGGCGGGATCTTTTCGATCATGTGGCTCGCGAGCGGCGCGACGTGCCAGGGCAGCACGCGCACATTATGGATCGCGCCGCGCGTCGTCATGCGCCAGCCGGTGCGCGTTTTCGCGACCTTCACCGCCAGTTCGCTGCCGTCGATCTCGGCCACCACCAGCCGGTCGCCCGGCGTATATTCGAGCGCGATGTCGATCTTTTCGCCATCGACCTTGATATGCTTGTGGCCGAGTTTGACCTTGTGGCTCGTGCCGTCGATCGTCACCTGCCACTTCGCGGGCGGGTCGAGCCGGTCGCCGAGCTGACCGTCGGTGCGCCGCGCGCGATCGGCCTCGGCGCTCGCCATGAAGCCCGCGATCGCCGCGAGCGCGCGCGTCACCGCTTCGTCGGTCGGCGCGCCGTGGAAGCCCTCGGGATATTCCTCGGCAATAAAGCCCGTGGTCAGCTCGCCTGAGCGGAAGCGCGGATGCTGCATGATCGCCGAGACGAAATCGATATTGTGCCCCAGCCCTTCGAGTTCGAAGCGGTCGAGCGCCGCCACCTGCAGATCGGCCGCCTCGTCGCGCGTCTGCCCCCAGGTGATCAGCTTGGCGATCATCGGATCGTAGAAGATCGACACCTCGCCGCCATCGTAAACGCCGTCGTCGACGCGCACGCCATCGACCCCGCGGCGGCCATTTTCCTCGCCATCGTCGGTCCAGCCGGCGACCGGGGGTTTGTAGCGCGTCAGGCGCCCGGTCGAGGGCAGGAAACCGCGATAGGGATCTTCGGCATAGACGCGGTTCTCGATCGCCCAGCCGTCGATCTTGATGTCGTCCTGCGTCATTTCGAGCTTCTCGCCCGCCGCGACGCGGATCATCTGTTCGACCAGATCGATGCCGGTAATCGCTTCGGTCACCGGATGCTCGCCCATCGCCTTGCGCATCTTTTCGGTGACGAAGGGCGACGGCGCTTCCTCGACGACCTTCTGGTGGCGGCGCTGGATGCTGCATTCGCGCTCGTTGAGGTAGAGGATGTTGCCGTGCTGATCGCCGAGAATCTGGATCTCGATATGGCGCGGGTTCAGGATGAATTTCTCGATAAACACGCGGTCGTCGCCGAAGCTGTTCAGCCCCTCACGCTTGACGCTCTCGAAGCCTTCGCGGACGTCCTTCTCGTCATAGGCGAGGCGCATGCCCTTGCCGCCGCCGCCGGCGCTGGCCTTCATCATCACCGGATAGCCGATTTCGTTCGAAATCTCGACCGCATGCTCGGTGTCGCGGATTTCGCCGACGAAGCCGGGGACGACGTTGACGCCCGCTTCCTTCGCGAGCTTCTTCGACTCGATCTTGTCGCCCATCGCGGCGATCGCGTTCACCGGCGGGCCGATGAAGGCGATATTTTCCTTGGCGAGCGCCTCGGCAAAGCTGGTGCGTTCCGACAGGAAGCCATAGCCCGGATGCACCGCCTCGGCGCCCGTCGCCTTGCACGCGGCGATGATCTTGTCGGCGATCAGATAGGATTCGGACGCCGGCGACGGCCCGATATGCACCGCCTCGTCGGCCATCCGCACGAAGGGCGCGCGCGCGTCGGCGTCCGAATAGACGGCGACCGTCGCAATGCCCATACGCCGCGCGGTCTTGATGACGCGGCAAGCGATTTCGCCGCGATTGGCGATCAGGATTTTCTTGAACATCAATATTCCTCGACAAGTGCCTTGAGTTCGGCGGTCCGCGCCTCGGTCAGTCGTTCCATGCATCCGCTGTGCAGCATCGGTGCCATACTGCCGCCGCGCGCGGCGAAACTTTCGGTCAGGCACTGCTGATCGCGATAGGTCAGCCACGCGCGCTGCGCGGCGAGCAGCGTGTCATAATGCGTCGGTTGGCTGTCATAGCGGCGATCGATCATCTTATCGCGCGACCGCATCTCGGCCACGGTCAGCTTCCACTGCGCATTGAGCGCCGCATCCGCGACCTCATAGGCCTTTCCGGCACAATAGTTCATCTCGACCTGATATCGTTGATTGTCGCAATCGACGGGAGAATCCTCCGCGACTGCCACCGCCAAATAGAAAAGGGCGAGGATCACTCCGCGGCCTCCGTCAGCATCCCTTGGCGCATCGGCTCTTCGCTCTCCATCGGGCGCAGCCCTAGCTTTGCGAACAGCGCCGCGTCGGCATTGTCGCCCGCGTTCGCGGTCGTCAGCAGCTTGTCGCCGGTGAAGATGCTGTTCGCGCCCGCCATGAAGCAGAGCGCCTGCGTCGCCTCCGACATGCTCTCGCGCCCCGCCGACAGGCGGACCATCGATTTGGGCATGGTGATGCGGGCTACCGCGATCGTGCGGACGAATTCGATATCGTCGATCTTGGCGAGCGGGGTGCCCTCGAGCATGTCGCCGAGCACGGTGCCCTTCACCGGTACCAGCGCGTTGACCGGCACGCTTTCGGGATGGCGTTCGAGCGTCGCAAGCGCGTGGATGAAGCCGACGCGGTCGGCACGCGTTTCACCCATGCCGACGATCCCGCCCGAACAGACGTTGATCCCCGCATTGCGGACTTCTTCCAGCGTATCGAGCCGATCCTGAAACGTCCGCGTCGAGATGATATTCTCGTAATTCTCCGGGCTCGTATCGATATTGTGATTATAATAGTCGAGCCCCGCAACCGCGAGCGTCTGCGCCTGTTCCTTGGTCAGCATGCCCAGGGTCATGCAGGTTTCCATGCCCATCGCGCGCACGCCCTCGACCATCTCGACGATGCTCGCCATGTCGCGGTCCTTGGGGTTGCGCCAGGCGGCGCCCATGCAGAAACGCTTCGACCCGGCATCCTTCGCCTGCGCCGCGGCCTGCAGCACCGCGCGCACGTCCATCAGCTTGGTGGCCTTGAGCCCGCTGTCGGCATGTTTCGACTGCGAGCAATAGCCACAATCCTCGACGCAGCCGCCGGTCTTGATGCTCAGCAGCGTGCAAAGCTGAACCTCGCCGCGCGCGTGATGGCGGCGATGGACGCCCTGCGCCTCCCACATCAACTCGGCGAACGGCAGGTCGAACAGCGCGGCGATTTCCTCGCGCGTCCAGTCGGTGCGGGTTTCGGTCACGCTTCGGTCTCCAATGCCTGCGCCAGGTCGGCGATGATGTCGTCGATATGTTCGATCCCCACCGACACGCGGACGACGTCGGGGCCGGCGCCGGCTTCGACCAGCTCGGCCTCCGAAAGCTGGCTGTGCGTCGTCGATGCCGGGTGGATGATCAGCGAGCGGGTATCGCCAAGATTGGCGAGATGGCTGAACAGCTTGACCGAGGAGACGAGCTTGACGCCGGCGTCGTAGCCGCCCTTGAGGCCGAAGGTGAACACGGCGCCGCCGCGCCCGCCGAGATATTTGTGCGCGAGGTCGTGATAGGGGCTGTCGCGCAGCCCGGCATAGGAGACCCAGCTCACCGCCGGATGATCCTGCAACCATTTGGCGAGCGCGATCGCGTTGCTGCAATGCCGGTCCATGCGCAGCGCAAGCGTCTCCATGCCGGTGAGCGCAAGAAAGGCGTTCATCGGCGCGAGCGCGGGGCCAAGGTCGCGCAGGCCGAGCGTCCGCGCGGCGAGGATGAAGGCGAGCGGTCCGAACGCATCGGTGAAGGTCAGCCCGTGATAGGAGACATTGGGTTCGCTCAGCGCGGGATATTTGCCGCCTTTTGACCAGTCGAACGTCCCGGCATCGACGATCAGGCCGCCGATCGCATTGCCATGACCGTTCAGGAATTTGGTCGCCGAATGAACGACGATGTCGGCGCCATGTTCGATCGGGCGGCAGAGCATCGGGGTCGCCATCGTGTTGTCGACGATCAGCGGCACGCCGGCATCGTGCGCGACCTTCGCGATCGCTGCGATATCCTGCACGACCCCGCCCGGATTGGCGAGGCTTTCGATGAAGACGGCGCGCGTCTTGTCGTTTATCGCGGCTGCGATATTCGCCGGATCGTCGGTATCGACGAAATGCGTCGTCCACGCCATCTTGCGAAAGCTCTGCCCCAACTGGTTGAGTGAGCCGCCATAGAGCTTTTTCGCCGCGACGATCTCGCATCCCGGCTCCATGATCGTATGGAAGGCCAGGAATTGTGCCGCATGGCCCGAGGCAACCGCTAGCGCCGCCTGCCCGCCCTCCAGCGCCGCGATCTTGCCTTCGAGCGCACCGTTCGTCGGGTTCATGATCCGGGTGTAGATATTCCCGAATTCCTGCAGGTTGAACAAGCGCGACGCATGGTCGACATCGTCGAACACATAGGATGCGGTCTGGTAGATCGGCGTGATCCGCGCCTTGGTCGTCGGATCGGGCGCGGTGCCGGCGTGAACGCTCAGCGTTTCGGGCTTATGGTCGCTCATGCAGCATCCTCCAGCGGGGGCATGTTGTGGCCGAGCAGGCGCAGGACGTCGGCGGCGCATTCCACCACATTGCTGCCCGGGCCATAGATGCCCTGCACGCCCGCGTCGCGCAGATAGTCGTAATCCTGCGGCGGAATGACGCCGCCCGCGATCACCTTGATATCGCCGCGCCCCGCCTCGCGCAGCCCCTTGATGAGTTCGGGGATCAGCGTCTTGTGCCCGGCGGCAAGGCTCGATGCGCCGACCGCATCGACCCCGCTTTCGAGTGCGAGCACGACCGTTTCCTCGGGCGTCTGGAACAAGGGCCCGGACACCACATCGAAGCCCATGTCGCTGAACGCCGAGGCGATGACATTGGCGCCGCGGTCGTGTCCATCCTGCCCCATCTTGGCGACGAGAAGCTTGGGCGCGCGGCCCAGACGGCGTTCGACCGCCTTCACCCCGTCGACGACCTGCGCCCAGCGGCTGTCGTCCTGATAGGGCGCGGCATAGACGCCCTTCACCGGCTTTGGCACCGTGCCGTAGCGCCCGAAGCTGACCTCCATCGCGTCCGAAATTTCACCCAGCGTCGCGCGCGCGCGCGCCGCATCGACCGCGTGCGCGAGCAGATTGGTCTCGATCGACTGCGGTGCCGCCGCCGCGCGGCGCAGCGCGGTGAGCGCGGCCTGGCAGGCGACCTCGTCGCGGCTCGCCTTGACGCGGTTGATCCGCGCGACCTGCGCCTCGCGAACCTTGGTGTTGTCGACCTCCAGCGTTTCGAGCAGATCCTCGTCCTTCAGGCGATATTTGTTCACGCCGACGATGACATCATCGCCGCGGTCCACCCGCGCCTGTCGGGCGGCGGCTGCCTCCTCGATCATCGCCTTGGGCCAACCGGCGGCGACCGCCTTGGCCATGCCGCCTTCGCTTTCAACCCGGTCGATGATCTCCTGCGCCTTGTCGACGAGCTGCTGCGTCAGCGCCTCGATATAATAGCTGCCGCCGAGCGGATCGACGACGTTGCACATGCCCGTTTCTTCCTGGATCACGATCTGCGTATTGCGCGCGATGCGGGCCGAAAAGTCGGTGGGCAGCGCAATCGCCTCGTCGAGCGCGTTAGTGTGCAGCGACTGGGTGCCGCCCAGCATCGCCGCCATCGCCTCGATCGTCGTGCGCATGACATTGTTGTAGGGGTCTTGCTCGGTCAGGCTGACCCCCGACGTCTGGCAATGGGTGCGCAGCATCTTGCTGCGCTCGTCCTTCGCGCCCAGCTTCGTCATCGCGCGGTGCCACAGCACGCGCGCGGCGCGCAGCTTGGCGATTTCCATGAAGAAGTTCATGCCGATCGCGAAAAAGAAGGACAGGCGACCGGCAAACTTGTCGATGTCGAGGCCGCTCGCCACGCCATATTTCACATATTCGATGCCGTCGGCGATCGTGAAGGCCAGCTCCTGCACCTGCGTCGCCCCGGCTTCCTGCATATGATAGCCGGAGATCGAGATGCTGTTGAACTTGGGCATCTCACGCGACGTGTAGCCGAAGATGTCGCTGATGATCCGCATCGAGGGTTCGGGCGGATAGATATAGGTGTTGCGGACCATGAACTCCTTCAAAATGTCGTTCTGGATGGTCCCGTCGAGCAGCTTGCGCTCGACCCCCTGCTCCTCGCCCGCGACGATGAAAAAGGCTAGGATCGGGATCACCGCGCCGTTCATCGTCATCGACACCGACATCTGGTCGAGCGGGATGCCGTCGAACAGGATTTTCATATCCTCGACGCTGTCGATCGCCACCCCCGCCTTGCCGACGTCGCCGACGACGCGCGGATGATCACTGTCATAACCGCGGTGGGTGGCAAGGTCGAAGGCGACCGACAGGCCCTTCTGTCCCGCCGCGAGGTTGCGGCGATAGAAGGCATTCGATTCCTCGGCAGTCGAAAAGCCCGCATATTGCCGGATCGTCCACGGCCGCCCCGCATACATCGACGCCCGCACGCCGCGCGTGAAGGGCGCAAAGCCGGGCAGACCCGGATCGGTGGTTACGTCCTCCGCCGTATAGAGGGGTTTGACATCGATCCCCTCGGGCGTGTGCCAGGTGAGGTCCTTGCCCTTCACCTCCTTGTCGGCGGCGGCGGCCCATTGGTCGAGGGTCGGTTTGTCGGTCATCTCAGTCTTCCGATCTGGTCATATTCTTCAAGTATCGAGATCAGCGCTTCGGCATTACCGCGCGCGTCGTTGAGCGGGTCATGGTCATGCACCGTTGTCCGGCGCTTTTTCCATCCCTGCGTGTCGCCGAAATTCCCGCGAAGGCCCGCGAACAGATCACCGATGCGTCGGGCCGAAAAGCCGAACGGATTAGGAATGCCTGCGCTGGCAAATCCATGGTTGATCCATTGCCAGTCGAACGCTGGATTGTCGGACCAAAACACTAAACGATCGACTGCGAGCCCCTTCAGCCAATCGTCGAATTCGACCATCGCGTCCCCAAGCGTTACCGTTGCCGTCTCGACATGCTGCGCATGCGTCAAGCCTATCGACGCGTAGGCCGCATCGACATGGCTGTCCGAATAAGGATAGATCACGGGCGATCGCCAGCCGCGCTCCAGCGCCGGCTCGACGACAAACGCACCGAAATTGATCATGCTCCCGAAACCGGGGCATGGACCGGATGCTTCGCAATCTATGACGATGTGCGCTTTCATCCGAATCTCAGTGCCCGCCCTTCGGCGTTTCCATAATTTCGGTGAGCACCCCTCCCATATCCTTGGGGTGTAGAAAGAAAATCAGCGTCCCGTGCGCGCCGATCCGCGGCTCGCCCAGCACGCGCTTGCCCATCGCCTCGAATTCGGCCTTGGCGGCGTGAATATTCGGCACTTCGTAGCACATGTGATGCTGCCCGCCCGCCGGGTTCTTTTCGAGGAACCCCGCGATCGACGTGTTGCCCGGCAGCGGCTCGATCAGTTCGATCTGGGTGCCATCGAGCGCCCCGCCCGCTCCGGGCGTATCGACGAAGCACACCTTCACCCCCTGATCGGGCAGGTCGAAAGGCTCATGGATCTTCGTCGCGCCCATCACGTCGCGGTAGAAGACGATACTGTCGGCGATCGACGGCGTCGCAACGCCGATGTGGTTCAGACGGCCTAGTTTCATAATGCACCTTCCAATTGCTCTCCCGAACAGGCTTCGTAGAAAGCGATGCCGAGCTCGGTAAATCCTACGAGCTCGACATAATATGAATAATTGCTCACAAGCTGTATCGGCACTCTGTTAAACTGAAGCACCCTCGCCCGTTCAAGTATTTGAATCTCGATTTGGCTTTGGGAGTACCATGTTTCCGTGGTCATGCTCAGAACCGCCCGTTCTTCTTTTCTTCCAGGCAAAACCCAAAATGCAGTTCGAACAGGTAAGGGAATGCCGGGGTTCGCTAGCTGCCGATGAACCTCATCAGAATCACCTTCAGCAAGGGGGAAGCGGTCAATAATCGCACTGACGACACGCTCTTGGATTTGAGTACTCGCCGACCTTAAGCCTGACCGATGCGCGACGGACATTCCAGCAATCTGCTCCCGGTAATAGGAGACTAACCCCTTTAGAACGCCCGCCTCGTTAGGACCGACGACCGCCATAATATCTGAAAATACAGCAAAGATATTTGCTTCGGCTTTTCCACTGGCCGCTGATACAAAGAGATTCGCCCACCACTCAGTAATCTCGCCATCATCGTCAGAGAACGACGCATCGGCGATCATTCTAGTGAGCAGCCCGGATCGGATAGGCAAAAGTTCAATATCTTTGGCTTTGGCAATTTCCTCGGCCCGCCCAAAGATCAGCGGCACACGCGCTTGCAGATGCGCTCTGAGGTTCTGACCAAGCGCTTCAGCGCTTGGTCCAAACACCTTTCCGGCGAACCAAGCGCCTGCGCCCATCAATACGCCGTCAGGAGAGATTAATGAATCAGCCATGCTCACAGCGGAATATTGTCATGCTTCTTCCACGGATTCTCCAACTGCTTGTTCCACGGATTCTCCAACTGCTTGTTCCTGAGCTTCCTTAGCCCCAGCGCGATGCGCTTGCGCGTATTGTGCGGGTGGATCACCTCGTCGATATAGCCCCGTGATGCCGCGACGAAGGGGTTGGCGAAGCGGTCCTCATATTCCTTCGTGCGCTGCGCGATCTTTTCGGGATCGCCCATGTCGGCGCGGAAGATGATCTCGACCGCGCCCTTCGCGCCCATCACCGCAATCTCGGCGGTCGGCCACGCATAGTTCAAATCGCCGCGCAGATGCTTCGACGCCATCACGTCGTACGCGCCGCCATAGGCCTTGCGCGTGATCACCGTGATCTTGGGCACCGTCGCCTCGGCATAGGCGAAAAGCAGCTTCGCACCATGTTTGATGATGCCGTTATATTCCTGCGCGGTGCCGGGTAGGAAACCGGGGACATCGACGAAGGTCACGATCGGAATTTCGAACGCGTCGCAGAAACGCACGAAGCGCGCCGCCTTCTTCGACGAATTTATGTCGAGCACCCCCGCGAGCACCAGCGGCTGGTTCGCGACGATGCCCACGGTGCGCCCTTCGATGCGCCCGAAGCCGCAGATGATGTTCGCGGCGTGGGCCGGCTGCACTTCAAAGAAATCGCCCTCATCGACCGTCTTGCGGATCAGCTCGTGCATGTCATAGGGCTGGTTCGCGTTGGGCGGGATCAGCGTGTCGAGGCTCATCTCGGCGCGGTCGTAGGGATCGCTCGTCGGGCGCACCGGCACGCCGCTGCGGTTGTTTTCGGGCAGATAATCGAAGAAGTCGCGCGCCGCGAGCAGCGCCTCGATGTCGTTCTCGAACGCCAGATCGGCGACCGAGCTCTTGGTCGTATGGGTGATCGCGCCGCCGAGTTCTTCTTGCGTCACCACTTCGTTGGTCACCGTCTTCACCACATCAGGGCCGGTGACGAACATATAGCTGCTATCTTTCACCATGAAGATGAAGTCTGTCATCGCCGGGCTGTAAACCGCTCCGCCCGCGCACGGCCCCATGATCAGCGAAATCTGCGGCACGACGCCCGATGCCAGCACATTCTTCTGGAACACGTCGGCATAGCCGCCGAGGCTGGCGACGCCCTCCTGAATGCGTGCGCCGCCGCTGTCATTGAGGCCGATGACCGGCGCGCCGACCAGCATCGCCTTGTCCATCACCTTGCAGATTTTTTCGGCGTGACGTTTGGACAGCGAGCCGCCGAAGACGGTGAAATCCTGGCTGAAGACATAGACGAGGCGGCCGTTGATCGTCCCCGATCCGGTGACGACGCCGTCGCCCGGAATCTTCTGGTCCTGCATGCCGAAATCGACGCAGTCATGCTCGACATAGGTGTCGAGCTCCTCGAACGAGTCTTCGTCGAGCAGCACCAGCAGTCGCTCGCGCGCGGTCAGCTTGCCCTTGGCGTGCTGGGCATCGATACGCTTCTGCCCGCCCCCCAAGGCGGCGGCGGCACGGCGGCGTTCCATTTCGGCAATATTGGCGGACACTCGGCTTCTCCGGTTATCTGAAGCCTGCCATCTGCGCCCGCGGCGCCCGCTATGCAAATGCGAATTTGCAAAGTTGCAAAGTGATGGTTTGCAAACTAGAACCGCACCCTAGGCCGTTCGTGTCGAGCGAAGTCGAGACACCCATCGGTGTTGCGCAAGGTCTCCGGGTGTCTCGACTTCGCTCGACACGAACGGAAATGAGAGGTTTCGCCCCATGACCCGTCAACGCATCTTTGCCGGCGCCCGTTTGCGCCAGCTTCGCACGGAACGGGGCATCCGGCAGGCCGATTTCGCCGAAAGGATCGGCATTTCGACATCCTATCTCAGCCAGATCGAGCATGACGACCGGCCGTTGACCCCTGCCCTGCTCGACCGGCTGCAAAGGCTTTTCCCGCTCGAATGGGAGGAGGTCGCCGCCGATGCCGGTGACCGCCGCGCCGGGGCGCTGCGCGAGGCGGCGGCCGATCCGCTGTTCGCCGCCGCACCGCTGGCGCCCGAACAGCTTGAGCGCGCCGCGCTCCAGCAACCGCAGCTCGCCGACCAGTTCGTCGCGCTCCACGCCGCCTATCGCCGCGCGGGCCAGCGGCTCCAGATCATCGACGAAGCGATGACCGGCGGCACCGCCGAGGGCAGCCGCCTGCCGTGGGAGGAGGTGCGCGACTGGTTCCACGACGCGGGCAATTATGTCGATCGGCTGGACCGCGCCGCCGAGACGCTGGCGGGCCAGCTGCGCGGCCGCGACCCGTCGCCCGCGATCGAGACGATCGAACGGCGGCTGCGCGAGGCGCTGGGCATTTCGATCGTCTACCGCCAGCATCAGGTGCTGCGCGATTTCGACGCGACGATGCGCCACCTGATCATCGATCCGTCGCAGCCCGCCGAAACACGCCGCTTTCAGCTTGCGCATCAGCTCGCGGCGCTGGCGCTCGCGCGCGAGATTGCGGCGGTGATCGAAGCGTCGCCCCTGCGCACCGCGGCGGCGCGCCAACTGCTCCACGTCGGCCTCGCCAATTATGCCGCGGGCGCGGTGCTGATGCCCTATGCCGCCTTTCGCGCCAGCGCCCGCGCGGTGCGGCACGACATCGACCGGCTGCGGCTCGACTATGGCGTCAGCTTCGAACAGGCGTGCCATCGCCTCTCGACGCTCCAGCGCCCCGGCGCGCGCGGCATCCCGATGTTCTTCTGCCGCGTCGACATGGCGGGCAATATCACCAAGCGGCACAGCGCCACCCGCCTGCAATTCGCGCGCTTCGGTGGCGCCTGCCCGCTGTGGATCGTCCACGAGGCGGCGGCGATCCCCGACCGCATATTGTTCCAGCTAGCCGAAACGCCCGATGGCCTGCGCTATGTGTCGATGGCGAAGGGGCTCGTAAAACCGTCGGGCAGCTATGCGCGCTCGCCGCGCCGCTATGCCGTGGCGCTGGGGTGCGAGGCGCAATATGCCGCCGATTTCGTCTATGCCGACGGGGTCGATGTGACCGCGCCGCACGCCGCGACGCGTATCGGATCATCGTGCCGCATTTGCCCGCGCGACGATTGCGACCAGCGCGCCTTTCCGCCGAGCGACCGGCCGATCCTGGTCGACCCCGACCGCCGCGACGTGGTGCCCTACCGGATCGGCTAGCGAAACGTCATTGCGAGCGGAGCGAAGCAATGACGAAGATGCTCACACCTTCACGATCCCGCGCTCGATCAGGCTGTGCGCCGTCGCCAGCACCGCCTCCTCGGGCGTCCGCATCGTCCAGCCGAGCGTTTCCATCGCGTGGCGGCTGTCGCCGCCGCGGACATTGCCCAGCTCGGCGACGAGCTGCTTGAGTTCGGGGCGGAAGATCGCGAACGTCTTGAGCAGCCAGTCGGGCATCCGCCGCGTCGGCACCTTGCGCGCCTGCTCGCCCAGGTTCGCGGTGAGGATGTTGGCGACATCGATCATCTTCAGAAACGGTCCCGAACAGACATAGCGCTCGTTACGGATACCCGGCGCGGTGAGCGCGCGATAATGAAGGTCGGCAACGTCGCGCACGTCGATGATGCCGAAGCCGACGTCGGGACACATCGGCACCTTGCCCTCGAGCAATTGTTTCACCACCTCGATCGACGTCGACAAATCGTCGGACAGCAACGGGCCGAATACCGCGGCGGGGTTCACCGAGGCGAATTCCATGTCGCCGCCCTCCGCCGCCACCCAATCGCGCGCCGCGCGCTCGGCGACGGTTTTCGAGCGCGGATAGGGCATCACCGCCGGATTATCGAGGTTGGTCCAATCGGCTTCGTTGTAGATGCCGCCGCCGTCGCCGTGTCCATAGGCGATCGCCGCCATCGACGAGGTGAGCACGAAGCGCCGCACCCCCGCCGCCCTGGCGAAACGCAGCGCGCGCAACGCGCCTTCGCGCGCCGGAACAACCAGTTCATCGGCATGCTGGGGAACCCCCAACGGAAAGGGCGAAGCGACATGCGCGACATGGCTGCATCCGGCAATCGCCTCCGCCCAGCCGAGATCATGCTCCAGATCGGCCGCGAAGAACCGAAGCCGGTCGTTGTCGACCGCCAGCCAACTGCGCACCTCGGCCTCGCGCTTCAGGCTGCGCACGGTCGTGTGAACCGTCCAGCCATTGTCGATCAACTGCCGGATCAGGAAGCCGGCAATATAGCCGCTGCCGCCTGTTACCAATATCGCGCCTGTCATTCGCCCCTCCCTCGCTCGATCCGCGCCAGAGTATAGCTTATCGCTCGGCAATAACACTCCGTTCGCCCTGAGCTTGTCGAAGGGCCGTACTTTCCTTCGAGTATCAGAGAAGGACGGTGCTTCGACAAGCTCAGCACGAACGGATCAGGGTGGGCCTATCGCCCTATTTCAGCAGCACCAGTTCCTCGGCCATGCTGGGGTGCAGGGCGACCGTGGCATCGAAGTCGGCCTTGGTCAGTCCCGCCTTCACGGCGACGGCGGCGGCCTGCAAAATTTCGGGGGCGTCGGGGCCGATCATGTGGAGTCCGACGACCTGGTCGGTCGCCGCATTGACGACCATCTTGTACAGCGCCCGTTCGTTGCGGCCGGCGAGGACATTCTTCATCGCCCGGAAATCGCTGGTATAGATGCGCACAGCGCCCAGCTTGTTGCGTGCCTCTGCCTCGGTCATCCCGACCGCGCCGATCGGGGGATGGCTGAACACCGCGCTCGGGACATTGGCATAATCGACCGTCGTCGGCTTGCCGCCGAAGACACTGTCGGCGAACGCCTGTCCCTCGCGGATCGCCACCGGCGTCAGCTGGATACGATTGGTCACGTCGCCGACGGCATAGATGCTCGGCACCGACGACTGGTTATTGTCATCGACCTTGACCGCACCATCCTTGTCGAGTTCGACTCCCGCCGCTTCCAGGCCCAGTCCCTTGGTGTTCGGTACCCGCCCGGTCGCGACGAGCACCGCATCGGCGGCGATCGGATCGCAATTTTCGAGATGGACCATCAGCGATCCGTCGCCCTGCTTCTCGATCGACTTGAACGGCGCGTTGAAGCGGAATTCGATCCCCTTGGTCATCGAAATCTGCAGCAGACGGTCGCAGATCTGCTCGTCATAGCCGCGCAGGATCGCGTCGCCGCGGTTGACGATCGTCACCTTGCTGCCGAATTCGTTGAAGATGCCCGCAAATTCATTGGCAATATAGCCGCCGCCGGCAATCACCACGCGCTTCGGCAGACTGTCGAGGTGAAACACCTCGTTCGACGTGATCGCATGTTCGCTGCCCGGAAATTCGGGGACGAAGGGCCAGCCTCCGGTTGCCACCAAGATGCGTTCGGCGGTGAGTTCGGTCCCGTCGGCGAGCCGTACCTTTTGCGGACCGACGACGGTCGCGCGCGTCTTGAGGACCGTAACCTTGTGATTATCGAGCGTCTGACCGTAGAGACCTTCGAGACGCGTGACTTCGCCGAGCACATTGTCGCGCAGCCGCTGCCAGTCGAAATGGCAATCGGGAACGTCCCAGCCGAAATGCCGCGCGTCCTTCAGATCTTCTGCAAAGTGCGCCCCATAGACGAGCAGCTTCTTGGGCACGCAGCCGCGAATGACGCAGGTGCCGCCGACCCGATGCTCCTCGGCGACCGCAACGCGCGCGCCGTGTGACGCCGCGACCCGGCTCGCGCGAACGCCGCCCGACCCGGCGCCGATGACAAACAGGTCATAGTCGAAATCGCTCATGGAATTACCTCTGACACTTGTCGCTGACATTCGCGGCGAGAGCCTATGTGGTTACGCCGCGCCGTCTTGCCAATCGAATATTTGGATCGGCGTGATCGCTTCGGGTTCTGACCCTAGTCCCCCAGCGCGGCCTGCATCAACGCTTCGGTCGCCGGATCGAAATGCACCGTACCTTCGGCCAGCCCCTTCGCCATTTCCTTGCCCAGCTCGACCCCGAACTGATCGAAGGGATTGATGCCGAGCAGCACGGCGTTGGCGAAAACGCGATGCTCGTAGAAGGCGATTAGCGCGCCCAGACTGTGCGGCGTCACCTGTTCGAGCAGGATCGTCGTCGACGGGCGGTTGCCGGGATAGGCGCGCGCGCCGTCCTCGCTCGCACGGCCGGTCATCAGCGCCGCGCCTTGTGCGATGCAGTTGGCAACCAGCGTTTCGTGGTGCGCATCGTCGAGGATATGATCGGGTTCGCGGGCGACGACGAATTCGACCGGGGTCAGATGCGTGCCCTGATGCAGAAGCTGGAACACCGCATGCTGCGCGTCGGTGCCAACGCCGCCCCAAGTAATCGGCGCGCTCTGCTGCGCGAGCGGCGCGCCGTCGAGCGTCACCCGCTTGCCGTTCGATTCCATTTCGAGCTGTTGCAGATAGGCGGGCAGCAGCCGCAGGCGTTCGTCATAGGCAAAGACAGCGCGCGTCTGGCAGCCTAGCCGGTTGGCGTAAATCTGGTCGGCGAAAGCGGCGAGCAGGCAGATATTGTCGGCGCGGTCGGCGAGCCGGAAATGGCGGTCCATCTCCGCCGCGCCTTCGAGCATGTCCTGAAAAGCATCCCAGCCGAGCGCCAGCGCCGCCGGAAAGCCGATCGACGACCAGAGCGAGTAGCGCCCGCCAACGGTTTCGCTGAACGGCAGGATGCGCGTTTCGTCGATACCCCATTCGACCGCGCGTTCGGGATTGGCGGTCAGCGCGATGAAACGGCCGACCGGATCATCGACGCCCGCCTCCTCGAGCCATTGCAGCGCCGAGGCCGCGTTGAGCAGCGTCTCGGTCGTCGTGAAGGTTTTCGACGCAACCGCCACGAGCGTATAGGCCGGGTCGAATTTGGCGAAGACCTCGGCGAGCGCGGCCCCATCGACGTTCGAGACGATAGCAACGTCGTAGCGCGAGCCATGCCGCCCCAGCGCGTCGATCAACAGGTCGGGGCCAAGCGCCGAGCCGCCGATGCCGATGTGGAGCAAATGGCGGATTTCGCCGAACGCATCGGCCTCGATCGCGTCGATCAGCATGCGCATCCGCTGGTGCAATGCCTGCGCGACATGGACCGACTCGGGCGCCCCTTCGCCGCGCTCGGCGCTGTGCTCTGCAGCACGGCCTTCGGTCGGATTGGCGATGCCGCCCGCGAAAAGCGTCTTGCGGCGACCGGCAAAATCCTGCGCTTCGGCAAGCGTCGAAAGGATCGCCAGCGCCTCGCCATCGAGATGCGTCTTTGCGAAGTCGAAGCGAATGTCAGCGACGTTGCGAACGAGCATCTGAAGCCGCGCCTCCCGATCGGCGGCGATCAGGTCGGCGATCGTTTGCGGTTGCCACGCGGAGAGCGCCTGCCACGCTTCGGAGGAGGTGGTCATCGAAAACTTCCTTCTAAGGTCCGTTCGTGTCGAGCGAAGTCGAGACACCCCAAGGCGCGAACGACCGATGGGCATCTCGACTTCGCTCGACGCGAACGGGGATGGCGATGTTCGTCCGTTTCATAAGCGGGCCACCGCCTGCGCGCCAGCGTCATCCGCCGATATTTGCTTGACGCGCAGACCTATTCACCGTCAATGCGCCCCCATGACCGATGCCAGCATACCCGCCGAAAAGCCCGCCCCCGCGACACCCGAACCCGCGCCCGTTTCCGCCAAGGAAGAAGCGGTCGACACGATCCGCTTTCTCGCGCTGCTCGCGATCGCGGTGCTGATCTTTCGCAGCTTCTTTCTGTCGCCCTTCAACATTCCGTCGGAATCGATGCAGCCGCGCCTGCTGATCGGCGACTATCTGCTCGTGAACAAGATGGCTTACGGCTATTCGAAATACAGCCTGCCGTTCAGCGTGCCGCTGATCCCCGGCCGCATTTTCGCGCGTACGCCCGATCGCGGCGACGTTGTCGTGTTCAAGGCGCCGCCGGTCAACGACAACGACTATATCAAGCGCGTGATCGGCCTGCCCGGCGACACGATCCAGGTGAAGGATGGCATCGTCTGGCTGAACGGCAAGCCGCTGAAGCGCGAACCGATGGCCGATTTCGTCATTCCGGTGACGCAGAACATGATCGACGCGTCGCGCGCCAACGGCACCCTCCCCTGCTATTCGCCGGAGTTCGAAGAGATCGGCGCGAACGGCCAGCGTCAGTGCCGCTACAAGCGCTTCAAGGAAACGCTGCCCAGCGGCAAGAGCTACGCGATCCTCGATATTACCTCGATCCCCGAGGATAATACAGCGCCCGTGACGGTGCCCGCCGGCCATCTGTTCCTGATGGGCGATAATCGCGACCGCAGCGCCGACAGCCGCTTCCCCGCCGTCGAGGGTCAAGGCATCGGCCTGGTGCCCGAGGAAAATCTTGTCGGACATGCGCTGGTGACGATGTTCTCCACCGACGGGTCGGCAAGCTGGATCAACCCGATCAGCTGGTTCACCGCGGCTCGCTGGAACCGCGCCGGGGAAGGCTTTTGAACGAAGGCGTCTCAGCGGAAACGCTTGCTGCCATTACCGGCGCAACGCCCCGCGACCTTGGCCTCTACCGCGAGGCGCTGACCCACGGCAGCAGCGGTGCGGGCGATTATCAGCGGCTGGAATTTCTGGGCGACCGCGTGCTCGGGCTCGTCATTGCGTCCGAATTGTTCGCCCGCTTTCCGAAGGCTGCGGAGGGCGAATTGTCGTCGCGGCTGCACGCGCTCGCGTCTGGCGAAACCTGCGCGCGGATCGCGCAGGCGCTCGACCTTACCGCGCATGTCCGGTTCGGCGCGCAGGCGATCGGTGACGGCGGGCGGCATAGCGACAATATCGCCGCCGATGTGCTCGAGGCGCTGATCGGCGCGCTGTGGCTCGACCTTGGCCAGGACGCCGCGCGGGCATTCATCGTCCGCAATTGGGGGAGCATGATCGAAGGCCAGGTCGCCGCGCCCAAACATCCCAAGGCGGCGCTCCAGGAATGGGCGCTCGCGCGCAAGCGCAAGCCCCCCGAATATCGCCTCGTCCGCCGCGACGGCCCCGACCACGCGCCGCGCTTCCGCGTCGCCGTCGCGATCGGCAAGCTCGCCGAGGCCGAAGGCGACGGCCCCTCGAAGCAGGCTGCCGAGAAGGCGGCCGCAACCGCCCTGCTCGAAATCTTGACCCAGGAAGACGTAAAATGACCCAGCGCTGCGGTTTCGTGGCGGTCGTCGGCGCACCGAACGCCGGCAAATCGACTCTCGTCAACGCCCTTGTCGGCCAAAAGGTCGCCATCGTCAGCCCCAAGGCGCAGACGACGCGCACCCGCCTGATGGGCGTCGCGATGGACGGCGACACGCAGATCATCCTGATCGACACGCCGGGCATCTTCGCGCCCACCCGCCGGCTCGACCGCGCGATGGTCGCCGCGGCGTGGGGCAGCCTGGAGGAAGCCGAAGCCATCCTTGTCATGGTTGACGCCGCGGCCAAGCTGACGGGCCGCGTCGAACGCGTGCTGGAAGGAGTCGCGAACCGGCCCGAGAAGAAATATCTGGTGCTGAACAAGGTCGATCTGACCAAGAAGGACAAGCTGCTCACCATCGCGACCGAGCTGAACGCCCGGCTCGCCTTCGACGAAACCTTCTTCATCGCGGCGAGCAGCGGCGACGGCGTGCCCGAGCTCAAGGCGCACCTTGCCGCGCTGATGCCCGAAGGACCGTGGCATTTCCCCGAGGATGAAGTTAGCGACGCACCCGAGCGGATGCTCGCGGCCGAAATCACGCGCGAGCAGCTCTATCGCCAGCTCCATGAGGAATTGCCCTATCAGTCGACGGTCGAAACCGAGTTGCTCAAGACCCGTCCCGACGGCAGTGCCGAAATCCACCAGCAGATTTTTGTCGCGCGCGACAACCAGCGCGCGATTGTTCTCGGCAAGGGTGGCAGCCGGATCAAGGAAATTGGCGCAAAGGCCCGCGCCGAGCTCGCCGAACTGATGGGCCGCAAGGTCCACCTTTTCCTGCACGTGAAGGTCAAGGAAAATTGGGATGAGGATCGCGGCGTCTATCGCGACATGGGCCTCGACTGGGTCGATTGAGCGGCGACATGGCGCACGACCCCTTCAACACCCCCGGCGACCGGCTCCGAGCGATATTCCGCTATTGGCAGGCCTATCTGCTCATCGCGGTGCTGATCGCGCTCGTCATCGAGCGCGATCGTTTCGCGAGCAGCGGCAAGGACCATCTCGTCGCCGGCGAAGTCATGCGGATCGAAACGCGGCCCGGCAAGCCGGAGCAGGCCGTCGTGCGCGTCAACAGCCTGCAGCAGACGACGGTCGAGCTGCCCGCCAACGCGCATTGCCATAGCGGATCGAAAATCCGCCTTGTTCGTCACGACGACGTCGCCCAGCACGCCTTCCGCGCCGCCGATCCGCCCTGCGCGATCTGACCCACTCGCTAGAATTTCCCGCAGTCGTCGGGAGGCGGCGCACCGGCAAAGCGATCCCCGATCCACGCCAATGTTTCTGCGGCACTGTCCCGGGCGCTGTCGGCATGATCGGTTCCGCGCATATCGATCCATTCCAGCCGGGTACGGTTGCGGCATAAGCCGGTCGCGAAGGCACGCGTGATGGCGGGCGCGACGATCGTGTCCTTGTCACCCTGGGCGATCAGCAGCGGTCCCGGCACACGCGCCGGATCGACGCTGTTGGTCCGCACCCACGAAGCCCAAGGCTCGATCCGCCCGATGTCCTTGTTTCGCGTCGCGCGGGCTACCGTCACGATCCCCAATATCGTTCCAAGCTTGGGCTTCTTTCCAAGGATGACACAATTATTCTCGGCCAGGCGGTGAATGATCCCCTGATTTGTCCGGTTGGCGATCGGGTCGAGCGAAAAGCCGTAGAGCGAAGACCAGCTATGCAAGGCAAAGGAGAGAAGCAGCGCCCGCGCGTTCTTGTCGCTGCCGCTCCGCAAATTGGCCGCGAGATCGGTCGGCGGCGCGGCCGCCGCAGCGCCGACAAGCGTCAGGTCGGGCGCGTAGGCCCCAGCCCGGGTCGCGGTCCACAGGGCGGCATGCCCGCCCTGCGATTCGCCCCACACCGCAAAGCGCTTTCCGGCCCCCGCCCCCGCTATGCCCTGCGCCGCACGGACCGCATCGAGGACCGATCGCGCCGTGTCCTCACCGACCAGAAACGGATGCATGGTGGGGCTGCCGAGGCCGATATAGTCTGGCGCGACAACGACGTAGCCTTCCCGGACCGATGGTTCGACGCCCGCCGAGGCTGCGAAGAAACTGGCGCTCAGCGAGGGCGCGCAGCGTTCGGCCACGCCCCACGCGCCATGCGTCCAGGCGATGACGCGGCGCGACGCGGTCGGCGCGGCCTGGCTCGGCGCGACAACCATCCCCGTCGCCTCGCGCACGGTGCCATCGCCGCCACTCGTCCAATAGCGGATGCGCCAAGCGTGCATGGCGACCGGCGGGTCGGCTACGGGATCAGCCGCGATCAGCGTCCCGACCTGTTGCGCTGTGGCCGGAAGCGAAAATAGAGCGAGGATCAGGGCGAGCAGGTGGCGCATCGAAATTCCTCCCGACGCGCCCATGCTACCATAGCGCAGAAAAACAGCGATCCTGTTTCTGCGTTGCCCTTGTCATTCCGCCGTTTTCTTTTTGGCTGGCGCCTTCTTGGCGGCGGGCTTTTTGGCGGCAGCTTTCTTCGCGGGCGCCTTCTTCTTGCCCTTTGCCGGTCCCTTCGCGGCGCGGGCGTCGATCAGGGCGACGGCTTCCTCGACGGTCAGCGCCTCGGGCTCGACCGTCTTGGGCAGCGTGGCGTTGGTCGTGCCATCGGTCACATAAGGTCCGAAGCGTCCGGCCATCAGCTTCATCTCGCCGCCGCTCGTCGGGTGGGGTCCGAAGGTCTTCAATGGCTCGGCCTTGGCGCGCCCGCGGCCGCCGCCGTTGGCCGCATCGGCGATACGCGCCACCGCCGCGTTCATGCCGATGTCGAAAATTTCCGCGGTGCCCGTCAGCTTCGCATATTTGCCGTCATGGAGCAGATAGGGACCATAGCGCCCCAGCCCCGCAACGATCGGCTTGCCGGTTTCGGGGTGCATCCCGACGTCGCGCGGCAGGCTCAAGAGCCGGAGCGCATAGTCGAGGTCGAAATCCTCCCCCGGAATATCCTTCGGAATCGACGACCGCTTCGCCTCCTTGCCGTCGCCAAGCTGAATGTACGGTCCGAACCGGCCGCTGCGCTTCGTCACCTCAAGCCCGCTTTCGGGATCGGTGCCGAGCGTTTCGGGGCCGGTGTCGGCGCCGTCGCTGCCGCCCGGCTGCGCGAATTTGCGCGTGAACCTGCACTCGGGATAATTGCTGCACGCAATGAACGGACCGAACTTTCCGCCGCGCAGCGCAAGCCGCCCGGTGCCGCAATTCGGGCAGACGCGCGGATCGCTGCCGTCGCCCTTGTCGGGGAAGAGATAGGGGCCGAGAAATTCGTCGAGTGCCGCGGTGATTTCCGACGGCTTCTGCTCCATCACCTCGCCGGTGCGCGGCTTGAAGTCGCGCCAGAAGCGTTCGAGCACCGCCTGCCACTGGGCGCGGCCGCCCGACACATCGTCGAGCTCTTCTTCGAGCCCCGCGGTGAAATCATATTCGACATAGCGGCCGAAGAAGCGTTCGAGGAAAGCGGTGAGCAATCGCCCGCTCTCTTCGGGCAGGAAGCGGTTCTTTTCGACGCGCACATAGGCGCGGTCCTTGAGCACCTGGAGGATCGAGGCATAGGTCGACGGGCGCCCGATGCCGAGTTCCTCCATTTTCTTGACCAGGCTCGCTTCCGAATAGCGCGGCGGTGGCTGGGTTTCGTGCGCTTCGACCTCGACTCCCGTCTTGGCTGGGGCATCGCCCTTCGCCATCGCGGGGAGCAGGCGCGCGTCGTCGTCCTCGCTGCTGTCGTCGCGGCCCTCATCATAAAGCGCGAGGAAGCCCGGGAATTTGATGACCTGCCCGGTCGCGCGGAGCATCGTCTTGCCTGTTCCGTCGCTCAGGTCGACGCTGGTGCGTTCGAGCCGCGCCGAGGCCATCTGGCTTGCCAGCGCACGCTTCCAGATCAGATCGTAGAGACGCGCATGATCGCCGCCGCCGACCTTGTCCTTGCCGAAATCGGTCGGACGGATCGCCTCGTGCGCTTCCTGCGCGTTCTTCGCCTTGGTCTGATACTGGCGCGGCTGATCGGGAACATAGCCCCCGTCATAGCGGTCGGCGATCGCCCGCCGCGCGGCGCTGATCGCGCTGCCGTCCATCTGAACGCCATCGGTACGCATGTAGGTAATCGCGCCGTCCTCATAGAGATCCTGCGCAACCCGCATCGTGTGGCTGGCCGAGAACCCGAGCTTGCGCGCGGCTTCCTGTTGCAGGGTCGATGTCGTGAAGGGCGGCGGCGGATTTCGCGTCAGCGGCTTGGTTTCAACGCTGTCGACGGTGAAATGCCCCGCCTTCACGTCGGCTTCGGCGGCGCGCGCATCGGCCTCGTTGGTGATCGTCAAACGCTCGATCTTGTCGCCGCGCCAGCGCGCGAGCCGTGCCTTGAACGGCGTGCCGTCCATTTCGAACTGGCCGGTGATCGACCAATATTGCTGCGCAACAAAGGCTTCTATTTCACGTTCGCGTTCGACGACGAGGCGCAGCGCCACCGACTGGACACGGCCCGCCGATTTGGCGCCGGGCAGCTTGCGCCACAGCACTGGCGACAGGGTGAAACCGACGAGATAATCGAGCGCGCGGCGCGCGCGGTACGCGTCGATCAGATCGTCGTCGAGACCGCGCGGATGCGCCATCGCATCGGTCACCGCCTGCTTGGTGATCGCGTTGAAGGTCACGCGGTCGACCTTTTGCGGCAGCGCCTTTTTCTGGCGTAGCAATTCCTGCACGTGCCAACTGATCGCTTCGCCCTCGCGATCGGGGTCGGTCGCGAGAATCAGACGGTCGGCCTGCTTCGCGGCATCCTGAATATCCTTCAGCCGCTTCGCCTTGTCCGGATAGAGCTGCCACTCCATCGAAAAACCGTCATCCGGATCGACCGAGCCGTCCTTGGGCGGCAGGTCGCGGACGTGGCCATAGCTGGCCAGCACCTTGAAATCACGGCCGAGATATTTCTCGATCGTCTTCGCCTTGGCGGGCGATTCCACAATCACCAATTGCATCGAAAATTCGTTTCCCCGAAAACTCTTACGTACGTACGCGCGAGGGTGGCGGGCGCCGCTCCCTTCCGTCAAGAGGGGAAATAGAGCGCCCGCCGTCGGGGATCAACGCATTGCGCCGAGGCGCGCCACCATCATTTCGCTCGCCAGGCTCGCTGCCTTCGCCGCGCCCTCCTCGTAGGCGCCGGGCTTGGCGGTGAAGGCGAATTTGCGGGTCTTGCCGAAGCGCAACCCGCCAAGGCCCGCCACCGCGGCAAGGCCGCCGGCGACGTTCGCGGTCGACTGCAGCGCCTTGTCGGTGCCGCTCGACGCGTCATTCTTTTCGATGAAGTCGCCCTCTACCCCGACCGGCGCCTTCACCGTGACGACGGTTTGCTTGCCCGACGGTGCGATCAGCGTCATGCGCGAATAGTCGGCGGCGACCGAAAGCCCGCTGTTTACCTGAAGCCCGCCAAAGCTGAAAAAGCCGGGGCGCTTCTGATCCGAAAAGTCGATCAGATAGACGACGTCGATCACCCCCACGCCGGATTGCTTGGCATAGTTGGTCAGCGCCATGCTCGCTTGGCCCGCCGACATGTTGATGCCGATGCTGCTCATCCCCGATCCAGTGAAATCGCCCGGCAGCATGAATTGCGAGGCAAGCTCGCTCGGCTTGAAATAGGTCGCCTTGCCCTTGCTGCCCTTTTCGAGTGCGATGTTGATGTCGAGCGGCGTTTCCAGCGATTTGGTCTTGGCGAGCGCCGCATGGCCGAACAGGTCGCCCGCGGGTATGACGGTATAGCCGCTGGCACCGAGCTGACTGACGAAATCGGCATAAGCGGCATCGGCTATCTTCTGCATCATTTCGGGCGTCACGCCGACCAATTCGCTCTTCGCCTTGGTCGTCCCGCCGAACGCGCCCATCAATCCGCCCGATGCCTTGGTCTGATCGACCGATTCAAAGATGAATCCGACGTTGAACGCTCCGATCGCGACGGTCGTCACGCCCTTTGCATTTGCCGGTCCGGAAATTTTGACGGGTTCCTTGTCGCCGGCATAAACGACCGGCGACTGGGCCAGCATCGCAACAAGCGCGACGGCCGACAGCAATTTCTTCATGGGTCTTCCCTCCGACCCCCCACCCCGCCGGCCGCGACTTACCGACCAGGAAGAGAGGCTTATCGAAGCAACCCACGGCCCCCGCATCGGTCAGATGCGAGGGCGTGTCAATGGCTGACGTCAGAGCGTCAGTTGCTGTCCCATTTGAAGTCGGCGGGAAGCACGCATTTGCCGCCGTCATATTCGCCCACGCTGCGGATCACCTCGTCCTTGTCGGGTTCGATGCGGCGGCCGCTGATCTGGCTGTCGATCACCCGGCGCACCAGCGCGTCGAGCCGGGTCACGAGATAGCAGTCGATCGCCGGCGGCGCGTGCGGATTGCCCACCCCGCTGTCGTCGGTCAGGAACAGGTAGCGCGACTGCGTTGCCGCCGCCATCGCGCGCATCGCATATTCGGCCTCGTCCGCAACGCCGGAGGCGGCGACCGGGGTGATATGGATGCGCTTGTCCCGCGCCGCCTCAGCGGCGGCCCAAGTGCGCCCGAACTTGTCGTCGTGCGGCGGCGCATCGGCGACGAGCAGCAGCGATTTGACTGCATCGGGACGCCAGGATTGCCCCACCGCGCGGATCATCGCCTGGTCCATCGCTTCGGGATAGTCGCCACCGCCGTTCGCGTCCTGCTGTGCCAGCACCCCCTGCGCGCGGCCGATATCGCGGTCGAAGCCGACAGTGCGTGTCACATAGTCATCGCCGAGGTCACGGTAGAAGACAAAGCCCACCCGAATGTCGAGGTCGCGGTGCCGCGTCGTGATTGCATTGATGATCGAACGCAGTTCGGACTGAAGATAGCGGATCTCGTCGCCCATGCTGCCGGTCGTGTCGATCACCAGCATCAGGTCGAGCTTGGTCGCCTTCGCCGCCATCTGGTTCGCGGTCAGGCCGACAAGCTGACCGCCCGGCGCATCGGCGACGAGCACCGGACGCGCGTCGGCGATCGTCCGTCCGCCCTGGCGCGCCGACACCGTGATGCGTTCGCTCAACCGGTCGAGCCCCGGAAAGAAGACCGCGCTGCCGTCGGCCTGCGTGGCCATGGTGATGCTGTTGCCGTCGCTGCACGTCACCACGACATCGGCGAAGGGAATGGGCTGCCCGTTACGATCGTTCACCTTCACGGTGACCACGCGCATCGTATCGACGCGCGGCAGGTCGCGGATCTGCTGGCCCAGATTGCTGCGCCCGACATAAGCGGCGTAAAGTTCCGGATTGAGCAGATCGTCATGTTCGCCGGCGGTCAAGATGCCCGACTGCGGCTGCGGTTGCGGATAGGGACGCGGAAGCATCACGGCGCCCGGCGCGCGATCGAAATCGGCCGACGATTCCTTTTCCATGGCGGCGGGCTCGGCCGCACCGGCGCTGGCGTCGCTGCGCGATCCGGTGACGACGACGTCGCCCGCCGGCGGCGATGCCACTTCGGCAACCGGCGCCATAATCGGCGGCGGCGGCGGCGCAGGGGGTGGCGGGGGCGGCGGCGCAGCCATCACCGGCGCAACACTGTCATAGCGACCGCCCTTGCCGCCGGTGGCCGGAACGGGCCGCGGCCGCGTTTCGGGATCGAGCTGCGGCAGCGGCTCGGCATTGCGGCAAAAGCCGCCATTCCAGCCCGGCGCCGCCGCTTGCGCCGCAACAATCGGCAAGGGCGCCGGACCGGAAGCCAGCAGCGCCGTCAATGTCACACCTGTCAGAAACCTGTTCCGCATCACCCAACTCCCCGGCATGTTATACAATATCATCAGCCTGTCGCCGCGCCGCTGAACCGTGGCTGAACCGCGCCGAGCCGTTGGGGACTCTAAAGCAGCGACACCCGCGCCCCCGCATGGCGCGCCAGCCGCCCGGCCAGTTCGAGTTCGAGCAGGACCATTTGCACCGACGCGGCAGGATGTCCCGACTGGCGAACGATCTCGTCGATCGCCACCGGCGTCGGGCCGAGCAGGCCGGTCACGACGTCGCGGTCCTGCATGCCCGACGGCTCCGGCACCGGCACGGGGGCATATTGCTGCACAGGTTCGCGCACCATGCGCGTGTCGATCGGGCCGAGCGCTTCCAGCACGTCATCGACCGACTGGATCAGCGTCGCGCCCTCGCGGATCAGCATATTGCATCCCTGCGCGCGCGGATCGAGCGGCGAGCCGGGCACGGCCATCACCTCGCGCCCATAGTCGCCAGCGCGCCGGGCGGTGATCAGCGATCCCGACTTCGGCGCCGCCTCGATCACCAGCGTTCCGTGCGCCAGTCCCGCGATGATGCGGTTGCGCGCCGGGAAATGCCGCGCGAGCGGCTCGGTACCGGGCGGCTGTTCGGAAATGAGGAGCTGGTCGGCGCCGATCTTGTCCTGCAAGGCGGCATTCTCGGGCGGGAAGGCTATGTCGATGCCGCTGGCAATGACCGCCGCGGTCGAACCGCCGAGCGCGCCGACATGCGCCGCGGTATCGACTCCGCGCGCAAGGCCGCTGACCACGGTCACGTCGCGCGCGGCAAGATCGCTCGCCATCTGCCGCGCAAAGCGGCAGGCGACCGCCGAGGCATTACGCGCGCCGACGATTGCGACGCACGGCCGGCGCAGCATGGCGGCGTCGCCGCGCACGATCAGGATTGGCGGCGCCCCTTCCGCCTCGCGCAGCAGCGCAGGATAATCGGGCTCGTCATGGAACAGATGCCGCGCCCCGATGTCGGCGACGCGCGCCATCTCGCGCTCGGCAAGCTCCGCAGGCGCGATGCGCGGTTTGCCGCCGCCGCCACGGAGTGCGAGCTCGGGCAGCGCCGCAAGCGCCGCTTCGCCCGATCCGAAGCGCTGGATCAACTGGTGCCAGCTGACCGGACCGACGTGCGCCGTGCGGATCAGCCGGATCCGCGCCAGCCGCTCGGCGTGCGTCACGCAGCGCCCTTCTTTGCGCCAACCCGCGGCTCGGTTCCGGCGCGCAGCCGCGCGATATTCTCACGGTGGCGCCACAGCACGATCACCGCCAGACCGGCGAGGCCGACCGCATAGACCGGATAGCCGAAGGCAAGCGCCGCCACCGGCGCCGCGACCGCTCCCGCCATCCCGCCGAGCGACGAAATGCGCAGCAGCAACACGGTCCCCAGCCACACCGCCGCGAACACCAGCCCGACCGGCCAGGCGAGCGCCAGCGCGAGGCCGAGCAATGTCGCGACCCCCTTGCCGCCGCGAAACTTCAGCCAGACCGGATAGCAATGGCCAATCATCGCCGCCGCCCCCGCGATCATCGCGGCATGATCGCCGAGCTGCGGAACGAGATGACGCGCGAGAAGCACCGCGACCGCCCCCTTTGCGCCGTCGAGGACCAGCGTCGCCGCGGCGAGCCCCTTGCGCCCGGTGCGCAGCACGTTGGTCGCGCCGATATTGCCCGATCCGATCTGCCGCAGATCACCGGCGCCGAACGCGCGCGTCAGCAGGACGCCGAACGGAATCGAGCCAAGCAGATAGCCGGCGGCGGTCAACAGAAAGATGGTCATGGCGCTCCCGGGCGTTGGTTCGGGAATATTGTGGCGATGTTGCAGCGGGCAATCAATGGATTCGATGAATGTGGGTACCGGAACGGACCGGATTGACGCCGGGCGGGCGCATGCTAACCGGCTCGCATGCAGACTCCCGCGCCCGACGCGCCCATTCTTTTTTTCGACAGCGGCCTTGGCGGACTGACCGTCCTCGGGCCGACGCGCGCGCTGCTGCCGACGGCGCCGATCGTCTATGCCGCCGACTATGCCGGCCTGCCCTATGGCAAGAAAAGCGATGCCGAACTCGCGGCGCGTGTGCCGGCGCTGCTCGGCCGGCTGGTCGAACGCTACCATCCCCGGCTCGCCGTCATCGCCTGCAACACGGCATCGACCATCGCGCTAGCGCATGTTCGCGCGGCGCTCGACCTGCCGATCGTGGGAACCGTGCCCGCGATCAAGCCCGCATCTGAACTGACGCGCAGCGGCGTGATCGGCGTGCTGGGGACCGAGGCGACGGTGCGGCAGCCCTATGTCGATGACCTCAGCGCCAAATTCGCGCGCGACAAGACCGTGCTTCGCCACGGCAGCCCCGAACTCGTCACCGCTGCGGAGGGAAAGCTGCGCGGCGCACCGGTCGATCCCGCCACGATTGCACGCGCGCTCGCCGGGCTGACCGATCAGGCGGGCGGCGATGCCATCGACGTCATCGTCCTGGCCTGTACCCACTTCCCGCTGCTGCAGGACGAATTGCAGGCAGCGGCCGGCCCCGGCGTCACGCTGATCGACGGCGCCGCGGGGATTGCGCGGCGGATCGCGCACCTTACCGAAGGGCAGGCGTGGCCCCATACGGCAGCGCCCGGCATTGCGGTCTTCACGCGCAGCGACGATCGCCCGCCCCCGCCGCTGGCCGCGCTGACGCCGTATGGCATCGGGCGAATTGAGACAATTTGACCCAATTCTGCGAATCGTTCGCACTGGATTTCACGGAAAATCGCGCGTATTGCCGCCCGGTTATCGCGCCGGCGGGGGCCGCGCACCCGAAACTGCGGGGCATGCAAGTGAACTACGACGATATTTTCGCCCGGGCCATCGACCGCCTTCACGAAGAAGGCCGTTACCGCGTCTTTATCGACATTCTGCGCAACAAGGGGGCCTTCCCCAATGCGCGCTGCTTTGCCGGGCATAACGGGCCGAAGCCGATCACCGTCTGGTGTTCGAACGACTATCTCGCCATGGGCCAGCATCCGAAGGTCATCGCCGCGATGGAAGAAGCGCTGCACGACGTCGGCGCCGGATCGGGCGGCACGCGCAACATCGGCGGCAACACCCACTATCACATCGACCTGGAGGCCGAACTTGCCGATTTGCACGGCAAGGAAGGCGCCCTGCTCTTCACCTCGGGCTATATCTCGAACGAAGCGACGCTCGGCACGCTTGGCAAGCTGCTCCCGAACTGCATCATCTATTCGGACGAACTCAATCACGCCTCGATGATCGCAGGTATCCGCAACTCGGGCTGCGAAAAGCGCGTTTGGCGCCATAATGACCTTGCGCATCTCGAAGAACTGCTGGCCGCCGACGATCCCGACGCGGCGAAGCTGATCGCGTTCGAGGGCGTCTATTCGATGGACGGCGACGTCGCCCCGATCCACGCGATCTGCGACCTCGCCGACAAATATAATGCCCTCACCTATTGCGACGAGGTCCATGCAGTCGGCATGTACGGCCCGCGCGGCGGCGGTATCACCGAACGCGACGAAGCCGCGCACCGCGTAACCATCATCGAAGGCACGCTGGGCAAGGCATTCGGCGTGATGGGCGGCTATATCGCTGCCGACAAGAATATCGTCGACGTGATCCGTAGCTATGCGCCGGGCTTCATCTTCACGACCAGCCTGTCGCCGGTGCTCGTTGCAGGCGTGCTCGCCAGCGTCCGCCACCTCAAGGGGTCGAGCGAGGAACGCGATGCGCAGCAGGCCGCCGCCGCTTACCTCAAGCAATGTTTCCGCGATGCCGGCCTGCCCGTCATGGATTCGGTGACGCACATCGTCCCGCTGATGGTCGGCGATCCGGTGCGCGCCAAGAAGATCAGCGACATATTGCTCGCCGAATATGGCGTCTATGTTCAGCCGATCAATTTCCCGACCGTGCCGCGCGGCACCGAACGGCTGCGCTTCACGCCCGGCCCGGCGCATGACGAAGCGATGATGCGCGAGCTGACGCAGGCGCTGGTCGAAATCTGGGGCCGGCTCGAACTCGAATTCAAAATCGCCGCGTGACTGAAGCCGAAGCGTATGATGCGGTCGTTCGCGGCCGCCGCTCGATCCGCGGCTTCCTCGACAAGCCCGTTCCGCGCGAACTGATCGCCGAAATCATCGGCGTCGCGATGCGCGCGCCTTCGTCATTCAACAACCAGTGCTGGAATTTCTCGGTCGTCACCGGCGATGCGCTCGCCGCCATCCGCCAGGGCAACACCGACGGCATTCTCGCCGGCAAGCCCGACAGCCGCGAGTTTCGCCGTTTCGACGGCATCGCCGAGGAGCATCGCTTCCGGCAGATCGAAATCGCGAAGCAGCTCTTCGGGGCGATGGGCATTGCGCGCGACGACAAGGATGCGCGGCAGGATTGGGTGCTGCGCGGCTTTCGCCAGTTCGACGCGCCGGTCAGCATCGTCGTAACCTATGACCGGGTGCTGCTCGGCAGCGATATCGCGCCTTTCGATTGCGGGGCGGTGACCAATGCGCTGGTCAATGCCGCCTGGTCGCGCGGGCTGGGGTGCGTCATCAACAGCCAGGGCATCATGCAAAGCCCGGTCGTACGCGAACATGCGCAAATCCCCGACGATCAGGTCATCATGATCTGCGTCGCCATGGGCTGGCCCGACGAGGCGTTTCCCGCCAACGCCGTGGTATCGAACCGCAAAACCGTTGACGAGGCGGTGCGCTTCGTCGGCTTCGACGACTGATCGCAAGCGTCCCGCCTTTCGAGAGCCCTCTGTAACGTTGGAGCCGCAGGCGCCGAATGACGGCCATGCGCATCCTGATCGTCCACGCCCACCCTGAACCCCGCAGCTTCAGCGGCGCGCTAACCGATAGCGCCCGCGCAGTGTTGCCGACGATCGGTCACGAACTGATCGTGTCCGACCTCTATGCCATGGAGTGGGATCCGGTATCGGATCGACGCAATTTCACGATACGCGCCGATCCGGAGCGATACGATCAGCAGGCCGAAGAGCGTTTCGCCGCGTCCGCCGGCAGTTTTTCAAGCGACCTGCGCGCAGAGATGGACAAATTGCTGTGGGCGGACACGGTGATCTTTCAATTCCCCATCTGGTGGCTGGGAATGCCCGCAATCATGAAAGGGTGGATCGACCGCGTGTTCGCCGTGGGCGTCGCCTATGGCGGTGGCAAATGGCTTGACCAAGGGCGCCTGGCGCCGCGGCGAGCGATGCTGTCGGTTACGACCGGCGGCGGGGCGGCACCCTATTCCGATGTCGGGCTCTACGGTCCGATCGATCCCATACTCTATCCGATCCATCACGGAATTTTGCGGTTCACCGGTTTTCAGGTGATCGAACCATTTATCGTTTACGGTCCATCGCGAATGACCGAGCTTCAGCGCGCGGCGACGCTGGCCCAGTATCGGTTGCGACTGATGAACCTCGCGTCGGCGCCGACACTCCCTGTCATACACGCCGCCGACTATGAAAATTTCGTCCGACGCCAGGCCTAGGGCAGGACCGGTTGCCGCATCATGCCCCAGAAATGGGGACCGCCGCCCGCAACGTCCCATTCGGCCTCGATCACGAAGCCAAGCCGCTCGTATAGCGGCACATTTTCGGGCGTCGCCGTTTCCAGCCAGCAAGGAAGGCCATCGGCATCGGCCACCGCCGTCTGCGCCCGGATGATCCGCCCGCCGTGCCCCTTTCCCTGATGATCGGGGCGCACGCCGACATAATGGAGATACCAGAAGCGCCCTTTGGGCCGGTGCGCGTCGATGCTGCCCTGTACTTTCAGCCCGCGCGGGAGCGCCGTGCCGAAGGTTGCGATGAGTGGCAGCACGGTGCGCAGAAACTCAAGCCCGCCGCTGTGCGCCCGCCCCGGCCCACGCCACAGGGCAGCGGCTTCGCCGGCATGCGATCGCAGCGCTACGCCCGCGCGCATATCTGCGGGGACGAGCGTGCGGAACAGTCCGCGCAAGGCCCGCGCGCGATGGACGGGGTCGGGCAATATCCACGACAAGGCGGGATCGGTCTGGAACGCCTGTGCCAGCGTTTCGCCCACAACCGCTGCATCGCCGGGCCGCGCCGTCACGATCGCCTGTTCCATCACCCACTCTCCCCCTGTTGCGCGCATGGGGATAGCAGCTTTTCAGCGCCGCGCGAGGCCCGCGCGGATCGCATAGCCACGATAGAGCCGATCGCAAGTCACCCGCGCGGCGTCGGCCTCCCCCGCCAGGCTCGCGATCGCGATCGGCAGATCGGCGCGCGGCGCGACATGGAAATGCGACAGCCAGCCGAACAGCAATCGGCGCCACAGGCCGGGCAATTCGTCCTGCTGGCCGAAATCGACGATTTCGAGCCGCCCGCCGGGCGCGACGCAGCGCGCCGCTTGCGCCAGCGCCCTCCGCCAATCAGGGATCATCGAAAGCGCATAGCTGATGAAAACGCGGTCGAAAGCGGGGCGGCCGAACAGCGCCACCGGGTCGAAATCGCACGCGTCGCCCCGAACGAGCGATGCAGCAATCCCGGCTTTTGCAAGCGATGCTTCGGCCTTTTCCAGCATGGCCGCCGATATATCGATCCCGAACAGCTGCGCCTCGGGCCATGCCCGTCCGACGGCGATCAGATTGCGGCCCGTCCCGCAACCGATCTCGAGCACACTGCCGCCCGCCGGCGGCGCCAGATCGGCGATCAGCGCGTCGCGGCCGAGCAGATAATATTTGCGCGTAGCATCATAGATGTGGCGCTGACCGCGGTAGACGCGGTCCATCAACGCCCCATGGCTGCTCATATGCCAGCGCCCTGAAGCACATAGAGATGCACGCCGCCATATATCGCCGAGCGGTCGCGGCACGTGAAGCCGGCTGAATCCTCGGCCCGATAGTCCCAGCGGCGCAGCAGATCGTCGGGCAGGCGCCCCGGCAGGAGGCTGGGTTCGGCCGCGGTGCGGAACAGCACGCGCGCGCCCGGCCGCGCGGTGCGCGTGACCTCGGTCCATAACGCGGCAAGCTGCGCGTCGCTCATCCAGTCCTGCGCGTCGAGGAAGATATAACGATCGAAGCTCGCGGCGTCCGATGCCGCCAGCATGTCGGTCATATTCGCGTGGAGCATCCGCACGCGACCGGCGCGCGCCTTGACCGCGTCATAATGATGGCGCTGAAGATAGGGCGGCAGCGGCGCCCTATCATCCTTGCCGTAGCCGCGCCCGAACGCCTGCCAGGCGAAATAATTATCGGCGAGCGGGAAATCGCAGGCGAGCTTTTCGAGCCGCGCGCGCAGGACATCGGCCATCGGCTCGCCGCCGGCCAGGGCATCATATTGCGCCGGCGGAATGCCGAGTCCGAAAAGCGATGACCGCTGTGCGGTGACCCAGCGAATGAAGCCGCGGTCGAAAAAGGGCGCGAATTTCGCGTCGAAGATCGCCCGCTGTTCTGCGACACTCTTCGCGGTCAGCAGCACACGCGGATCGACGCCGTTCAGGCGCGCCGCCAGATGCGCAAGGCCGATGAAGCTGCCGAGCAGGCCGCGCCGATAGACCCCGCGTGCGAAGCCCCCGATCCGGCGCCGTCCCGCAAGATCGCGCCCCTCCCAATAAGCCCGGCTGACCGCGTCGAGATGCGGCGCGATATAATGTTGGTAGTCGGCAATATTCGCCTTGCTGTCGGCATCGCCGAAAAAACGGCGAAGACTGGCATGATCGGGCAAGCGCTCGATCGCGGTGCGTTTCAGATGATTGAGCGCGACATGCGCGGTGTTGAGATCGACCGCGACGATCTCGCCGGGGTCGGCGGTGAGATAGGAGAAGACGTTACAGCCGCCGCTTGCGATCGTCGCGATCCGGTTGCCCGGTTCGATCGCAAGCGCCTCCATGTCGACCACCGGGTCTTCCCATATCTGGGCATAGACAAGGCCCTTGAAGGCAAGCGCAAAGGCGCGGTCGAGCAATCGCTGTTTCTGGTCCGCATCCTCGCGGACGACGGCGGTGGCGATCTTGCGATTTGCTTGGCTGGCCATGGGTCATGGTCTCCCGGAAAAGCGATGTATCCGGGGCCGCGCATGACAGCCTATGTTGCGATTCCCGCGTCGGTTCGATGACAAATCGGCGACACGGACGAAAATTATGATCCTATCCCGACATCCCGGCAGGGGCCGGGCTGCCGGGATGGAGGCCAACTAGTCGCGGCAATAGCCCTCTCCGCTCTTGACGATCAGGCATTCCTTCTTGCCCGCCAGATATTTCAGGCCGGTATCGTCGCCATTGCCGCGATGCAGGCTCAGTTCCTCGCCGCCGCGCTTGAACTTGATGCCATGCTCGCTGTCCCAGCCGTCATATGTGCCCTTGGTGTCGAGATCGGATTGCATCTCCAGCTTGTAATGCTCGGGTTCGGTCGGGGTGATGGTGACATACATGCCCTCGACCCCGGTCCATTTGCCGGCCCAGCTGGCAAAGCGGTGCGGCGCGGTCGCGGGATCGCCCTCAGACGCGGTGTCGGCAGCGTCGGCCGGCATTGCGGTTTCGACCGGAACCTCGGTCGTTTCGGTCTTCGCCGGTGCGGGCGCTTCGGCCTTTTGACAACCGGCAAGCAACGCCATCGCTGCAGCGGCTGCCAAAACCATGGTCTTCGTCATCTTGCGTCTCCTTCGCCTTCGTAAACGCGCCAGCGCCGACAAATATCCTTGATGGCTCAGCCGGCAATGATCTCGGCATATTTTTGCGGATCGACATTGCCGCCCGACAGGGTCACCAGCGTCGCCTCGCCCGGCTCGACCTTCCCCGCAAGGATCGCCGCCAGCGCCGCCGCGCCGCCGGGTTCGACGACAAGATGAAGCTTTTCGAACGCGACGCGCATCGCGTGACGCACCTCGTCGCGCGTCACGACCACGCCGCGCACGCCCCGGGCCTGCAGCACCGCGAAATTGATCGGCCAGGTCTGCGGCGTCTGCAAAGCGTCGCATTCGGTCGGCGCTGCCAGATCCTCTACCGACAAGATTTCGCCGGCGGCGAGGCTACGGGTTACATCGTCCCATCCTTCGGGTTCGACCGCGACGATCTCGGCATCGGGACAGGCGAGCGCCAGTCCCGCCGACAAGCCGCCGCCGCCGCAGCAGGCGACGACCTTGTCCGGCCCCACAATGCCGCGCGCGGCCAGCTGAGCGCGCGCCTCGATCCCCATGCTCCCCTGCCCTTCGATGATCCACGGGTCGCCATAGGCATGGACGAGCGTGCCGCCGCGCTCGTCGAGCAAATTGGCGGCGACCGCATCGCGCGATTCGGTAACGCGGTCATAAAGCACGACGTCCGCGCCGAGCGCGCGCGTTGCCGCGAGCTTCATCTGCGGCGCGTTGCTTGGCATCACAATCGTCGCCTTGATCCCCAGCCGCTTCGCCGCCCAGGCGACACCCTGGGCATGGTTGCCGCTCGATACGCCAACCACGCCCGCCGCCGCCTGATCGGGGGTCAGGTCGGTCAGACGGTGCCACGCGCCGCGAATCTTGAACGCGCCGACCGGTTGCAGGCATTCGGCCTTGCACCATATCGTTCGCCCGCCAACATCGAGCGGCAGGAGCGGCGTTTGCGGCAGGAGTGCAGCGACTTTGACCGCCGCGCGTTCCACTCCGGCGAGGGTCGGCGTACGGTCGGGGCTGAGCAAGGGATCGGGGCTTTGCTGTGTCATGGCTTCGTCCTATAGGGCGCGGCATACAAGACAAGCGGCGATGATCGCCGCGACAGGAGATTTTCGAATGACCAAGGTTCTGGTGATCGGCGCCGGTGGCGTCGGATCGGTTGCGGTTCACAAGATGGCGATGAACCCCGACATCTTTCCCGACATCACGCTCGCCAGCCGCCGCAAGTTCAAATGCGATGCGATCGCGGAATCAGTCAAGGAACGCACCGGCGTGACGATCAAGACCGCCGAGGTCGACGCCGACCATATCGACGCGACCGCAGCGCTCATCCGCTCGGTGGGTGCGACGCACGTCGTCAACCTTGCCCTTCCCTATCAGGATCTCACGATCATGGAGGCGTGCCTGTCGACCGGCGCGCATTATCTCGACACCGCCAACTATGAACCGCGCGACGAGGCGAAGTTCGAATATCATTGGCAATGGGCCTATCAGGACCGGTTCAAGGACGCCGGCCTGATGGCGCTGCTTGGCTCGGGCTTCGACCCCGGCGTCACGAGCGTCTTCACGACCTGGCTCCGAAAGCATCATTTCGACCGTATCGACACGCTCGACATCCTCGACTGCAACGGCGGCGACCATGGTCAGCATTTCGCGACCAACTTCAATCCGGAGATCAACATCCGCGAAGTGACCGCGGTCGCGCGCCACTGGGAAAATGGCGACTGGGTCGAAACCCCGCCGATGTCGGTGAAGCAGCAATTCGACTTCGAGGCGGTCGGGCCGAAGAATATGTACCTCATGTATCACGAGGAAATCGAAAGCCTCAAAACGCATCTGCCCGAGATCAAGCGCATCCGTTTCTGGATGACATTCGGCGATGCCTATATCCAGCACCTGACCGTGCTGCAGAATGTCGGCATGACGCGGATCGACCCGGTGATCTATGAAGGCAAGGAAATCATCCCGCTGCAGTTTCTGAAGGCCGTTCTCCCCGAACCGTCGAGCCTGGGCGAGACGACGAAGGGCAAGACCAACATCGGCGTCATCGCAACCGGTCTTGGCAAGGACGGCAGGGAAAAAACGCTCTATCTCTACAATATCTGCGACCATGAAGACGCCTATGCCGAAACCGGCAATCAGGCGGTCAGCTACACGACCGGCGTGCCCGCGATGATTGGCGCGGCGATGATGGTCACCGGCACCTGGTCCGGTAATGGCGTGTTCAACATGGAACAGATGGACCCCGATCCTTTCATGGATATGCTGATGAAGCACGGTCTGCCGTGGCAGGTGAAGGAGCTCGACGGCCCGCTGGATTTCTAAGCGGCGGCTGGGCCTGAAACCACCGCTGGCGACATAAAACCCGTTCGTGCTGTGCTTTTCGAAGCACCATTCCTTCTTTCAATGTTGCAAAGACGGAACGGTGCTTCGAAAAACTCGGCGCGAACGGGGTATTTGTGCGTCCGGATGATGAGAGGCATTTCATGAGACTGATTTTTGCATTCATCACGATGATCGCTCTCACTGCGCCCGCCGCCGCACAGACCGCCGATCCCTATGCCGACGCGCGCGCGATTGTTGCCGACATCGGCAGGATCGTTACCCCGAACGGTGTGCAGGAGACGTTCGAAGCCACGCTGGGCGGCGCGCGGCAGGTTGTGAACGTGCGCGGCGCAGACCGCGACAATCCGATTCTCGTCTTCGTTCACGGCGGCCCCGGCGCCGTCGAAATGCCCTTTGCATGGGCGTTCCAGCGGCCGTGGGAGGACGTTTTCACGGTCGTCCAGTACGATCAGCGCGGCGCCGGGCGCAGCTATCCGCTGAACGATCCGGTGGCGCTCGCGCCGACGATGACGCCCGAGCGTTACCGCGACGACGCCATCGAATTGATCGAACTGCTGAAGAAACGCTATGGCAAACGCAAGGTCGTGCTGATGGGTCACAGTTGGGGCTCGATCGTCGGCCTGTCGGTCGCGGTCAAACGCCCCGATCTGCTCTACGCCTATGTTGGCGTCGGCCAAGGCATCGACTTTCGCGAGGGCGAGAAAGCCGGCATGGCCTGGACACGTGCAAAGGCGCTGGCCGCCGGGAACAAGGAGGCCGTTGCAGCGATCGACGCGCTCGCGCCCTATCCGCAGGGCGACTTCACGATCGCGAAAGCCGATGGCTGGCGCAAATATGCGATCCCCTACGGCTCGCTGATCTACAACAAGCCCGATCTCAAATATTATTTCCAGACCCCGCGGCTCTCACCCGAATATACCGCCGCCGACGTTCAGGCGTGGGGCAAGGGCAGCGAATTTTCGGTGACGACACTGTGGCCGCGCCTTGCCGATGTCAGCTTCCGGGGCGTGCACAAGATGAACGTCCCGATCATCTTCCTCCTCGGCCGCCACGACTATACTGTTCCGTCGCCCGTTGCCGCCGACTGGTTCGCGCAGGTCAAGGCGCCGTCGAAGACGCTCGTATGGCTCGAACATTCGGCGCATATGCCGATGGTCGAGGAGCCGGGACATTTCTTCGCGGCATTGCTGAACAACGTGCTGCCGCTGACGAAAGAGAAGAAATGATCGCCTATCTTTTGCCGATCGGCCTGCTGTTCGTTTCGAACATCTTCATGACCTTTGCCTGGTATGGTCACCTCGGCGACATGTCGCGGCCAATCTGGCTCGCGGTGCTGCTCGCCTGGGGGCTTGCCTTCTTCGAATATTGCCTGGCCGTTCCGGCGAACCGGATCGGCTATAGCGTCTACACTGCCGCCGAACTCAAGACCTTGCAGGAAGTGATCACGCTCATCATCTTTGCGGGCTTCGCGGTCTTCTGGCTCGGCGAAAAGCTGACGGTGAATCATCTCGTCGGCTTTTCGCTGATCGCGGCGGGCGCCTTTTTCATCTTCAAGGGGCCGATCGCGGCCTGACAGGAACGATATCATGGAAACCCGTGCCGGCGACCCCGGAGCCTTTGCCCATTTCGACCTCGATCGCGTCCCCTCGCCGGCCTTCGTCGTCGATGCGGCGAAGATTCGAGCGAACCTGTCCGTCCTTCGCCACATCGGCGACGCATCGGGCGCGCGCGTGCTTGCCGCGCTCAAGGCCTTTTCGATGTGGCCGCTCGGCGCCACGGTCGCGCACTATCTCGACGGGGTGTGCGCCTCGGGGCTTTACGAAGCCAAACTCGGCCGCGAGGAATATGGCGGCGAGGTTGCAACCTATTGCGCAGGCTACAAGGAAGCCGATCTACCCGAAATAGCGGCGCTGTCCGATCATCTGATCTTCAACTCGCCGGGACAGATCGCGCGCTTTCGGCCGCTGCTCGACGTATTGCGCGCCAAGGGCGCGACGTTCGATGTCGGGTTGCGCATCAATCCGCAGCATAGCGAAGGCGATGTCCCCAAATATGACCCCGCGGCGCCGTGCAGCCGGCTCGGCTTTCCGATCAGCCAGCTTTTGCCCGAACATATGGACGGCGTCGACGGCGTGCATATGCACACGCTTTGCGAACAGGATTTCCCTCCGCTCGCGCGCACCTGGGCGGCGATCGAACCGATGCTGCGCCCCTTTTTCCGCCAGCTCAAATGGATCAATTTCGGCGGCGGCCACCATGTGACGCGCGCCGACTATCAAACGGACGATCTCATCGCCTTCCTGAAGCAGGTGCGCGCATCGACCGACTGCGACGTGATGATCGAACCCGGCGAAGCCGTCGCGCTCGACGCAGGTATCCTGGTGGGCGAAATCCTCGACCTGTTCGACAATGGCATGGCGATCGGCATCACCGACATTTCGGCGACCTGCCACATGCCCGACGTCATCGAGGCGCCCTATCGCCCCGCGATGCTGGGGGAGGAAGATACGGGCAAGCCGGTTCGGCTCGGCGGCCCGTCCTGCCTCGCGGGTGATGTGATCGGCGACTACCGCCTGCCGGGCGGCGCGCGCATCGGCCAGCGCTTCGCCTTCCTCGATCAGGCGCATTATTCGATGGTGAAGACGAACAGCTTCAACGGCGTCCCGCTGCCGTCGATCTGGCTGTGGGACAGCGAGAGCGACGAACTGACGGAGATACGGCGCTTTTCCTATGAGGATTTCAAAACGCGGCTCGGTTGAACGCCAGAAGTTAACGCGCGGTCCGATAAGGGTCTTTACAGGGGGGACCCCCCGCCATATATGCGCACCCCGCTGCCCCAGGGGGACTTCCAATAACCGCAAGGCAGCCTTTGATGTTTAACGTTAATTTTGGGGGTCCCTTGAGTTGCACCAGCATCATAGCGCCCACGGGCTGATTCAGGCACTTTCGCCGGTCGAACCTGTTACGCTTGTCCGCCCGCACGCCGCGCGGCGCGCAGCGCGTTTCTTCATCGAGCGATTTCCCGGCACGACCATGTATGCGGTCAAGGCGAATCCGTCGCCCGATCTGCTGCGCGTGCTGTGGGATTCGGGCGTCACCCATTATGACGTCGCCTCGATCGCGGAAGTGCGTCTGGTCGCCCGCACGCTGCCCGGCGCCACCCTGTGCTTCATGCACCCGGTGAAGGCCGAAGAAGCCGTCCACGAAGCCTATTTCAAACATGGCGTGCGGACCTTTTCGCTCGACACGATGGATGAGCTTCAGAAGATCGTCCGCGCGACCGAGGGCGCGCCGGATCTCAACCTGCTCGTGCGCCTGCGCGTCTCGTCCGATCATTCGAAACTGAGCCTCGCCGCCAAATTCGGTGCCGAGCCCGAAGATGTCGCCGAACTGCTGATGGCGACCCGTCAGGCGGCCGATGCTCTGGGCATCTGCTTCCACGTCGGCAGCCAGGCGATGACGCCGCACGCCTATGCCCAGGCGATGGAGCGTGTGCGCGCGGCAATCGTCGCGGCCGCGGTGACGGTCGATATCATCGATGTCGGCGGCGGCTTTCCGTCGTCCTATCCGGGCATGGAGCCTCCGCCGCTCGACGCCTATTTCGACACGATCCACCGCAGCTTCGAAAGCCTGCCGATCAGCTATTCGGCCGAATTGTGGTGCGAACCGGGCCGCGCGCTGTCGGCCGAATATAGCTCGCTGATCGTGCGCGTCGAAAAACGCCGCGGCGAAGAGCTTTATATCAACGACGGTGCCTATGGCGCGCTGTTCGATGCCGCGCATGTCGGTTGGCGCTTCCCCGTTTCGCTGATCCGCGAGACGGCGAGCGACGAGATGACGGCGTTCAGCTTCTATGGTCCGACGTGCGACGACCTCGACCATATGGCCGGCCCCTTCTATCTCCCGGCCGATGTGAAGGCCGGCGATTTCATCGAGATCGGCATGCTCGGCGCCTATGGCTGTGCGATGCGGACACGCTTCAACGGCTTCGGTGCCGAGGAAACCCACGTCGTCAGCGACGAACCGATGGTGAGCCTCTACACCGGCGAAGTCGAGCAGGAACGCCGCAGCGCGACGGTGACGAAGCTCTTCTGAACCGGCCGAAAAAGCCAAACAAAAAGGGCTGGCGCAGCGATGCGCCAGCCCTTTCCCATTGCGCCTGCAGGTCGGGCTACCGCGCTTTCGCCTTTTGCCCCAACGCCTGCAATTCGGCCTTGCTGACCTGATTGTCGCGGTTGCTGTCGGCGGCATCGAACATCGGCATCGGCCCGCCGACGAATTCGGCGCGCGAGATGCGACCGTCGCGATTCTTGTCGAAATCGCGGCGGAGCTGCGTCAGGCGATCACTATCCCAGCGCGACCGCGCCAGCGCGGGCAAGTCGTCCTTGCTGAAATAGCCATCGCCGTTGCGATCCATCTTCGCCCAGCGGCCGACGCGATATTGCTGAAACTCGGCGCGGCTGACGACGCCATCGCCATTGCGGTCGGCGTCGCGCAATTCCTGTGCCGCGCGTTCGAAATCGCCGCCGGGCGCGGCCAGCGCACCTGTGGCCGGGAGAAACGCCGCAAAGGCGGCAAGCGGGAAGACAATCCTGATTCGCATAAATATCCTGATAGCGCTTCGATGCCGTTACGGGAGGGGCGATGGGGACGCCCCTCCCAACCGGGGTGGGTCTGGAGGGGGGAGGCCCCGGTTAACGGCAGGGGATGACGGCGCCCGACGCGTCGGTGCAGGTTCCGCTGTGAACAGGCTTGCCCGTCGCAGGGTCGATCGTCGTCGATCCCGAATAGCTGGTGCCGGTGGTCGAATTGGTGGCGCTCGTCGAACGGCCGCCCGACCAGCTCCCGTCGGACGCGCGCGCGACCGCGCCGCTGCTGTCGAAGGTGCCGCGCGCGCCGGTGGCCGAAGCGCTGCCGCTGTGGGTCAGCGAACCGTCGGGGTTGACCGTCGTCGTCGACTGTCGCCTGCCTTTGCTTCCATTGGCGCCGCGGAACGCGCCGCCCGAGCGCGTTGTCACCGATCCATCGCCGTTCTGCACAGCGCCGCGGCCGCGGATCACGCCGCCCTTGGGCCCGGCGCTGCCGGCGACGACGCCGTTCGAACCGCGGGCGCGGAACGAACCCTGTCGGGCCTCGGCGGCGGTAACGGCCGCCAGCGCGGCGGTGGCGACGAAGGCGGTCAAAATGCGGGAGGGGGTGTTCATCGATTTCATCCTTCCTGATGGTGAAGACGAACATCCAATGCCCCTGTCCTGTATCGCGGCGATGTCGGCCAAACGCGACTGTGCGGCAAAATGCGACAGGGGTGCCGCTTCGACATGCTTTGTCACATCTTTGGCTCTGGCGACGGTGCCACGGGGCTGGCATGTCGGGTCCATGGACGCCAAGGCACCCCGCATCCTGATTGTCGACGACGATCCCGAACTGCGCGCATTGCTCCAGCGCTTTCTGGGCGAGCATGGCTTCGCCGTGCGCGCGGCCGACGGCGGCAAGGCGATGGATATCAGCCTGACGCGCGATCCGGCCGACCTGATCGTGCTCGATCTGATGATGCCGGGCGAAGACGGGCTGGCGATCGTGCGCCGGCTGCGCGAGCGCGGCGAGACGATCCCGATCATCATGCTGACGGCGCGCGGCGATCCGGTCGACCGTGTGCTCGGCCTGGAAATGGGCGCCGACGACTATCTCGGCAAACCTTTTCTCCCGCGCGAGCTCGTTGCGCGCATCAATGCCTTGCTGCGCCGCCTTTCGACCGACCGGGCGACGCTGCGCGACGAGGTGGTGACCGTCGGTCCCTTCCTCATCAATTTTTCTGCGATGTCGGTGCGCCGCGAAGACCAGGCGCTGACGCTCTCGTCGCGCGAATTCGCACTGCTCGCCGCGCTCGCGCGGAGCGCCGGACGGCCGCTCAGCCGCGCGCAGCTGATCGACCGCGCGCTCGGGCGCGATGCCGAAGTGACCGACCGGGCGATCGACGTGCAAATCGGCCGTCTCCGCAAGGCGATCGGCGACGATGCCGCCAATCCCCGCTTCATCCGGACGATATGGGGCGTCGGCTATGTGCTGGCGCCGGGCACCGATGCTTAGGCGGCTGTTCAGTCGCAACGTCGCTATGCTGATCGGCGTCGTGCTGGCAGGGCAATTGCTCGCCGGGCTGCTGGTACAGATATGGGTAATCGGCCCGCAAACGACCCGCGTCGCCGACGTGACCGCCGACATGATCCATGCGCTGTCGACGACAGTGGGAAATCTCCCTGCCGAGCGCCGAGCAGCAGTCATCGCCGATCTCAGCGACGGATCGCGTTTGTTGATCCGCCCGGTTTCCGATCCCCCGACCGACGGGCAGCGTTTTCCCACCTTCATCGAATACAGGTTCATGCGCGCACTCGCCGCGCGCCTGACGACGCAGCACAAGCTCGACTGGATTACCGACACGCGCGGGCGGCTGTGGATCAGGCTTGCGCTCGGCCCCGACGATTATTGGGTCAGCGTGACGCCGCCGCGTCGGCGCAGCGCGATGACCAGCCTGCTCGCCGCACTCGCGGCGGCCTTCCTCGTCGCGACAATCGCCGGCCTATTCCTGCAGCGCCGGCTCGATCGCCCGCTGCGCCGGCTCGCCGCTTCGGTCGATGCCTATGACCCCGAACGCCTGTCGCCGCCCGTTGCAACCGACGGCCCCGCCGAGGTCGCGGCGGTTGCGACCGCCTTCAACCGGCTGACCCAGCGCCTGGCCCGCAACGATGCCGACCGCGCGTTGATGCTCGGCGGCGTCAGTCACGACCTGCGCACCCCGCTTACCCGCCTTCGCCTGTCGCTCGAGATGATCCGCGGCGACGACGAGCTAAGGAATGTCGCGGTGCGGCAGGTCGACCGCATCGAAGCGATGCTCGGCCAATTTCTCGATTTCGCGCGGGGGTTCGAATCCGAAGCGATCGTACGCACCGATCTCGCGCCGCTGCTGCGTCAGGTCGTCGCCGATTGTGGGGCAACCGACAGCGCGACCATGTCGCTCGGCGACAATATCGTTATTCGCACGCGCCCGCACGCGCTAGCCCGCGCCGTCGCCAACCTCGTCGGCAACGCGCTGCGCCACGGCGCGGCGCCGATATCGGTTACCGCCCGGATCGAGGGCGACCGGCTGGGCATCATGGTCCGCGATGCCGGGCCGGGGCTGTCAACCGAGCAGGCAGACGCAATGCTGCGCCCCTTCGCCCGCGGCGATAGCGCGCGTGGCGGCGACGGTGCGGGCTTGGGGCTGGCGATCGCCGACCGCGCGGTCCGGGCGATTGGCGGACGTTTGCACTTTGCCCGCGACAGCGAGGGCTTCGCCGTGATGATCGATCTTCCGCTCGCGATAGACAATTGATCCGCTGGCGGATTTGCCCTTCCGTTTTGTTCCGCAACCATTCTATCGTGGCGGCGAAAAGCAAATGGGAGGACAAGCTATGCGGACGTCATCGGCACGATCGGGGCGGGGGCGTGCGCAGACAGGGACCGTGCGGGCATGACCATGCTGTCGGGCATCCGCATTATCGACCTGACGACGGTCATCTTCGGCCCCTATGCTACGCAGATGCTCGCCGATCTGGGGGCCGAGGTCATCAAGGTCGAGGCACCGGGGCTCGGTGACGTATCGCGCTATCTGGGGTCCGCGCGCAGCGACCCGACGATGGGATCGATCCATCTGACCGTCAATCGCGGCAAGCGCTCGATCGCGCTCGATCTCAAGCAGCCCGCCGATGCCGCCGTGCTGCGCGATCTGATTGCCGGGGCTGACGTCTTCTTCCACAACGTCCGCGGCAAGGCGATCGAGCGGCTCGGTTTCGACTATGCGAGCTGCAAGGCGCTGAAGGACGATATCATCTACGTCCATGGCACCGGCTTCGGCCAGAATGGCCCCTATGCCGACCTTCAGGCTTATGACGACGTCATCCAGGCGGCGACGGGGACGACCAGCCTCTTGCCGCGCGTCGATGGCGACCCGCGCCCGCGCTATTTCCCCTCGCTGATCGCCGACAAGATCGCAGGCCAGTTCGGCGCGCAGGCGATTCTCGCTGCGCTGGTTCACAAATTGCGCACCGGTGAAGGCCAGGCCGTCGAAGTCCCGATGTTTGAATGTTTCGCGGCTTTCATGCTCACCGAGCATCTGCGCGATGCCGCGCTCGATCCGCCGATCGGACCTGCCGGCTATCCGCGCCAGCTCGATCCGACGCGCCAGCCCTTCCCCACCGCCGACGGCTATCTGGCGATCGTACCCTATACGCCCGAATCGACCGCGCGGCTGATGACGTTGCTGGACAGCGAGGCGCTGCTCGTAAGTCCGGCGTTCGAGGCGGCGCGCGCCGCCGGAACCCATATGTCGCTCGTCTATGCCGAAATCGCGCGCAAGACGCCGGCGAAGACCAGTGCCGAATGGCTGGAAATCTTTGCCGCCAACGATATTCCCGCGATGGTGGCGCGCGATCTCGACGATGTGATCCACGATCCGCATTTGCGCACCTCGGGCTTCTTCCACCGGCGTGAACATCCCGATGTCGGGGCCTTTTTCGAGATGCGCTCGCCCGTGCGCTATGGCGCCGCGCCGCATGTCGAACCGCGCTTCGCGCCGCGGATCGACGGCGACGGGGCCGCGATCCGCGACGAATTGGCGCGCGGCGCACCCTGACATCAGTTTCCGTTGCATATTGCGACGCACGCCCTAGCATCGCGCGCAGGCGGCCAGGTCGTGAACGAGCCGCGAGGACAAGGGGGACTTTATGCCAGGAAATCTGCTGGCGGCCGGCGCGGTGCTCGTGCTCTGGACGCTCATCATGCTCGTCTGGGTTGCGGCAACGCGATTCCCGGCGATGGCGAAGGCCGGAATCGACGTCAAAACGGCGCAGCCCGGCGGCCGCGGCGCCGATCTGGAGCCGGTGTTGCCGCCCGGCGTGAACTGGAAATCGCACAATTACACGCATCTGCTCGAACAGCCGACGCTCTTCTACGCAGTGATCGTGTTTCTGCACCTGTCGGGTGGTGACACGGCGCTGACGCAGGGCTTTGCCTGGGCCTATGTCGTGCTGCGCATCGTGCACAGCCTGTGGCAGGCGACGGTCAACCGGGTTCCGGTGCGTTTCGCGCTGTTTGCGCTGTCGACATTGTGCCTGCTCGCGCTGTCGGTGCTGGCCGTTATCGCAACCTTGGGCTGAGGGGGATATCATGGACACGAATGCAATATTGGGGCCGGTCGCGACGCTCGCGCTCTGGTCGATGGTCATGTGGGTGTGGATGTATGCGACGCGCATCCCGGCGATGAACCGCGCCAAGATCGACGCCAAGAATCTGGTCGGCACCACCGGGCGCGGGCTCGACGAGGTGCTTCCGCCCGAGGTGCAGTGGAAAGCGCATAATTACAACCATCTGATGGAACAGCCGACGGTCTTCTATGCCGTCGCGCTGGCGCTCGCGGTCGGCGGCATGGGCGGCGGGCTGAACGCCCAGATCGCCTGGGCCTATGTCGGCCTGCGTATCGTCCACAGCATCGTGCAGGCGACGGTCAACCGCGTGATGTGGCGCTTTGCCATCTTCGCGCTAGCCAGCCTGGCGCTGATCGCGCTGTGCCTGCACGCCTTCATGGGCTTTGTGCTGCATTGATTTGAAGGACACGTCGCCCCCGCGCAGGCGGGGGTCGCTGTCGAGGTAGCACTGGATAGCAAGCGGCCCCCGCCTGCGCGGGGGCGACGCTTATCTGGAGAACCGCGCCGCCAGTTCCACATGGGTCGACCAGCGGAACTGGCCGACGGGTTGTACCCAGTCGAGCCGATAGCCGCCCGCGACGAGCAGCTTCGCGTCGCGGGCGAAGCTCGCCGGATTGCAGCTGACATAGGCAATCACCGGAGTCGATGCGGCGGCAAGCTGCTTCACCTGCTCCTCGGCGCCGGCGCGCGGCGGGTCGAGGATCACGGCGCCGAAGCGGTCGAGTTCGGCAGGCACCAGCGGCCGCCGGAACAGGTCGCGATGCTCGGTCGCGACGAGCGCCCGCGCGCGGTTTGCAGCGCCGGTCAGCGCCGCGACCGCATCGCGCGCGCCCTCGGCGGCATAGACTTTCCGTCCCGCCTGCACTGATAGCGCGAAGGTGCCCACGCCCGCGAACAGATCGGCCACCGCAGGCGCATCGCCGATTGCCTCGCGCACCGCGCCGAGCAGAGCCGCTTCGCCCGCAGTCGTCGCTTGCAGAAAGGCAAAGGGCGGTACTTCCACGGCAATGTCGCCGAAGCACACCGTCGGCGGTTCGGGTTGCCACAGGATTTCGAGCCCATCGCCCTGATCGATGGCGAAGCGCGCGAGCGCATGGGCGCCGGCAAAATCCTGCAGCGCCATCGCGGCATCGAGCCCCTCGGCCTTCACGCCTTCGAGGATGAGTTCGACGCCCTGATCGATCCGTTGCAGCTTGACCTTCACCGGGCGCCGCTGCGGCGCGATAAGCCCGAGCAGATTGCGGATCGGGGCGATCAGCGCGAACAGTTCGGGCGCGAGCAACGGACATTCGCGCATGTCGATGATCTGATTGCTCTGCGCGGCGTTGAAGCCGATCGCGACCTGCTTGCCCGCCTTGATCGCAGTCAGGACCGCCCGGCGGCGGCTATGCGGCGGCGACAGATGCGCAAGACGGACATCGCCCGCCGTCACCTGCTGACCGGCGAGCGCCCCGGCAACGCGCTCGCGCACGAAATCCGCAAGCGCCGCCTCGCTGACATGCTGGAGCTGGCAGCCGCCGCATTTGCCGAAGTGCCGGCAGACAGGAACCGCGCGGTTCGGCCCGGCGACGAGCGTTCCGTCGGCCGCCACATGGTCGCCGGGAACCCCGCCCGCGACATGGCGACCGTCGGCGGTTACGCCATCACCGCGCGCGGCGATGCGGACAATCAGGTCGGTTTCGGTCACGGGTACAGCTTTCGTCAGAACGGCGCGGCGACGAGATCGTCGGCAACAAGGCCGGCGCCTATACGCCGCGCCTGCACAATATGCCAGCCGACGGCCGCGACCGCGGCATCGAAGGGGTCGCCGCCGCGCGCCAGCATCGCCCCGCACGCCCCCGCCAGGACATCGCCGGTCCCCGCGGTCGCGAGCCAGGGGCTGCCGGGCCAAGCCGCGCATATCCGCCCATCGGGCGCAGCGACCACCGTGTCGGCGCCCTTGTAGATCACCACGGAATGCGCCTGCGCCGCTGCGGCGCGCGCACGGTCGATCTTGCTGCCGGTCGCCTCCGGAAAGGCGCGCGCGAACTCGCCCGCGTGCGGCGTCAGGATCACGCGTGTGTCTCCGCCTTCGAGATGGGGCAGCGCGGCCGGGATCGCCGCCGCATCGAGCACCAGCGGCGTCCGGCTCGCCAACGCGGCGGCCAATCGCGCATCGAGCGCATCGCCGGCAGGAAAGCCGGGTCCGATGACGAACGCGCCGACACGCGGATCGCCGAGCCGTTTGGCAAAGGCGTCGCCCTCCTCGACGATGATCGCCGACAGCGGCGCCGGGCGATCGCCTTCGAGCACGACATAGCCCGCCCCGGCGCGCAGCGCCGCCGCCGCACTCAGCGCCGCCGCGCCCTGCATCGGCCCCGACGCGATCAGGACCATGCCGCGGCTATATTTATGCGCGTCCGCAGAGGGCACCGCGCCCGGCGGCGCAGGCAGGGTCTGCATATGGCGATCCGCCGCTATCCCGATCGGCGCCAGCAGACAGCGCCCACAGGCGGGCGCTGTCGGCAACAGCACATGCGCGGGTTTGAGCGCGCCGAGCGCTAGCGTCACGTCAGCAGCGAACGGCGGCAACCAGTCGGCATCGCCGTCGCTCGCCACCCCGCTCGGCACATCGACCGCCAATATCCGCCGCCCGGAAAAGCGCCGCAGCATCGCCGACAGATCATCGGCCAGCGGCCGCGTCAGCCCGACGCCGAACAGCGCATCGACGATCAATGGCGCCGAAGCGATATTGTCGGTCAGGCTTTCGACGGGCCCGTCCCAGGCATCGCGCGCCGCCTTGGCAAGATCGGTGGCCGGAGGCGCGAGCGCAGCCACGCGCACCGCGGCACCGCGGGCCTTGAGCCGGCGCGCCGCGACATAGCCATCGCCGCCATTGTTGCCCGGACCGCACAGGATCAGGATCGGCGCGCCTGCCGCCATGCGCCAGGCAAGTTCGGCGACTGCAGCGCCCGCGCGCTCCATCAGTTCTCCAAGCGACACGCCCGCGCGCGCCGTCGCCGCCTCGGCCTCACGCATCGCGGCGGCGGTCAGGATCGGTGCATCGGCGGGAACGGACATGCCCTTTCCTACCATGCGAGCGGGAAAAGTCGCGTTACTTCGCGCCGCCGGTGTTGGCGGGCAGCCGGTAGCGGTCGGGGCCGACCGCAACCTCGATCATCCCGTCGCCGATCACCGTCACTTTCGCCGGATCGACGCCATCGGCCGAAACGACCCCGCGGCCATCGGTCGTCACCTGCAGGCGGCGATAACCGCTGTCGCTGCGCCCGACGATCAGGATCGTGCCGTCGGCGCTGCTCATTTCGGCAATGGTGCAGGTGCGGTCGAACAGCTTGGCGCCGCCAAGCGCGCAGTCGATCCGTCCGCTGATCGCGGCGTCCTTCGCCCCCTGCGCTTCGGCCTCTGCCAGCGCGCCATTGTCGGGACCGGCATTGCAGCCCGCCAGAACGAGCAGCAGCCCTGCCCCCGCGATCGATTTCATCCCTTGCCCTTCAACTGCGACAGGTCGCGCACAGCGCCGCGCGCCGCACTCGTCGTCATCGCAGCATAGGCCTGAAGTGCTACCGAAACCTTGCGCGGGCGCGGCTTTTCGGGTTGCCAGGCAGCCTCGCCTTTCGCCTCCATCGCGGCGCGGCGCGCCGCCAGTTCGGCATTGGGGACCGCCAGCGTGATCGTGCGGCTCGGGATGTCGATCTCGATCCTGTCGCCATTTTCGACCAGCCCGATCGTGCCGCCTTCGGCCGCCTCGGGCGACACGTGGCCGATCGACAGCCCCGACGTTCCGCCGGAAAAGCGCCCGTCGGTGATCAGTGCGCAGGCGGCGCCCAGCCCCTTCGATTTGAGGTAGCTCGTGGGATAGAGCATTTCCTGCATCCCCGGCCCGCCCTTGGGCCCCTCGTAGCGGATGACGACGACATCGCCCGCCTCGACCTGTCCGGTCAAAATGCCCGCCACCGCCGCATCCTGGCTTTCATAGACCTTCGCCGGGCCGGCAAACTTCAGGATCTTGTCGTCGACCCCGGCGGTCTTCACGATGCAGCCGTCGAGCGCGAGATTGCCCGACAGCACGGCGAGGCCGCCATCCTTGCTGAACGCGTGCGTTGCCGAGCGGATCACGCCATTTTCGCGGTCGAGGTCGAGCGAATCCCAGCGCCGGTCCTGACTGAACGCCGTCTGCGTCGGCACGCCGCCGGGCGCGGCGAGGTAGAAGGTCTGCACCGCCGGATCATTGGTGCGCGCAATGTCCCATTTGTTGAGCGCGTCGCCCAGCGTCGCGCTGTGCACCGTCGGCAGATGCGCGTGGAGCAGCCCCGCGCGTTCGAGCTCGCCAAGGATCGCCATGATCCCGCCCGCGCGGTGAACATCCTCCATATGGACGTCGCTCTTCGCTGGCGCGACTTTCGACAGGCACGGCACGCGGCGCGACAGCCGATCGATATCGTCCATCGTGAAATCGACCTCCGCCTCATGCGCGGCGGCAAGCAGGTGGAGTACGGTGTTTGTCGATCCGCCCATCGCGATGTCGAGGCTCATCGCATTTTCGAACGCCTCGAAACTCGCGATGCTGCGCGGCAATACACGCTCGTCCCCTTCCTCATAATAGCGGCGGCACATGTCGACGATCATTGCGCCGGCGCGCAGGAACAGCGCCTTGCGGTCGGCATGCGTCGCGAGCTGCGATCCATTGCCGGGGAGCGACAGGCCCAGCGCTTCGGTGAGGCAGTTCATCGAATTGGCGGTAAACATGCCCGAACAGCTGCCGCAGGTCGGACAGGCGGACCGTTCGACCGCCGCAACCTCCTCGTCGCTATAGGCTTCGTCGGCTGCGACGACCATCGCATCGACGAGGTCGAGCGCGACCTCCTTGCCCTTCAGCACCACCTTGCCGGCTTCCATCGGCCCGCCCGACACGAACACCACTGGAATATTGATCCGCAGCGCCGCCATCAGCATCCCCGGCGTGATCTTGTCGCAGTTGGAGATGCAGATCATCGCGTCGGCGCAGTGCGCGTTGACCATATATTCGACGCTGTCGGCGATCAGGTCGCGGCTCGGCAGCGAATAGAGCATGCCATCATGCCCCATCGCGATGCCGTCATCGACCGCGATGGTGTTAAATTCCTTGGCAACACCGCCCGCCGCTTCGATCTCGCGCGCGACCATCTGCCCCAGATCCTTGAGGTGGACGTGGCCCGGCACGAACTGGGTGAAGCTGTTGACCACTGCGATGATCGGCTTGCCGAAGTCGCTGTCCTTCATTCCCGTGGCGCGCCACAGGCCGCGCGCGCCCGCCATGTTGCGGCCGTGGGTGGTGGTTCGCGAACGATAAGAAGGCATTTTAGCGTCTTTCTGATAATTTTATTTCATAAAATAGCGACAGAAGGCGCCTCTACACGCCTAGCGCGGTAGAATCAAACCCAGTTTCCGGCACATATTGGACAGCCGCTGCGCCCAGAGCGCATGCCCCGCCGGATCGCCGACCAGGTCCTGCCGCATCTCGATCCCGACATAGGGGATGCCATTCGCCTCGGCGTGGCGGTTCATCGTCGCGTTGAGCAGCTTACCCGAATAGGGAAGCTGGTCGCCGACAATCAGCCCCTCGTCGCCGAGCGCCGCAATCGCCCCCAGCGCCAACCGCGCGTCCTCGTTATAGAGAACGCCGACATGCCACGGCCGCGCCTGCGCCGGATCGCTGGCGAGCGTGGGGGTGAAGCTGTGCAGCGACAGGATCATCGCGGGCCGATGCGCGGCGATCACCGCCGCGATATGATCGTGATAGGGCCGGAAAAAGCGCGCAATCCGTGCCTCGCGTCCGGCATGATCGAGCGTGTTGCCGGGGATCGCATGGCCGTCGCTGGCGATCGGCACCGCGCCCGGCGCGTCCTCGTCGCGATTGCAGTCGACGACCAGCCGCGACACGCCGCCCAGGATCGCCGCGTCGACCGCGCCGTTCCGGACGAGCAACGCCGCGACCTCCGCAACGCCGATGTCGATCGCGATATGCTGCGACAGCAGCGCGGGGTCGATGCCGAGGTCGATGTCGGGCGGCACGGCCGCCGACGCATGATCGCCGATCAACAGCACCCCGCCGGCGCGCGGCGTGCCCAATTGTTGCCACGCCTCGCTCATCGCAGCGCCCCCGCCATCTGCCACCAGCCGGGATGGCGTACAGCCAGCGCCGTGGCCGCGGCATCACGTTCGGCGGGCGCGTCGAACAGCGCGAAACAGGTCGCCCCCGATCCCGACATGCGCGCAAGCCACGGGCCCAGCCCGCCAAGCTCGGTCAATATGTCGGCTATCGCCGGGCATTGCGCGATCGCCGGGCGCTGCAAATCATTGCGCGCCGCAAACAATTGCGCGCGCAGGTCGGCGCCGGTGAACAGCGGGCCGCGATCGGTGCCGTCCCAGGCCGCGAACACCGGCCCGGTCGCGACGGGTGCGCGCGGATTGACCAGCAGCACCGGAGTCCCGCCCAGCGCCAGTTCGGGCACCGGGCTCAATTCGGCGCCGGTCCCGACGCCAAGGCAGGTCGCACTGGCGACGCAGGCGGCGATATCGGCGCCAAGCGTACCGACGAGCCGCACCAGCGCGGCTTCGCCGACATCGGGCAGGAAATGCGCCCGCACCAACCGCGCCATCGCCGCCGCATCGGCCGACCCGCCACCGATCCCCGCCGCAACGGGCAATGTCTTGGTCAGGCGGACGGCAAGCGGCGGCACGCGAGCCGCGCCATAGCGATCGCGCAGCAAGGCGAGCACGCGCAGCACCAGATTGTCGGCGCCGGCGCTCAGCCCGTCGCCGAACGGTCCGTCGATAGTCAGTTCATCGGCGTCCGACACCGCCGCCGCAATCGCATCGCCGCCGTCGACGAACGCGAACAATGTCTCGATCTCGTGATAGCCGTCGGGGCGCCGCGCCCGGACGTGCAGCGCGAGGTTGATCTTTGCCCAGCCGGTTTCGTGGAACAGGGTCATAGCGCGATCAGGGCGCGGTCGTTTGCGGCGTCAGCCCGCCTTCGAGCTTTGCCGCGACGCGCGCCGCCATATCCTCTTCGGCCAGCAGCGCCGCGGCGCGCCACGTATAGCGCGCGCGGAAACGTTGCCCCGCCTTCCAATAGGCGTCGCCCAGATGCTCGACGATCACGGCATTTTCGGGCTCGCCCTGCTGCGCCTGTTCGAGCAGTTCGACGGCCTTGTCGGTGCGTCCGGTCAGGAAATAGGCCCAGCCGAGCGAGTCGGTTATGCTCGCATTCTGCGGCTCGGCCTTCCATGCCGTCTCGATCTGACCCAGCGCACGATCGACATCGATCCGCCGTTCGAGCGCGGAATAGCCGACGAAATTCAGGATCGTCGCGTCGTTCGGACGCAGCGCGAGCGCGCGTTGCATCAGCGGCGCCGCACCGTCCCAATCCTTCGCCTGCAGCCGCAGTTCGGCGCGCGCCACAAGCAGCGTTGCGCGTAGCGGTGCGCTGTCGGCGCCATCGCCGAGCGCGGCTTCGAGCCGCGTATAGGCCCGCTCTGCCGCCGCGGCATCGTCGCTCTGCCGCGCCAGATCGGCGAACCGGACGAGCAGGCTGCGCGGCGCATCGCCCGCGACGGCGTCCTCGGCCATCTTCACCGCCGCAGCATGATCACCCTCCTCTGCCGTCAGTTCGGCAAGGCGCATCCGCAATACCGGCGGCAGGGGTCCGCGAAGACCGGCAAGAAAGGCAGCGCCGTCGGCGGCGCGGTCGCTGCGCGCCAAGGCGTCGGCAAGCGCGCTGCGCGCGGTCCAGTCCTGATCGTTGAGCCAGGTCGCGGCGCGCGCGAAGGTCAGCGGCAGGCGCGCATTGCTCTTGGGCAACCGCGCGAGCGTATCGGCGACGAGCGCCAGCCAGTGGCCGGCGCCGGCACGCGGGTTGGTGACCGCCTGTTCGGGCAGCAAGAGCAGAGGATCCTCGCGCTCACCCGCCGCCAAGGCGATACGCGACCGCAGCGTCCCCGCCGCATCCTTCTGCCGCGCAGCATCGAGACTGGCGACGAGGCGCAGCGCGACGAGCTGGCTCAGCCTGTCCGTCGGCGTTGTTTCCAAGGCAGCGGCCACGGCAGCATCGCTTTGTCCGGCCGCAAGCTGAACCAGCGCCGCTTCGAGCGCATAGGCGGGTTCGGGGCGCCCGCGCGTCGCGGCGGCCACCAGCGCGCGTTCGGGCTGGCGCGCGCGCTGCCCGGCATCGACCCACGCGCTCAGCGCCGGATCGATCAGGCGCGATATCGCATCGGCGCCCGACTTGTCGTCCTGCGCCGTCCCCAGATAGGCACGCGCACCCTTCCAGTCGCTGCGCCGCATCGCGTCGACGACGAGCACGAGCCGCGCGTCGAACCGCTGATCGCCGCTCGCCCACAGCGCTGCAGCCGCACTGCGCGCTGCGATGAGGTCGCCGGCGTCGATCGCCCGCTCGAGCATTTCGGCGCGCAAGCCCGGCAGATCGGGCGCCTGGCTTGCGAGCGATTGCAGCGCAGCCAGCGCCTCGGCGGGATTGCCCGCTTCCTCGGCAAGCCGGGCCCGGACGAGCGCGGCGAGCGCTGCCTGATCGGGCTCGACCGCCGCCATCGCAGCGGGCGCCGCAGCCACCATCAGGGTAGCCGCCAGCGGCGCGAGAATCGATCGGCGAGCGAACTTACATATTGGGATAATTGGGGCCTCCGCCGCCTTCGGGGGTGACCCAGTTGATATTCTGGGTCGGATCCTTGATGTCGCACGTCTTGCAATGCACGCAATTCTGCGCGTTGATGACGAAGCGCGGTTCGCCCTCGTCCTGCCCGACAACCTCATAGACGCCGGCCGGACAATAACGCTGCGCCGGTTCGTCATACATCGGCAGATTATATTCGATCGGGATCGTCGGATCCTTGAGCTGCAGGTGGATCGGCTGATCTTCCTCATGGTTGGTGTTCGACAGGAACACCGAGGACAACCGGTCAAAAGTCAGCACCCCGTCGGGCTTCGGATATTCGGGCTTGGGCATCATGTCGGCGCGATAGAGCGTCGTGTTGTCGGGGTGATGCTTCATCGTGAACGGCATGCGGATGCCGAAGCTTTCCAGCCACATGGTCATCCCCGACAGGATCGTCCCCGCCAGATCGCCGAACTTTTCGACCAGCGGCAGCACGTTGCGGACGACACCCAGTTCCTTCTTCACCCAGCTGTCGTCATAGGCGTCCTGATAGGCGGTCAGCGTATCGCCCGACCGACCGGCATTGACCGCAGCGAAAGCCGCTTCGGCCGCCATCATCCCCGACTTCATCGAGGTGTGCGTGCCCTTGATGCGCGGCACGTTGAGGAAGCCGGCGCTGTCGCCGATCAGCGCGCCGCCCGGAAAGGCGAGCTTCGGCACCGACTGGTAGCCGCCGTCGCTGATCGCGCGCGCGCCGTAAGAGATGCGCTTGCCGCCCTTCAAAATCTTCGCGATTTCGGGGTGCGTCTTCCACTTCTGCATCTCCTGAAAGGGGGAGATGTGCGGGTTGCGATAGTTCAGCCAGGTCACGAACCCCAGCGCCACCTGCCCGTTCGCCTGATGATAGAGGAAACCGCCGCCATTGGCGTTGGCGTCGAGCGGCCAGCCCTGCGTGTGGATGACGCGGCCGGGGGCATGACTTGCGGGATCGATGTCCCACAATTCCTTGATGCCGATGCCATAGACCTGCGGCTCGCAATCTGCGTCGAGTGCGAATTGCGGCTTCAGCATCTTGGTCAGGTGGCCACGCACGCCCTCGGCAAAGAAGGTATATTTCGCATGGAGCTCAAGCCCCGGCGCATAGTCGGGCTTGTGGCTGCCGTCGCGCGCGATGCCCATGTCGCCGGTGGCGACGCCCTTCACCGACCCATCGTCGTTATACAAGATTTCCGCGGCGGCAAAGCCGGGGAAGATTTCGACGCCCAGCCCTTCGGCCTGTTCGGCGAGCCAGCGGCAGAGATTGCCGAGGCTGCCCGTATAGGTGCCCTTGTTGTGCATGAAGCCGGGCGTAATCAGATGCGGGACGGAGATTTTCTTCTTCTTCGTCAGCACCCAATGCTGATTGTCGTTCACCGGCACCTCGGCGAGCGGACAGCCCTGGTCGCGCCAGTCGGGAAGCAGCTCGTCGAGCGATTTGGGATCGATCACCGCTCCCGACAGGATATGCGCACCGACTTCGGATCCCTTTTCGAGCACGCAGACCGAGAGCTCGCTGCCCGCTTCGTTCGCGAGTTGCTTCAGGCGGATCGCCGCCGAAAGGCCCGCCGGCCCTGCCCCGACGATCACCACGTCATAAGGCATCGATTCCCGTTCGCTCACCTCAAAGCCCTTTCTGCCGTCCCCGCCGCGATCATTCATCGTAAGCGGCGCTCATTCTGTCACGATTTGCGATGCCTTCCAATTGACGCGCGCGTCAACCTCCTGTTTCAACATTTTCATGGGTGGGCGGAATTCAGCCTTGCTGGCGGAAAGCTATTGCGACTGGTGGTCGCTGGCCGGCGTCGATGCACTGGTCGGCGAGGTGCCGGCCGGTTGGCTCGACGTGCCTGTCGCTAATGACGCTGCGGCACCGCGGCGAAGCCCCCTCCTTGCCGAGCCCGAGGTCGCATCGCTGCCCGCCGCGCTCCAGCGCGTCGAAGCGCCTCAAAATGTCGAACCCAAGGGGCCGGTCGCCTTGCCGGGCGAATGGGACGAATTTCAGCTTTGGCTCGCCGAGCACCCCGACGTGCCGGGCAGCCAGTGGGACGCGCGCCGCGTGCTGCCGCAGGGAACGCAGGATTCGGCGCTGATGGTCCTCGCCGCCTGGCCCGAGGTCGACGATCAGCGTGACGGGACGCTATTTACAGGACCGGCGGGTCCGTTGCTGGACGCGATGCTGCGCGCGATCGGCCTGACGCGCGGCGACTGTTATATCGCCAGCCTCGCAGTGACGCGCCCGGCGGGCGGCCGCTGCGACCAAAGCGACGCGGCGGAGCTCGGCCGACTGCTGCGGCACCATGTCGCGCTGGCGCGGCCGCAGCGGCTGTTGCTCGTCGGCAGCGACATGCTGCGCATTGCGACGGGACGCCCGCTCGCCGATGTGCGCGGAAAGTTACTCGATATTAACCATGATGGCGGCAAAGTGGAGGCGGTGGCAATCGCGCATCCCGCGATGCTCCTCGCCCGGCCAGCGCACAAGGCGGCGGCCTGGGATAGCCTGAAACTGCTCAACCGGGGACGTTGACAGATGACGAAAGCGAAATGGGCGCTCGGCGCCTCGATCCTTATTTTCCTTGCGGCCGGAACCGTCCCGGCGATGGCCGCCGACGCGCCCGATCGCGATTTCTCGGCCCCGTCGCAAACGGTGCCCGAAATCCTGTCGGCAAAGCAGAAGCAATTCTACACGCAGGTACTGACCGCCATTCGCGGGCAGCGCTGGGCCGATGCAAAATCGATGCTCGACGGCGCCGACAACGGCCCGCTCAACGATTTCCTGCGCGCCGAATTGCTGCTCGCGGCAAACAGCCCGCGCGCCGAAGTGTCGGACCTGATGCCGGTTCTCGCACGATCGCCCGAACTGCCGCAGGCCGACCGTCTCGCAAGCCTTGCCGCGAAGCGCGGCGCCACCGACGTCCCGGTCCTGCCCAACCAGAATCGCTTGAGCTGGTCGGGCAGCGCCCCGCGCCGGCTCGGCGCCGACAGCGTGGGCGGCGATCCGGTCGCCGCCGGGCTGGCCCGCACCATCCCAGATCGCATCAAGAACGACGATCCCGGCGGCGCCGAGGCGCTCTATGCAGCGGTCGCCGACAAGCTGACGCCCGAGGCGCGCGACGAATGGCGGCAGAAGATTGCCTGGTCCTATTATATCGAGAATGACGACGCCAATGCGCTTCGCCTTGCGACGGAATGCAGCGCGAGCCAAGGCGCATGGCCGGTTCAGGGCGCGTGGGTGCAAGGCCTCGCTTCATGGCGCCTGCGCGACTATCGCACCGCGCTCGTCGCTTTCGACCGCGTCGCCAAGGAAGCCCCCGACAGCGAGCAGCGCGCCGCCGCTTATTATTGGGCCTCACGCGCGGCGATCGCATCGGGCGAGCCGCAGCTTGTCGAGCCCCGCCTCCGTGCCGCCGCGAGCAACGAGGAAACCTTCTACGGCCTTCTCGCCGCCGAAACGCTGGGCGTGGAAACCAATATCCAGCGCGAGAATGTCCGCGCCGACCGCAGCGCCTTCCGCGCGCTCGAAGAACTGCCCAATGTCCGCGCCGCCGTCGCGATGGCCGAGATTGGTGAGGACGGCTACGCCGACACGCTGCTGCGCCAGCAGGCGCGCATCGGCGATCCGCGCCAGCACGAACAGCTTATTGCCATGGCGCAGGCGCTCAGCCTGCCCGAAACCCAGCTTTATCTGGCCCACAACACGCCGCAGGGCCGCAAGCTCGCCGCCGCGACGCGCTATCCGCAGCCGCGGTGGGAGCCCAATGGCGGTTGGAAGGTCGATCCGGCGCTGGTCTTTGCCCACACGCTGCAGGAATCGCGATTCCAGCGCACGGTGGTCAGCCCGGCGGGCGCCTATGGCTTGATGCAGGTGCGTCCCGGCACCGCCAAGGATCTGGCGCGGTGGCGCGGCGAAAGCGTCAATCCCGCCGACCTGCGCATCCCCGCGGTGAACATGGATTTCGGCCAGAGCTATCTGCAATATCTCAGCAAGGATTCCTCGACCGGCGGCCTGCTGCCCAAGGTGATCGCGGCTTATAATGCCGGCCCCGCGCCGGTCGCGCGCTGGTCGACCGAAGTGCGCGACAATGGCGATCCGCTGCTGTTCATGGAATCGATCCCCTATTGGGAGACGCGCGCCTATGTCGGCATCGTGCTGCGCAATTACTGGATGTACGAAGCCGAACAGGGCAAGCCGTCGGTCAGCCGCGCCGCGCTTGCGCAGGGCAAATGGCCGCGCTTTCCCGACAGCAAGGATCGGGTACGGCTGACCTACGCCGGTCCCGCCGGCCTCGCCAATGCCGATTGATCCCGCGCGCCCGTTCAAGCCCGTTCGCATCGCCATCCTGACGATTTCGGACAGCCGCAGCACCGACGACGATACATCGGGCGACAAGCTCGTCGAACTGCTGACCGGCGCGGGGCACGAGCTTGCGGCGCGCGCGATCATTCGCGACGAAACCGATCTTATCGTATCGCGGCTGCACAACTGGATCGATGACCCCGCGGTCGATGTCGTCATCACCACCGGCGGCACGGGCCTGACCGGCCGCGACGTGACGCCCGAGGCGCTGCACCGGCTCGACGGCAAGGATATTCCCGGCTTCGGCGAACTGTTCCGCTGGATCAGCTTTCAAAAGATCGGCACCTCGACGATCCAGTCGCGCGCCTGCGCCGTCGTCGCGCGCGGCACCTATATCTTTGCGCTGCCGGGGTCGACGGGCGCCGTCACCGACGCCTGGGAGGGGATTTTGGAAAGCCAGCTCGACAGTCGGCACCGCCCCTGCAACTTCGTCGACCTGATCCCACGATTGATGGAATAGCGGAAATGTCGCCGCCGGCTTCCCGCGGGCGACGATATTTGTTCTTTATATGTTCTCAACATTCCACTAGATTACGGCAGTGGAATCGATCCGTCCTCTTCCCCCGATTTCGGGCCGCGGCGCCCCGACCAACCTCCGCCCTACGCGGACCGGATCGCTCGACCGCGCAGCCGACGGCGACTGGCTCGACACGGCCGAAGACATCGACGGCGCCGCGCCGGCGCTGCGCACGACCGTCACCGTCGAACATCCCAAGACGATCATCGCGCGGAACAACTCGCCAGACATCGGTTTCGACCGTTCGATCAATCCGTATCGCGGCTGCGAACATGGCTGCATCTATTGCTTCGCGCGCCCCACCCACGCCTTCCACGACCTGTCGCCGGGGCTCGATTTCGAAAGCCGGCTCTTTGCCAAGCCCGATGCCGCCGCCTTGCTCCGCAAGGAACTGGCCAAGCGCAGCTATGTGCCCGCCCCACTCGCCATCGGCACCAACACCGACGGCTATCAGCCGATCGAGCGCGAATGGGGCGTGACGCGTGCGGTTATCGAGGTGCTGGCCGAAACGCGGCATCCGCTGATCGTCACGACGAAGTCCGATCGCATCCTTCGCGACATCGATCTGCTCGCCGACATGGCGCGCGACAATCTGGTCGGGGTCGCGATTTCGGTCACGACGCTCGACCCAACAGTCGCCCGAACGTTGGAGCCGCGCGCGCCGCATCCACAGCGGCGGCTCGCGGCGATCCGCAAGCTGATCGACGCGGGCGTCCCGACGCAGGTCAATATCTCTCCGATCATTCCCGCTGTTACCGATCACGAGATAGAGGCGATCATGGATGCAGCGGCAGCGGCCGGCGCTATCCGCGCCTCCTATATCCTGCTCCGCCTGCCGCACGAGGTCGCTCCGCTGTTCCGTGCCTGGCTCGACGCCCATTATCCCGATCGCGCCGCCAAGGTGATGCACATGGTGCAGGACATTCGCGGCGGCCGCGACAATGACCCCGAGTATTTTTCCCGCATGAAAGGGCGAGGCGTTTGGGCGCAGCTCATCCGCACCCGTGTCAAGCGCGCCGCGCGCGAACATGGCATGGACCGCAGCTTCCCGCCGCTCCGCAGCGACCTGTTCCGCCGACCTGAACGCGATGGCCAGATGGAGTTGTTCTGAGGGGTTCGTCGCCCCCGCGAAGGCGGGGGCCGCTAGCATCATGGAACTGCGCGTGACGAGAAGCGCCCATGTCTATGTCATGACCAACAAACCGATGGGCATTCTGTACATCGGCGTCACCGACAATCTGCCAGCGCGAATTACCGCCCACCGCTCCGGGACAGGATCGGAGTTCTGCAGGAAATGGCAGTTGAAGCGACTAGTCTATGTCGAACCATTTGACCGTATCGACGAAGCCATTGCCCGCGAAAAGGCGTTGAAGAAATGGAACCGGCTATGGAAACTGCGACTGGTCTGCGAAGCCAATCCGGAATGGGCGGACCTGTTTGAAACCATCAGCGGTTGAGCAAGGCCGACAGCGGCCCCCGCCTGCGCGGGGGCGACGACTTGTCTATCTTGTGAACCTCATCACGCCTCCGCCAACGACCTCAGCTTGTAATCCTTGTAATCGTCGCGAATCTGGCGCTTCAGGATCTTCCCCGTCGCGGTGTGCGGCAATTCGTCGACGAAGACGATCTCGTCGGGCAGCCACCATTTCGCGACCTTGTCCTTCAGATAATCGAGGATGCTCGCTTCGGTCGCCTCGGCGCCGGGTTTCCGGACGATCAGCAGGATCGGTCGCTCGTCCCATTTGGGATGGAATACGCCGACCGCAGCCGCCTCCTGAACGCCGGGCGCGCCCACTGCGGCATTTTCGAGCTCGATCGACGAAATCCACTCGCCGCCCGACTTGATGACATCCTTCGCCCGGTCGGTGATTTGCATGACGCCGTCGGGATGGATCACCGACACGTCGCCGGTGTCGAACCAGCCGTCACCGTCGGCGGCATCGGCGTCGGCCTTGAAATAGCGCTGGATGATCCATGGTCCGCGGCATTGCAGCCGCCCGCTCGTCACCCCATCGCGCGGCAGGACATTTTCCTCCTCGTCGACGATACGCAGTTCGACGCCAAAGGGCGGGCAGCCCTGACGGCAGACGATATCGACGCGTTCGTCGAAGCTCATTTCGTCCCAGTTCCACGGCCGCTTGCCCATCGTTCCGATCGGCGAGGTTTCGGTCATGCCCCATGCGTGGCCGACGTCGATCCCGGCCTTCATGAAGCGCTCGATCATCGCGCGCGGCGCCGCCGACCCGCCGATTATGACGCGGTAAAGCTTGCCATAGTCGATCCCGGTCGCATCCATATGCGCGAACATCGCGAGCCAAACCGTCGGAACCCCGGCGCTGTGCGTCACCCCTTCGGCGTGCATCAGTTCGCAGAGCACCTGCGCATCGTTGGTCGCTGAAAACACGAGCTTCGCCCCCACCGTCGCGGCCGCGAAGGGAATGCCCCAGCTGTTGGCATGAAACATCGGCACGATCGGCAGGATGACGCTGCGGTTCGACATGTCGAACACGTCGGGCTGAATCTCGGTGATCGCGTGGATGACGTTCGAGCGATGCTCATAGAGCACGCCCTTGGGATTGCCCGTCGTTCCGCTGGTATAACAAAGGCCCACCGGATCGCGCTCGTCGAGGTCGACCCATTCGAAGCTGCCGTCTTCGGCTTCGATCAGATCCTTGTAGGACAGATAGCCGTCGCGCGCCGGCGCATCGAACAGCACAAAATGCTCGACGGTGGGAAGCTGATCGCGCAGCCGTTCGACGATCGGCAGAAAGGCCGCGTCGAAGAAGAGAATGCGGTCCTCGGCGTGGTTGACGATATAGACAAGCTGTTCGTCGAACAGCCGTGGATTCACCGTGTGCAGCACCCCGCCCATGCCGGCGGTCCCGTACCAGCTCACCAGATGATGGCCATGGTTCATCGCGAGCGTCGCGATGCGGTCGCCCTTCGTCATCCCCAGCCGCGTCATGGCGGCGGCGAAGCGGCGGGCATCCTTGCCGACCTCGCCCCAGCTCGACCGCGTCATGCTGCCGTCGGCCCAGCGCGAGACGATTTCGCGTGCGCCATGTTCGCGCGCCGCATGATCGATCAGGCTTGTAACGAGCAGCGGCTGGCCCTGCATTCCCATATGCGTCTCTCCCGTGTCTTTCGTCAGGGATAGGGCCGGAAATGCGCGGCGCGCAAGAGGGGGCGGGCCTAGCGGACGCGAAAATCGCGCGGCGGAACCAGCGAAAGCGCCACATCGGTTACGCCTGCAACCATTTGGAGCCGCGAGACGGTGTCTGGGCCGAGCGCGAAGCCGCGTCCCAGCTCGATCCGGATGTCCTCGCCCGTCAGCGGATCGGTCGTCGCTACGATCACCCGCCCGCGCGCATCCTCGCGCCGTTCGAGATAGCGGAGCATCTCGCCCGGCGCCTCGGACAGTTCGACCCGGCAGTCGAGTTGCAGCGCCGCACTCGCCGCAATGTCGGCGAGCGACTGCGCCCCGCGCACCGTCACGCGCGGCGTTTCCTCACCCTCCAGCAGATCGAGCTCGACGTTGAGCAGGGCGCAGCCACCGTCGGCCGCCAAGGCCTCCAATATCTTGCCCGCCTGTTCGTCGAAGCAGCTCGACTGAAATTGTCCGCTGCGGTCCGACAGTGTCAGATTGAGGAAGCGGTTGCCGCGCTGCGACACGCGCGGGCGCGCGCTTTCGACCATCGCCGCCATCACCATCGGGATCCGTGTTCCGGGCGTCATTTCGACCGTTTCGCAGATATCGCCATAGGTCCGCGCGCCGCGCGCCGCGATCACCGCCTCATATTGTTCGACCGGATGTGCCGAGAAATAAAAGCCGAACGCGTCCTTCTCCTTCGCCATCCGCTCGGCAAGCGTCCAGGGTTCGGCGGCGGACAGCTGGAGTACCGGCGCGATCGCGACATCGCCGCCGAACAGCCCGCCCTGCCCCGTCGAGCGTTCGTGCGCCGAACTATTGGCGCAGGCCAACAGCGCCTCGGCCCCGGCGAAGGCACGCGGGCGGTCGGGCTCGACGCAGTCGAACGCGCCGCCGCCCGCCAGCGCCTCGATCTGGCGGCGGTTGAGCAGCTTGGGATCGATGCGCGCGGCAAAATCGTCGAGACTCGCAAAATCGCCCTTGGCTTGACGCTCGGCGACTAGAGCCTCCATCGCCTTTTCGCCAACGCCTTTGAGCGCGCCGAGTGCGTAGCGAACCGCCAGCCCGTCTTCACTGCGCCCGACCGAAAAATCGGCCTCGCTGTCGTTGATCGACGGCGGCGCGATCGCGATGTCGAGGCGGCGCATATCGTCGATGAAGATCGACAATTTATCGGTCTGGTGGCTGTCGAACGACATCGACGCGGCAAAGAATTCGTGCGGATAATGCGCCTTCAGCCACGCCGTCTGATAGGAAAGCAGCGCGTAGGCCGCAGCATGGCTCTTGTTGAAGCCATAGCCTGCGAATTTGTCGATCAAGTCGAACAGCTCGTTCGCGGCCTTGGCGTCGATGCCATTATGCTCGCCGCAGCCTTTGACGAACGTGTCGCGCTGCGCGTCCATCTCCGCCTGGACCTTCTTGCCCATCGCGCGGCGCAACAGGTCTGCGCCGCCGAGACTGTAGCCGGCGAGGATCTGCGCCGCCTGCATCACCTGCTCCTGATAGACGAAGATGCCATAGGTTTCGGCGAGGATGCCTTCGAGCAGCGGGTGCGGATAGGCGATCGGCTCGCGCCCGTTCTTGCGCGCGCCGAACAGGGGAATATTGTCCATCGGCCCCGGCCGATACAGCGCGACGAGCGCGATAATGTCCCCAAAATTGGTCGGCTTCACCGCCGACAGGGTGCGCCGCATCCCTTCGGATTCCAGCTGGAACACCCCGACGGTGTCGCCGCGCTGGAGCAGCTCATAGACCGCGGGATCGTCCCAGCCGAGCGTGTCGAGATCGACATCGATCCCGCGCAGCGCGAGCAGGCGCCGCGCTTCCTTGAGCACCGACAGCGTCTTGAGGCCAAGAAAGTCGAACTTCACCAGCCCCGCCGTCTCGACATATTTCATGTCGAACTGCGTGACCGGCATATCCGAGCGCGGATCGCGATAGAGCGGGACGAGCTGGTCGAGCGGCCGGTCCCCGATCACGACCCCAGCCGCGTGGGTCGAACTGTGTCGCGGCAGGCCTTCGAGCTGGCGCGCCATGTCGAACAGGCGGCGCACCCCGTCATCCTGCTTATATTCGGTCATCAGCTCGCTGACGCCATTCAATGCGCGCTCGAGCGTCCAAGGATCGGTCGGATGGTTCGGTACCAGCTTCGCCAGCCGGTCGACCTGACCATAGCTCATCTGGAGCACGCGGCCGGTGTCCTTCAGCACCGCGCGCGCCTTCAGCTTACCGAAGGTGATGATCTGCGCGACGGTGTCGCGGCCATATTTCTCCTGCACATAACGGATCACCTCGCCGCGGCGGGTTTCGCAGAAGTCGATGTCGAAGTCGGGCATCGACACGCGCTCGGGATTGAGGAAGCGTTCGAACAGCAGCCCGAGTTTCAAGGGATCGAGGTCGGTGATGGTCAGCGACCAGGCGACGAGGCTGCCCGCACCCGATCCACGCCCCGGCCCCACCGGAATATCGTGCGCCTTCGCCCATTTGATGAAGTCGGCAACGATCAGGAAGTAGCCGGGAAAGCCCATCTGCGTGATGACGTCGACCTCGAAGTCGAGCCGCTCGACATAGGCCTGCCGTTCTTCCTCGCTAAGGTCCGGATAGAGCGCCAGCCGTTCGGCCAAGCCCGCGTGGGCGTCGGCCTTTAGCTGCGCCGCCTCGCCCTCGCGGTCGCCCGCAAGGCTCGGCAAGATCGGTTTGCGCTTCGGCGCCATGAAGGCGCAGCGCTGCGCGATGACCAGCGTGTTGCGGATCGCTTCGGGCAGGTCGGAGAAACTGTCCTCCATCGCCTCGGCCGATTTCAACCAGGCTTCGGGGTTGGAAGCGCGGCGATCCTCGCTTTCGACATAGGCCGACTGCGCAATGCACAGCATCGCATCATGCGCGGGGTGGAACTGCGGATCGACGAAATTGGCGGGATTGGTCGCGACCAGCGGCAGCGCGCGGGCATAGGCCAATTCGATGAGCGCTGCCTCGGCGGCCTTTTCGGTTGCATCGCCCCGCCGCGATAGCTCAACATACAGCCGCCCGGCAAACAGCGCCTCCAACTGCTCGACATACTCGTCGGCGGCCGCCTTCTGCTCGCCGGCCAGCAAGCGCGCGAGAGCGCCCTCGCCGCCCCCGGTCAGGCAGATCAGCCCGTCGGTCTTGCCGGCAAGGTCCGACAGCAGCACATGCGGCTCCTGCTCGACGGGTCGGCCGAGATGCGCCGCCGACACCAGCGCGCACAGATTGTTGTAGCCCGCATCGTCCTGCGCATAGAGCGCGATCCAGTCGATCAGCGGCGCGCCGCTCGCCAGCCGCTGCCCCGGCCGCGCCACGCTGAGCAGAGCACCGACGATCGGCTGGATGCCCGCCGCCTTGCACGCATCTCCAAAGGCCATGACGCCGTACAGCCCATTGCGATCCGCGACCGCAATCGCCGGAAAACCCCGCTCACGCGCCGCTTTCGCGATCGCCTTGGGCTCGATCGCCCCCTCCAGCATGGTGAAACTGGAAAAGACGCGCAGGGGAACAAAGGGGCTATAGGCCATTTGATTACGCTAACGTGACGATGGCGATTCGACCATGGCCATAATCGTCGCCCCCGCGAAGGCGGGGGCCGTTGGAGGTTTGATTCAGCGTCGCTGCGTAAACCGATAGCGCCCCCCGCCTTTGCGGGGGCGACGATTATGCTAGCAATTCCTCATTCTCTTTGCGCAACTGCTCGGGCTTCGTCGTCGGCGCGTGGCGCGAGACGACCTTGCCGTCGCGGTCGACAAAAGCGCCTCACCGTTCCATGATTATTCTTTCGTCAGGCCCATCGCTTTTAAATCCAGCCCAAGCTCATCGATAGAAGGCAGCGGCGGGGCGTCGATCCTGACCAGCGCATCGAGAAAATCACGGAACCCCGCATAGATCGGTGTGACGGCCCGCGACGACAGAACCTCGTCATGCAACCAGACGGACACACCATGATCGCGCCGGTCGATCAAGAGCATGTTCCCACCTCCAATCTCCGCAAAGGCGACGGCCCATTCCGGCAACTGGCAAGAAAGTTGCTCATTGCGTCTCACGATTCCGTGGTCGCCGTTAAGAGGACCATAGATTAGATCCAATCCAATCCGGCCGGCCTCATTAGAAAAAATGCAATGCGGCGCCAGGAATTCCACTTGCTGATCGAAGATTATCGCTGCTCCGAATTGCTCGAACAAATCTCTAAGCTCCGTCGGCAATAGCAACTTCAGGGCGCTCTCGATGCTGTCCAGATCCAACACAACATCTTCTGCCCTATGGAGCGGCCTTGCTTCGAAAGAAGCATCGAATTGAAAGCGCATCGGCTTCCTATCCCCTACCCCAGCAATTCCTCAATTTCTTTGCGTAACTGCTCCGGCTTGGTCGTCGGCGCGTGGCGCGAGACGACCTTGCCGTCGCGGTCGACGAGGAATTTGGTGAAGTTCCACTTGATCCCGCTACCGAGCAGCCCGGTCTTTTCCTTCTTCAGATGCTTGAAGATCGGATCGGCGTCGTCGCCGTTGACATCGATCTTCGCCATCAGCGGGAAGCTGACATCATAGGTCAGCGAGCAGAAATTCTTGATTTCTTCCGCGTCGCCGGGCTCCTGCGCGCCGAACTGGTTGCATGGGAAGGCCAGAACCTCGAACCCGCGATCCTTGTAATCGCGGTAGAGCTCCTCCAGCCCTTCATATTGCGGGGTGAAGCCGCATTTGGACGCGGTGTTGACGATCAGCAGCACCTTGCCCTTGTAGTCGGCCATCGCTTGCGATCCGCCGCCCGGCAGTTTCGCTGAGAAATCGTAGAGCCCCATTCGCCTTCTCCTCACTTCGTCCCCACCCGCTTGCGGGAGGGGCAGTGAGAGTTGCGAGCTTGCTCGCTACTCGCAACGGGGTGGGCTGAACCAAATCGTCACCGGCCCACCCCGCTGCGACTAGGTTCGGCTATACCGAACCAAGTCTCGCTGCCCCTCCCGCAAGCGGGCGGGGTAAAAAACCTACGCCTCGATCTGTCCTTCGTGCAAGCGCCACACGCGATCCATCCGCGCCGCCAGCCGTTCGTTATGCGTCGCAACCAGTGCGGCAGAACCATGATCGCGGACGAGTTTGACGAACTGGTCGAACACGCGGTCCGCCGTCGCTTCGTCGAGATTGCCGGTGGGTTCGTCGGCGAGCACGAGCAGCGGCCGGTTCGCCAGCGCGCGCGCCACCGCGACGCGCTGTTGCTCGCCGCCCGACAGCTTGCTCGGCTTGTGGTGCAGACGCTCGGCGAGCCCCAGCCGCCCAAGCAGGTCGGCAGCGCGCTCTTCGGCTTCTGCCTGGCGCGCGCCGCGAATGAGCTGCGGCAGCACGACATTCTCGACCGCGCTGAAATCGGGGAGCAGATGGTGGAATTGATAGACGAAGCCGATCTTCTCGCGCCGCGTGGTTGTCCGCGCGCCCTGATCGAAGCGCGTCACATCCTCGCCATCGATGCGGATTGTGCCTTCGAAACCGCCTTCGAGCAGACCGACCGCCTGCAGCATCGTCGACTTGCCCGATCCCGACGGGCCGAGCAGCGCGACGATCTCGCCGCGCCTCAGCGCCGCATCGATGCCGCGCAGCACATGGATGGTAACGTCGCCCTGCGTAAAGCTGCGCTTCAGGTCGACAAGTTCCAGGACGACATCATTCATAGCGCAGCACCTGCACGGGATCGGTATTTGCGGCCTTGAGCGCCGGATAGAGCGTTGCAAGGAAGCTGAAGACGATCGCCATCACCGCAATGCCGAGGATTTCGAACGGATCGGGCTTCGACGGCAATTCGGTCAGAAAGCGGATCGACGGATCCCACAGTGGCTGCCCGGTGAGGAACTCCGCCCCGCGCAGCACGCCGGCGCGGAAGTAGAGCAGGCTGAAGCCGATGATCATGCCGACAATGGTTCCCGCGACGCCGATCGACAGGCCGATCGCCATGAAGATGCGCATCACTGCATCGCGCGGCGCGCCCATGGTGCGCAGGATCGCCATGTCGCGCGTCTTGGCGCGGACGAGCATGATGAGCGAAGAGATGATGTTGAAGGCGGCAACGAGCACGATCAGCGACAGGATCACGAACATCGCGACGCGCTCGACCGACAGCGCCTCGAACAAGCTGCTGTTCATCGATCGCCAGTCCGAAATCACCGCTTGCGCGGCGACCTTTTCGGCCAGCGGCTGCAATATCTCGCCGACCTTGTCGGGATCGGTCGTCTTGATCTCGATCATCCCGACCTGATCGCCGGTGAGCAGCAGCAGTTGGGCATTCTCCATCGGCATCACGACATAGGCCTTGTCGAAATCATAGACGCCGATCTCGAAGATCGCCGACACGCGATAGGCAATTTCGCGCGGCACGGTTCCGAACGGCGTCGACCGGCCTGCGGGGTTGATGATCGTGATCATCGACCCGACTGTCGCGCCCAGATTGCGCGCCAATTCGCTGCCGATGGCGACATTGTCCGTCCCCGGCGTCAGCGAATCGAGATTGCCCTGCAACACCTTGCCGTTGAGCACGCCGTTGCCGCGAATGTCGGCAACGGTCATCCCGCGCACCAGCACCCCCTCGACCCGCCCGTTGAAGGTGGTGAGCAAGGGTTGCTCGATCAGCGGGGTCGCCGACACCACGCCCGGCGTCGCCTTCACCTCCTTGAGCAGATCGCGCCAGTCGTCGAGACGGCCGCCAAAGCCCTGCACCACCGCATGCCCGTTCAACCCGACGATCTTGTCGAACAGGTCGGAGCGGACGCCGTTCATCACGCTCATCACGATAACCAGCGCCGCGACCCCCAGCATCACCGCGGTAAAGCTGAACGCCGCCGCGACGAAGATGAAGCCTTCGCCGCGTTGCGGAAGCAGATAGCGTTTGAAGATGGCGCGTTCGTAAGGACGCAGGATCATCGGGCGGACGCCCCTTCAGGCGCGGTGCGCGTTGCGGTCATGCCGCCGCTTTAGGGGGCGTCCGGGCCGCTGGCAATGGCCACCGTGGGGCGCAATTCGCTGCGAACGATTCGCAGAATATGTTGCCGAACGGCCACAGGGCGGTGCAAAAGCGCCGCAGCCTGTCGACGAATGGGTGACAAAGCCCGGCGCGGCGCATAGCCCAATGGCTTCTGGTTCAACGCGGCGCAAGGCCCGGTTCCAGGGAGTGCAGGCCGGTCGCCTGGCCTGTGCACAAGGGGGATGGCGACGTTCGTCACAGGCGCCCGGGTCTCGGATGAGGCCCGGGCGTTGTGATTCCCGGCCATCATGATTCCGAACGCTCGCGCCGCCCTCACTTCCGCCCGAAAAGCTTCTCCACATCGTCCATTGCCAGCTTCACCCAGGTTGGACGGCCGTGGTTGCACTGGCCGGAATGGGGCGTCACTTCCATCTGGCGGAGCAAGGCGTTCATTTCGGCGACGTTAAGCGGACGCCCGGCGCGCACCGACCCATGGCAGGCCATCGTCGCCGCCACGAGTTCGAGTCGTTCGGACAGACCCAGCGCGGCGTCATAGCCCGCGAGATCGTCGGCGATATCGGTGACGAGCTTGTGGCAGTCGATCGCACCCAGCATCGCGGGTGTCGCGCGCACCATCACCGCCGCGGGACCGAAGCGCTCGATCTCGACTCCCAGCGCGGAAAGCTGCGCCGCCGCCGCTTCGAGGCGGTCGCACGCCGGCTCGTCGATCTCGACGACCTCGGGCAGCAGCAAGCCCTGCGACGGCACCGCCTGCCCCGCCATGCCGCGGCGTAATTGTTCGAGCACCAGACGCTCATGCGCCGCATGCTGGTCGACGATGACCAGACCGTCCTCGGCCTCGGCGACGATATAGGTGTTGGCAATCTGTCCGCGTGCGATTCCGAGCGGATGGTCGGCGGCCACCGGCGGCGGCGCCTCGGCCACTTCGGCGCGGCCCGCGAGCGGCGCGGACGCGCCCGCAAAGGGCATCATCCGGTCATAGACGCGCGCCGCATCGGCGGGGGGCGGCGCGACGTCCGCGCCGAACAGATGCACCGCGGGTTCGCTGCGCTGGCCGAACAGAAAGCCGCTCGTCGGCGCTGGCGCTGCCGGCTCCTGCTGCCACGCCGCGAGCGCGGCTTCGGCAGGGCGCTGGATGCTGCGAAACCCCTGTTCGTCGAGCGCGCGGCGCAACCCGCCGACGATCATCCCGCGCACAAGCTGCGGATCGCGGAACCGCACTTCAGTCTTCGCCGGATGGACGTTCACATCGACCTCGCTCGTCGGCAGATCGAGGAAGAGCGCGACGACCGGATGGCGATCACGCGCGAGCAGATCGGCATAGGCGCCGCGCAATGCCCCGACGAGCAGCCGGTCCTTCACCGGACGGCCGTTGACAAACAGATATTGATGGTCGGCGATGCCGCGGTTGTAGGTGGGCAGGCTGATCACGCCGCCGAGCCGGACCTCGCCGCGCTCGACATCGACCCCGATGCTGTTTGCCGCCAGGTCGCGCTGGGTCAGTGCCGCGACACGGCTGAGACGATCCTGGCCGCCCTGCACGTCGAGCACGCGGCGCCCGTCATGCTCGACCGTAAAGCCCACGTCGGCACGCGCCATCGCCAGACGCTTCACGACATCGAGACAGGCGGCATATTCGCTGCGTGCGCTGCGCAGAAACTTGCGCCGGGCAGGCACGCGCGCGAACAGATCCTCGACCATCACCCGCGTGCCCTTGGCGAGCGCCGCCGGTCCTTCGGCGATGAGGCTGCCATTATCGATCACACGGCGCCACCCGTCCGCGCCGGCAACGCGGCTTTCGAGTGTCAGCCGCGCAACGCTGGCGATCGACGGCAAGGCTTCGCCGCGAAAGCCCATCGTCGTCACATCCTCGATCGCATCGGTCGGCAATTTCGACGTCGCATGGCGCTCGAGCGCGAGCGCCATGTCGGACGCGGTCATCCCGCACCCATCGTCGTCGACTTCCAGCCGCAGGATTCCGCCCTCGGCGATTCGCACCGCAACGCGAGTCGCCCCCGCATCGAGGGCGTTTTCGACCAGTTCCTTGAGCGCTGCGGCGGGTCTTTCGACCACTTCACCGGCTGCGATCCGATTTACTAGCTTTTCCGGCAGGCGGCGTATTGACATGGGGGCTGTCCTAGCGCAGTCGGACGCAAATCGCGACCCATCCGCTCAGCCCTGATCATTTTGTCCAGCCACCCCGTCCGGGAAGAGCCGGAATCTCCCCCTGATTGGTCCTGTGCCGGTAGGCGCGCGGGTTCACATTCGATGGCGGCAGGACCAGACCCACCCGGCTGGCAGGTGCCGATGACAGGAAGCAGTATCGATGTCCTTCTTTTCCCGTTTTCTGAAGTTCAATTCCCAAGACATGGCAATCGACCTCGGCACCGCGAACACGGTCGTTTACGTTCGCGGCAAGGGCATCGTGCTCAACGAGCCCTCGGTCGTCGCGGTCGAAACGCTGAACGGGATCAAGCGGGTCAAAGCGGTCGGCGACGATGCCAAGCTGATGATGGGCAAGACGCCCGACAGCATCGAGGCCATCCGCCCGCTGCGTGACGGGGTCATCGCCGACATCGATGTCGCCGAACAGATGATCAAGCACTTCATCACCAAGGTGCACGGCGGCAAGGCCAACGCGTTTCGCAGCCCCGAAATCGTGATTTGCGTACCGTCGGGTTCGACCAGCGTTGAACGCCGCGCGATCCGCGACGCCGCATCGAACGCCGGGGCAAGCCAGGTGTGGCTGATCGAAGAACCGATGGCGGCCGCAATCGGCGCCGACATGCCGGTTACCGAACCGATCGGGTCGATGGTCGTCGACATCGGCGGCGGCACGACCGAAGTCGCGGTGCTCTCGCTGCGCGGCCTCGCCTACACCACCTCGGTCCGCGCCGGCGGCGACAAGATGGACGAAGCGATCGTCTCCTACGTTCGCCGCCATCACAATCTGCTGATCGGCGAATCGACCGCCGAGCGGATCAAGAAGGATTTCGGCATCGCGCGCGTGCCCGCCGATGGCGTCGGTATGACGATCCACATCAAGGGCCGCGACCTCGTCAACGGCGTGCCGAAGGAAATCTCGATCAATCAGGCGCAGATCGCCGAAGCCCTGTCCGAACCGATCGGCACGATCGTCGAAGGCGTGCGCATCGCGCTCGAAAACACCGCCCCGGAACTCGCGGCCGACATCGTCGACCAGGGCATCGTGCTGACCGGCGGCGGCGCTTTGATCCGCGAACTCGACGAACTGCTGCGCGACGCAACCGGCCTGCCGGTGACGGTCGCGGAAGATCCGCTGACCTGCGTCGCGATCGGCACCGGCCGCGCGATGGAGGATCCCGCCTTCCGCGGCGTGCTGCAGCAAGCCTGATCGCGGACAGACGGTCCATGGTTCGCCCGGCACATCGGCGTCCGGGGCAATCCCGAAAGGCCCAGTACAGCCTGTTCGCCGCCTATGTTATTGCGATAACGGGCGCGCTTGCGGGGCTGTTGCTGGCAATCCTTTCGGTCGCCGACCCCGTCGGCTTTGCCGCCCTGCGCGTCGCCAGTCAGGAGATAACCGCGCCCGTCGCGCGCGGAACGCGGTCGGTGATCGGGTCGATCTCCGGCGTCGACGACACTGTGTCGGCCTACGTCGGCGCGGGATCGCAGAACCGCCGCTTGCGCAAGGAACTGGCCGAGGCGCGCCGCCGTCTCGTCGCGACCAGCGCGCTCGAAGAGGAAAATCGTCAGCTCAAGTCGCTGCTCGGATTGCAACAGACCGATCGCTCGGCGCTCGCCCATGGCTATCTGCTCACCTCGACCTCGACGAGCAGCCGCCGCATCGCGCTGCTCAGCCTCGGGCGCAACCGGGGTGTTTCCGCGGGCCAGCCCGTACGCGGCGCCGACGGTCTGATCGGCCGCGTGCTGACCGCCGGGCCATCGGTGTCGCAGGTGCTGCTCCTTACCGACGTCGAAAATGTCGTGCCGGTGCGCCGGGCGCGTGACGGCCTGCCGGCGCTCGCAACGGGCCGCGGCAACGGCGATCTCGACGTCCGCACGCTCAACATCGCGAACAATCCCTTCAAGCCCGGCGACATCCTCGTGACGTCGGGAACCGGCGGCCTTTATCCGCCGAACATTCCGGTCGCCATCGTCGTGCGGCGCCAGGACGATGGTGCGCTCGCGCGTCCGCTTGCCGACCCGGCAAAGGTCGATGCGGTGGCGGTGCTGCGCCCCTATACGCCCGATAATATCGAGGCGCAGGCCGTGCCCGCCCAATCCTCCCCGGCGGCCGGCGCGCCATGAACCGGCACGGACAGCGGATTGGCGAGCCGGCCTCGCGCTGGCGGATGCAGATCGTGCCGATCGCGACGGTGATGATCGCGTCGGCGCTGCCGTTGATGCTGCCGCTCGTCGCCAGTTCGCCCGTGCTGCCCCCGCTCGGCCTCCTCTTCTTCCTGAGCTGGCAACTTCTGCGCACCGAAATGTGGCCGGTGTGGATCGGCCTGCCGCTCGGCCTGTGGGACGATCTGTTCAGCGGCGCGCCGATCGGCACCGCCATCGCGCTGTGGACCGCCGCGAGCATCGCGATCGCCTATCTGTCGCAGCGCATCTATTGGCGCGGCTTCCTGCACGACTGGGCGATCGGCGCCCTGCTCGTCGCCGCTGTTCAGGCGCTTGCGGTGCTTATCACCTTTCCACACGCTCCCGCCGGGCATATGCTCGGCCTTGTCCTGCCGCAGATCATCATTTCGGTGCTGCTGATGCCGCTGTTCCTCCGCCTGACCGGCAAGTTTGACAATTTCCGTCTCAAGCGCCGATAATCGCCCGCCTCCCGCCCCCGCCTTAGCCTTCGCCCCAGATTGCCAACGAATTTCCGCTTTCATGTCCCGCAAGAAAAGTCCGCCCATTACCGAAGCCTGGAGGGGCCTCACCTTCACGCGCCGCACCCTAGTCGTCGGCGGCGGACAAATCGCCGTGGGCGCCGCGCTCGCGACGCGGATGGGCTATATCTCGATCATCGACAATGATCGCTACGTCCTCGAATCCGAAAGCAACCGCGTCAATCTGACGCTCATCCCCCCGCGCCGCGGCTGGATCGTCGACCGCCACGGCAAGGCGCTTGCCAACAACCGCGTGTCGCTCCGCATCGACATCATTCCCGATCGCATGCACAGCAAGGAACTGGTTCTGGGCCAGCTCCGCACGCTGTTGCAGCTCGACGGCGACGCAATGGCGCGCATCGAACGCGACCTCAAGGCGGCATCTGGATTCCAGCCGGTTGCGGTTGCGGAGGACGTGACCGAGCAGCAATATGCATCGATCCTCGTCCGCCTCCCCGACCTGCCGGGCATTGCCCCGACGCGCGGTTTTGCCCGCAACTATCCCACCGGCGCCGCGGTCGGCCACCTGATCGGCTATGTCGGCGCCCCGACCGCCGAGGAATATGAAAAGGTCAAGGATCCGCTCTTCATCACCCCCGGCTTCAAGACCGGCAAGGACGGGCTGGAGAAATATTTCGAGGAACTGTTGCGCGGCAAGGCCGGCGCCAAGCGCGTCGAAGTCACCGCGCGGGGCAAGGTCGTGCGCGATCTCAGCACCCAGCCCGATACGCAAGGCAAGACCGTCCACCTGACCATCGACGCCGATCTGCAGGAATATGCCGCGCGCCGCATGGGCCCAGAATCGGGGGCGGCGGTCGTCATCGACTGCCTCAATGGCGACATCCTCGCCTTCGTCTCGATGCCGTCGTTCGATCCGAACAGCTTTTCGGACGGGATCAGCAATGCCGAATATGGCTGGCTACGCGCCGACGACCATCAGCCGCTGATCAACAAGGCGACCCGCGGCCTCTACCCGCCGGGATCGACGCTGAAGCCGATGGCCGCGATCGCCGCGATCGAACATGGCATGGACCCGAGCGAGCGCCACACCTGCATCGGCGGCTATCGCCTCGGCAACCGTTTCTTCCGCTGTCTCGGCACCCACGGCAGCGTCGACATGCCGACCGCGATCATGAAAAGCTGCAACAGCTATTTCTATTGGGTCGCCGACCGGCTGGGCTATGACGCCATCGCGCCGACCGCGAAGATGATGGGGCTGGGCGAGGAATTCCAGCTTGCCGGAAGCAACCAGCGTTACGGCACCATCCCCGACAGCGCGTGGAAGATGAAGAAATACGGCCAACCCTGGTCGGCGTCCGATTCGCTGAATGCGGTGATCGGCCAAGGCTATGTCAGCGTGAATCCGCTCCAGCTCGCCGTCATGGCGTCACGTATCGCCTCGGGCCGCAAACTCTACCCGCGCCTCGTCAGCCGGCAATTCTCGAACGAGCCTTTGCCCTTCTCGGCCGAGGCGTTCGCGACCGCGCGCGAGGGGATGAACCGCGTCGTCAACGCCCCCGGCGGAACCGCGGGGCGCAGCCGCCTGCCGCTCGACGGTATCCAGATGGCGGGCAAGACCGGCACGGCACAGGTTCGCGGCCTCAACACCGGCAACGGCAAGGGCGGAACGTGGAAATTTCGCGATCACGGCCTGTTCATCTGCTTCGCGCCGGTTGAAAATCCGCGCTATGCCGCGTCGGTCATCATCGAACATGGCATGGGCGGCAGCCGCGCGGCTGCGCCCGTTGCCAAGGACATCTTCACCTTCCTCTACGACCGTGAAAAGGCGATGGAGGCACTGACCGCCTTCGAGGCGGGCTGGGGCGGCACGATCAAGGAGCGGATGGACCGCGACTATGCCGCATGGAAGGCGGGTATCGCGCGCCCCGATCCGGGGCTCGCGCAATGATCCCGGTTCCGCCCGCCGTCCAGCGCATCCCCTGGAAGCTGATCGCGCTCCTGTCGGCGATCACCGGCTTCGGCCTGCTCGTCCTCTATTCGGCCGCTGGCGGCAGCGTGACGCCCTGGGCGCTGCAACAGGGTGTGCGCTTCATCGTCTTCCTGCTCGTCGCGCTCGCAATCGGGCGCATGCCGATCCGCATTTTCGAGGATTTCTCCTACCTCGGCTATCTGGGCGTCGCGCTTCTGCTCCTCGCGGTCGAGGCGCTCGGCTTTGTCGGCGGCGGCAGCCAGCGATGGCTCAATCTGGGTTTCATGAACCTCCAGCCGTCGGAACTGATGAAGGTCGCGATCGTCCTCGCCCTCGCGCGCTTCTACGCGCAATTGCCGCCGGGCAGCACGCGGACCTTCAACGCCTTGTGGCCCGCGCTGGTGATGATCGGTATCCCCGCGGCGCTCGTGATGCTCCAGCCCGACCTCGGCACGGCGCTGGCGATCTGCGCCAGCGCAGCGATCGTGATGTTCGTCTCCGGCCTTCCGCTGTGGTGGTTCGGCAGCGCCGCGCTCGCGGGACTGGCCGCGCTGCCGATCCTCTTTTCGATGCTGCACGACTATCAGCAGAAGCGCGTGCTGATCTTCCTCGACCCCGAAAGCGATCCCCTCGGTGCCGGCTATCATATCAGCCAGTCGAAGATTGCGATCGGATCGGGCGGCATTTTCGGCAAGGGCTTCCTCAACGGGTCGCAAAGCCACCTCGACTATTTGCCCGAAGGCCATACCGACTTCATCTTCGCGACGATGTCGGAGGAATGGGGGCTGGTCGGCGGTTTGTTGCTGCTCCTCGGCTTCTTCTTCCTGCTGCGCTGGTCCACGCGCGTTGCGCTCAACGCGCGGACGCGCTTCGGCCAATTGACCGCAACCGGCCTTACCATGACGATCTTTTTCTATATCGCCATCAATCTGGGGATGGTGATGGGCCTCGCGCCGGTCGTCGGTATCCCGTTGCCGCTCTTCTCCTATGGCGGATCGTCGATGCTGACGATCATGACCTGCATCGGCATCATCCTCGCAATCGAGAATGACAGCAAGAAGCGGCACAGCCGGCTGAGCTGACGACCGCAGCGACCGCGCGCGCCGCCTATTCGTGCCGCAGCGCGTCGATCGGATCGAGCTTCGACGCCCGGCGCGCCGGATAATAGCCGAATGTTATCCCCATCAAGGCGGAGAACAGAAAGCTCATCACATTGACGACCGGATTGAAGATGAAGGGCACGTCGATCGCGCTCGCCATCCCCCAGGACAGGATGAAAGCGAGGGCGATGCCGACCGCACCGCCGAAACAGCACAGCACGACGGCTTCGGTCAGAAACTGGAGCTGCACCTCGCGCGCCAGCGCCCCGATGGCGAGACGTATGCCGATCTCGCGCGTCCGTTCGGTGACCGACACCAGCATGATATTCATGATCCCGATCCCGCCGACGAGCAGGCTGATTCCCGCGATCACCGCAACCATCGCGGTCAACGCGCCCGTCGCCGCACCGAGCGCCTGATTGACCTGCGCGGTATCGACGATGTTGAAGTCGTTGGTGGCCGCGCCTTGCAACAGGCGCCGCTCACGCAGCAGGCCGACGAGCGAATCCTGAATGGCGGTGCTGGCGTAGGCGCTGTCATACTTGATCACGAAATATTGGATGTCGTCGCTACCGGTGAACCGGCGTTGCGCCATTTTCAGCGGGACCATCACGACATTGTCGCTGTCCTGATCGGGACCGCCGCCCTCGCCGCGTTCCTTGAGGACGCCGATCACGGTGCAGGACACATTGTTCAACCGAATATTTTCGCCGAGCGGGCTGCTCCCGGCGACGAATATCGCCTTTTGGACCTTGGGCCCGATCAGGCACATATTCTTGCGCGCGCTTTCCTCCTCGTTCGTGAACGCGCGGCCGCTTTCGACCTCGACCGACCGGGCGCGCAGGAAGTCATTGCCGACGCCCTGCACCGTCGTCCGCCAGCTCTGCCCGTTATGAAAGGCCGTGACGCTGGACGACACGCTGCCCGACACATCGACGACGCCGGCGATCTGCCTGCTCACCGCATCGACATCGGCTTGCTTGAATGGCCGCGGCCTGCCGCGATCGCCCTGCACGGGAAAGACGATCAGCACGTTAGACCCCAGCGAGGATATCTGGTCCTTGATCGATGCCGTAACGCCATTGCCGAGCGTCACCATCGTGATCACCGCCGCGACCCCGATGATGATGCCGAGCGTCGTCAGGAACGAACGCAGCAGATGGCGCCGTATCTCCCGAAAGGCGAGCAGGAGCGTCGCGCCGAACATCAGGCGGGTTCCTCGCTGCGGGTGCGCCGGCCGCGCTCGACCCGTTCGACCAGCCCGTCGCGAAAGCGCACGATGGTGTTGGCAAAGGCCGCCATTTCCTCCTCATGCGTGACCATCAGGATCGTGATGCCCTCGCCGTTCAGGCGCGTGAGCAACTGCATGATCTCGATCGAGCGTTCGGTGTCCAAATTGCCGGTCGGTTCGTCGGCGAGCAGCACGTCGGGCTGGGTGACGAGCGCGCGCGCGATCGCCACCCGCTGCTGCTGCCCGCCCGACAATTCGGCCGGCGTGTGATCCGCCCACGGCGCAAGACCCACCTGATCGAGCGCGCGCATGGCTGCGGCGTGACGCTCGCTCTTCTTTTCGCCGCGATAGAGCAGCGGCAATTCGACATTTTCGACGGCACTGGTGCGGGCAAGGAGATTGAAGCCCTGAAAGACGAAACCCAGATATCGCCGCCGCAGCAGGCTGCGCTGATCGCGATCGAGCGCCTGCACCTCGACCCCGCGAAAGCGGAAAACGCCGCTCGTCGGGACATCCAGGCAGCCGAGGATGTTCATCGTCGTCGATTTGCCCGATCCCGACGGCCCCATCACCGCGACGAAATCGCCGCGCTCGATCCGCATGTCGACGCCCTTGAGCGCCTGAAAGGCCGCCTCGCCCCGGCCGAAGGTCTTCGTTATCCCTTCGAGCTCGATCAACGGGATCTCGGGGGGCGTCACTGGCCCGTCGCCCCCTTGCCCGTCACCACCTTCATGCCGGCTCGCAGTCCCTTGGCCGTCACCGCGGTCAGGCGGCCATCGCTCTGCCCCGTCACCACATCGACGGGCTTCAGCGTCCCGTCGGCCTGAAGCACCCAGACGCGTTGCTGGCTGCCCACGCCGATCGTCGCGCGCTGTTCATTCTTTTCCAGCCCGATTTCGGGATTGAGTACGCCGGCCTTTTCCTTTTCCTTCGCATCGGGCTGAAAGCGCAAGGCCCCGTTCGGAACCAGCAATTGTTTGGCCGTGCTGCCCGTTGCGATGGTCGCCGTAGCGGTCATCCCCGGACGCAGCAGCCCGTCGCCATTGGCCACCGCCAGCCTCGCCTCATAGCTGACGACCGCATTGGCGGTTGCGGTGGCCGTCTGCTGGCTCGCCTGCGAAGCGGTGTTGCTCGACGCCTGATCGACGCGCTCGACGACCGCGGGAAAGCGGCGACCGGGATAGGCATCGACCGTAAAATCGGCCTTCTGTCCGGTCTGAACCTGTCCGACGTCGGCTTCATCGATCTCGACGCGAAGCTGCATCGCGGACAGATCTTCGGCGATGATGAAGAGGGTCGGGGTGTTGAAGCTTGCCGCGACAGTCTGCCCGGGCTCGACCTGGCGCGCGAGCACGACACCCGAAACGGGCGAACGGATCACCGCGCGGTTGCGGTTGGTCACCGACGACGACAATTGCGCCTCGACCGCGCGGACATTCGCCTGCGCCGCGGCAACGGCGGCGGTATCGCGCTTCACCGCTGCGCGGCCCTGATCGAGTTCGACCCCGGAGGGAACCTTGCCGCCCGAGATCTTGAACACATTTTCCAGTCGCGCGAGCTGCGCCTTGTCGACGTCCAGCGTCGCCTGCGCCTGCGCCACCTGCGCGCGCGCCGCGTTGAGATTGGCCTCGGCCTGGGTGATCTGGTCCTCGATCACGTCGGTGTTGATCTGGGCGAGGATCTGCCCCTTGGAGACGCGATCATTCACATCGACATAGATGTGATCGATCTTGCCCGACACTTCGGACCCGACCTCGACCTGATTGGTCGGCCGCAGATTCCCGGTCGCCGTGACGCTGAGCGTCAGCGACTTCTCGGTCACCGGCTCGGTGATATATTTGGCCTCGCCCTTCCCGCGCGAACAAGTCGCCATCGCCAGCAATATGACGAGTATCAGCGCCGCGGGGAGCCAATATTTCATCCAGCGCCGCCATTTGGGACGCGGCTTGGCGCCCAGAAAATCGTCGAGCTCCTGCGGCGCAGTGCCGGTATCGGTCATTCGCTAATCCCCTGTGTCCGAACACCGGCGTCCGGATCGAAATTGGCCCCGTCCCAGCCGCCGCCAAGAGCCTGGTTGAGGCTGATAAAGGCGTTGGCGCGCTCGGCCTCGCTCGCCGCCAGCGCGTTGCGAGCTGCGAGCAACTGGTTCTCCGCGGTCAGCAAAGTCTGAAAGTCGATCAGCCCCGCCTGATACTGGCTGCGCGCCAGCAGCGCGGCATTGCTCGCCGCATCGCGCGCCGTTTCGAAAAGGCCAACGCGCTCGCCTGCCGCGCGCTGGGCAGCGGCGGCGCTCTCGACATCTTCCAGCGCGGCAAGGATCGCCTTTTGCCATGCCGCAAGCGAAGCCTGCGCGGCTGCGTTGGCGGCGTCGAGACCCGCGCGCGCGCGGCCGCCGTCAAAGATCAGCTGGCTGATCCCCGCAAAGAGCCGCCCGGTTATCACATCGAACAGATTGCCGATGCCGAACGAGGCGGTGCCGAGGTTTCCGGTGAGGTTGACCAGCGGCAGCATCTGCGCGCGTGCAACGCCGATGCGCGCCGTGTCGGCGAGCAGCGTCGCTTCCGCCTGGCGGACGTCGGGGCGATGGCGTAGCACCGGAGCCGGCGCGTCGAACCCCACCGCGTCTGGTGGAACCGGAATTGGCTTTGCTTCGCCCTCGATCGCCGTCCGCACCGGGCCGGGCGCTTCACCGATCAGGGTCGAGATGCTGTTCGCCGCTTGCGCGAGATCGCGTTCCAGCGCCGGAATGCTCGCCGCGGTCTGCGCCCGCTGCGCGGCGGCCTGCTCGACATCGAGGCTCGATACCAGCCCCGCTTCGCGGCGCCAGCGTGCGATCTGGAGATTATCGTCCTGAATGGTCAGCGTCTCGCGCGCGATCGCGAGTTGCACCGCGAGCGTTCGCGCCGACACGGTCGTCTGCGCCACCTGCCCCACGATCAGGCGCTGCAGATCGGCAAGGCCATAGCCGGCGGCGGCAAGATCGGCCCGCGAGGCGGCGACATTGCCGCCGATCCGTCCGAAAAGATCGACCTCCCACTGCGCGTCGGCGCCGAGCGAATATTGCAGCCGCTCGTCGGCCAGATCGCCGACATCGCGCTGCACGCCCCCGGAGGCCGTAACCTGCGGGAAATAGCCCGCGCGCGCTGCGCGCACACCCGCGCGCGCCTGCGCCAGGCGCGCCGCCGACTGGGCAATATCGCGATTATTCTCCAGTGCGCGCGCGACATAGGAATTGACCAGTGGATCGTTCAGCCGCGTCCAATAGGACGCCGTGACGGCCGGACTGCTTCCCGATTCCACCGACCATTGCTCGGGAACGGGAAGGCCCGGCCCGGATCGATATTCGGTCGGCGCCGAAACGCAGCCCCCAAGCCCGCCCGCCAACAGGGCTATTGTCAGCCAGCGCCGTCCCGTCTGCATGCGCCCCTCAAAGTCCCACCGCGGATGCAAAATCGCCGCGCTTGCTGGACGGCAGACCATAAATTGCTGGAATGCGCAAGCTTTCGGGCGCCGCGCGAGCCACCCGATGCCTCCATTTTGCTCACCGACGCTCCCCATGCCCGACATTTCGCGGCGCCGCCGTCCGACGCCCTCAACGCAAAAGCCCGATCGCACGCCTCGCCCAAGCAACGTAAATTGCCTTTTGTGAAAAAATATTGCCGAAGCCCATTGCCATGCCCGAACGAGCATGATAGCGGGCCGCTCTCTTCGCAGCACAAAGCCTTTGTGGCCGCCGCGAAGTCCGCCGAAAACCGGCACGTGGACGCATAGCTCAGTTGGTAGAGCAGCTGACTCTTAATCAGCGGGTCCTAGGTTCGAGCCCTAGTGCGTCCACCATTTCTTTCAAGGACTTGGCAGTCAGTCTTGAGAAAATTTATCAAACGCTCCAGATGCCGTGTAAGCACCGGGTAAGCACGCAACCGGCGGCGCCCGTCAAATCTTATCAAACGTTATCGGTAGCTTACGCCAATTCTCACCACCCACTTGCGGGCTGAAATGTCACGACGCGGTCAGCTTTTTGATGTGTCTTCCCCATCGCTTCATCGCTTGGCGCTTCTCCTCCTGATACGGGTGGCATTGGTACACATCAACAATGCCGCTCTTCGTCCCGGAGAGATGATTGAGAACGGACTCGATGATTTCCGTCCTGATCTGCAAGGCTTGCATGCCTGTCGCCACCGTCCGGCGAATATCGTGAAGCCGCCAAGGCGCCAAAACGGCGCCCTCCTCCCCCGCTAACCTCATTTTTCTAATGATCATGGCGTCCCATTTCTCTTTAGCTTTCGAGAACGCACTCAGGCGCGTGCCGGAGCTCGACTGGAACACCAAACCATGTGCCGGCCAATCTTTCCCACCTGCGACGGCATCGAGCTGCGCGATTGCCTGCTTGCTCAGCGGGATGAGATGTGGACGGCCATTCTTTGATCTCTCGGCTGGCAAGTCCCATCGGCCGCCTTCACGTCGCAGTTCCGACCAGTCCAACCCGGTCACTTCGCCGCGCCGCTGTCCGGTCAAAATCATCAGCCGAAATGCCGGGCCATATTGCCCCGTAAGCTCAAAACTTGTTTTCAATGCGCAACGCGGTTCTTCGGTTGAGAGGTATCGATTCCGGGGTTTCGGCGGCGGGGGGGGCATCCACCCCTTGGGTCGGCGAATGCTGGAGATCGTCCCGGCTCATCACCCATTTGAACATTTTACGGAGCGTCGCGTGCATCGCCCGCGCAACAGACGGTCGGTTTTCCAGGCGTCGATAGATTGCGGTAAGGTCTGACCGCCGAACGTCTGAAATCCGTTTGGTTCCGATCGTCGGCACCGCATGATGAACCAGCATCGAGCGGATGCGCGACCAGTCCTTCCAACGCCGCTTGAGATACTCTTCGGTGAAATGCTCGACGTACCGATCAGATCGAAGCTCAACCTGCTTCCGACGGCGTTCGCGACGCCTTTCTAGCGGATCCTTACCCTTTGCGACCTGCTTCGCGAGATCAAGCGCCTTGTTTCGCGCGCTTTGGGCCGTCCACGGCGCGCGATGGCGGCCAATAGTAAAGCGCCACGAGATCGAGCCCCTACCTCCCAACAGATATTGATAGATGTAGGACTTTGTGCCGCCTTGCGTCACGCGGACGCCAAATCCAGGAAGCACCTTATCCCAAAGGAAAGTGTTACCGCGCTGCGGGGCGAGATGATCGACTTCGATAGTTGTTACGTTTCCGACGGGCATGGCTCGTCCTCCTCTCTTAACTCGGGAAAACGTCCCGACCCGAGAGAAACGCTTACCGACCTGTGTATGTTGATTTGGCCGGTTGCGGACGGGCGGCATTCAGCCAGGGAACAGGAGAGGCGGTCATCGGCGTCCGATCTGCCAAGAGCATTCAGCACCGATCATGAATGCGCCGGGCACACAATCACAGGCCGGTCCCAATTGTCCGACGGTTCTCAGGCCCATCAGCCCACCGCGTCGCCTTGTTCCATCTCGATCTGCATCAGAGCTTTGGCCTTTGCCCAGTCGCGGCGCACCGTGCGTTCGGTAATGTCGAGCAGGTTGCCGATTTCCTGTTCTGAATAGCCGCCGAAGAAGCGATATTCGACGATCTCGGCAAGCCGCGGGGCCGTTTGTGACAGACGGTCGAGCGCATCGTTCAGCGCCAGCAGCCGTTCGTCGCTTTCCCAATAGATATCCGGCAGATCATCTTCGAACGTAGCAGCATGCGTTCCGCCCCCGCGTTTTGCGGCAAGACGGGCATGGGCATGATTGATCAGAATCTGGCGCATGGCGCGCGCCGCCGTGCGCAGGAAATGCTTCTCGTCGGCAAAGCCGCCAGCGCTTCTCAGCTTGAGAAAGCTTTCATTGACCAGCGCGGTCGAGCGCAGCGTTTCGCCGGCGCTGTAACGCCAATGCATGTCGCGCGCGAGGCGCTTTAGCTGCGGATAGAGCGTTGCCACGAGCGAATCGGATGAATCGGTAAGCATGGCGCCATTATGCGGATTATTCTTTTCATATCTATGCGTTGGGTCACACGGGCGCCGAGGAACGCATCGGGCTCAGGCGGCGAGCAATGGCTCGCTAGCAGCGCCGATCATCGCCGCGAGCCAGCGCCGGTCGGCGCTGGCTTCGATGGTCGCGACAGCACTCGCCGGTGAGGAACCGCTGGCCAAGGCGGCACGCATAAGCTCGATCTGCTCGGCGATCTGGGCGAACCCCTGTCCGAAGCGCGGAGCGGTCTGGATCAGGCCATCGCCGATACGCAGCAGCGGCGGGCCGCCCGCCGACCGCGTGACCTCTACGCGCCGGGCGAAGGGTGCCCGGTGGCGCACCGGATTGGGGTCGAAGCCTATCTTGCCCATGCGGCGGCCCCAGTCGTGGCCGGCCGCCAGCATCACGCTGTCGAGGAGGCGGAAAGGAGAGACGGGACTTTCGCCGCAATCCGCACATCGGAGGGTCATCATGCAGCGCCCGTCCACGGCGCGCGTCAGCCAGAGACCTGCCGCACCCGCGACATCGCGCGCGGCGATCGTCCAGCGATCGTCGCCGCTGCCAGCCGTCCCGCGCCACGTCCAGCACTCGTCGATCGCGTCGCTTTCGTCGATGGCGACGTCGAGCCCCGCGGTACGACCGGCGAGAACGGCGCTGCCGCTCGCGTCGACCAGCAGGTCGAAGGCTTTGTCTTCCACGGGGATCGCCATGCGCGGTTCGACCAATTTTGCACCGAGCTCGATCGCCCGCCGCGACAGCGCGTGGACCAGCGCCGCGGGATCGACGATCGGGGCTTGCGTCATAACCGGGGGCGCGGCGCCATCGATCCGGAGCAAATCGGCGGCGGACCATCCGGCCAACCCCTGCCCGGCAACCGCCTCGATCTTCGCCATCGTCGCGAAGCTGATCTGATGAACGTGACCGTGATGCGTGCGGGCGCCCCGGCGGCCCGGCGCTATTTTGGCCATCCAGCCCGCACGCTGCAAGGTGATGGCTGCCAACAGCCCCGCCGGGCCGTCGCCCATCACCAGCGCCGTGCGCATCGCTCAGCCGCGCCGGGTCGGTACACCGAGCCCTCGGCTCGACACAGCGCGACTCTCGGCGAGCACGAAGAAGACGATGCCATTCCCGGCGCCGCCGCGCAGCAACGTGTCCTTCGCGACGCGGCCAAGGAGCCCACGTGCCGCGCGCGGTTCGCCCGGCGGCACCAACATGTCGCCAGGGAAAAGCATGTCACCTGGAAACAGCATATCGCCGGGAAAAAACATATCGCCTGGGAAGAGCATGTCGCCCGGGAACAGCATATCCCCCGGAAAGGCTTGCGCGCCGGAAGCGAGCTCGAAACCGTCCGACGCGAACAGGTCGGCGATCTCGCCATCGACGAGGCGCGCGGCGAGAAACTGCATTTTAACGGGCTGCTCGAGCCGCGATTGCAATCGCACAGATTTCACGAGCGCCGCGCGCAATTTTTCACCCGACATGCCGGCAAGGCGGCGCGCGCCGACCACTTCGAGCTCGATCGTCCCGCCGCCCTTGGCAAAGGCCACGGTGGCTTTCGTTGCGCCGGCGACGAGCACGGCGGTCCCGGCGATGAAATTCCTGCGTGTCACTGCCATGATCTGTCCTTCCCTTGGCATCGGCCGCATGGGCGCGGGCCTCAGGAGGAAAAACAGCAATGGAGTGCGAAAGCGGACATCACGGCGCGACTATTCGGTCGCGTTCGCCCGCGGCTACAGGCGGTAGAGCCCCTTGATGTCGGCGATCCCCTGTTTCAGGCGGGCCGCCGGGGCGCCCATCGCTTCGACGATCGGCTCGGCGGTGCCAAGTGCGGCTCGCGCGCCCGGTTTGTCTCCGCTGGCAGCCAACGCCCGGCCAAGCGCAATATGGGCGATGGCGCGCGGCGGCGTAGGCGCGCTGCCAGCCGCCGCCACCGATTTCCGGGCGACGGCCAAGGCTTCGTCCTTGCCCGCCAGCGCGATATGGGCTTCGGATAGCCCCGCCAGTGCCGACACATGCAGGATCGATCCCGCGCCGGCGAAGCGTTCGGCCATCGGCTCGGCGCGCTCCAGCAGCGAAAGCGCCTTCGGGGCGTCGCCAAGTTGCAAGAGCACCTTGCCATAATTGCTGAGCAAGGCAGCGGTCCCGCCCGACGCGCCGAACAGCTTTTCGCGCAGGCGAACAGCTTCTGCAAAAATGGGCGCGGCCTTGTCGGGATGCCCCAACAAAACCTCGATGGCCGCAAGATTGTTCGCGGTGTTCAAGGCATCGGGCGTATCTGTCAGACCCGTCTGCGCCCAGATGAGCCGCGCTTGTTGCAGCGCCTTCCGTGCGCCCGGCAGGTCACCGCTCGCCTGCAAGGCGACGCCCAGATTGTTCTGGAACACGCCCGCCAGACGATTGCCGGTTCCCAGCATCGCGACATGATCATCCGTAGCTTTCTGGAGAAGCGCCGCCGCCGCCGAGGGATCGGCGCCGCGCATGATTTGCGCCTCGAGCAGCCGGCTGTCGATGAGCCGGTGGCGCCATTTGTCGGGAGCGCTGGACCAATATTGCTGCGCTTGCGCTAACAGGGGCCGCGCCTCTTCGATTTCGCCGGTGCGGACAAGCGACTGCGCCAGATCGTATCGCGAAAGCGCAAGCGTCTCGGGATCGATTCCGTTCGTACCGCCGGCGGTCACCACCGGCCGCAACGCCGTGATCGCCCCGCGGTAATCGCCGAGGTAGAAATAAAGCTCGCCCAGCGCGTGCAGCACCGGCGCCTGATCGGCGGGCGAGCGGGCGAAGCGCTCGACGATCCGGCGGGTCGACTGTTCGAGTATATCGCGGCGGTCTGCATCGTCGCCAGCGACGTCGGCGCTTTCGGACAACATGACATAGAGCGATTCGCGAACCGCCTGCGATCGCTCTTCCTCGGCCAGCGCCGCGTCGCGGGCGGCATAGGCTTCGCGCGCTTGCCACAGGGTCGCCGCCAATCCGCCGACCAGGCTCAGCGCGATGGCGACGCCCGCGGCGATCGGCCAGCGCCACCGCCACAGGCGGCGGCGCACGGCATAGCCGCGCTCGCCGCGCCGCGCGGTCACGGGCGCGCGGTCTATCACGCGCTGAAGATCGGCCGCGAAGGCTTCGAGCGTCGGGTAACGATCCGCCGGTTCCTTGCGCAGCGCTTTCGCCAGCACGGCGTTCAGATCGGCAACCAAAGTGTCCGGGGCAGCCGCAAGGATGTCGACGTCGCGGTGCGCCGTCAGCGCCTTGGGTGCGGCATCGAGGATGCGCCCGACGCCGAGCACGAAGGGCAAGCCATCAAGTTCGATGGGTGGCTTGCGCGTCACCAGCTCATAGAGCAGCGCCGCCGCGCCATAGACGTCGCACGGCGGACCGACGGGGGCGCCGGTCAACAGTTCGGGCGGCGCGTAGGGCGCCGAAACCGGCAGCGGATTTTGTGTCTGGGTTGGCAACGCCATCTGCTTGGCGACCCCGAAATCGATCACGCGGGCGCGCCCGCCGCTGTCGACCAGCACGTTCGAGGGCTTGAGGTCGCGGTGCAGGATCAACGCCTGGTGCGCGCGCGCCACCGCGCCGATCGCATCGATTACGAGCGCGATCCGGCGCGCGAGGTCCGCCTGATTGGTATCGCACCAGATGTTGCAGGGCGGACCATCGATGCGCTCCATCACCATCCAGGGATTGCCCGCATCGTCCAAGCCGCCGTCGAGAATGCGCGCAATATGCGGATGGTCGAGCGCCGCAAGCACTTGCCGCTCGGCGGCCAGTCGTTCGGCATCAACCCCGGGGCCGCGCCGGATCAACTTCAACGCTCCGGCCTGCTCGAACCCCCCGTCGGCGCGGCCGACCGCGTAGACCGAGCCCATACCGCCGCTGCCGATCAGCCCCTCGATACGCCATGCGCCGTAGCGGTCGCCGACCTGCGGACCCGGGTCGATCGGATGGTCCGCGGCAAAAGGTGCGCTGGACGGCTCCAGAAAATCCGCAGCGGCCTCCATGCGGGCCAGGAATTTCCGGGCTTCGGCCGCGAGTATCGGGTCGGCAGCGGCCAGTTCGGCTTCGCGCTCCTCTTCGGACAAGTCCTGCGTGCGGTCGATCAATGCCGACAGCCTGCTCCATTCAATTGTCACACGATGCCCCCGCCGCCCGATCCTGCATTAGCATCCCAGACTAACCGAGCGACGCAAGCGCATTTTTTCGCATTGCGATGTCCGGTTCGCGGCACCGATCCTGTTTTCACCTCCGAAAGGCACCGGCTCGCAAGGCTTGGCCGGCGCAGGATGAGGAGATTTACGGATGCGACTGGTTACGAAAATCGCGGCGACGGCTTCGATGCTGGTGGTGGGAGCCGGACTCGGCGCTGCCTCCGGCTCTGCCCAGACGGCCGCGCCCGAGGCGCATGTCTATGCGACCGTCGGCTTCGACAAGATAAAGCCCGAACTGGTGCTGGACACTTTGGAGGGCACCGTCACCGGCACCTACACCGCGACGCAGAACGAAGAAGAACTCGACGCCATTTACCGCACGGGCACCTATGGAATCACCAGCGGCACTCTGGAGGGGGAATTTTCGGGGAACACGCTGACCGGCTATTGGTATGAAACCGCCTATAACGCGGGGCTTCAGGTTTATTGCGATACCGAACGCAACGGCACCCGCGTCTATGGCCGCTTCGTCCTGACGTTCAGCGCCGATCGCAAATCCTTTACCGGGTTGCGGACCGGGTGCGAGATCGTCCCCGACGCCTATGAGCATAGCTATGACACCTGGACGGGCACGTTCCTTCGCCGCCAGGCGATAGCCGCCACCCCCAACGCGGCGTCCGCACAGGCGAAGGCCGATGCTGCCCGGCCCGGCTCACCCGCGAAGCCGGGCGCCAACCCGGTCGGCCGCATCATCGACGGTGCCGCCCGCGCAGCAGAAGACGAGGCCGACGCCAAAGCCAAAGAGGCGGCCCGCAAGGCCGCGCGCGGCATTCTCGACCGGCTTTTCTGATCTCGACGCAATCAAGACAATATTCTCGCGGAGACGATCATGAAATTTGCACCGAAACATATTGCGAGCCTGGCGAGCGCTTTGCTGCTCCTGTCCGCCTGTGGCCAAAAGGATGGAGAAACGCCGGGCGACGGCGATGCCAAAGCGCTGGCGGGTAACGGCAGCGAACTCGACACCGCGCTGCGCTGCTGGGCTTTGACCAGCAGCGCCTATTTCCAGCACATGGCGATGGCTGGCGAGACCGGCAACCTGCCCAAACCCGACGAGGCGATCTACACCGGTTGGGCCAAGAAGCTGGCGATCCTGTCATTCAACAAGGGCATGGGGTTCAAGGCCTTCAATGAAATGAAGGACAAGGCAAAAGGCGATGTCCGCATCTATTCGCTGACCGTCGATCCCGAGCGCGCAGCCGCCGTGCAGACCTGCATCGACACGGTCCCGCCCCCGACGAGCGAGCCCGACCCTTCGTGGCCGTCGGACAGCTGACAAATCGCGTTTTTTCCCGCCGATTGATCGCCGCAACGCGTCGCCACGTGCGGGAGGCCGTGCGCCAGGAGAATGTTATGACCAAGAGCCTTGCAGTATTTCCCTGCCCCGCCGGCACGCTTTCCCGCGGGATGGGCGGCAGCAGCCTCCGCGCGGTTGCCGCCGCGCTGCTTTGCGGCTCGCTGTTCGCGGCGCCGCAGATAGCCCATGCGGAAACATGCCTGCTCGACCGGAATGAAAATGGGACCGTCGAGCCAGCGGTCGATAATGACGGCGGCGCCACCGCCGACGACGGCAACGGCGACGACAGGCTGGCCTGCGGCGTTGGCGCCACGGCAACGGCCGGAAACACGACGGCATTGGGAACCCGCTCCAGCGCAACCGGCGTTCAATCGTCGGCAATCGGGCATGTCGCTGCGGCGTCGGGCTTCAATTCGCTCGCGGTCGGTTTTGGCGCGGATGCAGCGAGCGACTATGCCGTCGCAGTCGGTGCGACATCGCGCGCCGCCGGCGTCTCCTCCACCGCCGTGGGTTCGGGCAGCATCGCCGTCCAAGATAAGGCGATCGCCGTCGGCACCTATGCCTATGCAAACGGGGCCCGCAGCATTGCGATGGGGAGCAGCGTCACCGACAATCTGGGCGAGCGCGGCGCAACGACCGCCGGCGACGACGCCATCGCGATCGGTACCGACGCGGACGCCAACGGAAATCGCGCAACCGCGGTCGGCGCCTTCAGTTCGGCGGCGGGCACCTCGGCACTCGCGATGGGATCGGACAGTTTGGCAGGAGAAGATGCGGTTGCGCTGGGATCCGATGCCGCGGCAACCGGAACTGGCAGCACGGCGGTAGGCAATGCTTCCGAAGCATCGCAGTTCGGCAGTTTCGCAGCGGGTTCGCAGGCGCGCGCCACCGGCACGCGATCGGTCGCAAACGGCTTCTACAGCGATGCCTCCGGCAACCGGTCGATCGCGGTTGGCGACGCGGCTTTCGCATCCGGCGTGGGCAGCATTGCCATTGGCGGCGACGGCCCCGATGCGAATGGCTTTGGACCGCAGCGCGACCTCGACTTCGACGGGCTGATCGATGGCTATGGCGCCTATGTTGCTGGCGAATATGGGGTTGCGATCGGGGCGGATGCGCAGGCGGGCGATTTTGCCACGGCGAATGGCACCGGCGCACTGGCCAGCGGCGACAACAGCAGCGCCATCGGTTCTTATGCGACCGGCTCCGGCATGAACGCGACCAGCATCGGCGTACTCTCCAAGGCGACGAACACGAATGCGACCGCGACCGGCGCCTTCGCGAACGCAAGCGGCGAGCGCGCGGTCGCCAATGGCGCCCAGACACGCGCCGAAGGCGAAAGCAGCGTGGCGATCGGCTTCCAGGCAGGCGCCACCGACTTCGGGGCGATTGCGATCGGCGCCGAGGCGATCGCCGATGGGGAGCTTGCTATCACCCTCGGCGGCACGGCCCGCGGTGACGGAGCGATTGCATTGGGAGGCTATGCCGCGGCAGAGCAGGATGGCGCCACCGCGACCGGTGCCGGCGCCCGCGCCGCCGGCCTTAAAAGCAGTGCTTTCGGCAATATGGCACTGGCCGAAGGCGATTTCGCGACCGCGCTGGGTCAAGCCAGCCGGGCGGTCGCGACGGCAACCGCCGTCGGGAGCGGGGCGCAGGCCGATGGCGAAAGCTCAAGCGCGCTGGGAATCAGCGCGAGCGCGAGCGGCGCCACCAGCGTTGCCGTCGGCGCAAATGCGTCTGCCCAAGGCAGCAATGCCACCGCGACCGGCGGCTATGCACAAGCCTTCGGCGACGATTCCACCGCGACCGGCGCCGGCAGCTATGCGGGCGGCAATTTCTCGACGGCGGCCGGCTCCCAAAGCCTGGCGCTTGGCGATTTCTCGGTAGCATTCGGTGGGCGCAGCAATGCGGCGGGGCTCAATTCCACCGCGCTGGGCGGCAATGCCGTGGCGAGCGGTGCCAATAGCGTCGCCCTCGGCAATGGATCGATCGCGGACCGCGACAATACGGTATCGGTTGGCACTGCAGGGAATATGCGCCAGATCGCTCAAGTCGCCGCCGGCACCGCCGCGACCGACGCCGTCAATCTCGGGCAGCTCGACGCCGTAGGCGCGGTGGCCGATTCGGCGCTGACGGCGGCGAGCGAGGCGGCAAGCGATGCCAGCGCGGCGCTTGCCGCCGCTTCGGGCGCGCAGGGCGATGCCAGTGCCGCACTGACAGCGGCAGCGGCAGCCGATGGCAAGGCCGACGCCGCGCTCGCCGCTTCGGCAACTGCGGTAGCGTCCGTTGCGGCTCAGGGTGAGCGGATCGATGCCGTCGAGGAGGCCAATCTCGTTCAGGACGGCCGCATACAGGCGCTCGAAACGCAAACCGCCTCCGCTGCCGGCGACGCGGCCACCGCCCTTAATCGCGCCGATCAGGCGATCGCACGCAATGAGGAGCAGGACGGCCGCCTGACCGGCGTGGAGGCCCTCGCGGCGTCGAATGCCACCCGCCTCGACGGGGTCGAGGCCAGCGTAACCCAATTGTTCGGCGCCATTCCATCGCAGGCCCGAGGCGACAATGCCCTCGCGCTCGGGAGCGGCGCCATGGCAACGAGCGATGACGCCGTGGCGATCGGCACCGGTGCGACGGCAAGCGATGGCGCCGCGGTCGCTATCGGCCTTGGCAATCAGGCAAGCGGCGACGGGGCGGTCGCGATCGGCGATCCGAATATCGCGACCGGGCAAGGCGCAATAGCGATCGGCAAGGACAATGTTGCGACGGGCAATGCCGCGATCGCGTTCGGCGACACCAGCACAGCCAATGGCGTGTCGGCAATCGCCGCGGGGCTGCGTGCCAACGCTGCCGCGGACAATGCGATTGCGCTGGGCAATAGCGCGAGTGCGCTGGGCGCCAACGGGGTCGCGATCGGCAACGGTGCGCAATCGGTCCGTGACGATCAGGTGGCGATCGGCTCCGCTGCCAGCAGCTATACGCTCGCCGGGATCAATTCGGACGCCAGCCGCGCGGCGCAGCAGGGCGCGCTGCGCCTCGTGACCGCCGACGGCGCAGGCAATCTCGGCACGACGAGTTTCGACCTTGACCGGCTCAATGCGCTGCCCGGACAGGTCAGCGCTCTCTCCAGCCAGGTCAGCGCTTTCGACGCGCGGCTGGCGCAATTCGGTGCCGGCCTGGAACGGATTGAACGCAGCGCCAACGGCGGGATTGCTGCGGCGATGGCGATGGGCGGCACCGTCATCCCGTCCGACATGACGGTCGCCCTGTCGTTCAACCTGTCCACCTTCCGCGGCGAGCAGGGCTTTTCGGGCGTCGCGGTTGGCCGGATCAGCGAGCGGGTGTGGGTCTCGGGCGGGGTCGCCGGGTCCACCGTCAAGGGATCGACCGGGGGCCGTATCGGCATGACGTTCGGATGGTAGGCCCCAGCGGACTGGCAGGAGACCCGAAATGAGAAAAGACCTTGTGATCCTGATCGCAGCGATCGCCCTCGCGGGGTGCAGCGAAGCGCAAAAGGGGAGCGAGAACGGCTCCGCGGCACCCGCCGATGCGGCCGCCGACAATTCGGTACCGGTCGCCAACGGTCCGGGCGCCCTCGGCATCGCTACCGACGATCTGCCCGATTTCGTCGAGCTGCCAAAGAGCGCGCGAGTGACCACGAATATGCGGATGAACGATGGCGACAAGGCCGGCGGGACGCTGACCCTGGAAACCGCGGAGACGCCGGCTGCCCTGATCGCCTTCTACCGCGCCTCGATGGCCCGGCACGGCCTGAAGATCGGTCTGGAAAACACAGCGGACAAGATGGTGCAGCTGATGGGCGAAAGCGAAGACAAGGCGCGGACGCTTATGGTCACGGTTCTGACCGATGACGCGGGCACCGCGACGTTGAACCTCGTCCATTCACGCGTGATATCCTGATTGATCGAGAGGACAGAATGATGAAACCTCATCTTGCTATTGCCGCTCTGCCCTTGTTGCTCGGCGGATGCGGCGGCGAAGCGCCGGCAGCGAAGACCGGCGGCGGCCCGACGGAGGTGGCAGCATCGGGCATCACCGAAATCGTCAAATCCGCCGCCAAGGGCAACCCGATCCCGCGAGACAATCTGCCCGATTTCGTCGAAACCTATGAAGGCGGGCGATACGGCACCTCCTTCTTCGGCAGCAACGAGAAGCGCAAGTCGGGAACGCTGCTTTATACAGTGGCGGCTGCGCCCGCAGACGTCGTCGGCTTTCATATGGCGTCGATGAAGAGACTTCGCTTCGAAGTCGCCGGGCCAAAGAAGCGCGTCGTGCGTGACCGTAACGAGACGGTGATTGAAGGGACGGCCGCCGACGGCCGGTCGCTTACGGTCGTGGTGATCGAACAATCCCCTGCGGAAGCAACCGTGCAGATGAATTATGTCGTTCCGCTCACCTGAGGCGGCGATCGTTCCGGGGCGCCGCGCGAAAGGCGCTGTGTCGCTTGCGGCAGGGCTCGCGCTCCTTTTCACGCCGCTGGCCGCCGTCGCGCAGGAAGAGGTCGGCCGCGAAGCGGTCGGCGCGTGGCATGGCACGTTCCAACTCGATCGCAACGACCCGCGCATTCGCACGCGCGGCGGGGCGGACATGCTGCGAATCCAGGTCATTCACTCGCTGGGCGCACCGGTCGCAACGATCAGCTGGGTTGCGGGGCGCGGCATTTGCGAGGATCCGGCGGCCGAGCCGTGCGAATGGATCGGGGCTGGCGGTACGGTATCGGGCCGCGTGCTGCAAAAGGATCTTGTCTTTGCGCTACCGCTGTCGGCCGACGCCGAAGATTCTCTGATCGTCATCCTCCGCCATGGCTCCGGCCCGCGAGCGCGGCACGGCCAGGCGATGAACAGCAAGGCCGACTTCGGGTTCGATTTTTCCTATTCCGACGCGCCCGATACCCCGTGATTGCGGACTTCGAAATTGCGCTCGGCCTCCCCTTTCCGGTGCGGTTTCCTTGCCGACCAGCCACCCAATCGCGGTGGCCTTGCAGCACAGCAGGAGACGCCTGATGGTTTCGAGCCGATCAACCATGCACGCCTTTTGGATCGCCATGGCGGGTTCGACCGCGTTGAGCGGCCTTGCCGCCGCGCAAGGCAGCCAAGCTCCGCCTGCCGAGCTTGAAATCTTCGGCGTCGATCTTACGACCGACAAGGAGATCGCCGTTCCCCCCGAGGTCAAGGCCAAGGCACGCGGAATTTTCGGCCTCCATCGCGATAAGTTCGGAAGCTCCCCGCACATCGACACCCGCCAGAACGGCAAGATCAACGCATTCTATGTCAAGCGCGCCAAGTCCACACCCGCAGCCGCCAGCGCAGGCGACAACCTGCCCTACAAGGGGCCTTTCCAGATTCCCCTGACCGCAAAATATGACCTGTGCGACGGCGGAGCAGCCAAGGGAGCGGAGAATTGGTGCAAGAGCGGGCAGTTCAGCTTCAGAATGTTCGCCGACGCCATATCAGCCTGGAATGCCGAACTGCTGATCTCGCACGAACTCATACATTTGCGGCAATATGAAAAGATACCTGGCACGAAAGCGGACAGGGCGCCGTTCTGGCTGGTCGAAGGGCAGGCCAACGGCATTGGCTACGGCTTGCTGGAACGCGAACCGGGCTTCAGCCGCAAGGCCATCGCGCTGAAGACCAAGGGGCTGAAAAACGCCAATTTCTCCTTTTTTCTTGGACTTCGCCGTTATGATGTCCCGCTGGATATCAATCGCGATACAAGCCTGTATCCGATCGATCATCCCGAATATTTCAGAGAGCTCCTGCGCGATGAGGACGGAAATCTCCATTCGGACGGATATCTCGATTATGCCGGCTATCAGACGGGTTCATTTTGGCGCCATGTCATGCGCGGCCGACCTGCGGGACTTCTTGCTTACAAAAAGATGCTCGATCGGCCTGGACCGTCCGATCCGACAAATTCGCACGCCTGGCTGAAATGGACCGATTCCGGGCTCAAGGCGGCAACTTACTCCAGGCGCGGGACGACGGTTCCCATCTGGCGCGGCGGCTTGCGGCAGGTCTTTTCGGAGATGGTCACCGAATTGGCCGACCTACCCGACATCGTCGTCAAAAACCGCACCGACAAGCTTGCTGCACCCTATTTCGACGCATTGCTCTGGACGCGCTCTTGCAAGAAGATCGACCTCACCCAGGCGACGGCCGCGTCGCTGAGGGTGACGGTCCACCCTTACGCAGCACAGTGCATGCGCGTCAAAATGCCGATCGAGAGCGCCACCGGCACCGATGCCGCAGCTCCCCCCACACCGTTCAGCGTGGCGGCATCCGGCCAGAGTGTTTGCGATGATCTCGAGCTTGGAACACGCGGACAATTGCTCACCCAGCCGAAATCCTTCAAGGCGAAAGCCGGGGCGAGCGGCACGAATTGCGCGCTGGTTTGGAACGCCGGTTTTGCACCGCTGCGACCCGACGATCCGAATGGCCTGCGCGGTTGGCAAACGGTGCTCCTGATCAATGCGCCGTCGGACCCGGATCGGCAAAAGACCCACGACGTGCTGCTCAATTTTGTCCGGCCCGTCGCCGCCAGCACATTAACCGGAACCCGTAGCGTCGATGGCGCTGGAGAAAAGAAACGCAAGAAGCCCTTGCCGAAACTCAAGGGGGCGCCGGAGATTCAGCAGGCCGATCCGCTCCTTGTCGACCCGACGCCCGATGCGACCTGCGATGCCGATCAAGCGGCGATCTTCGCCTGCGGAGATATCTTGACGCTGCCGATCGTCTCGGGTGACGCAAGCGAGATTGCCCGCGCCGGCGAAATATTGTCAGCCGGCATCGTCATGCAATATCCACAGGGCGGCCTGGGCCCTTACGGCATCAAAACGCTTGGCGAGTTATATCAGGATGGTCAGCAGATCGAGGCAAAGACCGGTGCACTTCAGGCGAGGGCTATCGGCGGCAATCTGAACGGCGCGACTATCTCGATTGCCATGAAACGACCTGATGAAGGGGTCGTCGGCCGCTTTCCAGCGCGGGTCGAAGTCGAACCCCTCGATCGGCGTCCCGGTGAAAATTCGGATCCGTTGACATCGCTGACTACCGGTCGGACGCGCCAGATCGGCAATGGCTGCGTCGACGTGCTCACCTATCAGTCCAACGCAACGGTCGAGATAAGCGTAAATCAGCCTGGCTTGTTGATGGGTTCGGTTTCGGCAACGCTCTACGAACCGAATGCCGACGATGAAGCCGCCTGTCGCGAGCCGATCGTCGCCGCCGGGACGGTTCAGGTGTCTTTCTCCACACCTGGCGTCTTCCCCGTCGGCCCGGGAGGACGATATCAGGTTGATCCCGCACGGTCCGAATTTCAACAGCTGATCATCCAGGACATGGCCGCCATGATAGCTATGCCGCCGGAGGAGCGATCAGACACACCTGCCGACGACGAAATCGATCCGGCAGCAGGCAACAGGTTCGTCGGCAGCCGGGCCGGGGGCGGAGCCGGAACCGTAGCCCAGTGCCAAGGAACGACGGTCAGCGACGCCGATCTTGATGCCTTCATCCGCGCTACCGCTGCCGGAGCGGGTGAAGGAGATCCACAATTATCCGCGCAGATCGCCCAGAGCATGAGGGCACTCGAACCTGCCATGCTCGCAATGGCTGTCTGTCGATGGATTGGAGGCGGTCGCCCTTCCACTTTCGCATTGGAAAATCTGGAATGAAGCGCAAAATCGCCGCAGTATTGTCGCTAGCTGCCGCCAGTATATCGCTGACGGTGGCGGGCGGCTTGGCCGGACAACAGCCGGATTACGACGGCAATGTAACACTGCATCGCTTGCCCGCGCCGCCGCCGTTGCGCGAACGCCCCACCGCCACCGCCACCGATGACAGTAACGGGATTTCACCTCGTCCGGATACGCCCGGACCTCTCCCCGTCCTTGGCCCTCCACCCGCTCGCGCTTGCATCAGCGAAGCCGAATTCGAAGCAGCCTCGGCAGGCACGGGATGCGCCTGTACTTGTGAAGAATATGCCCGCAAGCCGGTAAGCCGGACGTGCGACGTCGCTTGCCAGGGCCATTATGCTTGCTGGGGACCGCCGGTCAGCGACGCCGAGCTGGATCGCGAGCTTGGCGAATTGTTCGGCGATGCCGTCGCAGCCGGAGTAACCATCCCTCTGCTTTCCGGGGAAGAGCGCGAGACAATGCGCGGCGTCGTCCGCGCCAACCGGGGTTTGGAATGGAGCAAGGGCCGGATGTGCAATAAGTAGCGGCGACCCGCTTGAGTGATGGCCGCATCCTTAACTCGGTCGACGTGCGACCTCGACTTCTGGCCGGCTTCGGCCTGGCGGCTTTCAGCCGGCCAGCCTCAAGAAGCGGACGTTCGAAACCGATGGGGCGACGGTGACAGCTCGCGACCGATTGCGGACACCGGCGCTTCTGCTACGCTTAAGCGATGACCTTTGAGCATATCGATGTCGGCGGCTTCACGTTGGAGGCTACGTCCAGTGAGGCCGCGCTTTTAAGCGCTATGGTGGAGCATGCCCGACCGCTTGTGCATAACGGTCCGTATCGGTCCTACTTGCTTCCTCAAACCACCTTGCAAGGGCGTACCTTCAATCCATCCGCCTACTTCAATGATGGGAAACTCGAATCGGTTCACCTGACTTGGGCCGATCCAAATATCGAAGGCGGAAGCCCTTGGAAGGGTTTTTCCTTTGAGCGCGAGCGGTCCATCGCAGATGCTGACGCGGCTTGGCTTGCAAACGCATTGGGCGAGGCAGGTGCGGGTCGCAATACACACCAGTTCGACTGGGGAAGTATTTGGTCGGGGTTTGACGAGCGGAGCGGCTTTTCGTCAGTAATTCTTCGCTACAATCGCTGATAAGAGTCGTCGAGGTTTCGTCCGCTTCCCATCTGTGGACGCCCCAAAAGACGCAAGCGATTTTTGGAGGTAGTGCAAGTAGTCGGATGCTGCCATCTGTCCGGCCTTGCAATGCAGCATCGGAGGCTGCGGGCCCGCATGGGAGTTCGCGGACCGGCACCACATCACCCACAGCGTGCTCGCGGCACAGTGGGAAGTCCTGGTTCTTCCAGCCCCGTCTCGCCGACTGTTGTGCCATACTCTCCTGCGACCGACTGCGCCTTCCGGCGACCTCTGGTCCGCCCTGGCTTACGCCGCGGCTGCGACCGGAGCTCTGTAATCCTCTTCCTTTACAAGCACGGCCCAGATAATCCGCGCTGTCTTGTTGGCAAGGGCAACCGTGACCAGCATACGCGGTTTCCTCGCCATCATCTGCTCGAGCCAGGAGCCTTGAGGCGCGCCTCGCTTGCTGGCCTGCAGGACCACCGCACTGCAACCGATGATGAGCAATCGCCGCAGTGTGCGCTCGCCCATTTTGGATATCGAGCCCAGCTTCTGCTTGCCGCCCGTCGACATCTGCCTTGGCGCCAGACCTAGCCACGCCGCAAAGTCCCGTCCCTTGGTGAAGGTTTCTGCTGGAGGCGCCAGAGCCGCCAATGCGGTGGCCGTAATCGGTCCAACCCCAGGGATCGTCATCAGCCGCCTCGCGACGGCATCCTCACGAGCCCGCCGCGCAATCTCCTTGTCAAGATCGCCGATCTTCTCGTTCAGCTCCTCCAGCAGATCGAGCATCGTGCGGACCATCGCCCTGGCTGCCTCGGGTAGCGACAGAGCCATCTCATCCTCACGTAGGTCGCCGAGCATCGCGACATGCGAGGGACCCTTGGGCGCTACCCAGCCATATTCGGTCAGATGGCCTCGGATGGCATTGATCAGCTGAGTGCGCTGCCGCACCAACAGGTCACGGGTCCGGAACACCAGGCCTGACGCCTGCTGCTCTTCACTCTTGATCGCCACGAACCGCATGCTCGGGCGCTGGGCAGCCTCGCAAATCGCTTCCGCATCCGCCGCATCATTCTTGTTCCGCTTCACGAACGGCTTCACATACGCCGGCGGGATCAGCTTCACCTCGTAGCCCAACCGTGTGAGCTCCCGGCCCCAATGGTGCGCGCCCCCACAGGCTTCCAGCGCCACCGTACAACGCTGGTGCCCAGCAAAGAACTCCAGCAGCTTCCCTCGCCCGATCTTGCGGCTGAACAGCGCTCGCCCGCTCGCATCAGCGCCGTGCGCATGAAAAACATTCTTCGCGATATCCAGACCGATTATGCTAACTTCCAACATGGACGCCTCCTCCAGTGGTGTGACAACACCTCCACTATGGCACATCGATGCCGCCGGGGGGCGTCCACCCCATCACCCCAATCTGGCCATCGGAAGCGTTGTCCGGCCAGCGCCTGAAACCGCCAACTCTGGCCGTTAGGAGACCGACCGCTTGCAGCAGCTAACACCGATAAGCTGCCATCGAACGCGGCGGATTATTCCCTAGCTTCAAACATGGTGTCTGGTCCGCCGCTCCCGCCATCAATGTCGCACCAGGATTGGTCGCGGCGGGAGCGCAAAATGGCGGAATGCGGACCAATGCTCTAGGTAATCGGCCAATAGACGCGTACTCTGTCCTAGATCGTCGGCCCGAGCTGCCGCCGAGCGGAGTTCCGCAATGCTCATCACAATCTTTGCCCCGGACAAGGTGCATCTGCTTGAAATCGCGGGCATTCGCGACGCGCTGTTCGAAGCGAACTGCAAGATATCGTCCGGCGATCCCTATTGCGTGCAGTTAGTGACCGAAGACGGGCTCGCGGCAGAGAGCGCTTCGGGCGTGAAATATCTGCCCGATAGTGGCATCGGCGATGCGACTCGACCCTCCGACACTTTGATCGTCGCCGGGCCTTACGGCGTCCCCGCGCCGCCCAGCAAGGCCGTCACCCAGTGGCTACAAGAACGGGCTAAGAACTCGCGGCGCTACGGCTCAACTTGCACGGGCGCTTTCCTGCTGGCACATGCCGGACTGCTGGACGGGCGCCGCGCCACGACCCATTGGGAATATGCCGACCGGCTGGCCGCCGAGTTTCCCGACATCCGGATCGAGTCCGACCGCATTTTCGTACGCGATGGACCGGTATTCTGCTCCGCCGGGGTGACAGCCGCAATCGATCTTGCGTTTGCGCTGATTGAAGAAGATCATGGGCGGGCGCTCGCCCTGTGGGTCGCACGTCGTCTCGTTGTCTTTCTGAAGCGCCCCGGTGGCCAGTCACAGTTCAGCGCCGCCCTGACGGCGCAGGCCTCGACAACCAGCCCGATCGACCGGATCAGACTTCATATTCTCGAGAATCCCAATGCCGATCTCGAACTCGAGGCGCTTGCCGCGGTTGCCGGCATAAGCCCGCGCCACCTTTCCCGGCTGTTCCGAGCCGAGCTGGGCATGAACCCGGCAGCCTATGTCGAACTGACGCGGGTCGATATCGCGCGGCGCTTGCTCGAAGACAGCGCCGCGCCGATCAAGGCAATTGCTTATGCTGCGGGCTTCGGATCTACGACGACGCTGAGACGCGCTTTCCTGCGCAGAATCGGCGTCGCGCCGCTGCAGTATCGATCACGATTCCAGACCGCAGGGTCCGGAAAGACGACCGAAGACGAAAGTGCTGCCACTTTGTCCTGAATTGCCCCTCCCCCGAGGTTGAAGCGCCGCCGCCAGCGCCGCATCGTCAACACCGGAGGCCGTCCCATGCGATTTCGTCCCGCCGAGCTTAGCACAAAGAACTATCCACCCGGAAAGCACACGAACTTCGCCAACAGCCGAGGTTCCGCTGCGCCATGACGCTTCAAACAGTTGGAAGCGGTGACCCAGAGCGGGGTGTTTCATCATTCACGCCGACACGGTGGCCGCGGCTGACCAGGCGGGTGGACGACCGCGCCGCACCGACCGCGGCGTCCCTGTTGGCGCTCGACCATATCAGCGACGCAGTGCTGGTTGCCGACATGCGGCTGCGGGGACACCCCATCGTCCAAGTGAACGCGGCGTTCGAGGCGGTGACCGGCTACACCGCGGGCGAGGCGATCGGTAAAAACTGCCGTTATCTTCAAGGGAGCGACCGCCTGCAGCCCGAAATCGCCGAAGTGCGGGCCGCCCTGACCGAAGGCCGCGAATGTTCGGTGACGCTGCGCAACTATCAGCGCGACGGAACGATGTTCCGCAACGCGCTAAGCCTCATGCCGTTTCGCGATGGCAGCGGACAGGTGACGCATTTTGTCGGTATCATTCGCGATGTCACCCACGCGCCGGGCATCGATCGCCTGACCGGCCTGCTCGACCGCTATGGCCTGCTCGACCGACTGGCTGCGACCGGCACCCCTTCAAGCGCCGCGGTGCTGGTGGTCAAGCTCGACATCTTGCGCTTTCATGATGTCAACAACGGGTTCGGCTATGATGTCGGCGACGCGCTGCTCCGTTCGGTTGCGGCGCGTCTCGCGACGTTGCCGGCGGTCGCCGTATCTCGCACAGGCACGAACTGCTTCGCGCTCGCGTTCGAACTCGACGATGCCGGTAGCGCCGCAAGCGTCGTCGACGATGTCATGGCGCTGCTGCGGGCGCGCTTCGTGTTGCCCGGTGCGTCGATTGCGGCGCAGTTCGCTGCAGGTTTTTCCATCGGGTTCACGGGCGCGGACCCGCTCCAGCTCATCCGGCAGGCCGGCGCCGCGTTGCAACGGTCCAAGGCGATGCCCGCCCATCTGCCGCACCCCTATGCCGAAGCGGACGAGCGCGATGCCCGCAACCGCATCCGGCTGGCGAGCGACCTCCAGAGCGCCGTTCCGAACGAGGAACTGCTGTTCCACTATCAGCCCCAGGTCGATCTCGGCTCGGGCGAGTTGGTCGGCGCCGAGGCCCTGCTTCGCTGGAACCATGGGGCGTTCGGACTCCAACTGCCCGGACGGTTCATCGGGGTGGCCGAGGAAACCGGCGCTATTCTTAATATCGGAGCTTGGGGCTTGCGGGCGCTCGCGGCGCATGCGGTGGCGGTCAACCGCGGTCGCCGTGTGCCGGTCCGCTTCTCGATCAACGTGTCGGTGGTCGAATTCACTCGGCGCGACATGGTGGCCTTTGTCGAACAGGTGCTGGACGAAACCGGATGCCGGGCCGAATGGCTGACGCTGGAATTGACCGAGAATCTGATGGTCCCCGAACCCGGCGAGATTCGGCGCGCCTTTGCGAACCTGCGACGCTTGGGGGTCGGGATTTCGATCGACGATTTCGGCACCGGATATTCGAATCTGCGATATCTTGAGAGCTTTCCGCTCAGCGAGATCAAGGTCGATCGCAGCTTCGTACACGACCTGGCGCACAGCACGGCGAAGCGGGTCATCGTCGAGAGCATCGTCAAGCTCGGCGCGGCGCTGGACATCCTGGTTGTCGCCGAAGGGATCGAGACCGAGGCCGAACGTGCCATCATGCGCGCCCTCGGCTGTTCGGTGGGCCAAGGCTATCTCTTTGCCGCGCCAATGGAAGCCTCAGAGTTTCAACGGTTGCTCGAAGAAGGGTTGACCTTGCGGGAGGGGTGGAATGCGCAACGTCTGCTGACGATGCTCGACGGTGCTGGCACCTAGGTTAGACCGACGGAACTCGCCTCGTGACGCGATCCGGCTTTTGGGCTGTATGGCTGGTCCCTTGCCGTCCAAAATGATGCCCCGGCGCCCCACCGCCGGGGCATCGACATTTGTCTATGGTACCGCCGAGCATTCGATGCGTCGGCGGTCTAAAGTTGCCTCCCCGCTGTCGCGCCCAATATTTGGGACGGCGCTCGCAACGATAATATGTGGCCGCTAGCGGACTGTCCGCTTCCAGGGGCGAATGATGAGAACCAGACATTCCGTTCTCTATTCGTCGATAGAATTGGCGAGAAGTTCGACAAGCGCACTAGATAAACATGCTCGGATATCGCGCAGCTAGACCACCCCGTCTGTCACGGAAAATAAGAGCGGGCCACTCATCCGGCCTGCCTGCGGGAATCGTTCAGACAGACCGGAGAGCCCCCCGGTGGACATGGTCCGAGCGATCAGCCCGGCATCAGCACCGTATCGACGACATGGATGACGCCGTTCGACTGCATCACGTCGGCAATCGTGATCTTCGCCGATCCGCCGTTGGCGTCGGTCACATACCAGTCGCCGTTCTTTGCCCAAACGGTCAGCTTCGCGCCCTGAACTGTGGTCAGAACCGCGCGGCCACCGTTCGCGCTCGCCATGGCGGCAAGGTCGGTCGACGTCATCGTGCCGGGCACCACATGATAGGTGAGCACGCTGGTCAGCTTCATCTTGTTCGCCGGTATCAACAGCGTATCGACGGTTCCCGCCGGCAACTTGTCGAACGCGGCATTGGTCGGCGCAAAGACGGTGAAGGGCCCGGGGCTCATCAGCGTATCGACTAGGCCGGCGGCCTTCACCGCGGCGACCAGCGTCGTGTGATCCTTCGAATTCATGGCATTTTCGACGATGTTCTTCGTCGGATACATGGCTGCCCCGCCCACCATCGGGTTCGTACGGCTCATTGGAGCAGCATCGGCGGCCATGGGCTCTTCGCCCGACATCATGCAGCCCGAGGCGAGCAGGACGACAGCGGCGAGCGACACGGATTTTCTGGAAAGTTTCATCGAACTTTTCCCTCTTTTTTGCACCCCGGGGAATCGGAATGTGTCCCAGCTACGGAACAAAGGCGGCCGCGGATGCGGCAGCGGGTCAGATGCTGATGATTTTTCCGGCTGCGACGGGCGCGCTGCTCGGCGCCGCGTGGGGGGTCGCCGACATCGGCTCCATCGTGATCGCCAGCGTGGCGCCATCCTGCAACAGCGGGCGGTGCGACGCCGGCAATGCGATCTCGGCCGTACCGGCGCGTCCGGATCTGCCCGAGCGACACCGGATCGCGGCCAGCCGGGATAACCCATAATTCGGGCGTCAGCGCACCGGCATCGATCCCCGCGATCTGCAGCCGCATGACGCCGCTCGTCCGGTCGTAGCGTGCGAGCACCACGGGCCCCTCCGCGGCGCTTTCGATCCGTGCCACGGCAAGCTGCGGCGCCGCGGGCACCGGCGCGGGAACGGGCTGGACGAGCAATACCAGCGCGAGCGCCGCGGCGACGGCACCCGACAGCAATGCGCTGGCGCGCCAGCGGCGTAGACGCGTCTCGATCACCGCAACGTCTTTAACGGGCGCATCGGCGAGCGACGCATCGATCCGATTCCAGACGTCTCCGCCGGGATCGGCCGCCGGCCATTCGCTGTAAAGCGGCGACAGCTTCACCTCCCACGCTTCGACCAGCGCGGCAAAAACCGGATCGCCCAGCCGCAAACGCAGCGCATCAGCGCGCGCCTGCCCGTCGAGCAGGCCGAGCGCGAGTTCGGCAGCGAGCGCCTCGCGATCCTGTTCGGGGGTCAGCGGCTCATCCATCGCCAAGACAATTCTTGAGGCGCATCAGTCCGCGCCGGATCCAGCTCTTCATCGTCCCCAATGGCACATTTTCGCGCGCCGCAAGCTCGGCATAGGTCAGGCCGTCGAAAAACGCCGACCGAATACAGCCCTGTGTCCGCGGGTCGAGTTCGCCGAGGCAGCGGTGCAGCCGGGCGTCCGCTTCGTCCGCAAGCAGTTGCTGATCGGCGAGCGGGGTCTCGTCGGCCACGGCTAGCGCACCGCCGTCGCCCGCCACCGCCCCCGACCCGCGCACCGCCGCCGAGCGTCGCCAGTCGATCGCGCTGTTGCGCGCAATGGCCGCCAGCCAGGTGATAGGGCTCGCCCGCGCCGCGTCGAACTGCCCCGCGCGGTCCCATATTTTCAGGTAAACGGCTTGCAACACATCCTCCGCACTCCCCCTGTCACCACAGATACGGAGGCAGATTCCAAATAGTTTCGCCGACGTCAGATCATAGACTTGCCGCAGCGCGGCGCGGTCTTGCCGCGCCACGCCGCCAGCGCCGCAACCAGCGCCTCGCGGGCTTCACCGGTCCGGGATGGAGGCATAGGTGCCGTCACCCCGCCAGCCTATAGGAAAGGCTAGATTACTCAAGCGGATGGTGGGGCGCCATCGCCGGATATGCGGATCGGCGGGCGCTCGTAAGCAAAATGCGTGACCCTACGCCCTCCGGCGCTGCCCGTCCGCCTCGTCCGCCATAGCGGCGATGAAAACATGGACCGCACGGGCATCGATCGGCTTGCTCAGCAGATAGCCCTGGATCTGATGGCACCCTTCCTGCCGCAAGATCGCAGCCTGCGCTTCGTCTTCCACGCCTTCGGCCAGCGTCTCCATGCCCAGCGCATCCGCCAGCGTCGTAATGGCGCGGATCATGGCGTTGGCGTTGCCGTCCAACGTCAGGTCGCGGACAAAGCTCTGGTCGATCTTGAGCTTGTCGAAGGGAAAGGAGCGCAAATAGCTGAGCGACGAATAGCCGGTCCCAAAATCGTCGAGGGCGATGCGAACGCCGAGCGCGCGCAGGCTGTGCAGCGCCTCGAGCGTCTTTTCGAGGTTCGAGATGAAGATGCTCTCGGTAATTTCGAGCTCGAGCCGATGGGCAGGCAGTCCCGACGACGCCAGAGCCGACAGCACGATGGTGGCGAGGTTCGGGCACTGGAATTGTTTCGGCGAGATATTGACGGCGACCGACAGATCGTCGGGCCATGACGCCGCCTGGCGGCACGCTTCGCGGATCACCCATTCGCCGATCTGGACGATCAAGCCCGTCTCCTCGGCGAGCGGGATGAAGTCGACCGGGCTGATCATGCCAGCCTCGGCATGGGGCCAGCGGATGAGCGCCTCGAACGCCTTCAGCCGTTCCTCGTGCATGCTGTAGAGCGGCTGGAAATAGAGCTCGAACCCGCCGTCGCGGATCGCCAGCCGCAGGTCGAGTTCCATCTGGCGGCGGTGCCGCGCCTGTTCGTCGAGCGATTGTTCGAAGAAATGATAGGTCGCCTTGCCGTCTCGTTTCGCGCGGTAGAGCGCAAGATCGGCATTCTTCATGAGCGTCGTGCCATCGACCCCGTCGCCCGGGGCGACCGCGATACCCATGCTGGCGGAGGCATCGGCTTGTTGCCCGTCGATCATGATCGGGCGGCCGAAACAGCCCTGCAGCTTGTCGGCAAGCGCCGCGAGATTTTCGTTCGCGGGCAAATCGCCAAGCAGGATCGCGAATTCGTCGCCGCCGAGCCGGGCGACAATAGCCTCGCCCAGCACGCTCTGCAGGTGCGCCGCGACATTGCGGAGCAACGCGTCGCCCGCGGGATGACCGAGGGTGTCATTGACGACCTTGAAATCGTCGAGATCTACATAGACGATCATCAGCTGTGCATCGCCGCGCCGCCGCGCGAGCGCCTGATCGAGCTGTTCGACGAACAGCTTGCGGTTGGGCAGGTTGGTGAGACCGTCGTGGAGCGCAACATGCGTAATCTGGCGCTCGCGTTCCTCGATCGCGGCGACCATCGCATTGAAGCTGGCGCCGAGACGCCCGAGTTCGTCATCCGAGGTCACCTCGACCTTGGCATCCTTGCCCTCGCCGAGCAGGCGGGTTGCGGTGTCGAGCGCGCTCAGCGGGCGGGTAATCGTCCGCGCGACACGCCAGCTGAGTATGATGACGAGCGTCAGTCCGGCGGCGGCAAGTGCCGCGAGCAGCCATTGCAGCCCCGAATATTCGCCAAGCGCCTTGCTGAGCGAGTGATCGAGAACGAGCCGCGGGCGAAGGCCCTGCTGAAGCGCCGGGAGCGCGGTCACATGATGGAGGACGCGTTCGCTGTCGCCGCTTTCGACCACCTTCCCGAGCGACGCGCTCTTCAGCCCGGTGGGGAGTTGTCGGGCGCGCAGGACCCGTGCATCGATATCGACCGCGGCCAGCTTGCTCAGCCGCTGCATCTCGGCCGCGTCGAGGGGCTGCGCGAGGACGAGCCAGCCAATCGTATCGGGAACTTCGATCGGAGAGGCCGCTGCGAGCGCCAGCTTGTCGCCAATCCGGATGATGCCATGCTCTTGTCCACCCTCGAGCGCGTCCCATAGCTCGGCGACGGGGGGCAGCGCCGCCTCCGCCGATCCGATCATTACGCCGTCGAGGCCGACGACGAAGGCCGCATCGCTGCGCGACCGTTCGCGCAGGCTGACGAGTGCGCTCTCGATCGTCGGCTCGTCACCGGTCGCAACGGCTTCGCGAAACCCGAAGTCGCGCGACAGCACGTCGGCCGATCCGCGCATCTGCTGTGCGCGCAGTTCGATGATTTCGTCAAAGACGCGCGCATTGGCGGCGAGGTCGCGCGAGGCGCTGTCCTCGCCGAAGCGCGCGATGCCGTTGCCGGCAAGCAAAAGCACGGCGGCGAGGATCGCGGCGAACAGCGCGGCATAGACCACGGCGATCCGCAGCTTGAGCGACCGGAAGCGAAGTTGTGCGGGCCAGGACGGGATTCTCGTCATTTCAGTTTCAACGCAATCTTCTGGTTGCCTTGGCCGGCGCCCACCGCGAGCGCACGCTTGAGTTCGCCACCCGGCGTTCGCGCCCGGGGATGCCAGACGGTCAATTGATAGCCGCCCGCCGCCATGCCGGTCAGGCGGACGATGCCGTTCTGGTCGGTCTTGCCCGCGAATGGCGTGTCGACGACACGGATATAGCCGCGCATCTGGTCGTGGATGTTGCAGCCGACCGCCACCGTGCCCGCGATCGGAAAATTCTGCGAGCGCGTCTGGTCGCGCCCATAGAGATCGATCTCGAACCGCGCCGCCTTGGAGAAGCTGTAGACGCTGTGCCGGACGCTATCGAGATTGGGGAAGGCAACCGCCGTGCCCTTGGCGACGACCAGTGTTCCCGGGACAAAGGCGACGCCTTTTTGCGCCATCGCCGACTTCCAGCCGAACCGGATTGCGCCGCCGCGCCATCCGCCATTAGGCGTCAACTCGACGACGGCGTCGCGAACCGGCAGGCCGCGTTCGTCGACGACCTGCACCTGCACGACCGCGGGCGCGGCCGCCCAAGAGGCGGCCAGCGGCACGGCCAGCGCGAACGCCGTCGAAATGAGAATTGGTCCCCGCATTTTGTCCGGCTACGGGACAGAGCTTAATATTCTCTCAAGTTTTCAGATGCATGGTTAACACAATCTTTGCGTTTTGCTGCGATTGCGCCACTATGGACCAGCCTCTTCTTCGCTTCTCTGCAGCGCTGCTGCTCGTGCTCGCCACTGCCGCTCCGGCACAGGCCGAAGACACGCCGTTGATCGACGGGGGCAAGCTGCTGCTCACCAATGGCGTGGCAACAATCGAGGGAACGAGCGGCGGCGGCGTCGCCACCTGGTCGACGATCACTGGGCGCGAGACCGATCGCGGTATCGGCTTGTCAGGGCATGTCACGTTGATCGAGCTTCCCGATTATGGCTGGCAGAGCCATGGTTTTGCGGTCGGTATCGCGAACCGCATCGAGCTGAGCTATGCGCGGCAGAATTTCGATACCCGCGACGTCGGCGCCGCGCTTGGCCTTGGCGAAGGCTATACGCTGAACCAGGACATCTTCGCGGCGAAGGTCCGCTTGCTGGGCGACGTCGTCTATGGCGATCCTCTCCTCCCGCAGATCAGCGTTGGCATCGAGCACAAGCGCAACCGCGACACGCCCGTGGCGCTCGCGGTCGGGGCGGCCCATGGAAAGGGTACGGACGTGACGATCAGCGCCACCAAACTTTTCCTTTCGCACAGCGTTCTGGTCAATGCGACCGCTCGGCTGACCAAGGCGAACCAGACCGGTCTGCTCGGCTTCGGCGCCGCGGGAAAGGACGATCACTCACTGCAGTTCGAAGGATCGATCGCCTATCAACTGTCGCGCCGCGCGGTAATTGGCGCCGAATATCGCACCAAGCCCGACAATCTTGCGTTCGCGCGCGAGGATGATTGGCTGGACCTGTTCGCGGCCTATGCGCTTACGAAAAACCTGACCGTCACCGCCGCCTATGTCGATCTCGGCTCGATCGCCACTTTCCACAAGCAACGCGGCGGCATGCTGTCCGCCCAATTCGCCTTTTAGGGGTCCGCCATGTTCCTGCTTGCTGCCGCCCTTCTCATCCAACCCGCCATCGAGCCCCAAACCGATTGGGACAAGGAATTCGGAATCGAGGAAAAGGTGCGCGATCCGGTGACCGGGGAGTTTCCGGTCGATCCCTATGTCCGGGACAATCGCCACGCCGGCGCGACGCCTTTTTCGGGCTCGGCCATGGCCGAAGCCTTTGGCGGGCAGGACGGGATCAGGCGCATCGCCAACCGGACCGTCGAACTGTCGGAAGCCGACCTGCGCATCGCCGCGATTTTCGTATCGCATGACATGGTCCGGCTAAAGCGCACCCTGTTCGAACAATTCTGCTATATCCTGAACGCTGGATGCTATTACAGCGGCCGCGACATGGCGACTTCGCACAAGGATCTCGGCATCCGGATGCGCGACATGAACGCGCTCGTTGAAAATCTGCAGGCCGCGATGCGCGAGGAAAAAATACCCTTTGCGGCGCAAAGCCGCTTTCTCAGCAAGCTCGCGCCGATGTCTGGCGATGTCATCACGCCTTAGGCGGCGTGGACAAATTCCGTTGCGGTGAAAGGGCGGCGGAGTAAGGTCGATGAATGGTCGAGAAGTCCACATTCGTTCGGCGGTCAAAGCGCTTACGCCTCACGTTCTATGGCGCTGCGTTGCTCATGTTCGTCCTGACACCCTTCTGTCCCCGCGAAACGTTCATAGGCTGGGGCGCGTTCGTGCTTCTATCAATGATCCCACTCGCCCGCCTGCGGTGCTGGAATTGCGGTGACAGGCTGCTGAAAGACGGCGGTTCGCATATCGAGTATTGCAGAACTGGCGTTGTGACTTGGGACATGTGTCGTCACAAAACCTGCGGGGCGGAACTTCACTGAAGCCGCAAACGGCGGATTCGAAAACCTTCCTTCTTCGAAGTTTCATTCGCAACCTGATTGACCTGATCACTCAGGATTGATTCAAGGCTGTCTTTTGGGAGGCAGATTTGAGCCGGGGCGATCTCACCGAAGCGGAATGGCGGGTTCTGAAGGTCATTTTGCCCATCGACGCCGAGAACCGTGGCCCTGGCAGGCCACCCGAGCAGAACCGCTCCATCATCAACGGCATCCTCTGGCGGCTTCGGTGCGGTGCTCCTTGGCGAGATGTGCCGCCCAAATACGGCAGCTGGAACACCATCTATCGGCGGTTCCGACGATGGAGTGAAGCCGGGGTATGGGAGACGGTCGCCGTGACGCTGGCCGAGACCATGGCGGACTGCGACCACTATAGTATCGATAGCACCACCGTTCGCGCCCACGTCTCGGCAGCGGGCGGAAAAGGGGGACTCATCGACGCGCTCTTGGCCGCTCGCGGGGCGGGTTCACCAGTAAGCTTCACTGCCTGGCTGATGCCCTCGGACGACCGCTCGCCTTCCATCTAACGGTCGGTGAAGCGGCGGACTGCAAAGCCTATGATGCGCTCATAGGTTTGCCCGAGCGCGCACCTGACGCTTTGCTCGCCGACAAGGGCTACGACGCCGATGCCATGCGTACCGACCTCGCCGCACGGAATATCGAAGCCGTCATTCCCGGACGTTCAAACCGCCGCGTGAAGATCGAACACAACCGGACGCTCTACAAGCAACGCAACCGGATCGAGCGCATGTTCGGCCACATCAAGATCAACCGCGCCATCGCCACGCGCTACGACCAGCTTGCCAACAGCTTCCTCGGCATAGTCCATATCGCCACCGCCAGATACTGGCTCAAATTTGTCCACGCCGCCTAGGTTCGAGCCCTAGTGCGTCCACCATTTTCCAGACACTTGATAGGAAATTAACCCGCCTGTCGCGGGCTGGCTTGTAGTCTGTTCCGAATGGGCAACGGCAAGCATTAGGTTCCTCGGCGCGGGCAAGGAGCCTTCATTGTCGGTTGCCAAGTTTGACCGGGTGCCGGCGCGCGATATCGTCCGAACGCCGCCGGTAGAGCTATAAACCGAACACCGATTTCCCGACGTAGCCCTCTCCGCATATATTGCTCCGGCGACGATCCGGGCGCTGAACGCTAGCCTTCGCTTTCGCTGATGTCCTCGAGCAGATCGGCGTCGAGGACGCGTACGCGCCCCTGTTCGAGGGCGATGATCCCCGATTCCTCCCAGCTGCGGAGCTGGCGGTTGATATGTTCGCGGCTCATGCCAGCGAAATTGCCAAGTTCGGTCTGGCTGAGTTCGACCTTATGCTCGGCATCGACGCTGTCCTTGCGGATCAGGCGCTTGAGGTAGCGCGCCAGGCGCGGTCCCGAGGCATAGGCGCGATCGCTTTCGATCGTCTGGTCGGCGGTGCGCAGGCGGCGCGCAAGCTGCTGGAGCAGCGACCAGGCGAAGTCGGGATGGCTGGCGGCGAAATCGCGCATCGCGTTGCGGCCGAGTTGCAGCGCGCTGCCGGCGCTGGTCGCGACGACCGACGCGGTGCGTTCGCCGCCGTCGAGCAACGCGATCTCGCCCAGGACGGCACCCGGCTCGGCATAGGCCAGCACGATCTCGCGCCCGCCCGCGGTCAGCATCGACACGCGCGCGGTGCCTTCGGTCAGGATCAGCATGATGTCGCCGGGATCGCCCTGGACGAGCAGTTCCTTGCCCTTCGCAAAGTTGATCTGCACCGCGCGGCTGGCGATATCGGACCAGTCCTCCAGCGACAGGCCGGAAAAGATGCTGTCAGGCCCCTGAAGCTCGGCGAGTTTCGCGTGATCCATGGGCCCCCTTCCCCTGTTGATCCGTCAGACGAGCCGGCTCTGCTTTACCGCGGCCTCGATGAATCCCTTGAACAGCGGATGCGGATCGAAGGGCTTCGACTTCAGTTCAGGGTGAAACTGCACCCCGATGAACCACGGATGGTCCGGACGTTCGACGATTTCGGGTAACATGCCATCGGGCGACATGCCAGAAAAGACGAGACCGCCGCTTTCGAGCCGGTCGCGATAGGCTCCGTTGACTTCGTAACGGTGGCGGTGACGCTCGCTGATGTCGTTCGCGCCATAGATGGTCGCGACATGGCTGTTGGGCGACAGCTTCGCCTCATAGGCGCCAAGCCGCATCGTCCCCCCAAGATCGGTGTTCGCGCCGCGCTTCTGCAGCCCCTCGGCGCTCATCCATTCGGTGATCAGGCCGACGACGGGTTCGTCGGTCGGGCCGAATTCGGTGCTCGAGGCTTTTTCGATCCCGCTCGTGTTCCGCGCCGCCTCGATGCACGCCATCTGCATGCCCAGGCAGATGCCGAAGAAGGGGACGCCGCGCTCGCGCGCGAATTTGACGCTCTCGATCTTGCCTTCCGAACCGCGCTCGCCGAAACCGCCGGGCACGAGGATGCCGTGCATCGGCTCGAGCTGCGCGGCGAGATCGTCGCCACGTTCGAACATTTCGGCGTCGAGCCAGCGGATATTGACCTTCACCCGGTTCGCCATGCCGCCATGCGCCAGCGCCTCGTTGAGCGATTTATAGGCATCGGGCAGCGACACATATTTGCCGACCACGCCGATCGTCACCTCGCCTTCGGGGTGCCGCTTGCGGTCCATGATGTCGTACCAGGCGGTCAGGTCGGGTTCGCGCACGTCGTGCAGGCCAAACGCGCGCAGCACTTCGCTGTCCAGCCCTTCGCCATGATATTGCACCGGCACCGAATAGATCGAGTCGGCGTCGAGCGCCGGAATCACCGCTTCCTTCCGCACGTTGCAGAATTGCGCGATCTTCGCACGCTCGCCCTCGGGCAGCGGCTTTTCGCAGCGGCAGAGCAGGATGTCGGGCTGGACGCCGAGCGACGCGAGTTCGCGGACGCTGTGCTGCGTCGGCTTGGTCTTCAATTCGCCCGCGGCGGCAATATACGGAACCAGCGTGACATGCACCGACAGCGTCTTGTCGCGCCCCTCTTCATTGCGAAGCTGGCGGATCGCTTCGATGAACGGCAGCGATTCGATATCGCCGACGGTGCCGCCGATCTCGCACAGCACGAAATCGAGATCGTCGGTTTCGGCGCGCGCGAAGGCCTTGATCGCGTCGGTGACGTGCGGGACGACCTGCACGGTCGCGCCCAGATAGTCGCCGCGGCGCTCCTTGGTGATGATGTCGCGATAGATACGGCCAGAGGTGACATTGTCGCTCTGCCGCGCGGCAACGCCGGTAAAGCGTTCATAATGGCCGAGATCGAGGTCGGTTTCGGCCCCGTCGTCGGTCACATAGACCTCGCCGTGCTGATAGGGCGACATCGTGCCCGGATCGACGTTGAGATAGGGATCGAATTTCCGAATGCGGACGCGATAACCCCGCGCCTGCAACAGAGCCGCAAGGCTAGCCGCCATCAAACCTTTGCCAAGGGAGGAGACCACGCCGCCGGTGATAAAAATGAACCGCGCCATGGGAGGAAAGACTTACTCAAAGGGTGGGTGACGGCGCAAGCCGTCGAATCGCATCCCGCGGAAAAAATTCCGCAGCATGCGGGGACGAAGCTGGAAGCCGGAGCTTCCGGTTATTTCTTGGCGGGAGCCTGCTCGGCCGGAGCGTTCTGATTTGCAGCGGCGGCGGCGGCGGCAAGCGGATCGTCGCTTACCGGCGCGGCCGGAGCACCTTGAGCGGGCTGCTGCGCCGGGCCGGTCAGCGGCGCAGCGCCCCCGCTCGGCTGCTGCGCGGTCTTCGACAGCGAGGTATCGAGCGCCGTGGTCCCGGCGCTGCCGACCGACGCCATGGCGGCCAGAACGATCGAAAGGCCGACGAACAGCGTCGCCAGCACCGTCGTCGCGCGGGTCATGAAGTCTGCGGCGCCGCGGGCCGAGAGCAGGCCTGCCGGGCTGCCGCCGACACCCAGGCCGCCACCTTCCGACTTCTGCATCAGGATGACGCCGATCATCGCGGCGGCGACGAGCGCCTGAACGACGAGCAGAAAGGTAAAGAGGCTGGACATCGAATTTTCCCGAAAGCGTTGGTTGGCGCCGGATGGGCCGTGCTTGCGGCGCACATAGAGACGAAGCGCCTCCGCTTCAACCCACAGCGTGCGCCGCGCGTCAGCCGAGCGTCGCCGCCGCCGCGACGATCGGCAGGAATTTCTCCGCGGCCAGGCTCGCCCCGCCGACAAGCGCGCCATCGACGTCGCCCGCGCCGAGCAGTTCGGCGGCATTGTCGCCGTTGACCGAACCACCGTAGAGCAGCCGCATCGCCGCCGCCGCATCGGCGCCGACCTGCACATCGAGCTGCGCGCGGATCGCGCCGTGCATCGCGGCGACATCGCCGACGGTCGGCACCAGCCCGGTGCCGATCGCCCAGATGGGTTCATAGGCGATAGCGAGCCGCGCCGGATCGAATTCGGTGGGCAGCGACCCCGCGACCTGCGCCAGCACATAGTCGATCGCACCGCCCGATTCGCGCACGCCGCGCGGTTCACCGACGCACAGGATTACCGCAAGTCCGGCCGCCAGCGCCGCCTCGGCCTTGGCCCGGACATCGGCGTCGCTCTCGCCGAACCCCTCGCGGCGTTCGCTATGGCCGACGATGACGAGTGCGGCCCCGGCATCGGCCAGCATCGGCGCTGACACCGATCCCGTGTAGGCGCCCGCTGCCGCGCTGTGGCAATCCTGTCCGCCGACTGCGCCCTCGGGCGTTGCCGTCGCCATCGCGGCCACCAGCGTAAAGGGCGGGCACAGCGCGACATCGACCGCGCCATGCGCACGCGCGCCGTCGAAAATCGCCCGCGCCTCGTCGATCGAAGCCGCAAGACCATTCATCTTCCAGTTGCCGACCACATATTTGCGCCGTGCCATCGTTTCCTCTCCTGCGATCGAGCCGTTGCGCCGAGCCCTAGCGGCGGTGGGGATCGAAAGGCAAGCTGCACTGCACCCCGGCGAGAAAAGGGACTTTCCCGCCTTGATGCCCGCCGCCTCCCCGCCTAAAGCAACGCCGAAACCGCGCGCGATGCGCCACGCCGAAAGAAACGTTCCTCCATGATTACCGCAATCCGTCGCCTTTTCGGATCCCGGCTGGGCAAGGCCCTCGCATTGGGCTTCGTCATCCTCATCGGCGTCGGCTTTGCGCTTGCCGATGTGACCGGCAATTCGAGCTTCGGCGGCCTCGGCGGCGCCAATGTCGCGCGCGTGGGCAAGGAAAATATCGGCATCGGCGAACTGCGCGAGCGCGTTCGCAACGCCTATAATCAGGCGCGCCAGCAGCAGCCGACGCTGACCATGGCTGGCTTCGTCGAATCGGGCGCGGTCGATCAGGTGCTCAACCAGATGATCGACGGTCTGGCGTTCGAACAATTCGCCGACAAGCTGGGCTTCGGCGTCAGCAAGCGCCAGATCGACGGACGCATTGCCGATATTCCCGCCTTCGCCGGCGTGTCGGGCAAGTTCGACCAGACCCGTTACGAAGCCTTCCTGCGCCAGAATAATCTGAGCGAGGCGCAGGTGCGGACCGAGATCAAACAGCAATTGCTGCTCGAACAGCTGGGCGCGCCGATCGGCAAATTGCCGACGATCGCGCCGGGCGTCGCGCAGCCCTATGCCGCGCTGCTGCTCGAAAAGCGCGCCGGTCAGGCCGTCTATATCCCTTCTGCGCCCTTTGCGCCGACCGCTGACCCCGGCGATGCCGCGCTCAAGGCCTTCCTGTCGCAGAACAAATCCAAATTCACCGTGCCCGAACGCCGCGTGCTGCAATATGCGCTGTTCGACCGTGGTGCGGTCCCAGTTCCGGCGGTCACCGACGCCGAAATCGCCGCCGCTTACAAGGCCAATGCCGCCCAATATGCAGCGAGCGAGACGCGGCGCTTTGCGCAGGTCATCGCGCCCGATCAGGCGACTGCCAACAGCATCGCGGCGAAGGCCCGCGGCGGCGCCACATTGTCGGCGGCGGCTCAGGGTTCGGGCCTCGCCGCTTCGACAACCGGCGAACAGACGCTGGCCGCCTTCACCAGCGCGACGTCGGACGCGATCGCCAAGGCGGCCTTTGCGGCCAAGCGCGGCGAAATCGTCGGGCCGCTGCAGACCGGGCTTGGCTGGACCGTGCTGCGCGTCGAGGATGTGATTGCCAAGCCCGCGCTCACGCTGGCCGATGCGACCCCCGAAATTCGCGAGGAACTGGCGAAGAACAAGGCCAATGAAGCGATCGTTGATTATTACAACCAGGTCCAGGACGCCGTGAACAGCGGTGCGTCGATCGAGGAGATCGCCGCAGACCGCAAGCTGAAGCTGGTTCAAACGCCCGCCATCCTGCCGAGCGGCCGTGCGCCGAACGAACCCGGCTTCGCGCTGCCCCCCGAACTGGCGCCGATGGTCGGTCAGGCCTTCCAGGTCGCCGGCGAAGGCGAATCGCAACTTGCGACGCTGGTCGAGAATGAGAAATTCGCCGTCTATTCGGTGAAGTCGGTCGTCGCCGCTGCACCGCCGCCCTTCGACCAGATCCGCAGCGCTTTGCTCGCCGAATGGCGCCTGTCCGAAGGCCAGAAGATCGCGCGCGACAAGGCCCGCGCGATCGTGAAGGCGGTCGAAGGCGGCAAGAGTCTGGCCGATGCAACGCGCGCCGCCGGCCCCAATCTGGGCAATGTCCAGACCATCGGCGGGCTGCGCGGCGACATGGGCCGCGATGGCAAGCCAGTGCCGCCCGAACTCGCCCTGCTCTTCTCGATGGCGAAGGGCAGCGTCAAGACGCTCGAAATCCCCGGCAACCGCGGCTGGATGGTCCTGTCGCTGACCGAGGTGAACCGCCCCGATCCCAAGCAGATCGAACCCGCGCGCGTCGCCGCGATGGCGCAGCCGCTGTCGCAGGCCTTCGGCAACGAACTGGTCGAACAGCTCGCTACCGAGGCGAAGCGCCGCGTCGGCGTGAAGATCAACAAGGATCTCGTCACCCAGCTCACCAGGGAGCTGACCGGCGCGTCGCCGGTCGGCGAATAACCCCGGTGGCGCTCGAAGGCAGGGCCGCCGCGCTCGAAGCGTTGGCCGCGGGGCGCGGCGCCGTCGTCTGGCAACGGATGATCGCCGACGTCGAAACCCCGGTTTCGGCTGCGCTCAAGCTTATCGAGCCGGGCCGCGGCGACTGGGTCCTTGAATCGGTCGAAAGCGGCGAGACGCGCGGACGCTACAGCCTGATCGGCCTCGACCCCGACCTGCTCTTCGAAGTCACCGGCGACACGGCGCGGATCAACCGCGACTGGCGCCACGACCGCGAGGCCTTTCGCCCGGTCGAGGCGGGGGCGCTGCAAGCGCTACGCGATCTGGTCGCCGAATGTCGCTTCGACGTTCCCGAAGCGCTGCCAAAGGCGCTTGCGACGCTCGTCGGCTTCTTCGCTTATGAAACGATCGGCCTCGTCGAGCGGATCCCGCGCGCCGCGGGGGCGGGTCTGAACCTGCCCGACATGGTTTTCGTGCGCCCGACGACGATCCTCGTCTTCGACCGGCTGGCCGACGAGCTGTTCCTGATCGCGCCGATCTGGCCCAATCCCGACGCGCCGATCGACCGGATGATCGACGGCGCTCAGGACCGGCTCGACACCATTGCCGCCCGCCTGTCGAGCGCGAGCGCGCACGGCGCGAAGGCAGAAACGGCGCTGATCCCCGACATGGTCGCGGCGCAGCCCGCAACGACGCCCCAGCGCTTCGCCGAAATGGTCGCGGCGGCGAAGGAATATATCGCGGCGGGCGACATATTTCAGGTGGTGCTGTCGCAGCGTTTCTCGACACCCTTCGACCTGCCGCCCTTCGATCTCTACCGGGCGTTGCGGCGCATCAACCCATCGCCCTTCCTCTATTTTCTCGACCTGCCGGGCTTTGCGCTGATCGGTTCGTCGCCCGAGATATTGGTGCGCGTGCGCGATGGCGAGATCACCATTCGCCCGATCGCGGGCACGCGTCCGCGCGGCCGGACCAGCGCCGAAGACGCCGAAAATCGCGAAAGCCTGCTCGCCGATCCCAAGGAGCGCGCCGAGCATCTGATGCTGCTCGACCTCGGCCGCAACGACGTCGGCCGCGCCGCGGTCGGCGGCAGCGTGACCGTCACCGACAGCTATAGCGTCGAATTCTACAGCCACGTCATGCACATCGTGTCGAACGTCATCGGCCGCATCGCGCCCGACAAGGATGCGATCGACGCGCTGTTCGCGGGCTTTCCGGCCGGAACCGTCAGCGGCGCGCCCAAGGTGCGCGCGTGCCAGATCATCGCCGAACTCGAGGCCGAAGCGCGCGGGCCCTATGCCGGCGGCGTCGGCTATTTCGCGCCCGACGGCAATATGGACAGCTGCATCGTGCTGCGTACCGCGATCGTGCAGGACGGAACGATGTATGCGCAGGCCGGCGCGGGCATCGTCGCCGACAGCGATCCCGCCTATGAACAGCGCGAATGCGAGGCCAAGGCCGGCGCCCTGTTCGCCGCCGCGCGCGAGGCGGTGAAGCTGGCCGGCACGCCAGGTTACGGACAATAGCTTGACCGGCGGGTGCGGTGCGTTAGCGTCGCGCTCATGCTGAAACGCCTCCTCCCGCTCGCCCTGCTGCTCGCCGCTTTTCCCGCTCAGGCCCAGATGGTCGAGGGGGCAACCGACGGCGATGCAATACTGAAGGATTTCACCTTCCGTTCGGGCGAAAAGCTACCCGAACTCAGGATGCATTATACGACGCTCGGCAAGCCGCAGCGCGACGCGAGTGGCGCAATCGTCAATGCGGTGATGATCCTCCACGGCACCGGCGGCACGGGAAAACAATTTCTCCAGCCGCAATTTGCGGGCGAATTATTCGGTCCCGGCCAACCGCTCGACGCCGCAAAATATTACATCATCCTGCCCGACAATATCGGTCATGGCGGATCGTCGAAGCCGAGCGACGGAATGCGCATGGCTTTTCCCAGATATGACTATGACGACATGGTGGCAGCGCAGCACCGGCTGCTCACCGAAAAGCTGGGAATCGGCGAGCTCCAGCTCATCCTCGGCACCTCGATGGGGTGCATGCACGCCTTTGTCTGGGGCGAAAGCTGGCCGGGCTTTGCAAAACGGCTTGCGCCCTTCGCTTGCCTGCCCGTCGAAATAGCGGGCGAAAACCGGATGTGGCGGACGCTGATCATCGATGCGATCAAGGCCGACCCGGCGTGGAACGGAGGCAATTACACGCAGCAGCCTGCCGCGGGTCTGCGGACCGCCGCCTCGATCGGCCTGATTGCGGGATCGAACCCCTATGCGCTGCAGGCGCAATATCCGACCCGCGCCGCCGCCGAAGCCTATAAGGATGCCGCCTTTGCGCGCAGCTATGGCCGCAACGATGCCAATGACGTTATTTATCAGTTCGATGCCTCGCGAACCTATAATCCCTGGGCGGGGCTCGAAAAGATCGACGTGCCCCTTTTGTGGGTCAATTCGGCTGACGATTTCATCAATCCGCCGGGCTATGGCATCGCCGAACAGGCGGCCGCACGCATGCCCAGGGCCCGCTATGTCCTGATCCCCGCGTCACCCGAAACCAAGGGGCATGGCACGCATAGCTGGGCGAAATTCTGGAAGGACGATCTCGCGAAGCTGATGGCCGAATAAAGCCCGCTTTGGGGCCGCCGAAGCTTCTATCCCTTCCCCCCGCTACGCAAAAGCATTAGGGCCGCGCCATGATCCTGGTCATCGACAATTACGACAGCTTCACCTTCAACCTCGTTCATTATCTGATCGAGCTCGGTGCCGAGGTGCGCGTGGTGCGCAACGACGATCTGACCGCCGCCGAGGCGCTGGCGACCGGCGCCGAAGCGATGCTGATCTCGCCGGGGCCGTGCACGCCGAACGAAGCCGGGATCAGTCTCGACCTCGTTGCCGCCTGCGCCGCCGCCCGGCGACCGCTGCTCGGCGTCTGCCTGGGGCATCAGGCGATCGGCCAGCATTTCGGCGCGACCGTCCAGCGCGGGCATCTCATGCACGGCAAGACCTCGCCCGTCTGCCACGATGGCACGGGACTGTTCGCCGGCCTGCCCTCGCCCTTCACCGCGACCCGTTATCACAGCCTAGAGGTCGTCGACATTCCCGACTGCCTCGCGATCAATGCGACGAGCGACGATGGGGCGGTGATGGGGTTCCGGCACGTCGACCTGCCGATCCATAGCGTGCAATTCCACCCCGAAAGCATCGCGACCGAGCATGGTCATGCGATGCTCGCCAACTTTCTCACGATCGCCGGGCTGCCGGTTCGCGCCCGCCAGGCGGCATGAGCCGCTTCGGTCCCTTTCCCGACCCGACGGGACAGCTCGCGCCCGACGAGGCGGCGCACGCCTTTGCGACGATGCTCGATGGCGGCGGCAGCGACGAGGAGGTCGCGGCCTTTCTGGTTGCGCTGTCCGACCGCGGCGAGACGACGGTCGAAATCGCGGCCGCCGCGCAGGCGATGCGCGACCGGCTGATTCCGATCGCCGCGCCCAAGGACGCCATCGACGTCTGCGGCACCGGCGGCGACGGCCACCACACGCTCAACGTCTCCACCGCCGTATCGCTGGTGGTTGCAGCATGCGAAGTGCCCGTTGCAAAGCACGGAAATCGCGCCGCTTCGTCGAAAGCCGGCGCGGCCGACACGCTCGAGGCGCTCGGCCTCGACATGGCGCGCGCGGGCCGGATGGCGGAGGCGCAGCTCGCCGACCTTGGCATCTGCTTCCTGTTCGCGGCGAACCACCACCCCGCGATGGCGCGTATCCAGCCGATCCGCAAGGCTATCGGCCGCCGCACCATCTTCAACCTGATGGGGCCGCTCGCCAATCCGGCCCGCGTCACGCGCCAGCTCGTCGGCATCGCGCGTCCCGCCTATGTCCCTGTCTATGCCGGCGCGCTGCACCAGCTTGGCACCGATCATTCGCGGGTCGTATCGGGCGACGAGGGGCTCGACGAACTGTCGCTCGCGGGCGGCAACGAGGTGGCGGTGGTCACACGCGCCGGGGTGCAGATGCAGCGCAGCAGCGCCGCCGACGCCGGACTGTCGACGCATCCGGTCGCGGCGATCCGTGGCGGTGACGCAAGCTATAATGCCAAGGCGCTGCGCGCGCTGCTCCAGGGGGAAACCGGCGCCTATCGCGATGCCGTTCTCTACAATGCCGCCGAAGCGCTCATGGTCGCGGGCGCGGTCGACACGCTGGCGGAGGGGGTCGAGGAGGCCGCCGAAGCCATCGACAAGGGGCTCGCCAACGCGCTGCTCAACTGCTGGATCGCGTATAAATGAACAAGCTCACCCAGATCCTCGAAACCAAGGCCGGCGAAGTCGCCGCGCGCCGCGCGCAGCGCATGCTCGCCGATCTCGATGCCGTCGATGCCGGCCCGGTGCGCGGCTTTGCCGCCGCGCTGCGCCGCAAGATCGACGCGGGCGGCTATGGCCTGATTGCCGAAGTCAAGAAAGCATCACCGTCCAAAGGGCTGATCCGCAAAGATTTTTCTCCCGTCGACCATGCCCGCGCCTATGCCGCCGGCGGCGCGGCCTGCCTGTCGGTGCTGACCGACGCGCCCTATTTTCAGGGGCATGAGGATTATCTGGTCGCCGCGCGCGCCGCCTGCGCGCTACCCGTGCTGCGCAAGGATTTCATGATCGATCCGTGGCAGGTCGCCGAAGCGCGGGCGATCGGCGCCGATGCGATCCTGATCATCGTCGCGGCGCTGGATGATGGCGCGATGCGCGAGATCGAGGCGGCGGCGGTCGAACGCGGCATGGATGTGCTGGTCGAAGTGCATGACGAGGCCGAACTCGACCGCGCGTTGACGCAGCTCAGGTCGCGGCTCATCGGCGTCAACAACCGCGACTTGCGCAGCTTCGAAACCGATCTCGGCGTCACCGAACGGCTGGCGAAACTTGTTCCCGCCGGAACCCTGCTCGTCGGCGAAAGCGGCATCGCGAGCCACGCCGATTGCGCACGGCTTGCGCGGAGCGGCGTTCGCGCCTTTCTGGTCGGGGAAAGCCTGATGCGCCACGCCGATGTCGAAGCGGCAACCAGGGCGCTGCTGCTCGGCTAAGCTTCGCGCGCGGGCAGGCTCAAGGTGAAGCGGGCGCCCTGGCCGGGGGCGCTGTCGACGGTGAGGTCGCCGTCCATCGCGCGCGCCAGGCGGCGCGCGATATAGAGGCCAAGCCCCGATCCGCCGCTGTCGGTGCGGCCAAGTCGTTCGAATTTTTCGAACACCACAGCCTGCTGGTCGGTGGCAATCCCCTGCCCCTGATCGGCGACCGTCACCATGGCGCGGTCGCCTTCGCGGTCGACGCGAATCCAGATTTGCGACTGTTCGGGCGAATAGCGGATCGCATTGCCGAGCAGATTGAGCAGCACCTGAAGCACGCGGCGGAACTCGCCATAGGCGGGCATCCGGTCGTCGGTACGCGGCGCGTCGATACGGATGCCCTTTTCCTCCGCTTTCATGCCAAGCAGGCCGACTGCGCGGCGCGCCAGATCGCCCAGGTCGATTTCATCGCGCGCCGCCTTGAACCCCGGGCGTTCGATATTCTGCAAGTCGGCAAGATCATCGACCAGTCCCAGCAAATGCCGGCCTGCATGCGCGATATCGCCGGCATAACGGGCATAGTCGGCGCGGATCGGGCCGTCGAACTGACCATGAATCGTCTCCGCAGTCGCGATGATGCGGCTGAGCGGCCCACGCAGCGCACCGTCGATCCGGCGCCCGAATTGCGGGTCGGACAGCGGCAGCGAGCCAAAGGCGGGATCGATGGTGCCGGATGTCGGCGCAGCGCCCGTCGTTTCGGGATCGCGCACCGCAATGCCGCGAAAACCGGTAAAGCCCCCCGTCGCGTCGAACAGCGCCTCGCCCGCCACGGTCATCGTCAGCGGCGTGCCGCCGATCTCGACGCGCACGCGCTGCCCCTCGAAGCTTGCCTGCCGCGCGAGCGCGCGCAGCACGGCAAAGCGCCCGTCGGCATCGGGTTGAAGCTCGAACAATTCAGACAGCGACCGCCCCTCCCAACCGGCGGGGATCGACGGAGCCTCCGCCCCGGCGCGCAGCGCCACGACGCGCAGATGCTGGTCGCATTCCCACGCCCATCCGTGCGGCACAATCCCCACGTCGGCGACCGGCGGCGTCTGCGGCATCACGACGGGCCGTGTGCGCCAGTCGCTGATCACGATCGTCGCGCCATCGGCATCGGGCGCGATGCGTACCAGCGCGTGAATGTCGCTATGATCGTCGGCGGTATAGAGCGGCCGGCTGATGTCGCGCTGAAGCCGCTGCGCAAGTGCGACGAGCCGCGCGAGTTGCGGCAGCGCGAGCGGACGGCCAAGGCCCGCCCCGGCGCGCTGTTGCAGGCGGAGCAGCGACGGATCGGCGCTGACGAGCGCTCCGCCAGCATCGACGCGGCCGCGAATGATGCGTTCGCCGCTCATGCCGTGGCCCCCGAACCGGCATCATCGCCAGCCAGCGCCCGCGCCGGCAGCATCGCCAGCGACGCCTCAAGCGGCGCCAGCGCAGCCGAATCGAGCCGCAACGGTGCAAGAAGGACCGGCAACGCGGCCGCCTCGGCAGTAATCAGCGCCAGTGCCATGTCGGCATAACGCCGCTTGCCCGCCGCCGCGGCAAGCGCAACAAGCGTCGTCCAGTCGTGCCGCGCGATGGCTCCCGCCGCCACCGCGGACAAATCTCCATTCGCGATCAGTGTGGCGTGGTAAGCCTTTGCCTCGGCGTCGATTCCCGTTGCACTCTGCTGTGCCTCGCCGGTGGTTCGTACCGCGTCGCCGAGCGCCGCCGCGCGATTGCCGTCGCCCTTGTCCCGCGCCAGCCACCACGCCGCAATATCAAGCAGCAGCGCGCGAAGCAGGTCCGGATCGAGATCGGCGACCGCGATCGCCGGGTTTCCGAGCGCGTCAAAGCGGCGCCGGTCGGCAATCCGCAGCGCAAGAAAGGCCCGATCGGTATCGCTGAGCTCGCTTTCGCCGGCTGCCGGCGGACCGTCGGCGGTTTCGGCTGTGCCCGGCGACACCGTCGGCGCACTCTGCGCCGACTGCTGCCGCCAGCGATGTTCTTCCCCGCGCGCGAAACAGGCCGGAGCCAAGCGCTCGGCCGAGGGGATTCCGCCCGCGAGCCAGTCGTCCCACAGCGCCGTAACATCGATCCCGACATCCAGTTCGGCCGCCAGCGTCGTGACGAGCCGCCGGGCAATTCCCAGCGACAGCGCGCGCTGTTCCTCGGTCAGATGCCCCGCGGTCGGCGCCGCCAGATAGGCCGCCAGTTCGCGCAGCCGCGCCGACAGCGTCGGCGACGGCAGATCGGGACCGGTCGAGGGGAAGGATTCAGCCATGCACGCTCGCGGATAGCAGCATGTCGTTAATAGGCATTAAACCTTGAAGGCCTTTGTTCTACTTGGCTTCCGGTCGCCGCGCGAGGCGCATCCAGAGCAAAATCTGGAACAGCGCCAACAGCGGCAGGATCGCGAACATCAGCGGCGCCACGCCGAAAACCAACGCCGGCGCGAGCATGATCCATGCCTGATCGGCGTCGGGAAGCAGCCAGTGAAAGCGGCGCTTTTCGCCCGCATCTTCATAGAGCAGGCGCGCGAGCAGGATCGTCGCGGCAAGGCATGGCGCAAGCGCCGCTTCCGAAAAGCGCGGCATCGCGTGCGCCGCCCCGCCGAGCGAGAGCAGCCAGGGAAAAGCCGCCAGCAACAGCCACGCAAAACTGCGGATGATCGCGCGTACCCGGTCGTGCGCCGCGCTCTGGGCGCGAAAGGAGGCGAGAAAGCGCATCGCGGCGAGGCAGAGGCCGCCAAGCACGGCGACCAGCGCGCCCGCCGCCGCCAGCCCGCTTGCGGCGAGCAGCGCAACGCCGATCCAGAGCAGCGCGGTGACATAGGGCAGATAGCGCGCGGTTTTGGGCGATCGCACGAGCAGCGGCCCCGCAAGCCGGATCAACGGCATCATGATCGCCGAGCGGCCGAGCCCCATGCCGCCATAATCGACCTGCTGCAGGCTCGATTGCTCGATCAGCGCCGCGGTCGGCCGGTCGGCGACGATCGCGATGTCGCCCTGCTCAAACAGCGCGGGTTCGCAATAGAGGCGGCGCGCGCCGGTCTGCACCGCCATCCGCAGCAGCGTCAGCATTACGTCCCATTCGCCGGGCATATTGGCCAGATCGCGCACCATCGCGTCCGAAATACAGGCAAGCCCGCCCCAGCGCCGGGTCGCGTCGATGCGTTCGAACCCCTGCGTCAGCAGCGTGTCGGCGGTGACGAGGATCGCCGGCGAACCCGGCTTGGCAATCGCCGCATAATGGGCGCTGCCCGCACGCAAACCGTCGGCGACCAGGATGATGCGATCGTCGCCCTCGACCAGCGCCATCAGGTCGCTCGCCTCGCGCACCGGCGTCACCTTCATCCCGCGGCGGCGGATACGGTCGCATGTCGCCAGCAGATCGGCCGGCACCGCCGCGACGGCCACGGCGATATGCGTAACCCCGACGTCGGCAAGCCGCGCCGCCTGCCGCTCGATCAGCGTCTCGCCCGCAATCGCGACGAGCGCGCGCAGTCCGCCGTCGGGCAGCATTTCGCTGGCGCCGACCAGCGCGATCAAGGCCATCGGCGCCCCCCATTTGCAGCACAGATCATCGCCGCCGACCTTTAGGCGCGAAGGGCCGATTGGCAAGCGATCATCTTCCGAACCGCCGTCATGACGTCATCCTTCCCGCCCCGCGCAAAAGCCTTGCCGAGCCGGGAAAAAATCGCGCCGAAAGCCACCGAATCGCTGGCAAAGACGCCGGTCATGGGCTAGGCCCGAAGCATCTCCCGATAGCGCAACAGAAGGCCGGGCTTTGACCGAAGAAAATACGCATTTGCCGCCGTCCGACGACGGCATTTCGCCGATCAACATCGTCGACGAAATGAAGACGTCTTACCTCGATTACGCGATGAGCGTGATCGTCAGCCGCGCGCTGCCCGACGTGCGCGACGGGTTGAAGCCGGTGCATCGCCGCATCCTCTACGCGGCGCAGGAAGGCGGCTTCATTCCCGGCCGCCCGTACAAGAAATCGGCGAAGATCGTCGGCGACGTCATGGGTAACTACCACCCGCACGGCGACAGCGCGATTTATGACGCTCTCGCCCGCATGACGCAGGACTGGTCGCTCCGCGTGCCGCTGATCGACGGCCAGGGCAATTTCGGCTCGATGGACCCCGATCCGCCGGCATCGATGCGCTATACCGAAGCGCGCCTTGCCAAGACCGCGATGGTGCTGCTGAACGACCTCGACAAGGATACCGTCGACTTCCAGCCCAATTATGACGCGAGCCGCGACGAGCCCACGGTGCTCCCGGCGCGTTTCCCGAACCTGCTCGTCAACGGCGCGGGTGGCATTGCGGTCGGCATGGCGACCAACATCCCGCCGCACAACCTTGGCGAAGTCGTCGATGCGACGCTCGCGATGATCGACCGCCAGCTCGAGGGCGGCCCGGACATCACCCTCGAAGAACTGATGGCGATCGTCCCCGGCCCCGATTTCCCGACCGGCGCGATGATGCTCGGCCAGGGCGGCGCGCGCAACGCCTATGCCACCGGCCGCGGCTCGATCATGATGCGCGCTACGCACATCATCGAGGAAGGCAGGAACGACCGCCAATCGATTGTTCTGACGTCCATTCCTTTTCAGGTCGGCAAGTCCGGACTCGTCGAGAAGATCGCGGAGGCGGCGCGCGACAAGCGCATCGAGGGCGTCGCCGACATTCGCGACGAATCGAACCGCGAGGGCGTGCGCGTCGTTATCGAGCTGAAGCGCGACGCCACCGCCGAGGTCGTCTTGAACCAGCTCTGGCGCCACACCCCGGCGCAGTCGAGCTTCCCCGCGAACATGCTCGCGATCCGTGGCGGCCGCCCCGAAATGATGGGGCTGAAGGATATTCTTTCGGCCTTCATCGCCTTCCGCGAAGAGGTCATCACCCGCCGCTGCAAATTCGAACTCGCCAAGGCGCGCGACCGCGCGCACATCTTGCTCGGCCTTGTCGTCGCGGTCAGCAATCTCGACGAGGTTGTGCGCATCATCCGCGGCTCGAACTCGCCCGCTGCGGCCCGCGAAGCGCTGCTCGCGCGCGAATGGCCGATCGGCGAGATCGCGCCCTATATCCGCCTCGTCGAAGCGATCGAGGGCGAGATGGAGGACGCCGCGACCTATCGTCTTTCCGAAATACAGGTGAAGGCGATTCTCGACCTGCGCCTGCATCGTCTGACCGCGCTCGGTCGCGACGAAATCGGCAAGGAACTCGGCGAGTTGGCGAGCGAGATTGAGGAACTGCTTTCGATCCTCGCCGACCGCGTCAAACTCTATGGCGTGATGCGTGAAGAGCTGGTCGCGGTGCGCGACGAATTCGCCACCCCGCGCAAGACGCTGGTTGCCCCCGCCGCCGATGGCATCGACGACGAGGATCTGATCGAGCGCGAGGAGATGGTCGTTACCGTCACCCTCGACGGCTATATCAAGCGCACCCCGCTCGACACCTTCCGCGCCCAGCGTCGCGGCGGCAAGGGCCGCGCCGGCATGGCGACGAAGGACGAAGATGTCGTCACCGAATTGTTCGTCACCTCGACGCATACGCCGGTGCTGTTCTTCTCCACCGCGGGCAAGGTCTATCGCATGAAGGTATGGCGCCTGCCCGAAGGCGGGCCGGCCACGCGCGGCCGCCCGATGATCAACCTGCTCCCGCTCGCGCAGGGCGAGACGATCTCGACCGTTCTCCCGTTGCCCGAGGACGAGGGCGAATGGGGCAAGCTCCACGTCATGTTCGCGACCGCGAAGGGTAGCGTGCGTCGCAACAGCATGGACGCCTTCACCAACGTGCCCTCGAACGGCAAGATCGCGATGAAGTTCGAAGGCGATGACGAAGACGATCGCTTGATCGGCGTCGCGCTGCTCGACGAAAGCGACGATGTGCTGCTCGCGACGCGGCAGGGCAAGGCGATCCGCTTCGCCGGTGACGATGTACGCGAATTCCAGAGCCGCAATTCGACCGGCGTGCGCGGTATGCGCCTCGCCGACGGCGACGAGGTGATCTCGCTCTCGATCCTCCACCGCGTCGGCACCAGCAGCGAGGAGCGCGAAGCCTATCTGCGCGCGGCCCCGTGGAAGGACAATGAAAACGCGCCGACGCTGCCGGCCGACCGGATGGAGGAGCTCGCCGCACGCGAACAGTTCATCCTGACGATCTGCGCCAACGGCTATGGCAAGCTGTCCTCCGCCTATGAATATCGCCGCACCGGCCGCGGCGGCCAGGGGATCACCAATATCGACAATATCGGCCGTAATGGCCCCGTCGTGGCAAGCTTCCCGGCGACGCAGGCACATCAACTGATGCTGGTGACCGATCAGGCGAAGCTCATTCGCATGGGACTCGGCAGCCTGCGCGTCATCGGCCGCGGATCGGCGGGCGTGCGCCTGTTCGACGTCGCCAAGGACGAACATGTCGTATCGGCGGCGCTGATCGAGGATAGCGAGGACGAAGCGCTCGATCCGGCGGACGTCGCGGCAGAAACCGCAGAAGCGGTCGATGGGGCCGCCGACGCGGGACCGGACGGCGCCGGCGAATGACCGCCGGCACCGCCTTCAAGGTGCTGACCGCCGACCAGTGGATGGATTTCGAGCGCGAAAGCCTGTTCCACGGCGCCCCCGTGGACCATGCCGACGGCTATATCCACATGTCGACCGCCGAGCAGCTTGCGGAAACGCTCGCCAAACATTTTGCCGGGCAGCAGGGGCTGGTAATCGCCGAGGTCGACCTTGCGCAGCTCGGCAAGGCGGTGCGCTGGGAAGAATCGCGCGGCGGCCAGCTTTTCCCGCATCTGTACGGTACGTTGCCGATGACGGCGGTCATCCGGGTCGAGAGCCGCGACTGACGGCAGCGTCCGCGGCGAGCATCAGGCCATTCCGCGCGCCAGGTCGAGCCGCGATGCGTCGCCCACCTGGCTGCCGCCATCGCAGTCGAGGATCGTTCCGGTGATATAGCTCGCGGCGGGTGAGCAGAGAAAAACCGCCGATTCGGCGACCTCCGAAACCTTGCCCCAGCGCTTCATCGCGATGCGCGCATAATGCGCCTCGCGCGTCGCATCGTCGGGCGCGAGGCGCTTCATACCCTCGGTGTCGGCGATCGGGCCCGGCGAGATGCCGTTGACGCGGACATCGGGGCCCCATTCGAGCGCCAGCACCCGGACGAGCTGGTTGATCCCCGCCTTCGCCGCACAGGCGTGCGCCTGCAGCGCCGAGGCATTGACCGCCTGCCCCGCGGTGATCGCGATCAGCGAGGCACCCGGCGTATTGAGCAGATCGTGGCAGCCGCGAAACACGTTGAAGGTGCCGTTGAGGTCGATGTCGACCACGGTGCGAAAGGCGTTGGCCGACATGCCGAGCACCGGCGCGAGGAAATTGCCCGCGGCGCCCGATATGACGATGTCCATCGGGCCGAACTTGTCCGCGACCGTCTCCATCACCCCGCGAATCGCGCCATAATCGCGCACATCGCCCGACAGCCCGATCGCGTCATGGCCGATTTCGTCGGCGGCGCGGCGCGCCTTGTCGGGATCGCGCCCCGCGACGGCCACGCGCGCGCCGAGTTCGGCAAAGCGCTTGGCGATACCAAGGTTGATGCCGCTCGTGCCGCCCGCGACGAAAGCGGTCTTGCCGGCGAGCAGATTGTCGCGAAAACTGGTCATGGCCTCACTCTTCCCTTCGCTGTTTCAGCGCCTTCGCCTCGCGCCGCCGGCCCATGCGGGGTTGACGGATCGGATTCGGTCGCCTTTTGAAACGCAACCAGACAGCAAGGATGATCAGATGGCAAGTGGCCCCACGTCGCACTCCTACATCTCGCAGCGGTTGAAGCTGCACTATGTCGATTGGGGCAATGCCGACGCGCCGCCCCTGCTTCTCGTCCATGGCGGGCGCGATCACTGCCGCAACTGGGACTGGGTCGCCGAAAAGCTGCGCGATCGCTATCATGTCATCGCGCCGGACCTGCGCGGCCATGGCGACAGCGCCTGGTCGCCCGACGGCAATTACGACATGGACGCCTTCGTCTATGATCTGGCGCAGCTCATCCACCAGCTCGACCTGTCGCCGGTGACGATCGTGTCGCATTCGATGGGCGGCAATGTCGCATTGCGCTACACCGGGCTCTATCCGGACACCGTATCCAAGCTCGTCGCGATCGAGGGGCTCGGCCCCTCGCCCAAGCTGATCGCCGAACGCCTCGCAACGCCCGTCGCCGACCGGTTCCGCAAATGGATCGACGACAAACGGCAGGCGGCGGGCCGTTCGCCGCGCCGTTATCCGACGCTCGACGATGCGCTGGCGCGGATGATGGGCGAAAATGCCTATCTGACGCCCGAACAGGCGCGTCACCTGACCATCCACGGCATCAGCCGCAACGAGGATGGAACGTGGAGCTGGAAGTTCGACAATTATCTCAACATCTGGTCGGTTTTCGATCTGTCGCACGATGAAATCGCATCGCTGTGGGCCGAAATCACCTGCCCGACGTTGTTGCTCTATGGCGCCAACAGCTGGGCATCGAACCCCGCGAAGGACGGTCGGATCGCGCATTTCAAGTCCGCGCAGGTGATCGAGTTCGAAAACGCCGGCCACTGGCTGCATCACGATCAGTTCGACCGGTTCATGTCCACGCTAGACGATTTCCTCTAATATCGGCCCCGAAGGCGCGCGATGGGCGCGCGCCGGGATCGGGCGATGGCATATAGCGGACAGCTTCCGGCGCGGCAGCGCGCTCTGGCAGGCAGCGGTGCGGCCCTGGCGGCGCTGCTGGTTGGCGCCGCGCTCGTCAGCAGCCTCGACATCGCGGTGATCCGCAAGGCCGGCGAGGCGATCAGCGCCATCGCGCTCCCCGCACCGAAACCTCCGCCGACACCCGCAGCCCCCGCTCCCGCGAAAAGCGACGCGGCGAGCGGCAAGGCGTCGGCGGCGAACCGCTTTGCCAAGGCCGCGGCTGTCGCGGCGCCCAAGCCCCTAGTCGTCCCGCCCGCACCGCCTCCGGTCGCGGCGGCGCCAACGCCCGGCAGCGGCAACGATCCATCGGCAGGCGCTACCCCGACCCCCGGCGCTGGATCGGGCGCCGGCGGACGCGGCGACGGCACCGGGGCCGGCGGTGCAGGCAGCGGCACCGGCGGCGGCACGCGCGCCGTCTGGCGCAGCGGAACGATCGAAGACGATGACTATCCCCGAGAGGCGCGCCGCGCGCATATCGGCGGCGTCGTCGAAGTGCGCTTCACCATCGAGGCCAGCGGGCGGGTCAGCGGATGCCGGATCAGCCGTTCGAGCGGCGATGCCGCGCTCGATTCGACCACCTGTCGGCTGATCGAGACGCGCTTCCGCTTCCGGCCCGCGACAAATGCGCGCGGCGAACCCGTCGCCAGCCCCTATGGCTGGCGGCAGAGCTGGTGGCTCGAGCCGCGGCATTAGGCCCTGCCCCGCAAGCGTAACCACGCCCCGATCATCGCCGCCCGCCGCGACAAATTTACGACATTATCGCGAACGATTCGCATTATTGTTGACTCTGCGAACGACTCTCAATAGCGGACCCCCAACAACAACGATAAGGGGGTAACACCGTGAAGCCTGTTTCTTTCCTCGCTCTCTCCTGCGTCGGCAGCCTCGTCAGCGCGCCCGCGCTCGCCGCGACCGCCGACGATGCGCAGGATGCGCCCGGCTATCGGGAGAATATCATCGTCACCGGCACCAATGGCGTCGCGGTGGAAACGCCCAAATCGACCGCACCGATCGTCGATACGCCGCAGACCGTGACCGTGGTGTCGGAGGAACAGATCAGGCAGCAGAATCTGCTGACGCTGCGCGACGCGCTTTCGACGATTCCGGGCATCACCTTCGGCGCGGGCGAAGGCGGCGGCGGCTATGGCGATTCGATCAATCTGCGCGGCTATTCGGCCAGCAACGACATCACCGTCGACGGCGTGCGCGACAGCGCGCAATACAGCCGCACCGACCCGTTCAACCTCCAGCAGATCGAAGTCTACAACGGCGCCAACTCGGTCTTCAACGGGTCGGGCAGCGTCGGCGGGACGATCAATCTCGTCAGCAAGATCCCCTTCGCGCGCGACGCGACCACGGTGCAGGCCGCGGTCGGCACCGACAATTATTATCGGGCGGCGGTCGACAGCAACTGGCGGCTCAGCGATCTGATCGCTGTGCGCCTCAACGCCATGTATCATGAAAATGACGTGCCCGGCCGCGACGTCGAATCCTATCAGCGCTGGGGCGTGGCGCCGTCGATCACCATCGGCGTCGACAGCGACACCAGCCTGACGCTCGCCTATATTCACCAGGATGACAACAACACGCCGATCTATGGCGTCCCCTATTTCCTGAGCGGCGTGAACGACGGTCCGCTGCCGGGCGTCGACGACAGCTCCTATTTCGGCATCGTCAATCTGGACGAACAGAAGACGAAGGTCGACCGCTTCACCGCGACCTTCCGTCACGCGTTCAGCGATGCCGTGTCGATCCGCAACCTCACGCGTTGGCAGCGCGTCCACCAATATAGCCAGACGAGCGCGCCGCAGGGCGTCTTCTGCCTCGCCAGCGGCCTGCAGCCGATCGGCGCAACGCCCGATGCGACCGTCGGCGTCCCCTGCCCCAGCGGCCAGGACATGGCGGGCTATTATTACCCGGCCGGGCCGCGCGGACTGGTCCGCGATCAGCTCAACGAACTGCTCTACAACCAGACCGACCTCACGATCGTCAGCGGCACCAAGGGCGGCGTCCACAACACGCTCGTCATCGGCGGCTCGCTGAGCCAGGAGGATTATTCGATCGAGGTCGCGCAATTGCTGCGCAACGCCGGCGGCGCCACGCCCAATCCCGTGCAGGGGCCGATCAGCTTGGCGAACCCCGACACCTATTGGTCGGGCCCGGTCAATTATGTCCGCACCGGCAACAGTTATGGCGATACGCGCGGCTGGGCGATTTACGCCTTCGACACGCTCGAGCTGTCGCCGATGTTCGAACTGAACGCCGGGCTGCGCTATGAAAATTCGCGCGCCAAATTCCGTGCCGATACGGTGACGACGCCCGCGACCGGCGCGGTCTATACCCGCGGCGCCGACCAGATCAGCGACGAAAATCTCTTTTCCTATCGCGTCGGTGCGGTGTTCCACCCGGTCGAAAATGTCAGCCTCTATGCCGCCTACGGCAACAGCAAGACGCCGTCGTCGGCGACGGTCCGGCTCGGCTGCGGCACCAATTGCGACGTCGCGCCCGAAACCGGCCGCACTTACGAGATCGGCGCGAAAGCCGAGCTCATGGACAAGAAGCTGCTGCTCACCGCCGCGCTGTTCCGCAACGAACGCAGCAATTACCGCGTGCCGTCGAACGATGCCTCGCTGCCCAGCTCGCTCCAGGTGCTCGACGGCAAGTCGCGCGTCGACGGCTTCGCGCTCGGCCTGACCGGCGCGATCACGCCCAACTGGTCGATCTTCGCCAATTACACCTACCTCGACGGAACGGTGCGGCAGAGCGTGTCGAACTATTGCCTCGCCAACCCCGGCGGCGGCACCTGCACCAACAGCGCCGCCCTGCCCGACCCGCAGGCGGGCGACCGCCTGATCCAGACCCCGAAACATTCGGGCAGCCTGTTCACCACCTACACGCTGCCGTTCGGGCTGCAGATCGGCTATGGCCTGACCTATCAGGGCAGTTTCGCGACCAGCCAGCGCAACATGGCGCAGCGCTCGCAATATTTCGTCGACGATTATCTGATCCACCGCGCGTTCGTGTCCTATGATTTCGGCAACGGCCTGGTGGCGCAGCTCAATGTGTCGAACCTGACCAACGAGGATTATTACACGGGCGTGCGCAACAATGTGAACGGCACGACCGGCATCGTCACCGGCGGCTGGGCGACGCCCGGCGAGGAACGCTCGGCGGTGCTAAGCCTCTTCTACAAATTCTGATTGGTCCCCGGGCGCGGCGATTGCCGCGCCCGGGCTTTTCGGCATAGTAACGCGCATGATCCGCATCATTCCCGACCTGATCGACGCCGCGGGCGTCAAGGCGCTCCGCACCATCCTCGATCGCGCCGACTGGATCGACGGCAACGAGACGTCGGGACCGCAGGCGGCGCTGGCCAAACGCAACCAGCAGCTTCCCGAATTCGGCGATGCGGCGGTCGAGGCGGGCCGGATGGTGATCGACGCGCTCGGCCGCTCGCCGCTGTTCATGGCCGCTGCCCTGCCGCTCAAAATCTATCCGCCGTTCTTCAACCGCTATTCGGGCGGCGAGGCGTTCGGCGATCATATCGACAATGCCGTGCGGATGCGGCGCGGCACCGATTTCCGGATCCGCAGCGACCTGTCGGCAACGCTGTTTCTGGCCGACCCCGACAGCTATGAAGGCGGCGGCCTGGTCATCGAAGGAATGGCCGAGGCGCCCGGCCTCAAGCTCCCCGCCGGCCACCTGATCCTCTATCCGTCGAGCACTGTCCACCGCGTCGAACCGGTAACGGGCGGCGTCCGCGTCGCCAGTTTCATGTGGATCCAGTCGATGATCCGCGATCAGGCGCAGCGCAACCTGCTGTTCGACCTCGATCTGGGGGTTCAGGGCGCCGCCGCGGCGATGGGTCAGGGCGATCCGACGGTCGTCCGTCTGACCGGCGTCTATCACAATCTGCTGCGCCAATGGGCCGACGCCTGAACGCCTTGCGTTTCTAATCCAGCATCGCGCGCCATTCACGCGAGGCATATTCGCGGCCGTCCGCGATCATCGACGCCGCAAGGCCCTGCGCATCGGCAAGTGCCATGCCGCGCTCGGGACCGACGATGGTGAGCGCGGTTGCCCAGCCGTCGGCGATCATGCAGCTGCGATGCACCACCGTCACCGACGCCACGCCGTTGACGATCGGGCGCCCGCTGCGCGGATCGAAGCTGTGCGAATAATGGCGGCCGCCGTCGGTAAAGCCGCGCCGGTAATTGCCCGAGGTTGCGACCGACAGGTCGTGCAGCGCCAGCCGCCAGGGCGCGAGCGACAGGCCGGGCGGCGGCTCGACATCGACCCACCAGGGCTGCCCGTCGGGCTGCACGCCCTCGCCGCGCAATTCGCCGCCGACCTCGATAAGAAAATGCCGCACCCCGCTCGCCAGCAGCTGCTCGGCAGCAAGATCGACGCCGAACCCCTTGGCGATCCCCGACAGATCGAGCGCCGCCCCCGTCCCGCGCCGGACGCGCGCCGTCCCGGCATCAAAGGCAATGTCGGGCGGCGCATCGGGCGGCGCGATGTCGGGCGCCGCAGCGACCGGCCCGCCCGCACCGAAGCCCCAGCGCTCGGTCAGCAGGCCGAGCGCGGGATTGAACGCGCCGTCGCTCGCTTCGGCAATCGCGGTCGCCGCAGCCATCACGCGCGCAAATTCGGGCGGGATCGCGTGCCATTCCCCCACAGGCGCGCGGTTCAGGCGCGACAGGTCCGATTCCGCTTCCCACTGGCTCATCTGCCGCACGACGCGGTCCAGCGCGCGCCGGACGCCCTCGCCCGCCGAAGTCGGCGCATCGACCGCCTGCAACGACCAGCTTGTGCCCATCGTCCGCCCCGAAAAGCGGCGGACCGACGCCCCCGGACGGCGCGCCGCAAAGGCGGCGGGCGTCAGCGCCTGGGGGATCAATATCCGGTCGTTCAGGGCGCCATGACCTCCAGCGTCGTCACATAGCTGGCGCGGCGGGCAAGCGGCGGCGGCCCGCCCGCGCCCTCGTCGCGTTCCGCCTGCGGCGTGGTGACGTTGAGCCAGTACATACCCGATTCGGGCCAGCTGATCGCGACCTTGCCGTCTGCGTCGGTCTTGAGGTCTATCTGGCCCAGCTGGTCGCGGTAGCGGATTCCGCCCGGGATGACCGTGACGGGCAGGCCCGCCGCGGGCTTGCCGTCGAGCAGGAACTGAAAGGTCGCGGTTTCGCCCGCGAACAGATCATTGGGGTGCGTCACCGGCACCAGCTCGATCCCCTTGCCGGTCGGCGCGAACAGCGTCGTCGTCGGCTCGCCCACCGTCACGAAAATCTCGTTGCGGTTGTTCGCCTCGGCGGTTCGCACGTTGGTCGCCCCGGCGGGCAGGCGCTCGGCCAGATTGGCAGCCGTCGTCCCGCGCGGCAGGCGTTCGGTCCTGCCGTCCAGATCATAGCTGCCCATCAGCATGTCGGCGACCGATGCGATGCGCCACGTTCCCTTCTGCGTCAGATGCACGTCGAAGGTGCTGCGATAGCGGCCCGTCGCCTTATTCTCGATCGACGCCTCGCTACCGTCGGGCGCCCATGCCTTTACCGCGTCGAGCCGCAGCGGCTGATGCTCGAAATAGAAGAGGTCGTTCGAAACGGCGGCGTCGACCGTCACCCACACATCGTCGCCCGACAGCACGGTCGAGGACGGCAGCATCCACTGGCGGTGCGCCTGCGCGGGCGCTGCGGCGAAAAGGGCCAGCGCGGCGCTCGCGGCGATCAGCAATCGGGTCTTCATGATCGGTCCTCTCTGGATCAACGGAAGGAAATCGAAACGGTGCCGAGTTCGGTCTTGCCGACCGCGCGGCCCGCGGCCCCGGCTTTGGCGGGCCAGCGGAACGGAATGCGCAGCAACTCGCGCCCGCCGACTTCGCGCGCGGCCTCGATCACCAGGACATAATCGCCGGGCGCCTGCGCGCCGAGCTGGGCGCGGCTGAAGGCGATCCTGTGCGTGCCCGGCGCGCGCGTCGCACCCGTGACGCCATTGGCCGGAAAGCGCATCGAACGGCCCGAGGCGCGCCACCACTGGCGCACGTCGCGCAGCCATTTGGTGCCCTCGTTATTCTTCATGTCATGGTCGTACCAGATCGCGACCGTCTTCGCGGGTGCGCCGGCCTTCTCGACCCAGATGGCGACATAGGGCCGATGATATTCGGCGACCTTGAGCTGCGGGATGGTGACGCTGACCTCCATCGTCCCCGGATCGGCGGCGAGCGCCGGGGCCGACAGCACCGCGCCCAGCCCGAGCGAGGCGCCGGTCAGGACGGATCGAAACTCGGTTTGCATGGCATCTCCTTAATGGATGAAGAGGATCGCGATGGCGGCGGGGATCGCCACCCCCGCGCCGACGAGCGGCCAGGTGCTCTTGCGCTTGGCCGAATGAAGCTGAAGCAGCACAAGCCCGGTCAGCGCGAACACCAGGCAGGCAAAGGCGAATATGTCGATGAACAGGCTCCACGCGCCGCCCGAATTGCGCCCTTTGTGGAGATCGTTGAGATAGGAAATCCAGCCGCGGTCGGTGATTTCCGCGGTGGCGGCGCCCGTCGCGCGATCGATCGCGACCCAGGCATCGCCGCCGGGACGCGGCGCGGCCATATAGACCTCGTCGGCGGACCATTCGGCTTCGCCCGCACGAACCGGAAAATTCGCCTCGACCCACGCCGCAACCGGTGCGGGAAGCGTCCCCTTGCCGTCCGCCGGGTCCGCCGCCGCCAGCGCTTCGAGCAGCGGCCCCGGCAATTGCGCGCTACGCTCGGCAACGCGCGGTGCCCCCTCGATATCGGCAGCATGGTTCAGCGTGAAGCCCGTTATCGCGAACAGCAGTAGCCCGATCAGACTGATCGCCGAGCTCATCCAGTGCCACATGTGAAGCTGTTTGAGCCAGAAGGCGCGGCGGCTCTTCTTGGTCGGCGTGCGCGTTGGGGTCGGTGCGTGCATGGAGGAGAGAGGCCCTTAAAATTTGGCCCTCACTATCGCGAACGATTCGCATTTACAACAGATAAGCAGGCGAAATTTTCACGCGCACCCTCGGCCGCGGGCAATCGCCGCGGGATGACCGGGATGCGTGGATGGAAAAGGTGGCGGGACGTGCGGGATACCGATGAGCACTACGTTTACTCCATAGCCCTCCAAAATGAACCATGAAAATTGGCCGGAATCTGCTGAAATCTCAGCAGGTTTCCGGCCGCTTCTGTTTAATCACGCTTGTTTCGCAGGCTTGCGCGAGAAAGCCATGTTCGCGGTCGACAGAATAAACGAGGACCGTCATCATAGGCGCATCGCCACGCGAAGGAGCAAGAAAGAGCGAACCGCGCCAGTCGTAAAGGAGCAGAGCCATGGCCGTCGTAATGATAATGAGCGTTGTATTGATCGCAATGCTTTGCGTCGCAGCCTATACGCTCGCGGTCTATGCGCTGCCCTTCATGCTCGGATTGACGGCTGCGCAGTTCGCCTATCAGACCGGCTCCGGCTTGATCGGCGCGGGCTTGGTCGGGTTGGTCGCGGCCGGCGCAGCCTTCGGCGTCCTGGCGCTTCTCTTTGACTCGCTACGCTCCCCGATCCTGCGCCTCGCCGTGGCGCTGATCTTCGCTGCACCCGCTGCCGTGGCCGGCTATGCGCTGGTCCACGGCGTCACCAAGGAATCGGTCCCGTCCGAAATCTGGCGGCAAATCTTCTGCATCATCGGCGGCGGCTTTGTCGGGATTTCGGCCTTGCTGCGACTGGCAGCACCTTCGGCCAGCGGACCCACGCCCGTTCGCTAATCCAACGGCGTAATATCAAATTGACCCGGCGCTAAAGCGCCGGGGCTTTGTCACTGGCGACCCTCCGGCTCACTACGGCGCAATTTGGAAGCGCGTTCGCCTCCGGGTCGGCGCGGCTGTCGCCGCGTCGTTCGCCACCTACCGCCTGGAAATATGGAGAACCGGACGCACGGTAGTTCGGCCAACTGATCTTGTTGTTCGAGAAATTGCTAAGGGCGTTGCCCTCGCGCAGCGCAAGAAAACTCTCTGCCCTTTCGCGGCATAAACGGCCCGCTCCCCGCAAGCGGGTCCCCTCCATTTATTCCACGGTGCCAAAGACTTCTCGTGCGCCTTGCTACCCCTGGCTCGCCGCCGGGCAAGGGTTCAGGAGCGGCGCTTCGCTGCTCTGAACCCAACACCCGAAGGAACAGAGACATGACCAGCGTTACCGACAGCAATCCCCGCATCTATGTTGCCTGCCTTGCAGCTTACAACAACGGCCATCTGCATGGTGCCTGGATCGACGCGGATCAGGACGCCGACGACATCAGGGACGAGATTTCCGCCATGCTTGCGCGTTCCCCGATCAAGGACGCGGAGGAATATGCCATCCATGACTATGAAGGCTTCGAGGGCGTCACCATCAGGGAATATGCAGGCATTGAGAACGTGGCGCGGATGGGCGCTTTCATCGCCGAGCACGGCGCGCTAGGCGCTGGATTGCTGGAGCAGTTCGTCGGCGACATCGATCAGGCCGAGAGCGCCTTGCAGGATTGCTATCACGGACAGCACGCGAGCCTTGCGGACTACATGGAGGAGCTGACCGCCGAGAGCGTCACGATCCCCGAAGCCCTGCGCTACTATGTCGATTGGGAGGCTATGGCACGCGATGCCGAAATGGGCGGCGAGTTCTTCACGATAGAAACGGCACGCGACGAGGTGCATGTCTTTTCCAACAGGTGAAACTTGGGTTGCCTTGCCTGCGCCAGCGGGCAAGGCAACACGCACGACCTCGCAGACTAGTAAAATCACGGAAACGTTGTTAAGAAGAAAATAACTATAAATGTGCGGCCTGCACGAACAACATTCCGTATAACTCCAGCTATATCCAGTGTTGGCGATTTCGGAAACTCTCTATCCGGGCGTTGCCCTGCGCCGCCCGGCATAGGGAGGTGACGCCATGCTTAGCATTGATTGGCGTGCGCCGGCGGCTTACGGGCACGCGAAAGCTATTCCCCCCGCCGGTTTCGCCTGGGAGTATCTTCGTCGTGACGTGCTCCCCTGAAAT